>JBCCGN010000092.1:0-1041 GCA_039029255.1 Pseudomonadota bacterium | reverse complement strand
CGGGTCCAACATTTAGTCAGAAATTTTGGACGATAATTATGTCCTAATTAAATTCCCAACGAATTTTCTACTTTATGCAGTAGGTTAAAACAATTCAACAGAGGGATTATACTATACTAATGTTTCCCTTGTGCTACCCTATGACTTTATGGAGACCAAGTATGGAGGCAGAGCCAATCTCTGTTACATGGACACAGATTCGCTGATTTATCACGTGCAGACGGAGGATTTTTACAGGGATATTGCAAACGATGTAGAGGCGAGATTTGATACTTCAAACTACGCTGAAGCTGATGCTCGACCTTTGCCCATCGGAAAGAACAAGAAGGTAATTGGCCTAATGAAAGACGAGCTTGGCGGGAAAATCATGATGGAGCTTGTTGCAAACAGACCGAAGATGTACGCCTACAAGCAGCTGAATGGTGAGGTTGAGAAGAGGTGCAAAGGTAAGCGACCTGGAACTTGACCGCCTGGCAAGAACGGTGCGGCGCAACGGTGATCAGATCGTCTTGCAGCCTCGTGAGTTTCGATTGCTTGAATATTTGATGAAGAATGCCGGCACGGTGGTCACCCGAACAATGCTCCTGGAAAATGTTTGGGACTATCATTTCGATCCACAGACCAATGTGATCGATGTTCATGTCTCCCGGCTCAGGGGAAAAATCGATAAGGGCTTCGACCAGCCGCTTCTCCACACGGTGCGTGGAGCCGGTTATGTCATGCGGGACGCACCGTAACACATGTCCGAGCCGGTCAGCAGGCGGGGCAATCGCCTAGGCTTTGTTCGAACCACAGCCTTTAAGCTGTCGGCCATTTATATTGCGATCTTCACGGTCTTTGCGACGTTCCTGATCGCCTATATCGGTTTCAATTCCGGTCGGATTTTGACCCAGCAAGTCTCCTTTGCAGTCGCCGAAGAACTCGATCTCCTGGCCGCGCATTATCGCCAGGGCGGAATTCGTCGCCTGATGAACACGATCAATCGTCGGGCCGGTCGACCCGGTGCGAGCCTTTACCTTCTGACGTCCAGGGACGGGGCCT
>JBCCGN010000091.1:0-1078 GCA_039029255.1 Pseudomonadota bacterium | reverse complement strand
AGCTTGTCCAGCACGGTTTCAGTTCCCATTCATGTCAGGCGGGCCACGATCTAGGCGCTTTCTGTACAATTGCCCTGAAATCGGGCCATTCTTAACGGTATTGCAAGCGAAATTCGGAGAGATACCCCGTGCGGCAGCCGATATCTGCTTTATCTGGTTCCCACGGATCTGAAACACAAGCCCGTCGCGACGTGGTAGAATAGACAGCGCATGATCAGGTTCGACAATGTCAGCAAGTCATTCTGGACCCAAGGGTACCAGAAGGTTGTCCTGCACAACGCCTCGTTTCAGGTGAATGTCGGGCGCAACCTCGGCATTCTTGCGCCAAACGGTACGGGCAAGACGACGCTGGTGAACATGATGGCAGGGCTGGAGCGGCCCGATCATGGCAACATCACGCGGCACGGACGGATCTCGTGGCCTGTCGGCTATAATGGCGGCGTCGTCCCATCAATGTCCGGGGCCGAAAACGTCCGCTACATCGCTCGTCTCTATGACCGCGACGAAGACGAGACGCTGGCCTTCTGCATCGACTTTGCGGAACTCGACCACTACATCGATATGCCGGTGCGCACCTATTCCTCGGGAATGCGGTCGCGTCTGATCTTTGCCATCCTGATGGCAATCGATTTCGACTATTACCTTGTCGACGAGGGCGCATCTGCCGGCGACAAGAACTTCAACAACAAGGCCTCGATGATGTTTCGCGAGCGGCGCAAGGTGTATAGAGGGCAAAGAGACCGTAAATGAAGACAAAAGCGCAAAATTGTACAGTGATGGGCATGTACTGCTACTGAAGTAACAAAATAAACATCTCTATGCTACTAAACGTGTAGGACCGAGCTGGTGCAACCCCAGGTGCGCATACCAGAACTTCTCGCAGCAGAAACAAAGAAAAATGCAGCTCTCTTCATCATACTATGAAAACCAAACCAAATTAAAAAAGAAAATATTGAAAAATACTCCTGGAAAAGCCTAAGAGAAACAAGTTTCAAGCTTCTGAATGTGGGATTTTCTTCCTGGGATGCATGTGAGCACGGGGCATTTTGCTCCATAAATGCGGCATAAAAGCTCCATT
>JBCCGN010000090.1:0-1085 GCA_039029255.1 Pseudomonadota bacterium | reverse complement strand
CGGCGGATGCGCCGGTCTGGTTACATATCGGGGGCGGACTTCTTGTAGGTCTGGGTGTCGCTGCAGGCTCATTCGGAATTATACTGTCTGTATTCGCCCGAAATGTTGCGCCTGAACAAAGGAGCATGGTGTTCGGATTTGGCACGGCAGCCGGGTCAGCGGGTATGTTTTTCTTCTCGCCGCTCTCCGTTGTCCTGATTGAGGCGTATGGTTGGTCGAGCTCCCTGCTGATCATGTCAGCTCTGATGCTTGCGATCCCTGTTCTGGCGATCCCGCTGAAGGGAAATGCCAAGAGTGCAACCGTTGCCATTGAAAACATGAACCAGACGATCGCTGAAGCCCTACGCGAGGCACTGTCGCACAAATCCTATGTTCTTCTGATATCAGGGTTTTTCGTGTGCGGATTTCAGGTTGCGTTTATTACGGCTCACTTCCCCAAATACGTTAATGATCTGGGTATGAGCCTGTCTGTAAGTGGTTGGGCGTTGGCTCTGATTGGCCTCTTTAACATCTTCGGATCTTTGGCGTCCGGAGTGTTGGGGCAGAAATACTCAAAACCAATGATGCTTGTTTACCTCTACATCGGGCGTTCAATTGTAATCTCGTTGTTCCTGCTTATTCCACCTACACCGACCACGGTGATCGTCTTTTCAATTGTGATGGGTCTGTTGTGGCTTTCAACGGTTGCGCCTACGAATGCACTTGTAGCCGTGATGTTTGGCACCCGCCATCTCGGCATGCTGGGCGGAATTGTTTTCTTCTCTCACCAGATTGGTTCATTCCTCGGCGTCTATTATGGCGGATACCTGCGCGATGCATACGGTTCGTATGATGTCGTGTGGTGGCTGGGTGTAGCACTTGGAATTTTTGCGGCTATTGTTCATTGGCCCATCCAGGAAAAATCCGTGGAACGGCCAGCAATCGGATAAGCCTATTCCTGTTAGCCTTCGAGCGGATTGAAAATCGCGCAGGTTTCCGTTCCGTGAGCCAAAAGCTTTCCATCTGCAGTTTTCAAGGTACCTTCCGAGGTAGCGAGTTTGCGTCCCATGTGAACCACGCGGGCTTCCGCAAAAACTTCTCCGGTT
>JBCCGN010000089.1:0-1130 GCA_039029255.1 Pseudomonadota bacterium | reverse complement strand
GTTTAGTTGCCAGCTTTGAAGTCGGTCCAGGTTCTGGTGCGTACTTTCTCGGCACGTGGAGGCAACGGGTTAAGCGTGTACATGTTTGCTACCTGATCAACGCTTGGATAAGCAGCAGGGCTCGATGTCACTTCTTCATCGATATCCGGTTTTGCTGTTGCATTCGCAGTTGCATACCAGGTGAAGTTACTGTCAGCTGCACCCACTTCAGGCCGCATCATGTAGTTGAGGAAGAGGTGTGCATCTTCAACATTCTTTGCGTCAGCCGGGATTACCCAACCATCAACCCAGAAGTTTGACTTGCCCTTGCCCTCTGGCAGGAAGAATTCGAGCACAACACCTGTATTTGCTTCTTTCGCACCTGACATTGCAAGCAGGCCGTCCGGTCCCCAGGTTGTGGATACGCAAAACTCCTTTTGCGGCATGCGCTGATAAGCATAATTGTCAAATGTCTTGATGTAGGGCCTGATTTCCTTCAGCAACTCAGCCACTTTTGCATAGTCAGCCTTGTTGGTTGAATCCGGTTGAAGACCCAAATGAGCGAGCGCCATAGGGATCATGTCAGTTGGTGAATCAAGGAAAGAAACACCGCACTTGGCAAGTTCCTTCATGTGCTTTGGATCAAAGATCATGTCCATGGAACCGATCGGTGCATCCGGATAGGTCTCAAGCACAAGTTCCTTGTTGTAGGTCACGCCGTGTGTGCCCCACATAAACGGTACGATATACTGATTGTCCGGATCCCATTTCCCGGCCAATTGTTCCATCACGGTTGCATCCATATGCTTGAAGTTATCGAGCTTGGATTTGTCTACCGGCTGGAGAATGCCACCTGCTGCAACCAGGCGGGCAATCTGTGAAGCTGCATGGGAAACAACGTCATATCCGCTGTCACCGGCAAGCAGTTTTGCATCAATCGCTTCCACAGATTCATAATTGTCGTAGATGACCTTGATGCCATATTCTTTTTCGAAGTTCGCAATGGTTTCTTCACCGATATACTCGGCCCAATTGGTAACCTTCAGAACCCGTTCTTCGGCGAGTGTCTGGCCAGCCATCAATGTAACCATGGCGGTAGCGCAGGCCAAAGCTTTCAGTTGTGATTTGATTGTCATGTTTCGGTTTCCTCC
>JBCCGN010000088.1:0-1174 GCA_039029255.1 Pseudomonadota bacterium | reverse complement strand
GTCTTAACCTATACGGTCCGCCAACTGCGGCATTGACGTATTCTGATGGCCTCACACAACACCTCCGTCGCCACCAATACATCCCCACATCCGCTGACCCTTCTGTCTTCAACAACGCCAACCAGCACAGCATCCTTGCTGTTACTACCGACGATTTCCTCATCACACCTCCTACCCCATCCGCCATTGATCTTTTTGTCAAGCCTGCATTAACTCTTTTAGCGATAACGATCACGCTGATCGGAATGCCCGGGACGCAGGTGTCATTTTTTCACTTGGTTTTAGAGTACACATCGTTTTGCGTCATTTCGTTCCCTGAGGCTCCGAGAAGGCAGCATTTCTTTTTCACTTGATTTTAGACTGCGCTTTTTCGCTTGATGATCATTCAGCCTGTTCGCTTACATTCCGCTGGGCATTGGGGTGCATTCCGGTTCTGCGTGGGTTCGGAGTGCCTACCGCACCGTGTTCTGGGGCGCTGTTTGAAATTGTGATGACATTGTGATGCGTCCGGTGGCATCTCCTTGCCGGTTCGCGGTGGACCCTTTGCCCGCCAGAGATGCCACCCCCGAACCGCTCACACATACATGGAACTGGCATCATTTTCACTTGAAAATTGAATCGGCATCATGCTCACTTGAATCGTGAATGCATGAAACGGCTGAGTTCCATCGCACGGGGACAGGAACACCTCGAGCATGATCTTGCCCGCATGTCGCATCGTCTCGACTGCACTTCCCTTCTACTGTCTTTGGACTGCTGTTGTAGCTGCTGCTTCCACTCACGCGTTTTCTCATCATGAGGTGCATTTCTCATCATGAGGCGCAAAACATTCCAGACTCGAGTAGGCAGCCGGTCGCTCCGATGGCGATGGTCATCTCCAAACGGTCATGGGTTCAAATCTCAGTGCAGTCGCATGATCATACAAACGGTCATGGGTTCGAATCTCAGTGCAGTCGCACGATCATAAAAACAGGCGACCCCTAGCTTTTCCGAACAAACCTACATTAACACTAACCCTGAACCTCACTTTGACCCCGACCCAAGGCGCACGAGACCCTTGGGCAAGGGGGGTGCATAGATTCTCCCAGGTAAGCCGTACGATTGCAAACCTCAAATCGACGCAGCAGGCGCCGACTTCGATAAAAACACGTTCTGGACGAGCTGGTCCACTGTC
>JBCCGN010000087.1:0-1208 GCA_039029255.1 Pseudomonadota bacterium | reverse complement strand
GTTATCCGGCTTCGCCGTTGCGTGACTGCTCTTGCTCGTCCGCTTAATGGCGCTTCCCCGGCCCGCACTTGCTCAGCCGATATTTCTTGCTCTGACTATTCATGTTCTTGATGAACTTTGTTCGGGCAGACGTGCTCGGTCAGAAGTTCGTTGCTTCAATTTGTTTGCTTTTCTGTTTTGCTGTCGGATAATTGGATGTGTGGTTCAACGTGCGCTGTCATGTTGCAGGCACCAATTGAATCCGGCTTGGAAACTTGCGATTCGTGAGGCTGCCGGATAACAATTGGATGAACCACAGCCGGTTTGCCGCTGTGGTAGGCTATGGAACAACACGTACGCTGATGCTGTTTGTCGGCGTGGTTATCCTAAACGTTATCCACTTGATTTCTGCAATGCGCTTCAGCTTACTGTCATTGCTCTTGGCCATTTCTATATGGCCGCCATCGGAACGGCTGTCGGAAATCGGAGGCGACAGTCATTGAGGATAGAACACGCGATTAACTTAATTGACGAGATTCCAGATTGCAGACCAACGGAATCTTTCCTCTTTGATCCAATGGTAGCTGTTCTAGTAGCAAACCACCTGATTGATATGGAGCCAGATGAGGCGCGGGCTGCGATTGCACAATATGCTCGTCAGTTTCCCAATCGCCGAAATCTCGTGGTTCTCCTGAATTTCGTCCACCAGAATCCGGAAGACTTCGCACTGCAACGTAACATTCGACGACAGGGGTGTCTGATCTACTGGTCCCAACATCCGATCGGAGGATTGTGGTCGGGAAGAACCAACAATTCGATTTTCACCGAAGAATTGGAGCTTCGACGCAGTTCAATTGACGTGCCGGCAAGTCCGGATCCTACGATAGCCTGTGTTCTTGAATTGCTGGACGAAGATCCTTACGCAGGCATGGTATTTCTGCGTCAGTTTGCCGAACACTGTGGTGTAGCCTCGAAGGCAGTGTTTGCTGGGCTGCAAACATTGGAAGAACACAAGGCGCTTGTTGCTCAATTTGAGTTTCGCTTGGACATTGAGACCGGTCGCTATCAACTGCACGCGACGAATCGTGGATAACAATTGGATGAACCACAGCCGGATTGGCGTTGCGTCCGGGCTTTGTCGCGGGATGGTCGCAGGCTCCCATTTTATCCCGCTCCTGCGTAAACTTTGTTGAGCCGCAGCGTGCGGCGTGGTTATCCTGAACGTTATC
>JBCCGN010000086.1:0-1440 GCA_039029255.1 Pseudomonadota bacterium | reverse complement strand
CTGAAGAGGCCCATGAAAGACACCTGACTTGGGTGTTCGATCGCTTGGTGGCTCATAAGTTGTTCGCTAAAAGGAAGAAGTGTGAATTTGGGAAGTCCAGGGTTAAGTATCTTGGGCAAATTGTAGGCTGTGGTGAGCTACAATTGGACCAAGAAAAGGTGGCATCAGTGGAGGGGTGGGCCTACCCCAACTTTTTCCTTAAGTAATCTGATAAACCGGGCGCTAGGTACCAGTAGAGAAGCAGACATTGATGGGCTAAGCGCGGAGGAGCGGGAGGCCCAAGCCGTTGGCCTCGTGCAAGAGAACCTCGCTATCGCGCTTGTACGAAACACGTCGATTCTGAATATTAGCTTCAGCCACGCTTCTCCCGAGCACGCGGCCATGGTAGCAAACCAGGTAGCGCGAAGCTATATCGATCAGACGGTCGACAAGACCAGCGAAACCTCGGATTTGGCCAGGCAATTCATCCAGGAGCAGGTGATTGAAACCAAGGCCAAACTGCAGGAGTCCGAGGCAGCACTTGTCGCTTATGCAAAGGAAGCCGGAATCACAGTTACCGGCAGTGACGCCTCCTTGATCTCGGAAAACATCTCAAAGATCAATGCCGCTCTTGGCCAGGCAATTCAGGACCGCCTCGATGCGCAACGCGACGTCGAACAAGTGCGGGCAGGAAATGCTAGCTCTTTACCTCAGGTATTTGCGAGCGAATCCATCCAGACAACTAAGCAGAAAATTGCCGAATTAAGAGCCACTTATCAGGAAAAACTCAATACGCTGAAACCTGGTTTTCCTGAGATGATCAGGCTCAGTTCGCAAATTGGCGAATTGCAAAAACAGGTCGATGCAGAAGTTACGTCAATTGCTCGTGCGGTGGAAATCAAGTTTGAACAATCCAAGGAAAAAGAAACCGCGCTCAAGGAAGAATTGGCGCAGCTGGAAGCCGAACAAAGCACCTTTCAGGACAAGAACATCCAATACACGATCCTGAAGCGCGAGGTCGATTCAAATCGCTCGCAATATGACACATTGATCAACAAGTTAAATGAAGTAGGTGTGGGTTCGGAACTACGCTCCAGCAATGCCTCCATTGTCGATTTGGCGATAACACCCAGAAGGCCCTACACGCCAAATCTGAACCGCAATCTGATGTTTGCAATGGTTCTGTTTGCTGCATTTGCGGCCGGCATTATCTACCTGCTTGAACTGATGAATAATACATTCTCAGTACCAGACCAGATAGAATCCGAACTGAAGCTCCCTGTACTGGGCGTAATCCCGTTCGTCGATCAGGAAGAGCTGCATAACGCATTTTCTGACAATAAATCTTCGGTGTCAGAAGCCTATCGATCCCTGCGAACATCAATCCAGTTCACCGGAACAGAAAATGCAATGCGAACGATATTGGTGACATCATCAGAGCCATCGGAAGGCAAGTCATCG
>JBCCGN010000085.1:0-1607 GCA_039029255.1 Pseudomonadota bacterium | reverse complement strand
GCCTGTTCCTGTGGCAGATTGACGATATCTCCGGACATGGATCCGATGTTAACTATCGTGCCGTTTCCTTTTTCCAGCATCACTTTGCCAAAGGCACGGCAGCAGCGGAAAACGCCTGTCAGATTAATATCAATCATTCTGTGCCAGGCGGCATCATCCATTTCCTCGACCGGCAAACCGGCTTGTGCGATACCGGCATTGCAGATCAGGATATCGGCGGGATTGCCGTCACTGCGTAGTTTTTCAGCTAGCCCATGGACGGCGGATGTGTCGGTTACATCCATGGTATGGCCGGAAACAGCTTCGCCTTTGTCGGCCAATTTCTCGCAACCGCGAGCCACAGCCTCATCGTTGACGTCTGTCAGCACAACCTTTGCACCGGCTTCAATCAGTGCTTCGACACAAGCGAAACCGATTCCTTGACTACCGCCCGTCACGACCGCCAATCGGCCTTTCAAGTCATATTTTTTCAGATACATTTACGTTTCCTAAATTTGTGAGCTATCGCCTTCTTCGGCAGGCGTCGGGCCGAGTAAATTGTACAGGCCGATTCGCGCGGCGGCATTGACAATGTGGGTTGACATCGCCTGGTGCGCAAATTGCGGATCGCCCTCGCGGATCGCCTGTAAGATCTCAAGATGTTCAAGGAGCGTGGCTTCTTCGATCGCCGCCGCGTTTTCGGGATTAGAGGCGCGTGTGAGGCGAATGCTCTCTTTCAAATGCTGCGCAATGAACATGACTGTTTCCAACATAAATGTGTTGTCAGTCGCGCCAGCTACGGCCCGATGAAAACTAAGATCATGTTCAACACCGGCTGTCACCCAATCATCGGTTGCAGCCATTTCATCATAAGCCCTCTGGATTTCGGCAATGAGTGCTACTCGTTTGAAACACCGACTGTGACATATTCCTCCGCGGCGAGTTCCTGCGCCCAAAAAAATGCCCAACTTGTGATTATTCAAGACGATGGAGTATTCGATTACATTCTCCACTACATGTATCAAGTAAGTCGGACCTTGTCTGCTTGGTGATTGTTGATGCCCCATCCATTAATAGTATTTTTTGGGACTTTGCGTCCTTGTTCGATTGCATAGAACTGATAAAATGTCAGTAGAACAGCAGCTTTTGGAAAAGAAACTCCAACTGAGTATCATCTCCCCCGAGAGAATCTGCAATTGCAAGTGGGCCACGTACTAATGGAATGGTTTGTTGCCCTGTCAATGGCTCCCCTTAACCCCTGCACGCACACTGCATTTGCGCTATTATGCCTGGATCCATACCAGAAAACAATACACAGAGCTATGCCAGCGAGGGCATAGCAACACAAACACAAGAGAGGACGAATATCTTTTCTCTCTCCACTCGAACCCCGCCAGCCGCCCTGGTACCCATTCTTGGATAGACAGAGAACCTAACTTCTCTGCTCGTTCTGTGGTGATGACAACAAACGCTGAGATGTACCTTGACTACTAGTATGCCAGATTTGTGTGTGGCTTATTTGGGGGCAATGAGTGACATTGTATGCTTTTTTTGTACGTGCTTGTTGAGAGAGAGAGGTGAAAGGGCAGAGTACATGTAGTCCGGTGGCTTTCATTTAAGCTTCTTTT
>JBCCGN010000084.1:0-2070 GCA_039029255.1 Pseudomonadota bacterium | reverse complement strand
TCGAAATCCGAGCTAGCTTCCATGATCCTCGGGGCGCATTATCATCCTTTACTATGACGACTTCGCCCACGCTAGGAATACGATCGATCCGATTACGACGTGACTTGTGGAACATGCTTGCCCGCTCTCTGAGGCTGAGCAAGTAATGATCGTACCAGACAGCCCAAAACTGCTGAACGTACCTTTCACGCTGTTTCCACAGTGATGCGAGTCGTCCGGCGTCGCCCAGGTCTCGAACAGGGAAATCCGATGCAATGAGAGGAGGGGAGTTTACTGGTCGAAAGAGAAGAAAATCGACCGGCCGAAGAATTGCAAAATTCTCGTCGGACGCACTATTGACGTATGTGATGGGACGGGAATTCACGATAGACTCTGTTTCGACCATCAGCGTCACTAGATCCGACCACGACAGCAAACGTCCGCCTACGACCGTCTTCAGCACGGACTTAACTACGCCGACTAAACGCTCATAGTGGCCGCCTTGCCATGGAGCCAACTCTACAATAAAAATCCATTTTATTCCATTTCGCGCCAAATAGGATACGATAGATGGATCCTCAGGGGTTTCCTTCCATGCTTTATCTGCCAGAATGTGGGTTAACTGGAACTGGGCCGCATTATCAGATATGATCTGGGAAGGATAACCGCGCCGGGAAACGAACCGCAGGAAGGCATTGAAGAATTCTGCAGACGTACAATCTAGGACCGGCTCGATATGTACTGCACGGGTTGACAGACAAGTGAACAGCGATGCCCACATTTTCTGCAATTCACTGCCAACTCTCACCTTCATCGGCCCGAAATAATCAACACCGACGAACTGAAATGGAGCAGAACGGCACACCCTTTCCTTTGGCCAAGGAGGCATTTCAGGTAACCGGAAAGTAGGAGCACTTTTAAAAGCCCTGCAGGTACGGCATCGATGCAAAACCTTCTGAACATATGAACGACCCAGCGGGATCCAATAGAAACGCCGCAATTCGCTAAGGGTGTGAGAAACGCCGATGTGCTTATTAGATACATGAACGTCTTGTACGACGAGTTTTGAGAACTCATGATTTTTCGGCAACAGAACTGGACACCTTGCCGATTCAGGCAAATCTGCATGATGATATCGACCAAAAACACGTAGAATTCCGGTTGAATCCAGACGCAGATTGAGCTGACTGATCAAGGGAGATTTCGCACCCCGATCGATAGTGGAAATTTCCTTGCGAAACGCCATGCCTTGCACCGATCTGACCAGCAATCGTATAGCTGCTTGATACGACTGATCCGACAAGCTCTTGTCTACATTGGCCAAAATAGAGGACCCAAAACGAATCTTTGATGCCGATGAAAGCTTATCGAAAACATTGATCTTCAAAAACTTCAGACACATCCACGTGATACGTACAAGTTTCTGCAGACTGGAAAATCGACTAAAATCGATACCCATTGGGCCTAGATTCACAGTTACGACCGACGTACCAGTCACAAATACGGGTTCTGAATGAATCTTTTCTTTGACTTCACGCAAAATATCACTCCAGATCGAAGCAAATTCGTTTTCGGCCATTCCTGTCCAGGTAGTGATAGCCATTGAGGACCATGCCACCACAGGTCGTCATTCGTCAATTCGCTCACACTCTTACCGCGTGTCAGAGCATCGGCCGGATTGTCACCGGTAGCTACATAGTGGAAACTACAATTCTTGACTGTGTGCATCGCCTCGACTCTCCGATGAACGAACCGCTTCAATTCCTTCTTGCTATTGACCCAATGCAGAACGCATTCTGAATCAGAGAATAAATGGATGGGAATCTCCGGATTATCGAGAGCATTCCGACAAAATTCGGCAGCCGCGGCGGAAGTTGAAGCACCCAAAAGCTCCAACCGAGGGAGCGTGACTGTCACACTTTTCCGTGAACCTTTTTTGTTCATAGGTGCTAGCCTGCCCTTTGCGAATGTCAGATTCGTACTGAATTTCCCATGAGCCGATGGAATACGGATATAAACACCTGTGAATGTTAACACAGATGTATCAACCAGGAATAAGCGGGCACGAGTTACTACAACCAACACTAACTC
>JBCCGN010000083.1:0-2596 GCA_039029255.1 Pseudomonadota bacterium | reverse complement strand
CGATCAAGGTCATTATCTATTTTAACCCGGCAGAATTTGCCAAGGTTAAAAGGGCACTTAGATTGCTTGGAATCGAAAACTCAAAGGACATCATCTTGATAGATGCACGGAGAGATAATAAGCCATCCGGTTCCAAAGCGTGAATCGGCATTTGACTCGATAGTCCCGAACGGAGAGCTAATCATGGAGATGAGAAAAATATGACCGTGCAAGGAACGATAGCCCCAAACCTTCATGAAGGTACATGTTCGGAATATGTTGCCCAATATATGTTTTCTGCTTTTGGTACATCCGTTCCGGTTCCTCATCCCGAAGACGCAGACATAGACTTGCACTGTACTCTTGGAGAAACCATTGCCGAAGCCCCAGCGACAACCCGCAAAGCCTTGATAGACTCCCGGATAGGTCCAGCCCGATTTAGGCAAGGGGTAATTCGGTTGAGGAAGAGAAAAGGGGTCAACGCGGAATGGCACTTAGTTAAGCCCGACTCAGGGCAAAAAACCGAGTCATGAAAGACACGGGAAGAGCATACTTATTGTAAGCAAAAACAAGAAGGAATGCTCATGATGAAAACACCATTTTTTCCCGGTCTTTCGAAGTCTACTATTGGCGGAATCCGCCGGACAGTTCAAGCTCGTTTGGCCGCAGAAGCCGACTCTTTCGAGCGTCATACTCTACTGGATCTTTCAAGGCTCTTTAAACCGTGGATTGATCGGCACCTTCTCGAACCGACGAACGCGGGAGAGAACAGTCGTCGCCGAGTGTTCAGTTTGAACAATACGTTCTGGACGTTTCTGAGTCAGGTTCTTCTGCCCGACGCCAGCTGCCGTGAAGTGGTCAAAAAAGTTCAGGCCTGGTCGTTGGCGAAGGGTCTGAAGGAGCCCTCTTCGTATACCGGCGCCTATTGTCAGGCCCGTCGACGCCTTCCGCTGGAAGTGCTGGAGAAGATGTTCACCCACATTCGTGATCGAATGGAGGTTCGGCACTCTGAAGAGCGTTGGTTTGGTCGCTCGGTCAAGGTAGTTGATGCGACTGGAGTCAGCATGCCGGACACCCCTTCGAATCAAAAGGTCTGGCCCCAGAGTCGGGGGCAGAAGGCTGGCTGCGGCTTTCCGGTTGCCAAAATTGTCGGCTTGTTCGGTCTCGGGAACGGAGGGTTGCTGGATTGGGCCGAAGGCAATCAGCATACTCATGAAGTCAGTCTGTTTCGCCGGCTATGGCACCTGCTCTCTCGCGGCGATATTCTTCTGGCGGACAGAGGCTATTGCTCTTTCGCGACGTTGGCGGGGCTGGCGGAGCTTGGGGTTGATTCGGTGATGCGTCTGCATATCCGCCGCCCGGTGGACTTCAGAAAGGGGAAGAAGTTGGGCCCGAAGGACCGTCTGATTCAATGGAGTCGCCCGGTTCAACGAAGCACGGGCTGGGGAAAGCGTGAATGGAACAGACTTCCGCGGACGTTTGCGGTACGTATTGTGCGTTACACCATCGATACACCGGGGTACCGGACCCGTGAGGTCGACCTGGTCACGACCTTGACCGATCCAGTACAGTATCCGGCTGAAAAGCTGGCCGAGCTTTACTTCAAACGGTGGGCGGTAGAACTCTTTTTCCGGGATATGAAAACGACCTTGGGGATGGATGTCCTGCGGTGCAAGAGTCCGGAGTTGATCCGAAAAGAAATCGTCATGCACTCGATCGCCTACAACCTGATTCGAGCCTTGATGCACGACGCTGCGAAGCTCTACGATCAGGCCATCAGTCGCATAAGTTTTCAAGGTGCGCTGAGTCAGGTCAGGCAGTGGTCGGACCTGATGCGAAACCATCTGAGGAAAGCCGGGGTTAAAATTCACGACGTCTTTCTCCGTCGGCTGGTCGATGACCCCAACCCGGATCGTCCAGACAGGGTGGAGCCGAGGGCAAAAAAACGGAGGCCGAAAAACTATCAACTCCTCAACAAGCCGAGGCACGAAATGGAGATCACAGGGCACCGAAATCGACCCGAGAGAAAGTATCGCAAGTAGGCGTTATCTAAGTGCCATTCAGGACTGACCCTTTTTTTGATTTCGGTCACATATCAACACTTAAATCCGAGGACTGATCCTTTTGCTGACCCTTTTGCTCCTTTTGTCTTTTGCTGACCCTTTTGCCCCAAACATCAACGCCTAAATCCGAGGACTCCTTGCCGGCTAATGATTTCTCAACTTTTCTGAAAATTCTTTCCTGTGCTTTCTAATTACCTCCAGCTCTTCCGACCTAGACATCCGCATCTTTACAACAGACCGCCTCGTTTCATGTGGCCACCATGGAGCCAAAGGAGATTCCAACAGTCTCTCAATTGCCTCAGAGCATCCGATAACACCGCTTTCGATAAAGGTCTGCGTTTTTTCCGGTCCTTCATGGATCAGCATTCGATGAACGAGCTCTAAAGTTCTCATCTGTGCATAATAATCAGCTCTCGCAACAATTCTTTCATTATTCAGTTTTAACGCGATGTAACCGAACAGGCTCCCGCAAAGGAAGATAAATAGTATTGCGAGTTTTTTTTTCATACAAACAACAAAGTATTCACGATCATTTATTATGGCAATGTACCAGG
>JBCCGN010000082.1:0-2826 GCA_039029255.1 Pseudomonadota bacterium | reverse complement strand
GGTGGGCATCCCAGCTTCCTGTTCCTTGATCATCCCAATAATCTGGGCTTCCGTGAAACGGCTCTTTCGCATTCGTTTGCTCCTTCAAAAGGTTGAGCAAACTCTACATCAGAACGAGGGAAGTTTCGGGGGGCAGGTCAGTGCCTCAGAAAGCAAGCTGGGCATAGCAATGCTTGCAGCGATCGAAGAGGCAGCGCACTTGGCAACCCGTTAGGCCAACCTGGCCTACGCATTCCATGCAAATCAGCAAAATGCCAGTTGTTAAGAACGGCTAAATGCACCGTCCGTACTGTCTGTCCGAAAACGTAATAATAGTAGGATGGGGGATTTGATTTTCCTAAAGAATGGACCGTTCACGTCGAATCTTAGGCGTGGGCGCTTTTTGATCCATAGTTGAAAGGAAAAGTACAATGGCGAATCAAAACGTCAATCGCCTGTCGGATGGCGCCCTTTATGAAGCCCCCCGCAGACAAGCAGAGAAAGGTAATCGATGAGATCAAGCCGGAACTCGGACACCGGCGTCCTTACGTACGAGCCGCACTGGACCTTGCCCAATTGGTCGCCGATGATCCCGGACTAAACCAGAATCGAGTGAATGGTGTGAATGCGTTCCTGTTAGCGGGTGATGTATTAATGAAAGCGCGGTACCGCTTGCCTTCACTGAGGTGGCGACACGCTTTAGACACCGCGCGATCAGCAAACTTTGGCAACGGTCCACATGGTCACACGGGTTGATAGCGCTCTCAATTCCAATAAGGAGGGGCCAGGTATCCATCCGGCCCCTTTCAATCGTTTGTGGTTATTGTTTGTTTTGAAGTGGACAATCGGCTTGCCGGAGTAAGGGTTTCTCAAACCCAAATGGATGATCCTCGTCCAAGCCGCGATCCTACATGCGGCGACGCGGTTTTGAGTTTCCGATGCGACGGAAGAAACCTGGCCAGTGGCCAATATCAGAGTTCAATAAGCTTGCTTCGCCGCACGCCTATTTCGTTAGCAGCACTTCCCGTTTCTGGGTAGGTCACGAAACTTATTTGGTCTAACAAATCATTCTGTGGTTGTGGCGTTGCTTACTCGCATCGCCCACCATATATTGTGTTATCACCCCTTAGTCTTCGCAGTTTGTGCCACTGTGTTCACCAATCGAGTTCACGCATGACTTTATCCAATCGATCGTTGCCGAAGCCCGAAAACTGGCAAGATTTCGAGCATCATGCGTGGTTGTTGTTTAGGTCTGAACTTAGGGATTCGGCCACTGAAAAGAATGGCAGGCAAGGCCAAGCTCAGCACGGCGTTGACGTCTACGGCAGACGAGACTGCACGCACTGGGTTGGTGTTCAGTGTAAGCAAAAAATGGATGAAGCTGTTACTGAAACTGAGCTGCGGGATGAAGTTGAAAAAGCGAAATCGTTCTCACAAAAAATCAAAGAGTACATTCTCGTTACTACGGCTCGTCGCGATGCTGCCATCCAAAAAGTGGCTAGGGAAATCACGGACGAACTTGCAGGTACGGACCATGGGTTCTCTGTTTCTGTTTGGGGATGGGATCAATTCCAAGAGCACGCTTCTCTACATTCCGATGTTTGGGAGCAGATAGACCCTACATACGATCCGTTTTCAAAGAGGGGCCTTGAACAGGTCACCGCGAAGATTGATGAGGTGAAAGACCTTGTTACTTCCGCATTGCCGGATGCGCAGAATGATCTTCGTCCGCCCAGCTTCGACGCTCAGGCGGAAAATGAAAGCTCTCCACGACATACGAAGATTACGATCTTCGTGGAGATGATAGAAAATGGCAATTTAGAAGTGGGCCGCACGGGTCTAGCTGATTTAAAAGAAGCGGATTGGGAATCCGCTACTTCATCTGAGAAGTATCGAGTTCTGATTGGCCTTGCTTCAGCCGCATTGAAGATGGGAGACGACAACGAGGCGCATTCGCTAATAGAGCGCGCATATGACATTTGCCCAGGACACAAGGTCGGCAAAGAGGAACCTTACGACGTCGAAGTTGTTGCAGTGTGATTACGATCAAGCGAGGAAGTTGGCAGGAGAGGCTGTACATGCGCGACCTGATGACGACATTGCTGCATCCGTGCTTGTTCAAGCTCGATTCTTCTTCCCAGCCGATGATCTGTTGGAGGGACTTTCAGAGACTGTGCAAGGCAAGTCGGCTGTAAAGGCGGCTTTGTGCCAAGCCTATCGAAATCGCGATGACACAGCTTGGCTTACTATGGCAGTCGAGGCCTACCAGTCCGACCAATCCGACGATCAGATTCGTTTGAACTGGGGGGAGGCCGTTCTGGAGCTTGAAATTCAGAACAATGCTAAAAGCGCACAAGGCGGCATCAGTGAATTTCCTAGCTTTCAGGACCTGAATTCCGCTGCCGAAGAACTATGCCAGGCGTGTGTTTCAAGACGACCACGATTCTCCTTGGCTACAATCCACAATGCAGGTTTGGCCCTGCGCCTTGTTGATCGTAACGACGAGGCCAAACAGGTATTGGAAATGAGGCTCTCCCTTTGCGCTGGGAAGCCTTCGATATCGCTTCAGCTAGCCATAATCGCCCATGAGGATCGAGATTTCAGCAGAATCCTAGAGCTTCTCGACGAGGGCAGTGAGCACCCTGAGGTCATTTCGCTAAGAACTGAGGCGACGGCTCACATACTGAGCCCGTCAGACGCGTTAGAAGTGTCTGATGTCAGCGCTTATGGGACCAATTAGGGTCATTTGCTAAGGGAGAGTTTGTTGCTCATCGTAGCCACCGAGGAGTGGACGATGAGAAAGACAACAAAGAGCCCAGGCGAGAAGATCGTCAAAGACATCAAGCG
>JBCCGN010000081.1:0-3106 GCA_039029255.1 Pseudomonadota bacterium | reverse complement strand
GGACTCAAAGCAATTGCATACTGCGAAGGCAGCAGCTGAAGGGCTGATGTCCGCGTGGATTGCATCCAGAGGCTTTACAGGTGCAAAAATGATCCTTGAAGGATCACAGGGTCTTGCTACCGGCACTTCAACTGATTCAGACATCACAAGATTGACTGATGGACTCGGGAAGCGGTGGTGTGTGCTGGAAACTTCTTTCAAATATCATGCTTCATGCAGGCATACTCATCCTGCCGCGGATGCTTTGCTGGCAGCAATGCAGCAGAACAATCTCGATACAGCGGACGTGGATTCGGTCGTTTGTCATGTGCATCAGGCCGCAATAGACGTGCTTGGCCCTGTTACAAATCCAGAGACTGTACATCAGGCAAAGTTCTGCATGGCAGCCACCCTCGGCCTTATTGCTACGCACGGTAAAGCTGGTCTCAGAGAGTTTGAAAATGTGCTTACCGACAATAGTGCCTTGTCTTTTCTTGATCGGGTTTCCATGCAGCTCGATGATGAAGTGGATGCATCTTACCCCAACAAGTGGATCGGCAAGGTTACCGTTAAGACAAAAGATGGTGCTTTGGTGCAGGCCAGAGTCAACGATCCCAAGGGCGATCCGGGCAACACTTTGACGCGCGAAGAAATTGACGCCAAAGCAAGGTATCTGGCTCAATCTTCGGGAGCGATGACCGCCAGTGGAACCGATCAACTGATGTCAGTATTGTGGGATGTGAGAACCGCGAAAAGTGTCCCTTACCTCATCCAACAGGAATCTGTGAAATGACCCCTGAAAACGCGTCGGATATCGCCATATCAGGTCTGCAGTTTATCGCAGGAGATACCGAACAGCTGTCCCGTTTTGTTTCGCTTACCGGAATGGCGCCGGATGAGATCCGGGAAATGGCCGGAACTTCCGGTTTCATGATAGCGATCCTGGATTACCTGCTTGGCGATGAGCCCACCCTTCTTGCCTTCGCCTCCGGAGCAGGGATTGCACCTGAAGACATACAGAAAGCCAAATTTGCACTTGATCCCGGCAGCCTTGCAGAGTTTTGAACATGGAGGCAAATGTTTCATCTGATTCGATGTGTCGGGATTGTCTGACCTGGCAAAAAGCCGGGAAAACCCGCTGCGGGAATTGCGGCAGTCCACGGATGGCTTTCCATTCCGAACTCAATAACCTGAGGATCGGCCATATAGATTGTGACGCCTTTTACGCTTCGGTTGAAAAACGCGACAATCCTGACTTGGCTGACAAACCGGTGATCATCGGAGGCGGCAAGCGAGGGGTTGTTTCAACGGCCTGTTACATCGCCCGCATCCAAGGAGTGCACTCAGCCCAACCGATGTTCAAGGCACTCAAAGCCTGTCCGGAAGCGGTCGTGATAAAACCCAATATGGAGAAATACTCTCAAGCGGGGCACGAAATTCGCGAAATGATGCGAGAGCTCACACCGCTCGTCGAACCGCTTTCCATAGATGAGGCGTTCCTGGACCTGAGTGGAACAGAACGCTTGCATGGAGCAAGTCCAGCAGAGATGTTGATCAGACTTGCCAAACGCATCCAGGAGGAAATGAATCTCACCGTTTCTATCGGCCTCTCCTATTGCAAGTTTCTCGCCAAGGTCGCTTCTGACATGAACAAGCCCCGCGGTTTCTCGGTTATCGGGAAAGCCGAAGCACTTGCTTTTTTGCGCAAGCAACCAGTTTCCATCGTGTGGGGTGTGGGCAAGGTAACACAGAAAATGCTCGCTAAAGACGGCATCACAGATCTCGCTACCGTTCAGGATATGGAAGAATCAGAACTTGTGCGGCGCTACGGTTCGATGGGACTTCATCTTGCGCGTTTGTCCAGGGCAGAAGACAGCAGGGTTGTGTCTCCATCTAGTGGTGCGAAGTCGATCAGCGCGGAAACTACATTCGGGAATGATGTTTCCACTCCCGAAGAACTGTTACCTGTCTTGCGGAAGCTGGCAGAAAGAGTCTCGCGCAGGCTCAAGAACAAGCATATCGCGGGCCAGACCGTTACCCTGAAACTGAAAACCGCAGATTTTAAAACCCGCACGCGCTCGCGACAAATTCCTGATCCGACCCAGCTTGAAGACCGTATTTTCCGCAATGGCTGCGATCTGGTTATGCCGGAGTTGGATGGAACGAAATTCCGCCTTCTCGGCATTGGCGTCTCTACACTGGGACCGGACGAAAATGCAGATCCTTACGATCTCATTGATCCGGATGCAGCAAAACGCGCTGATGCGGAACGAGCGATTGACAATGTGCGGGAAAAGTTCGGAAATGAAGCATTGAAATTCGGAATCAATTTTGATGGACAAACAAGTACAACCAAATGACATCCTGAACTTCTGGGCCGATCTCGGCGACGAAGGATGGTGGACAAAAAACCCCGAGGTCGACCAGCAGATCCATGATCGCTTCGGTGGAACGCATTCGGATGCGGCTCTGGGAAAACTGGATCACTGGGCTGCAACCCCGGATGGCGCACTGGCCCTGATAATCGTGCTCGATCAGTTTTCGCGCAACATGTTACGCGGTGATGCGAAAAGTTTCGCGCAGGATGAAAAAGCGCTTCAGATTGCGAAAGAGGCACTCGTAAAGGGTTTGGACAAGGGCTGTCGAGAGGATTTACGCGTCTTTTTCTACCTCCCCTACGAACACAGCGAATGCATCGCGGAGCAGGAATTATCCGTGCAGCTTCAGCATTCAATCCGGGACTCTGAAGAGAGCCTGAAAGCAGCTCTGGAACACCGTGATATCATTCAACGTTTTGGACGGTTTCCGCACCGAAACACCGTGATGGAAAGACACACAACACCTGCGGAACAAGCGTTTCTCAATGGTGGCGGCTTTAAAGGCTAACCCAATTCAAACCATTGAATTCGTTGGTTTTAATTGACTGAGATAGCACAATACCAGCGTTCAGTTTGGAAAATTGAAAGGATTTATCAGTTTTCCAGTTCGCAGGGAGCCTGATCAAAATACTCAATGTTGGACAGCGTTGCTTTTAACTCATAGTCAGGATACCGCATCGTGAGATCGCGCGTGATGCCGTTCCGATACAGTAAAAACGATGCCTCATAAATCGGCATCGCCTCAGCGG
>JBCCGN010000080.1:0-3261 GCA_039029255.1 Pseudomonadota bacterium | reverse complement strand
TTGATCGTGAGTTCAGGAAAATTATTACGGAGGTTTTCCGCCCTTTTTAGTTCCCGTGCATCTGCGGTGTATCCAAAAATGTGTACATCGTGCGGATTCTGAAATTCTAGCCTCGGCACAACTTTTAATTCGATCGTGCATTTTTTCTGTGGATGGATAGTGACCAGAACAATGTTCGCTTTATGTTCACAAATTTATATGGTAGTCTGGGAAAGAAAGTGACATAGTGTCCAAAAAACACCCGGAATGAGGCAGTTAATGGCTGAGACAGGCACCTTCCACGCGCTAAGAGAAAAGGCAGGACTTAGCATAGATGAAACGGCCGCGTTGATCGGTAGATCGGCAAGAACCGTCAGGCGTTACGACGATCCGGATGCGGCCGAAACTGGCCCGCCTGATCTTGTCCTTGACACTCTAAAAAGGTTGATCCGAGAGCGTGCCGAGCACTCTTCACGAATTGAAGAGCGATTCCGCTTTATTGATCTCTTTGCCGGAATCGGGGGGCTTCGAATTCCATTTGAAGCATTGGGTGGCAAATGTGTTTTCACAGCTGAGTGGGATAGGTTCGCGCGCCAGACCTATGCTGCTAACTTTCCGGATGGTGAGGATCACGAGTTCGCGGAAGATGTCAGGCCATATGCGCAGATGCCCTCCCGGATTCCCAATCACGATGTCCTGCTCGCAGGGTTTCCATGCCAACCATTCTCAATAGCTGGCGTATCCAAGAAGAATTCACTCGGAAGGCCTCACGGATTCTTATGCGATACTCAAGGTACGTTGTTTTACGACCTTGCCAATATTATAAAATTTCATCTTCCATCCGTTTTCCTTTTGGAGAATGTGAAGAACCTTGAACGTCATGACGGTGGCAGGACATTCGCAACTATCATGCACGTTTTAAGAGAAGAGCTTGGATACGAGGTTCATACTCGTGTGATCAGTTCTGATCCATGGGTGCCGCAAAAGCGTGAGAGGATTTTCATCGTCGGATTTCGCGACCCTTCAACCTTTGATTTTGAAGACCTTGAGATTCCACAAGGCCAACCTGTTTTAGGTGATATTTTGGAACCGATAGTACCTGCAAAGTACACTCTATCCGAAAAACTCTGGAACTATCTTCAAGGATATCGGGAGAAGCATCAGAGCGCCGGAAACGGCTTCGGTTTCTCACTATTCGGGCCTCGCGATGTCACGCGCACGCTATCTGCGCGCTACTATAAAGATGGCTCCGAAATCCTTGTTGATCAGCCGGGCGAGCGTCCGCGCCGCCTAACACCCCGTGAGTGTTCTAGGCTGATGGGGTTTGATGCGCCAACTGGGACCAGCTTTGAAATCCCTGTATCGGATACGCAGGCCTATCGCCAGTTTGGTAATGCCGTCGTCGTTCCGGTTGTGAGGGCAGTAGCAGAACTTATGAGGCCGCATCTTCTTTCAGGGCGGCGCCAATCTTCTGTGCGTCACGGAACCGGACCCCGTCTACAGTTCCTACAGTTCCTACACTTTGCCTCAAAACGCCGGGTCCGATCGAATCTGCGCGGACTTGCGCGGAACTGCGCGGAACTGCGCGGAAGGCGGCGGCGAAGCGCTGGCAGGAATAATTCTAGGAATATTTGGTAGTGGGTCAGTTTGAAATCTAAGTTTGCGATCTAATCCTGCTGGCCCCATATTGCCAGCATGACAGATAAGCCCAAAAGACCCAGAGACGCCAATCAGCTTGCCAAGTTTATTGTGGACGTGGCGACAGGGGAAGCGGAAGACGCGGCCCCGGCTGAGAAGGCCGAAGGGCAGCGCAAAGGTGGCCTTAAGGGCGGGAAAGCAAGGGCCGAAGCCCTCAGCCCGGAAGAACGCAGCGCCATCGCCAAGAAGGCGGCAAAGGCGCGGTGGGGTTAGTCACGGGCTTCATTGTCTTCCGAGACCACCCGCCCAGCAATCTTACGCAACATCAACTTTGACCACATTTCGATCTGATCATAGCTTTCCTGCGAAAGCTGCTCCGGCCATTGAAGAACGACGTCCCCCTCTGGCAAAGTGTACACATCCTCTTTCATCCCCGGCCTTACCTCTCGCCTCTGGCGACCAGCAAATGATTCCTGGTGGCGCGGTCGCGTTTCAGGTTGATGCGAAGATTCTACGACGGAAATCGGCGCATCGCCATGACTTTCGTTGACGCTCTCTTCCTGCAAATATCGGAAAGTCTCAAGGAACGCTTTCCTTGCTGGTCTCGTACCTTTAGCTGAAAACCCCATTCTAACCAAGACACCTTCGAGGTTATCATCACTAGGGAGATGATCTGGGAACCTCTCTCTTAGCGTCGAAAATAGCTTTGGGTTCTGCGCAGCAGAGGCAAGTGCACCGCTATACTCCGCGTCGTCATGAGGATGAATAATCTGAGCAACGCGTTGTGAAACTCGAATCTCACCCTTACCGACCCTCTCAATAAGGCCATAAGCCGCAAGATCAGCGAGCAATGTATTCGAACCTCCCGTAAGCCCTGAATAGCCAAATAGCTTAGCCGCAGCTTCCCGGCTTATTGGGTTAAATCGCTCTTTTTCAAAGAGAATGCCCACGCGCTCAATCGCGCCCTTAAGTGGGATACTCGGATAGGATGGGCTGCGAACAGTTGACATCGTAGTCACCTCCAATTGATTTCGAATTTCAGTAACACGTAATCTTCTATTACAGCAATAAATTTCTGATTACCGATAAAAAATTCCTGTTGACCTTGGCGCGGAATCACATATCGTGGCGCACACGGGCCTTGGCCCCAAGATATAGAGGATCTTTGATGTTAGATGATGTGGCCCAGCCGGTGAAAGCTACCCGCCGGTCAGGGGCCTAAAAGGAAAAGACCAGGCCGCGCCAACGACCTAGTCTTCCATGTAGGTAGTAACCTCACGGGGCGCTGGAGCCCTAGAAGATCGCTTCCCCATCAGAAGCAATCTGACATTTCCGGCGCCCCACTTCAAGTGCAACCCTGTCACATAGGAGTCAGGGCATGGGGGACTTGCTAGCGCAGACGTAAGCGACTACATTTCCACTGTGTCCCGGTCATCGGGCTCTAAGACCTAGCTTGCTGGGCAGGCTGTTCAACGAGTGATGACAAGTTCAGAGCAGTCTAGATATTGTCAACGTCCCTTAGCCTCGCCCTCGGGCGGGGCTTTGTGTTTTTTAGGGGTGGAAATTCAAACTGACCCACTACCGAATATTTTTCTTCGTTTTTGTCGCGCAGGCCGGTGATTATCTTGCCGCCACTCATCACCC
>JBCCGN010000079.1:0-3974 GCA_039029255.1 Pseudomonadota bacterium | reverse complement strand
GTCGACCGCGCGACCCCTCAGGATTGGGCAGGTTTTTGGCGATATCGATCGAGTTTCGCTGATGCCTTCCCGGTTTGGGGATTGCCGCCCGCCTTGCAAGAGATCGAGAAAAGCCGCTTACCCCTTAGACTGCATGCCATTGATCAATAAGGACATCACCCGATCGATCTTCAGGGCATACTCGGGATTGCACTCATCAAGGATGGTGTTCATGCGATCCAAAATCCGGTCGACTTCTTCCAGCTTGGCCTCGTTGAGCAAGGACACGGGAAGGCAATTGGCGATGCAGATCAGGGCGAGCGGCGTGATCAGCATGCCGCGCTCTGTGTCTTTCAGGACCATGTCCCAATCGCTAACGACCGAAGTCGCGGCCCTTATCTGGACCTCCAGGGTGTCGGGATGACCGCCCAGCATGATGGCAAGATCTGAAGCCAGGACGGCGGGGACGTTGTCCGTCATGGCGATGTCGATGGTTTTTCCGGTGGTCATTCTAACCCTCTAGGCCGACTGCCATGTCCCTTTGCGTCGCTCTGCGGCGGTATCCGAACCCTCGTTATTCGGCGTTTGCATCTGGCCTCCAAAGCCGCTTGAGGCCATAAGCCCCTCGATCAGGGCGCCGCCGGCGATGTCAGGAAAGTCGAGCAGCTGCCGCTTGAGCTCCCGATAGGCTGGCGTGTCTTCATACAAAACGATGGCTTGCGAGTTGATCCGGGAAAGCAGCGGGGCGGCTTCAGCCTGCGACTTGATCAGGGAGAAAGCGTCCTTTTCCCAATTGAGGTAAGGCCGATAGTCTTCATCCCACTCATGGGCGCGGCGGCTGACATACTCCCGAAAGACACTGTTTGCCTTCACCAGCTTCGTTTTGGCATAGGCGACATTGCAGCGCCAAGACCTTATCGACCCCTTGTTGGGATTGTGTCCCCTATTGTAGCCGGATGTGTTCCAGGCTTCGATCTGCATTTTGGCAAGGGCTATATCGGCCGTGTGAATGCCATCCACGACATAATCCGAAAGCCAGTGCTGTTCGGCCTTATAGACGTGATGCTTCCCGTCCTTGCAGACGCCGATCATCATGAGGCCGATTTCTCCGGTCTCCGGCTCCAGGGTGGCGAAGCCATATCGACAAACGGCGGTCCTGCTGCAGGACTCCTCGACGGCTATCCGGTCTCGATCGAAGAGGAATCCCGGATGCTCGCAAGGGGTGCCGATAAAGTCCTCAGTCCATGCCGGCTTCATTGATCAGGCTCCAATAGCGGGTATTGCTCGACGCCAAAGATAGCGTTTGCTGTGGCAATCACGATGTCATCATGCGTTCCGGAAGCGGCTTCGAATTTGTTGCCCTTGGCCTGAAAGGCTCGCATCTGCTCCAGCCATGCGAGGGCGTCATCCTTGCCGACGTCAGGAGAGACCTTGATCAGACCGTCGACCAAGTGAAGGCGAACGCCCATCACCAGCTTGCGCTTGGCCATCGTCATCATGCGGCGGCCTCGATCGATCTTGCCCTTGCCGGAGCCCGTCAGGCCTAGGCCCCATGCTTTGCTCTTTTCCTTTCGGAGCATATCCAGGACCGCACGTCCGACACCGCCCGAGTCGACGATGACGATGTCATGGTGGTTCTCGAGTTTTAGGATGGCGTCCGCGATCGTCACATAACTGAGCTGAAGCGGGAGCTCCTTAATCATGGTCAACCACTTTTCAGTCTTGGGCATGCCGACAGCGGTTACCATGGACGGATGATCCTGCGCTTGGCCTAGATCGACGCCCAGACATCGGATGGCCTGCCCGTCCTTTAGATCCATGGCTCACATCCGTGCCAAGCGATCATGAAGGCGATAGCGCGGCTAAAGTCTTTTTCGAGATCATCGGGCGCTGTCTGTTGCTGGTCCCGAAACGACCTTTTCGAAAAGTTGGTAAGCTGTTCTGTCAGGACGGTTAGCTGATCCGGATCCGACTGCTCGGGATCGTCCTTCGCTTCCCCTTTCGGCAATGAAAAGTTAAAGCGCGGCGCACCAAGCTCGACACCACGTTGCGCGGCGTGGATCAGATAGATCTCACTGACCGACTTCAGGATTGCCGGCCTTCCTCCTTTTTTCGAGATAACCGCCTCTGTCTGGGGCTCGATCCCGGAGCCGCCGCGAATGTCGATATACTGATAGCCGTCGAAATAGGGGTGAAGGTCGACCTGAAGAGATCGAGGCGTATAGCGAGGCCCTGCAAAGACCATCCGGAGCGGGACCTTTTTGAGCCCTCGCATTGAGGCAATCGTCCTTAGCGAGTCATTGACGGTCGGCATGACATGCTCATGCAAATCCCGTCCGGCGGTGATGTCTTTGACCATGTGAACGAAAAATCTTGCGTCATCTGCCGGCGGCTCCAGCACTCATGCCTTTTTGGATGAGTTTACTGTGAGGCAGGTTCTCTGTTGGCGGTAGCATAATGATCAAGCATAGGGTCGTCAGAATGCAATAGTGATTTTCCACTCCCTGTCAAGAATAGCCGTAACCTCGACTGAACGTCTTTCATCAAGCTCCAACGTGAAAAGATACTGTCAGTGGCGGATCTAGAGGGTTCCGTTCCGGGGGTTCCATGGAACCCCCTAGAAACTGCGCAGGTCGTGTGAAATTTTGAGAAGATGTAATAGTATATTGACATTGCCTGTGTGTGGTAGTAGATGAAAATGACCGAGGGGAACCCCCCTGCCTAATGCTCTAAATCCGCCACTGACTTTCCTGTGCCCCACTTTGCTTGTTCTCTGCAGGTTCCTCTCTTCATACCAACCTCTCTGAAAACGTCCCTCTATTGTATGTACATGTATCTACCCTACCAAATATAAAGAGAGCAGGTTTTGCATACGGCATGCTGCTGCGACTGCGCATCTTGTTACTAATAAAATATCGTTGTTTAAAATATGGTCTTGCAATTGAATTTTGCTGGGAAAGCATCTCCATGTTTGCTTCAAGTGACGTTCCAATCTTTATGATGGTAGGACTTATTTATAGCTAAGTATCAGTGTATCAAACTGTAACTTGTGCCCATGATGATGGTACTACACAGTTGAACGCAAAGTTATATATTCATGTGTCTTTGCGTCTAGAAAACTGGCCATCTCGGCGAATAACAAATGCATGAAGTTGCTAATCAGAGTTGATTTAAATTGTCATCTGCACCATATTTATCCCAGGCCAGCAAAATTAGACTACCACAAATCTATCATAGTGGCAAAAATGCAACACAGAGCGGAGTAAGGATTAGACATTGAATGATAATTATTCCATTGTTCATAATGGCAGAATTTTAGTTGATTATAGCTACACCAGTACTTTGAAGTAGTTTATTCCTCTTCCATTTACATGACTTCATACACCTATTTTGCACTTACTTCAAGTACTCCACTCCTCTCTGCTTTCCGTTGAATCACACTGTGCAGTTTTGTTTCTCCATTCTTTTGTCCAGCTGATATCTTCCCATAAATTATGTCAGTCTGGTGTTTGATTCTGGAAACTGAATCTTCTATGCCCCTTTGGAGGAGAGAGATGTCGGCTGACCCCAAACCTGTATTGTGGAATTCCATTTTCAATTCATCAATTTCACGCAATTTTACCGTGCTTGTGTTTTGGGTCGGAGGGCGGTGGTCCCATATCTCTGCGGCCTTTCATTCTTGAGTTATTCAACATGCCTGAGCCTTGGTTGTACCATCATAGAGACTGACGGCAAACAGGGATAAGCCACTTTTCAACTCACTGCAGCCTTTGCAATTGAAATTGGGTGAGACACGTTATGGTTGTGTCAAAAGGCATGGAGGCCGCCAGACCCCCTCGGCCCCGCCAGCCGAAAAAAACGAATTGTATTGGCCTTACAGTCCAAACGCAGCTGCGAAAAATTTTGCGGAACGTGCATCACTCCCACTAATCCGGTGTTACATGGCTAAATTGTCACTTTTGCGCGAATTCGGCAAAAAAGCGGGTCTCTCAACC
>JBCCGN010000078.1:0-4152 GCA_039029255.1 Pseudomonadota bacterium | reverse complement strand
TTTTTTACGATTTAGACCTTTTGATTGTTGAATTTGGTCAATTTTCGCGGAGTTACGGGGTTTTGAAATATCATAAAGCCATCGATCCATGTGGATCGAGATTTGACTGCTCAACAGGGAAAGGGCTGACAGAGGTTGGCTGTGGTCTTCATCAGTCTGTGGGCAATGTTGTGCAGTTTGTGTTGTCTTTGTTCACTTCTCTGGAAAACGTCTTTAGAGAGAAGTCATTTCCAGCATTACTGGGTTGCAGGTTCTTAGTGCCTTTGTGTTCCACATCAACACACACAGAGTAACAGGGGACCGGGAGGCCCGGCAATGACGACCCAGGAAAAGGGCCACTGTGAAGTGGCAAGAACAAAACTCCAGAGGTAAATTTGAGCGCAAATTTTCACGTCAAAGAAAATGTCAAAATCCACGATTTTCGCGCGTTGTTTTAGGAACTTGTGCTCCACACAAAGACACAAGCTTTCCCTTTCACTTGCTGCCGTTGAAAACCGTGCCACTCTTTACCTTGTGTGTTTTCTTTCTTTTTTCGATTAGGTTATGACATCAGATACCTTAGCTTCAATCACCTCACTGCTCTCGACGAGACCATATTCCGAGGATTGCCACGTCTACGGCTACTGTAAGCATAACATGAGTTTGAAGTCGTGCACTGCTGCATTTTCTGAAGGAGTCGTTACATTTGCTCTTGTATTTTGTGTTGCATACAAGACACGTTTCCGATAACTTGGTTAACTGGCACTCGGCAAGAATTTTGCAACTTCCAGCGAGTAACAGATAGTTTCTGTTTGACGAAGAAAATCGACTATACTAGCCCTTCTTTTCAATCTTTTTCCAATTTTTTTCTAATTGGGAAATTCCAATTAGAACACGACAAGACAGAACACGAGTTTGCAAAGCTTCCAGTTTCCAGCCTCAAGACTCTTACCTCGTGAATAATTTCATCTTTTTTTAATTTTTTTTAATTCGGGAATCGATATTAGGACTCTTGAGAAGAATAACCTGACTACCCTCCCGGAGACCGTTTTCAGACATTTGTCAAATCTACAAGCGCTGTAAGTATGAAATGAGTTGAAAATGTCAGAGTGAAGCAATATTTGCAGAAAAGTCCAGTGTTGGTCATTGTTCTTTGTATTGCATGTAAAACAAACTTTATTAACCCTTTTAGTCCCAGGTCAAGTCACCCACTTGCCCGACAGCTTCTTGGGGAAATTTTCATTCCAGTTGCATTTCTTTTTCAGCAGATTTTCTTTGGGCTGTAGCCGTTCGTTTTAGTTCTCCCGCGGCCCATCACCAGCCAATTGCCACACGAGAACGACAGGGTTAGGGTTAGGGTTAGAGTTAGGTGGTTAGTGTTAGAGGGTTAGGGTGATGGTTAGGGTCAGAGGGTAGGGGCTAGGGTTAGGATTAGGGTAAGGGTTACTTTTCGTTATGACACACTACTTCTTTGCCGGCCATTGCACAAAGCTGGTACTATACCGTACCCGTACCATACAGTCGTGATCATTGTGCTGTCAGTGTCAGTGCGCTGCGCCCTGGGTGTAACGGTGGGTCGGCTAGAATTCCTTTTATCGTGCCTCCTGTTCTTTGCCACTTCCAGGACGCTAAACGACAATCCATTGAAAGTTGATCGATCGGTGTGCGCAGTTTTCACTGTTTTCGGCTCTGAATATTTTCCCGGCTATCCAGGGCAAAAACGTAAGTTCCTTCTTGCTGCTTCAATCTTTACTTATAAAACAAAGTTGTGAGTCCATGTGTTCGCATTTTATCGGCCGCTCGTCACCTTGGTGACAAGGCTCCGTGCTCCAGACAAGTCGCGCGCGCAAGGCCAAAGGCCGAGCTAGGTGTGCATGCACATGTGTAATAAAGTCTCCTCCTGTCCCTTCCGTTTTCCAGCTCCGGCACACACAGCGTACACGATTCCAGCAAGCCAACGAAGAGCGTAACAACGAACAAGACTTCACCACCAACGAACTAGCGACACGACTCCAAGAAATAAGAAATAAGACCCAGAAACCCTAGTAGAATCAACAGCTTTTATGTACAATAAAGGCGCGCTCCTGCATAGTTAAGATAGCGATCGTTTTTCAGCCTCGGCGCGAGCTTTTGCCGGGTGTTGGTAAGAAACTGGTCAAGCAGCGCGATTTCTACATCTGATTGGTTGATTGGATGGATAAGTTCCCATTGTAATAGCAGGCGGTTGTTACGGTGTGGGTACGCAGTTGATCCCACCGGGACATCTCCTACCGCTCCATCGCAAGGTTCAATCAACAAACACCCACCCCAGAAATCCGGTGAATTTTGCAGACAGTCAATATAGCCAACGATCTCTTCGGCAAACAGCCGATCCATGGCCATATCCATATAGTCACTGGCAACGCGCACCGGACGCAAAGTCTCCGGAGCTGTATCATCAAGCGTTGGCAACGGCATGAGATCCAGCATCGCATTAAAGTAGCTTTCCTCATTTACCTCGGCGTTGCTGACCCCGGCATGGTCAAGTAACGGATCAAGAAAAGCTTCAGCTTCGGCACGGTCTCCAAGATATTGTCCGGACATCTCCACGATCGGCGTCCCGGGAACACATCCGGGCGGACCGGAACTCGCGAAATCAAGGAACCGTTCCTTGCCGGTCGTTCGAATCTTCAATTTCAAATCAAAGCTGCGAGGCGCTGTAGTAATCGCCTCATCGAAGGCCAGAATCGCATCACGAACACTGTCCCAAGCCCATGTCATCGAAAAGGCCGTAACCTGATCGACCGGAAAACTGCGCACCATGAATTCGGTGACGATGCCAGCCGTGCCGCCACCGCCGCGGCAAGCCCAAAAGAGATCTTGGTTTTCGCGATCGCTTGCCCGCACGACATTGCCTTCGCCGGTGACGACAATCGCTTCGATGACACTGTCGATCGTCAGCCCCATCTGTCGCGACGCATAGCCAAATCCGCCACCCGCCAAAAGCCCTCCGAGCGCAACCGATCCGCAATCGCCCGTCGGTAACGCGCGTCCTTGCGGCGAAAGGGCGTTTGCCAATGAGAGAGCCTGGGCACCGGGTTGCACCTGCAAAATCCCGTCGGCCGAAAGATGAGAATAGCTTAGCTGTGAAAGATCCAGCAGGATCGTGCCAGGCTGTACCGGAAATCCATCGAAACTATGCCCACCCGAGCGAGGTGAAAGGCGCAATCCTTCCCGCCGGGCCCATTTAACGACATTGACCACGTCATCGGTGCCAGCGGGCCGGATCACTGCCAGCGGTTCACGTTTCCGGGCCGGTGGATACCAAATCCTTCGCCCCTCGGAATAGATTTCGCTGCCGGGAAGCCCGAACTCTCCATCAAACCTCGAACGTAAACTCGACATGTCCATGGCTCAAGATCCCTCCTTTTGTAAACCGATGAATGGGCGTACTCGGCCCGTATCGCGACCCGCATTCACCTTGTTCTAAGCCGATTTCTGTCGCAGGCTAGGCACGCCAGCATGAGTCGTGAACAATAAAACCGAGCTGGTAGGGGAAATGAGAACATAGGGGCCCGGGAGCGCGCCATTGGACAATCGCATAATTGGCGCTTTGCTTATTGTTATCGCCAGCGCGTTCTTTGCGACAGCTGGCCTTTTCGTCCAGTTTGCCGAGCCGGAAACAACAAGCTGGGTGGCGTTGTTCGTTGGCATGACAGTTGGCGGCGCCGTCATCTTGCCTCTGGCTCTGGCAAGGTGTGGATGGTCCGAGGTGATGAAGTCTCGAAATCGGTGGCTGCTTATCTCACGCGGATTGATCAGTTTTGCCCAGGTCGGCACGCTGTTTTATGCGCTGCACTCGATCCCATTGACCGATGCCCTGCTCTTTCGCGAGACCTCGCCCTTATGGGTGCCGATACTCTCGGCGATCTTCCTGCATGAAGCCATGCCCCGAAAACTCTGGGTTGTTCTCGCGGTTGGGTTCTTTGGAATAGCACTCGTCCTGCACCCTCAACTCTCCGAATTTTCGATTGGTTACGTCGTCGCTGTACTGAATGGGCTATTATTCGCCATTCAAAACCTGCTGACCCGCCATTTGAACCAACAACATGAACCGCAAGAGCGGATCCTCTTTTACATTTACGCCGTTGGGATCGCGACATCACTAGGCCCGGCCGCCCTAACCTTTACCCC
>JBCCGN010000077.1:0-4825 GCA_039029255.1 Pseudomonadota bacterium | reverse complement strand
GCATTCAAGCGAAAGAACCTGCCATGAAACATCATGTAGAGGCCAATCATCACACCCGCTGCAACAATGGCGGCATAGGCCAGGGTGGGATGAAAGAAAAATAAAACAGAAAAAGATATGATCAATTGAACTGCGGAATTCATCAAGGCAGGCACCTGTTCCTCAAGAAAGTCCACCAATTCTCGGGACATGCCGAGCTGAGCATTCTGTGTTGAAACAGGTTTTCGGGAAGATCTAGCTATTAGCTCTTTCCCAAGTTCAACTCTGATTGTTCCGTAAACCCTTGTGTCGTAGATACGTCGGCATACGCTGATAATAATGAGAACTCCCAGGACAGCTCCAAGCCAGTAAAAATCAGCCAGCTCTTTTTCCAAGAGTCCATCAATCGCAAAGCCGATGAAAAGCGGCACGAGAATCGCCAGGGCTGTTTCCAGAAGCGTCAGAACCCAGGTGACACTGATCCGCGACAGATAATTTCCAAGCAGTGATTTAACAGTAAGTTGTTTACCCTGCAGTACTGACATTGGCTTTTCCTGCAGCGGGCTGGTTGAAAGATTTCACGTCTTCGGTAATCGCAATCAAGACAGGTACCAAGATCAGCATGAGTGCGGTGGCGAACAATTCACCGAAAGCCAACGATACTGCAGCTGGAATGAGATACTGGGCTTGTTCGGAAGTTTCCAGGAGAAGTGGAGATAATCCGACCACTGTAGTTACGGTCGTGAGGAAGATTGCTCTGAACCTTCCCATTCCCGCATCATGCAACGCGTCTGTTACCGACAGGCCGCTATCGCGGGCCTGATTATAACGCGTAATCAGCACCAGGCTATCGTTGATGACGACACCGGTCAGCGCCAACATGCCAAAGAAGGACAATACTGACAGTGGCAATCCCATCAACAGATGGCCGAATGCTGCGCCGATGAAACCAAACGGGACAATTGCCAGAATGACGAAAGGTTGCCAGTAAGATTTAAGCGGCACCGCCATCAGAACATAGATCAGTACTGCGGCCAAAAGCAGTGCTTCTAGCATCCCACCTTGTATTTCCCCGATCTCCTCTAACTCACCGGCAGGCTGCAATTTCACACTTGGATACTTTTCCGCCAGTAATGGAGAGAGGTCCTGCGTTACCGACTGCCATACTTCTTCTGGCGCCACGGTTCCGCGATTGATGGATGCTGCCATGGTATTTACACGTTTTCCATTTTGACGATGAACATAGCCAGAAACATAATCACCGCGTACTTCGGCAACTGACTGGAACGGGATCCATTCCCCGTTTCTGCTTCGTAGCCAAGTCTTATTCAAATCGTCGATGGTATCCCGCGCAGTTCTCTGATTTTGAACGACGACCCTGACTTCATTTCCAGTACGACTGATCTTCTGAACTTCCACGCCACCAAAGGCGTTCCCAATCTGAGAAGCAAGCGTCGCAGTATCAAATCCGAGGTTGCGAGCTTGCGGCTTGACCCTGATTTCAAGTTCCGGTTGCCCGGCGGTCAGGGTGTCGCGAATGTTGCTCACACCATTGATCCGGCCCAGAAACACACGAAGATCTTCACTTGCCTTTTTAAGCAAATCAGCATCCTTGGAGAACAATCTGATCTGGAACCCGCCGCCAAGTTCATCATACGCGCTGAATTGAAGTTTGTTTGAACCTTCAACCCGACCTGTAAACCATTGCCATTCGTAGAGAATATCCCAGATGCCAATGCCAGGTCTGTCCGCTACAGGAGTGAGCTCTGCATACAGTTGCGCTGAACTTGGGTCTGTAATGACAAGGAACATGGATCGCACAGGCTCTATTTCCAGAGAGTGCCGGCTTTTCAAGTCGCTGCTTAGCTTGTCTCCAATTGCCTGTATGCGTTCCAGATTACTTTTGGTCAATTGGAAGGGCGCACGTGCATCCATCTCTAGATTTATGGTGATTATCTGGCCCGGTACATCGGGAAAGAAAACGGTCTTGATCTTGCCATATGCTGTCAGCCCCAACCCGAAAAGTCCAATTGCGATGAAAAGTATAAGCGTTGCATATCGATGCCTGAGAGAATTCCTGAGCATAGGAGCATAGAACTGGTTTCGAACTCGATTGAGCCAATTGCGGCAAGCAGTTTGTATTCTCGTCCAAATTCTCGATATAAGGTATCTGGGTGGCGTATCGATGTTGGTCCGCGCGAGATGGGCGGGCAGTATTAACTTGCTTTCTATCAATGAAAATATCAGTGCCAGGATGACGATCCCCGAAAACCCTGCCAAAACCTTACCCAAAGGATTGTCCAGCAGCAGCATCGGGAAAAAGGCGGCAATGGTAGTCAACACACCAAATACAGTTGCAACCGCAACTTTTTCTACCCCTTGTTCTGTACTCTCAAGCGGGTCGGAAGCATTGGCCCGGCGTTCTTCAAAGACACTTTCTCCAACAACAACTGCATCATCGACCAAAATGCCCAAAACGATTATCAAGCCGAATGTAGTGACGTCGTTCAGAGAATAATCCACCCAACTCGAACCGGCCACGGCCAATGCGCCCATTACTGATACTGGAATTCCCATTGCAACCCAAAACGCCAATCGAACGTTGAGAAACATGGACAAGACCAGGATAACCAGCAACAAGCCCTGGATACCATTATTCCCTAACATGTTCAGGCGGTCTGCGATGTAGTTTGAGCTGTCACCCCAAATGGTAATTTCTATGTTTGAGGGAAGCTGCCGCTCGAATGAACTGACGACACTGTGGACTGCCTGCGAGACTTCCAGGATATTGTCCTTTTGACCAATCAGGACTTCCATACCTGCTGTAGGCACGGCATTAAACCGAAAAAGATACTCGCCCTCCTTGAAACCGTCCTGAATGCTTGCAAGGTCTTCAAGTTTGATGGAAGTCCCGTCGCTGCTTTCGATTATTGGAATGTTCTTGTATTCCGCAACGAATTTGGCTCTGTTGTCGGCTCGCAGCCTTATTGCGCCACCTCCAGTGCGAAGCGTTCCTGACTGAAAATTGAGCGAACTTGCCTGAATTTTCTCAACGACATCATTTATGGTAAGGTCAAATCTCTGAAGCTTCTGAGGTTCGACATTGATGCTGAGTTCACGTTCAAACAGGCCCCAGACATTCATGCGGGAAATTTCTGGTTGAGCGAGAAGTTCTTCTCTCAAACGCTCAGCCAGCTTTTGTAATGTCAGCGGATCAGTTTGACCACTCAGGTTTACATACAATGCTGGAAAATCGTATCCGGTATCCTGAATTACAGGTTGCCTGATGCCTGACGGAAGGTCGGAAACTGCGTCAATTCGTAAACGAACTTTGTCGAGGAGTTCCTGCAAATCCTTACCGCCGGCCCGTCGTACAGTAATGAGAGAGTACTCATCGCTGGACTGTGAGGAAATGCTGCGAACACCCGCCAAACCTTCCAGCGCCTTTTCAAGCTTCTGTGTAACCAGTTCATCAACCTGAGCAGTTGTTGCGTTGGGATAAGTGGTTGTCACGGTGATGCTTTCAGGAGGGATACGCGGGAAACCCTCAATTCTGATGGTCAGCACGGTCATGACGCCAAGAAACAGGATCAAGGCCATTGAGAGATTGGCAGCAACCGGATTGTGGATGAACCATCGGGTCAAATATCGCATGGCCTAGTCACTCACACTGACTGGTTTGACTTGTTGGCCCGGCAGGAAGGAGGACAAAGGTGTTATGGCAACAAACAATTCAGACATGTCTTCCGGGGGCATGACAAACACCCGGTCGTGACGCCGAAAAAACACCTCCGGCTCATATCTTTGCAACCGATCTTTTCCATTTAGATACCAAACGTATCCGTCCTGGGTCAGGGCAGAGGAAGGAATATCGATGCTGTTTTCAATTTTAATTCCTGTCAATTGCACAGAGACGAAATCTCCAGACAGGACTGCTTCAGATTCAGAATCCTTTATCTCAAGAAACAATTTGTATTGCCTGGTTTTCTCGTCGAGGAACCCGCCGCCGCGTCGCACTTTGGCTTTTCCGACTTCGTCTCCACGCTGATTGAAGATCCGAGCGGTTTGGCCTTCGAGCGGTTTTTGCAGCAATGCCCAGTCCAGTTCTCCGAATTCAGCAATTAGCTCAAATGCCGACCGGTCGACCAGTTTTAACAACCGGTCACCGGGATTTACCATTTGTCCGGGGCTGACATACCGTTCCGCAACATATGCATCGAAGGGCGCCATTATCCTCGTGTCATCCAATTGCTTCCTGACCGCTTCCAAGCGAGCTTCGGCGGAAACAACAGTACTTCGGGCAATATCCAATTGCGGGATTTTAAGAGCCAGATCGTTTGGTGGTTTACTTTGATTTCGCTCAAAATCTTTTCGTGCGAGCAAAGTCGCATTTTGAGCCTGCAACAACCCGAGCTTTGATTCTTTCAACATAAGATCCGCGGCTGCAAACTCCGCCGTGAAGCGGCTGTTTTCGATTTCAATGAGTAAGTCACCCGTTCCAACAGGTTCACCGGCAAGTGCACGGTCATGCAGGTTGATGATTTTACCGGACACTGACGCACTGAGTTCAGCAGACCATCTGGGGCGAACTTCTGAATAGGAGCGAACTACCGCTTGATGTGTGCTGGGCGAAACCTGCTCTACAGAAACGACCTGGAGTGAGGGTGGGACAGTAGCTTCGAATACATCGGCGGTATCTTCAAGCTGGCTCAATACCAGGATTACGAAACCAAGGAGCACGCAGGATGCAAGAAGCCAAGGCCATCTACGGCCAGATTCCACCGCTTCTTCCGGTGAAGGATATGGGGTGTCCGTTGCAGGATCCGAGATTTCCAAGCCTTTTTCT
>JBCCGN010000076.1:0-5580 GCA_039029255.1 Pseudomonadota bacterium | reverse complement strand
TTCAGTTGCCTCAGCCAACCCCGCACCCTTCGCCCGGCTGGAGTTGACCTCACGCCCCACACGATAGCTGACAAGCTCCGATCCGCGATTGTGTTTCAGCACACCTCGTGCGGTTTCAACGTCCGTGTCCTCATCAAGCCAGGTATCGAATTCCGATTGTTTGAGAATAATCGGCATACGGTGATGGAGATGTTCAATCTCAGGTGCTGCTGCTGCCGTCAGAATTGTACAGCTGGTGACACCCAGATTGTCGTTGTGTGCCCAAAGGCCAGCAAAGGCGAACGGCTCCCAATCGGGCAAGGTGATGCAATGAGGGTCTTTCTTTCCGTCCTCTTCGTTTTTGGTCCACTCATAGTAGCCATCGGCAGGGATCAGACAGCGCTTTGATTTGAAGGCGTCACGAAACGAATTCTTCTTGTGAACGTCCTCCGAGCGCGCGTTGAACAGCGTCCACTTTGGTAGTTCCTTTGCCCACCAGGGCACCAGCCACCACCGGCCCTCATTCAAAATGCGATCACCATCACGATTGTGGATGAACAACACGTCCTGTGTTGGGGCGATGTTGTAGCGAGGGGGCACGTTCCGGCCCTTGTCCTCAGGCCGGATCAGATTGAACATGTCGTGGAGTTCTGCCCACCCACCTTGGAGGATAAATCGTCCGCACATGGTGGAAGGGTAAACCCGTAAATGCTGACTGGGCAATCACGAAAGTCTGCAAAATGGACCTTTGAGACCTTGGCTTGGTGTTGCTCAAAGGAAAGGTTGCAACATCGTGCATTCAATAAAACGCTTAATCTGAATCATAAAAATTTTTGGTGATCATTCTCTTCTCGGCCGATTTCAAATTCGCAAACTCGCAAAGTTCCCCAAGTCGGTTGGGCAAAACGATGATGGCCTAACCACTCCGTTTGTATTCAGCTCCAATGAAAAAATAGAGATCGTGAGCTTGTTCCCAGTCGATGATGGCGTTTTGATACTCGCGCCTTGCTTCGCTGTATTTCTTTTTCGCATCATACATGGCCTGATGAGACAACTGACCCTTGTTCCAAAGGTCTGTTAGTCGTTCGAATTCAGCATGTGCCGCATTGAATTTGGCACCCGCTTCTTGATACCTCACTCCGGCCGCCAGATAATCTGCGTACGCGGCCTCGAACTCGGTCTTTGTTACCACGTTTTCCTCCAACATTCCTGAACGTCGTATCACAAAACTGGAGCGAAATATTGTCAGAAATGTGTGGCGACTGAATTTGTACATACGAAACTGGTGCCACTTCTGGCGCGCAGACCCCAAAAGACTTAAGAAACTTTAACTCCGCAATAGTGCATATTTACGGCACAAATTGGAGTCGCCAATTGATCATCCCGATCAAATGGACATCCAAAGTTGGGCTCATCTCAGCCTTTGCGAACCCTTATTCGCGTCATTGATCAAAAACACCCCGCCGGCAGAAGCCGACAGGGCGAAATCAGACTACACTGGCAGGTGGCGTTAGGGTGGCTTACTGCCCTCCATCACACGGTCAAGCCGATCTCCCAGACGGCGAATTGCATCGACCACACGTGATTCCATTTGTTCAATGCCTTTGTTGGTGGCGTATTCCTTTGCCACCTGCACCTTGAAGTCTGAAAGCGCCGATTCAGCTTTGCTGATCCGGGCGTGAATTTTCCACCAAAGGCCGCCCACTGCTCCAAAAAGTGCGAACAGCATGGCAAGATCGCTGTAGGTGATTGCCCCGTTCAATACCCTTCCCTCCTTACCGAAACTTGGAAATGATCCGGTTGCCAACCGCACCTAGACTTGCACCACAACAAATTGCTCTGGAATAGGCTGCATCCCAGTTTGTCTGATCATGACATTTCGCGCAGGGCAAAAGTGTCCGCTGAGCGCACCAATTCAAGCTCACCGCGATACAACCATGATGAATGGCCGCTTCGGTGATATTGGAGTAGATTATTGGGTTGCGGTCGAACGGCGGAGGCTGTTCCAAATTCGCAAACACTATAATTGCATGCTGAACGGCAGACTAACTATGGATTGAACTCGTTCTACCCCTTCGCCGGGTGCTGATTTCAGGACAACATCCCCTTACGATCGATAACGCGTGGGTTTGAAGCAAAGGCCTACTTTTTGTGACGGTTTCTTTTCCCCGAACTCCGAAGGTCAAAGACCACCTTGGTGGTCGCAATCAAAGCAAATCCGCAAAGAAAAAACTTGGAGACCGGTTCCATTGTTCCCTCGATCAGGACTGCATGAACTACACTTCCTGCAACCGTCAGCGTGACAAGTGCTTTGTGAGTCGATTTCCATGCACGAGTTCTCAGGTGGAATCGCTCTTTCAGGGCAACAACAAGCGCTGCTCCAAGCAGTGTCCACATGGCAAAGACACCCCACGCTGAGAATGGAGTTGGTGACCTAAACAAAAGCGCGTCCACCACATCCGGTGGACTGGTGACCCACAGACCGACGAGATGCATCAGCACAGTCAGTATCAATGCAGTTCCGAGCCAGATATGAATGCGTTTGCTGCCTCGTAAAGAGAGGCCCGGCAGATACCCGCCAATCAGAAGTGGTTGAACAAGCAGGAGAGCCATGGCAACGATACCTGCGAAACCGGCCATGATATAAACGGGTTGTCGCCAAGCAAGAAGCGGGCTCGCCGCTGCAGCCAAGAACGGTATCGCCAAAGCGATCGCAAAGGCGCTCCAAATCAATGCTGTCCGAGCTGAGCCTGCTAATTTCAAACGAAATCTGTCAAACGGGCCTGAGAATGAAGTGCGCGCTCAAACTGGTATCCTTTGCACTGGGCATGATCGGGCGTAAAAACACAGTTTCGAACTCACCGCTGTCATAAGCAAGATGCCCGTGTGGTTGACCGAATGCCGGGACAATCTGTGGCATCTCAAGACGGAACTCTCCGTTTGCATCTGTAAGCGTTGCGCCATGGCTATGCGGTTCGCGCTCATGTCCTTCAGTCGTGTGAGCCCAAATCTGGATACGCTGATTTGCAAGCGGTGCTCCATCACCTGCCCGACGTACAGTTCCCGTCATCCAGAAGCCGCCAGCGCCTATTCGGTCCACGATGGGGGCATTGGGCAAGTAGTTGTTGGAGCCGCCACGCATTGACGGCGTCGGAGCTAACCCAGTCGCTTGAGCCGGTAGAATGTACTCCGAAACACCGGCAACCAACGCTGCCCCTGTTGCGGCCAAGACGAAACGCCGGTTTGGTGGAACGGTGTTCATACTAACTTTCCCTTGGAATTTGACTTTCGCTTGCCGGCACCAGCCGCAATCAGCTCAGACGTTCCTTAAACAATGCGATTGTCCGATCCCACGCGATCTTGGCCTGTTCCTTGTTATATCGAGGGGTCGAATTGTTGTGGAATCCGTGACGGGTGCCAGGATAGGTGTGCATCTCATATGTGGAGCCATTTGCCTTCAGTGCAGATTCAAAATCGGCCCGCATGGCATTGATGCGTGGATCATCCTCAGCGTAATGGATCAACAGCGGCGCGCTGATCTTCGAAACGTCTTGGGATTTTGCAGCAGCACCGTAAAAAGGCGCACCAGCGTTCAACTCTGACCCCAAGGTGACGGCAAAGGCATTGACGACGCCGCCGCCATAACAGAAGCCCGTTGCTCCCAACTTGCCGTTGGACAGGCTGTGAGATTTCAGCCATTTGGCCCCGTTAAGCAAATCGGTGAACAGTTTTCCCCGGTCAAGCGATCGTTGCATGACTTTGCCATCATCGTCGTTACCCGGATAACCGCCAATTGGAGCGAGTCCGTCGGGAGCAAGCGCCAGGAAACCCGCTGCGGCAGCCCGCCGAGCTACATCTTCGATATGCGGGTTAAGTCCCCGGTTTTCATGGATCACAATAACCGAAGGGAATGGACCATCGCCAGTTGGTTGAACGAGATAGCCGCGCATTTCTCCGGATGTTCCGCCAGGACTGTCATACTCAACATAGTTTGCCTTAATCCGCTCATCAGTGAATGAAATCATCTGGGCGTTCGCGTATGTGGGCAACAGGGATTGTGCCATGGCAAGTCCGGAACCTCCGACCACCACAATCGCTGCTGCTTTGTCGAGAAACTCTCTCCGTGTCATCGGACTGTGGCAATATTCGTCATAGAGATCGTAAATGCGCGGATCGATTTGGTCGGTCGACATCTAAACCCTCCTCAGCTTTCGGTTGCGGAATTTTCTGCACCCCAGAATTCAAATCAAACACCGTTCTTTGTCGGGAGTATAATGAAATTTTTGTAAGATTATGTCCGTAATTTCTGAGTGCTTTATCAATCCATTAGATCAATTGTCATCCATTGTTGCGGCATCGGACTGGAGAGATGCAAGAAACTGGACCAGATCGCTGCTATCTTTTTCAAACAGATTGGCTGCGCAATGACGGGAGTGGCATCTTTGAGAATGCCGCACAAACCGAAGCCGGAGGGCGGATGCGAATATCCAGAGCGTGCTCAGCGCCTATCATGCCCAAGGGCGCGGTTCGGGTTAGCTGCCGGGACGACGGCACCCTGAACCAGCAGTTTTTGCGATGCGTTTGCCCGAACTAGAAAACTGCCCAACTGGAAGTTTCCTCAGACGGGTAAATTTACCTTTCCAATTTGTTAAAGAGCGAGGATTGAAGGTTTGACGCTTCTTTGCTGCTGCCGGGCTTCTTTTCATGGTTATTCCAGGATTCAACAAATTCGAGAAGGTCTTTGGATCGACTAATATGATTTATAAATCCAATGGGTTCTAAATCTTTTTGGGATACATCAAGCTCCTTCACACCTTTTTCTGAACCAGATTTTTTGCTGCCACTTAAAGACTGCAGCACCAGAATTTTGAAATTTTTTGACCCTTTCGACGGTTAAGCCTTTATATATCTCAGCAGAAGGTGACGAAAATTCCTACTCGCAAAGGATTGTAAAGAATATTTCTTCGCCCGCGCTTTGATTGGCATGACCATGATCCATAAGCGCAAATTGATCTTTAGGAATTCTGACATCGCTCGAGTCCCAGTCGGCTCATTTGCAAGGGAAAACGATCGTACATTTGTCTTCATGACAACGAGCCAAATTTTTGGGATTTATCCAGCAGCAATGAATGATCTTTCTCTGTCAATTATGCTTGTTCTACATATTTAAAGAGGAAAATATTGTACTTTTTTTTGATTTTCATGTTTTGAATAAATTGTTGTTTTCTATGTGAATAATAGGTTCTACCTTTCCATTGAACAGATTTTCAACCGGAATAAAGAGTTCGCATCTTTCCGCTTTTTGCGGTTCGATTGCCTTGTTCTTGAATTCTTCTGTTTTACCGCCACCGGTTTCTGCCAGCACAACTGCACGCTGGGCCTCCAACACATCGGGCCAGTTTCAAACTTTCTGGACGCGACACTTTCTCCTAATCAAATCCGATTTGGATTTGCTCTCTGTGCTTTTGGTAAGCAGCGCCGTGGCTTACGCCCAACAGCGTCCCGACAGAGCAACGATGATACAGGTCATGAATCAATTGAGTGTCGGACCATCTACCATGAGATCTTGTTTCCGTAGCACCGGCCTGAAGCGTGGCCAGG
>JBCCGN010000075.1:0-6914 GCA_039029255.1 Pseudomonadota bacterium | reverse complement strand
CGCGTGATTTTCGCAATAACGAGTGATACTATGGCTTTATATCACCACAACAAACTTTATCAGATAATATAAAATTGGTTTCGGGATCATGTAAAATGGTGCTCCCACACGGACTCGAACCGCGGACCTACTGATTACAAATCAGTTGCTCTACCAGCTGAGCTATAGGAGCAATATGGCATACAGATATCGGTACAGATCACTGCCACTGCGGGACTCTTTATTCTTTTTGCGTCCCGGGCGCAATAGATAGTCGCAACTGCTTTCAAAACTTTTAACACTTCTTTTTTGATCTGAAACAGACGCGTTTTTTAACTTGTCTCGTGTCACGCCGGATAAACCCCGTGTTAATCATATCCTGCTTTAACTGCACCACTGTTGGTCAGTTATGAGTTTGTACCACCGTGTCAACGCGTCAAAAGAAAGACATCAAGGCATACGCCCTGATTTTCCCTTGTTTCTGCCTGCTTCTGATGGCGTATTTTTTGCATCATTCCCTTAATGGCAAATACAGCATCCGGGCCCAGGAAGCGGCGGTAGAGGAGGCACTGCGCCTTGAATTTAGCTTGATTGCCCTGCAGGATGAGCGCGACACACTCATCAAAAGAGTAAACCTGCTTCGTAGCGGTGAGATCGAGAAAGACATGCTCGATGAACAGGCAAGGTATCACCTCAATTTGCTGCGGAAGGACGAAATTGTCATCATGCGGCAAAAAAGTTACTAAGTATAATAGTAATTATCGATTAATCATAATTCAGTTAATAACATAAAAACCATTATTTAACAGTCAGGTAACGACGATCAATTCTTTCTGATTTTGATTGCGAGTATCGTTTGTTACAGCGTATAAAGTATAAAAACGGAGATACGGTTGTAATGGCGAGCAAGCCCCGCAAAAAGACTGCATCGGTTTCTACGGTGCAAAATTCACCCAAACCGAAAAATTTCACAAAAGACGAGGATCTGCAGGCCTATTACGACATGCTGATGATCCGCCGCTTTGAAGAAAAAGCCGGACAACTCTACGGCATGGGTTTCATCGGAGGGTTTTGCCATCTTTACATAGGCCAGGAGGCGGTCGTCACCGGGATGCAAAAGGCCCTCAAGGACGGAGACCAGGTCATTACCGGTTACCGTGACCACGGCCACATGCTTGCTTGCGGCATGAACCCGGACGGTGTGATGGCTGAACTGACAGGACGCAGGAATGGTTATTCCAAAGGCAAGGGCGGTTCCATGCACATGTTCTCAAAGGAGAGAAATTTCTACGGCGGACATGGCATTGTCGGTGCTCAAGTATCGCTCGGAACAGGCCTGGCATTCGCCAACAAATACCGCGAGAATGACAACGTGTCTCTAGCCTATTTCGGCGATGGCGCTTCAAACCAAGGCCAGGTCTACGAGAGCTTCAACATGGCATCTCTTTGGCATTTGCCTGTAATCTACATCATAGAGAACAACAGGTACGCAATGGGAACGTCCGTGCAGCGTTCATCGGCTCAAACCGATTTCTCGCAACGCGGTGCATCATTCAACATTCCGGGCATGCACGTTGACGGGATGGACGTCAGAGCTGTCTATTCCGCGGGTGAACATGCCGTTAAGTGGGCGCGAGAAGGCAAGGGGCCTTTTATTCTGGAGATGGAGACCTACAGGTATCGAGGGCATTCCATGTCTGATCCGGCAAAATACCGTTCCAAGGATGAAGTCCAGAAAATGCGTGCGGAGCAGGACCCAATCGAACAGGTGAAACAACGGATAATCGAGAAGAAGTTCGCAACCGAGGATGAACTCAAGAGCACTGACAAGCAGATACGCGAGATTGTCGCCAAGTCTGCTGAGTTCGCGCAGACAGATCCGCTGCCTGATGAAAGTGAACTTTATACCGATATCCTGGTGGAGGTCTGATCATGGCTGTTGAAATTCTGATGCCTGCACTGTCCCCGACCATGGAAGAGGGAAATCTGGCTAAATGGCTTGTAAAGGAAGGTGACGAGGTTTCTTCAGGCGATGTCATTGCCGAGATAGAAACCGACAAGGCGACCATGGAAGTGGAGGCGGTCGATGAAGGAACTGTCGTCAAGATTATGGTGGCAGAAGGCAGCGAAGGTGTAAAAGTCAATACGGTAATCGCGGTGCTGGCAGTTGAAGGCGAGGATGCTTCATCAGTCGAGATTGCAGAGCCGAAAGAGGAAGCGCCTCAAGTTGTAACCGAAACGACAGCTTCCCCGGAAGAAGCAACACCTGTTCTTGTAGCAGCGGAGCCTGCACTAACGCCGGTCGCCGATGATCCTGAAGTCCTTCCGGGAACTGAATTTGTTACGATGACTGTTCGTGAAGCATTGAACTCCGCGATGGCTGAAGAAATGCGCAAGGATGAAGATGTTTTCATCATGGGTGAAGAGGTTGCCGAGTATCAGGGGGCCTACAAAATCACTCAGGGGTTGCTGGAGGAATTTGGCGCAAAGCGGGTGGTCGACACACCAATTACAGAGCACGGCTTTGCCGGAATTGGCGTAGGAGCGGCAATGGCGGGTCTCAAGCCAATTGTCGAGTTCATGACCTTCAACTTCGCGATGCAGGCGATTGATCAGATCATCAACTCAGCGGCGAAGACACTTTATATGTCCGGCGGTCAGATGGGTGCTCCGATGGTGTTCCGCGGGCCGAACGGCGCTGCAGCGAGAGTAGCAGCCCAGCATTCCCAGTGTTACGCAGCCTGGTACAGTCACATACCGGGGCTCAAGGTCGTGATGCCATATTCCGCATCTGATGCCAAAGGATTGCTCAAAGCTGCAATCCGTGATCCAAACCCGGTTATTTTCCTCGAAAATGAAATTCTTTACGGACAGTCTTTTGAGGTGCCGGATGTGGAAGACTGGGTGTTGCCAATTGGAAAGGCCAGGGTTCACAAACGGGGCGCTGATGCGACCATTGTGTCATTTGGCATTGGCATGAAATATGCAGTTGAAGCCGCTGAGAGGCTGGCGGGCGAGGGGATCGATGCCGAGATCATTGATCTTCGGACCATCCGCCCGCTTGATATGGAAACGGTAATCAATTCCGTCAGGAAGACAAACAGGCTCGTTACGGTCGAGGAAGGTTTCCCGCAATCATCGGTGGGCGATCATATTGCATCACAGATTGTCCAGAAGGCATTTGACTATCTCGATGCACCCGTCATCACGGTTTGCGGCAAGGACGTTCCGATGCCGTACGCGGAAAATCTGGAGAAATTGGCGTTGCCAACTACAGACGAAGTTGTGCAGGCGGTGAAGGCCGTGAGTTATCGGTAAGACATGCAGCGCCTCGATCTCAAGACCCTGCGATATGACAAATTCGGGAAGTCTGTTCTGATCGACGGACGGGCAGTCGTGGTTGAGATCAGTCATGAAGCGCTTGAAGTGTTCAGCAACCGGCAACTGACTGAAGCTGAGGCGATGCGGAAGGTAGCCGATGAGCAAAAGCGCCTGACAAAGCTTGCGGAATGGCTTCCGGCCGATGATGGCAAGATAAACATTACAACAACCATGCTGATGAACGACGGCAGGTTTGAGAGCGGAGACTAGAGCAATGCCGATTGAAATCACGATGCCGGCCTTATCCCCAACCATGGAGGAGGGAAACCTCTCAAAGTGGCTGGTCAAGGAGGGCGATCAGGTCACCGCTGGCGATGTCATTGCTGAAATCGAAACAGACAAGGCAACCATGGAGGTCGAAGCTGTAGATGAAGGCACAATCGCAAAAATTCATGTCGCGGAAGGCACGGAAGGCGTTAAGGTCAACTCCGTAATCGCTATTCTGGCAGAAGAAGGTGAAGATGTTGCCGATGTGGCTTCCGTGACCACAGGTGCGCCTGAACCAGAGAAGGTGACAGGTGCTGAACCGGCTGCCTCGGAAACTGGAATTAAAGTTGAAGCTCCTGCAGCACCTGATGTCGCGCCTCCGGCACCGCCCAAAGCTGAACCAAAAGCAGAGGCCAAAGGGGATCGTGTGTTTGCGTCACCTTTGGCGCGGCGCATAGCTGAACAGCGCGGCATTGACTTAAAAACCGTAATGGGCAGTGGCCCGCATGGACGGATTGTAAAGAAAGACATCGAACGGGTCTCCGAGCTTGGCGCAGAAGTGGCAGCCAAAACCGAAAAAGCTGGCACTCCTGATAGTGTTCTGTCTTCTCTTTCAACACCTGCATCAGCTGCGTCAACTGCACAAACTGCCATGACAGATGATCAGGTTCTCGGGTTCTACCAGGAGGGAGAATATGAACTCCTGAAACACGATTCCATGCGGAAAACCATTGCCTCACGCCTTACGGAGTCGTCGCAAACCATTCCTTCCTACTTCCTTTCGATGGATTGTAAACTTGATGCCATGTTGGCACTGCGAAAAGATATCAATGCCGCCGCCCCCATCGGTGAAGATGAAAGGCCCGGATACAAGGTTTCCGTCAATGATTTCATTATCAAGGCAATGGCATTGGCGCTTCGCGATATTCCTATGGCCAATGCGTCTTGGACTTCGTCTGCCAGGGTCCTTCATAAACATTCTGATGTTGGTGTTGCAGTGGCAATTCCGGACGGCCTTATTACACCTATTGTGCGCAAGGCTGAGACCAAAACCCTTTCAGCAATTTCCAATGAAATGAAAGACCTTGCCTCACGGGCTCGGAACAAGAAGCTTACTCCTGACGAATATCAGGGTGGCTCGACCGCAGTCTCAAATCTGGGCATGTTCGGAGTTTCCAATTTCACATCGATCATCAACCCACCCCATGCTTCCATCGTTTCTGTTGGCGCCGGAGAGCAAAAGGCAATAGTGACAGACGGAGCAGTAGCGACTGCAACGATCATGACGGCGACGTTCGCGTTTGATCACCGGGTAATTGACGGTGCGCTTGGCGCTCAACTTGCCGGTGCATTCAAAAATTACATGGAAAAACCGATGGGAATGCTGGTTTGAATTGATCTAGTTATTGGAACTGTTGTTTGTTTCTTGCACGGAAAGGTTAGTCAGATACGCCGCTATGTCCTGCCCAAAACGTGCCATTATCAATGCAACCACCAGTGCCATTACCAGACTCGTAAGCGCACGAATCCACCTGAGTGAGAAGAATTGACCAATCGCACGAAAAACAAGAAATGCAATGAATGCAAATCCCACCCCTTTTACCGTCCACGGCAGGGGCGATATATGTACTACGAGATAATCAACAAAATCCAAGATCTTTCTCCATTGGCACCAGAGTATTCCCTAATGGCTGATTCTGGCAATTATCGGACTTTTTGACATGACTGAAATATTTCTTCGACCCGCAAAAAGGTCTGATGCAGCAGACCTCGCCATCCTTGACAACGTGGCATCACACGGAATTTCCCTTTGGTTCTGGCAGGAGGCAGTTGCACATGGGAAAGGTGAGAACCCGATGGAACTGGGGCGCATGCGCATGGCGGATGATGATGCGTTCTTTGGCTGGAGAAATGCCGTGGTTGCAGCCAGAGATGAAGAAGTGCTCGGAAGCATAACCAACTATATTATGTCACCGCTCGAAGAAGAAGATGATGAAGACGAGTTTAAGGAATCTGCTTCGCCGTTTATTCCGATATTCGAACTCTTTGACCTGGTAAACGGACACTGGTTTATCGACAGTCTTGGGGTCTACGGCCACGCACGGGGAAACGGAATTGCGACTATGCTGGTTGATGACAGTCTTACCAAAGCGCGAAATTCGGAAGCCGGTCTTGCAAGTCTTGTGGTTGAAGATTCGAACACAGTCGCCCGCAGGATCTATGAATCCCGTGGTTTTGAGATCGCGGATAAACGTCCGTATGTAGAATATGATGGCCCATCGGAAACGAAAGAATGGCTGCTTATGTCAACCCGTCTGTGAGGAAACAAAATGGCAGATAAATATGATGTATTGATCATTGGTTCCGGGCCGGGAGGCTATGTGACGGCAATCCGTTCGGCGCAACTTGGCTTGAAAACTGCCATTGTGGAGCGTGAACACCTCGGTGGTATTTGCCTGAACTGGGGTTGCATCCCGACCAAGGCGCTTCTGCGAACCGCAGAGATTTATCACTATATGCAACATGCAGGCGATTATGGTCTATCCGCAGACAAGGTCGGCTTTGATCCTGCCGCTATCGTAAAACGTTCAAGGGGCGTTTCCGGCCAGTTGAATGGGGGTGTTGGACATCTGCTTAAGAAGAACAAGGTTGATGTCATCTGGGGTGAAGCAAAGATCACAAAAGTTGGAGAAGTCACCGTTTCCGGAGCCACCAAGAAACCCATGGAGCCGCAACATCCCGCTCCGAAAAAAGCGTTGGGTGAGGGCGTATCTTTAGACAGAGTTCAGAGATATTTTCGCTGGTAGGTTTTGCGTAAACCTTGCCTTCACTGAGTACATCTAAGATGGGTTGGATGTCATCATGGGAATTTGCATTGTTGCGAAATGATTGAATCATGGCAGCCTCCCTGTTCGCTATGTAATTCAAGTACGATGCCATTAAAATTTGATCGTCATTGGAATCATACAAGTGGTATTTCAAAGCTGCTCGGCAAAGTTTATACGGGAATGTGCCAAATTGAACGAAAGCCTGTGTGATTACAGTGCCAATGATAGTCAGAATTTCTTCCTCCAAATCGACGTCAAAACCGGGTACTTTTTCATTTTCCCCATCAAAAAGCTGATAAACTTTTTCGAAAAAAAGGGAAAGTGCGTCTCTTGTAACACCTTCTCCTGTAGCGTCTTCTCCTTTAAAAGTTATTTCTAAATTTTTATTGTTTGAAGTTCGCTTTTTAAAGGTTGCGATCATTTCCTCGAAAACATTATCCCGAGAGACTTCGAACTCTAGAGTTCCACGGAGCGATCCTTTAAATTTATCTCGAAGGTAAGTAAGATCATTCTGGAGTG
>JBCCGN010000074.1:0-7600 GCA_039029255.1 Pseudomonadota bacterium | reverse complement strand
TTTTCATTACTTTCAAATCTCATTGTTCCCATTCAATGGTGTCTCTAAACTAATGATATGATCTGGCGATATGTTTCTTCTTAAGCACACTCAAAGGTACTCAGGTGTCAACTTGATGTTGCCGTCGTATTTGTCGAATTTCTCTGCATACTTTACCGCTGCAGCGTCTCCCCCCTGTTCTATCTCGTCAAGAATTGTCTGTACTGTATCGCGTACATCGGCAGAATCACTGGTCGATGTTTTTGGCGCTTTCTTGAGATAGGTAATCGTCATTGAATAAGGACTCCGGCTCGCCAAAACCGGTATTGGAACCGGTATTTATTGTAAATGAAAAGTAGAATACTCCCGACATCCAGAAGTTGCTTGCTTGCTGCTGAACGTCGACAGGATTGGAATGTAATAGCTTGCATTTTAAAATGCAAGCTATTACATGAATAAAGATCAGTTTTTGTCAAGACTGTGGAAACAGGGCTTAGAAGCCGTACCCTTTAATTCTGCTAGGCTGGGAATCTGCATTGAAAAAACGCAACCTTCCGACCCTGGAAGACGTAAGTTTCACCGCTGGCGTATCAACGGCAACGGTCTCACGTTGTCTCAATGAACCGGAAAAGGTCTCGGAGAAAACCAGAAAGCGCGTAATGGAGGCGGTGGAATCGCTCAATTACGCTCCCAATTTTGGTGCCCGGGCAATTGCTGCAAATCGCACCGGCATATTCGGAGTTGTCATTCCGACGATGGAAAACGCGATTTTTGCAAAAGGGGTGGAGGCTTTTCAGAATGTGCTGCTCAGTAAGAATGCAACCATGCTGGTTGCAAGTTCCAATTACAGCCCGGAGCAGGAAGCAAGGCAAATTCGTACCCTTGTTGGTCGCGGTGCGGATGGTCTGTTGCTGATCGGATTTCAACGCGATCCGAAAATTTATTCATTTCTCTCAGAGCAGGAAATCCCGGTCGTTTCCGCATGGGCGAGTACGAAGGATGCGAACCAATCCTATGTGGGTTTTGACAACCGGACAGCATCAGCGAAACTCGTTCGGAAGGCGCTCGCCCTGGGACACGAAAACATTGCCTATGTGTCGGCACCTTCTGCGGGAAATGATCGGGCCGCCCAGCGTGTTCTGGGGGCTCGCGATGCAATCGGGGAAGCCAGACTGAAACCGGACAACATGCTGGTGGTCGAAACCGATTACTCCATCCACAATGGAGGCGAAGCATTTCGCAGCATCGTCAAACAAATGGATGAAATTCCGCCGACGTTGATTGTCTGTGGCAACGATGTGCTTGCTGTCGGCGTTGTGCAGGCTGCGCAGGAAGATGGCTATCGGGTGCCGGAAGATATTTCTGTTGTGGGATTCGACAATATCGAAATCTCAACCGTTGTAAGTCCGGCACTCACAACCGTAGATGTTCCGCATCATGATATGGGGCGTATCGCAGCGGAAACACTTTACGACCTCGTTCAAAACCCGTCCGATCCCATACAGGTTGACCTTGAAACCCGTATGATCGAACGCCAGTCTCTTGGAAAACCAAGGCGGTAGGAACATTGGACGGAAACTCCGGCCAGAACTTCAAACATCATCGGAAATAGGTTGTTTGCGTTTTCGGGAAATGGACGCACCTTTTTGTACTGTTTTCATCCACTTCCGAAAATTGGCAATTTGCGATTCTGTCATGTGAATCCCCAGCTTTGTCCTGCGAAAAAGGATGTCATCACTTTCGGTAGCCCATTCGTTTTCCATCAGATACTTCGCTTCAGCTTCAAAAAAACCGGCGCCAAAATCTTTGCCAAGGTCTTCAGATTTCTTGCTTTCACCGAGAATTTTCGAGGTTTCGGTTCCATACAATCTGGCCAGTCGCCGGATGACCGCGTGGTCCAAAAATGCGAATTGACGTTCGTACTCTTTAACCAGATCTTCAAAACCAAGTACTGGAAAATCACCTCCCGGAAAGTGTTTAGCGGTATCAGTGGCGGTTGAACGTTTTCCAAGGCGAGACTCTATGTCGGAAAGTAGGTCATTGGCCAGTTTGCGAAACGTTGTGATTTTGCCGCCAAAAATATTGATGAGACTGTAATCTCCAACCGAAGACTCAGCCTGTAATACATAGTCCCGGGTTGCTTCCTGTGCTTTTGAGGCGCCATCATCATACAAGGGTCGCACACCTGAATAAGTCCAAACAACGTCTTCACGCTTTACGGGTTCTTCGAAATATTCACTCGCCATTTCACACAGGTAATCAATTTCCTCTGTCGAAATTTCAGGTTTCTTCGAAAGGTCCTGCTGCTCAGCATCCGTCGTTCCGATCAGAGTGAAGTTCGTTTCATAGGGAATGGCGAATATGATCCGGTCGTCTGCATTTTGAAAAATATAAGCCCGGTCATGCTCAAATTTTTTCCTGACGACGATGTGACTGCCGCGAACAAGCCGAACATTTTGGGCATCATTTATCCCGAACACGCCGCGCAGAACTTCATCCACCCAGGGGCCGGTTGCATTCAAAATCAGCGAGGCTGTAATCCGCTCGCCATTGTCGAGTTCCACTGTCCACTGCTGATCTTTGTATTCCGCTCTGCGAACCGGAGTCCTGGGTCTGATATCAGCACCCATTTCCTGAGCCGAACGAAGGTTGAGTATGACCAGCCGTGAATCCTCGACCCAACAGTCGGAATATTCAAAGGCTTTTCTAAAGCGTGATTTAAGGGCTTTTCCGGCTTCATCGGTGCGCAGGGTCAAGGTTCGGGTTGGTGGTAACAGTTTGCGACCACCCAGATAGTCATAGAGAAACAGACCGAGCCGCAGCAGCCATGCGGGTCGCAGCCCACTGTGATGAGGCAGCACAAAGCGCATGGGCCAGATGATATGAGGCGCCATCTGCCAAAGAACCTCACGTTCAATCAGCGCTTTTCGGACCAGCATGAATTCATAGTGTTCGAGATATCTCAAGCCACCGTGAATGAGTTTGGTCGAAGCCGATGAAGTGCCGCCACCAAAATCCCCTGCATCGCAGAGGCATACGGAATAGCCTTTCATGGCCGCTTCTCTTGCGATGCCGGCTCCATTGATGCCGCCACCGATGATCAGAATGTCAAAGTGCGGTTGACCGCCTTCATCTTTGATTTTTTTACCGGACATCATGCAACCTGCATCAAATGAGTGCCGTCAGCGACAACAATTTCCACTTCGGCGTCCTTGCACTTGGAGACAATCTGTTCGGGAGGTGCCTCATCGGTTACAAAAACATCGAGTTCCGTAAGCCTGCTGATTTCAACGGGTGCCCGGCGTTCAAATTTGCTGCTGTCTGCTACCAGAATGGTGGTTCGCGCCTGTTCAATGATCGCATGTGTCACCCGAACCTCGCGATAATCAAAATCGAGCAGAGAGCCCTCTTCATCGATCGCGGAAGTTCCGATGATTGCATAGTCTACCTTGAACTGGCGTATTAAGTCAGTCGCAGCAGCCCCGATGATTCCGCCATCGGACTTTCTGACAAGCCCGCCGGCAACAAAAAGTTCAACGTCAGGTGCTTCGGACAAAATCTGCGCAACATTGAGATTGTTTGTAATCACCATGAGCCCTTTGTGATTTCGAAGTGCAAGCGCAACCTGCTCGGTTGTAGTGCCGATGTTCAATATGACGGATGCATTATCAGGAATCATCGAAGCAACTGTTTCTCCGATGCGTCGTTTGCTGTCGGCACCGATTTCCCGGCGCGCTTTGTAGGCTACATTGACGGTGTTCGAAGGGAAAACCGCTCCGCCGTGAACGCGATTAAGTTCTCCAAAATTGCAAAGATCGTTGAGATCTTTGCGAATGGTTTGCGGAGTGACGGCGAACTCCGAAGACAGTAATTCCACATTCACATGGCCCTTGGAGCGCGCAATATCCAGTATTTCAAGTTGGCGAGGGGTAAGTGCGTTCAACTGCAATTCTCCGCTGGGATTTTCATATATTTGCGTTTATTTTCGTTTTAATCAAGATGTCAACTATTGACTTTCGAATTTTTTCGTAATCTTGTTAACCATAGACCGAAACCAAAGAATATGAATTTCGGCAAGCGGTATTTAGGGAGGATCAAGAGCATGAAAAATCTGCTTATGGCATCTGTTGCGGCAGTAGCCTTGCAATTCGGCACGGTTTCCGCATTTGCAGGCATGGAAGAAGCAAAAAAATGGATTTCTGAGGAGTTTCAACCTTCCGCGCTTTCTCAAAGCGAACAGGAAGCAGAACTGCAATGGTTTGTGGATGCGGCCAAGCCATTCGCCGGCATGGAAATCAATGTTCTGTCGGAAACAATTCCCACGCATGAGTACGAATCCAAAACCCTGACCAAAGCCTTTGAAGATATCACAGGCATCAAGGTGAACCACCAATTGCTCGGTGAAGGCGAGGTGGTGCAGGCTGTCCAGACCCAGATGCAGACCGGTCGTAACCTTTATGATGCTTATATCAATGACTCTGATCTGATCGGTACCCATTCCAGATTGCAACTCGCTGTAAACCTGACTGACTTCATGGCAGGTGACGGCAAGGATGTTACAAATCCCGGGCTTGATGTAGAAGATTTCATCGGAAAGTCCTTTACGACGGGGCCTGATGGCAAGCTCTACCAACTGCCTGACCAGCAGTTCGCCAATCTTTATTGGTTCCGCAAGGACTGGTTTGACCGTCCCGACCTGAAGGAAAGGTTCAAGGCAAAATACGGATATGATCTCGGCGTTCCCGTAAACTGGTCCGCCTATGAAGATATTGCGGAGTTTTTCTCCAATGATGTGAAGGAGATTGATGGCGTACGGGTGTATGGACACATGGATTACGGCAAGCGTGCGCCTGACCTTGGCTGGCGTATGACCGATGCCTGGCTCTCAATGGCTGGTGCCGGGTCGAAGGGCAAACCCAACGGACGCCCAATCGATGAGTGGGGCATTCGCATGGATGAGGATTCATGCAACCCTGCAGGTGCTTCTGTTTCGCGCGGTGGCGGTACAAACGGTCCTGCTGCGGTCTACGCAATCCGCAAATGGGATGAGTGGCTTCGCCAGTATGCGCCGCCCGGTGCAGCCGATTTTGATTTTTACCAGTCTCTGCCGGCTTTGTCTCAGGGCAACGTAGCCCAGCAAATTTTCTGGTACACCGCGTTCACGGCTTCGATGGTTGCGCCAAAATCAGAAGGAAATAACACGGTAGATGATGCCGGCAATCCGCAATGGCGGATGGCTCCATCTCCCCATGGTCCATATTGGGAAGAAGGGCAGAAGCTCGGTTATCAGGATGCAGGTTCATGGACAATCCTGAAATCAACTCCGACCGAAAGAGCAAAAGCGGCCTGGCTGTATGCCCAGTTCGTGGTGTCAAAAACGGTTGATGTGAAGAAGAGCCACGTCGGCCTGACTTTCATAAGGGAATCCACAGTCAACCATGAGAGTTTCACCGAACGTGCGCCGAAGCTTGGAGGATTGATTGAGTTCTATCGCTCGCCAGACCGGGTAAACTGGTCTCCGACCGGGGTAAATGTGCCGGACTATCCAAAACTGGCGCAGCTTTGGTGGCAGCAGATTGGTGATGTGAACTCCGGTGCATTTACGCCGCAGGAAGCAATGGACCGTCTCGCTGGAGAAATGGATACGATCATGTCTCGGATGGAGCGCGCGGACAAGGCCAACAACACTTACGGAGGTTGCGGGCCACGCCTTAATGCAGAAAAAGATCCTTCAGAATGGCTTGGCAAAGGTGGCGCGAAAGCCAAGCTCGCCAACGAGAAACCACAGGGCAAAACCGTCAACTATGACGAGCTTGTAGCCAGGTGGGCGCAATAAGCAGTGGCTTTTTCTCCCGACTAAGCCAGGCCCGGTGTAAGCGATTGCACCGGGTCAATTTCTTGGAAATTCATTTGACTGGATAACCTGCGTGCTTGAATTGAAAGAAGTCGGCAAATTCGTAGCTGATGAAACTCACATTTATCCCACAAGTCTCAAGTTGGAGGCAGGCCGATTTAATACGCTGTTGGGAACCACGCTTGCCGGAAAAACAACGCTGATGCAATTGATTGCCGGACTTGAAAAACCGAGCTCCGGCGAAATCTGGTTCGAGGGTAAAAACGTTACCGGAGTTGCGGTTCAAAAACGCAACATCTCGATGGTTTATCAGCAATTCATCAATTACCCGACCATGAGTGTCTTCGACAATATTGCCTCGCCTTTGAGAGTTGGTCGGTTGCCCGCTGCGGAGATCAAAAAACGGGTCGGTGAAATGGCTGAACTGTTGAAGATTTCTGCGATGCTGGACCGTCGTCCGGCTGAGTTGTCCGGAGGACAGCAGCAGCGTACCGCCATGGCGAGGGCGCTGGTAAAGGATTCGGATATTGTCTTGCTGGATGAACCCCTTGCCAATCTGGATTTCAAATTACGGGAAGAATTGCGCGATGAGTTACCCCGTATATTCGCTGAACGTAATTGTGTTGTTGTTTATGCCACAACAGAGCCATCGGAGGCATTGTTGCTTGGCGGCTATACGGCAGCATTGGAAAAGGGAAGGGTAGCGGATTTTGGTGTAAGCGGAGAGGTTTACCGCAGGCCTGCCAGCATTATCAGCGCGAAAGTATTTTCAGAACCGCCGATGAATGTGGCGTCGGTTACGAAGAGAGGTAAAAAGGTCCATTTGAATGAACACATATCATGGACCTTGCGTAAGGATGTTTTGCCTGACGGAGATTATAAGGTTGGCATCCGCCCCCATCATGTCACACCTGTGAAATCCGGGAAAACACCGGTTGGCATTACCGGTACCGTGAAAGTTGCTGAACTGAGTGGTTCGGAAAGCATGATACATTTCGATGCGCTTGGACATTCCTGGATATCACTTGCGCACGGGATTCATCCCTTCGAGGCGGGAAGTGAGGCTAGTCTTTTCTTTGATGCTTCCAATTGTCTGTATTTTGATGCTTACGGCAAATTAGCCAGTGTCGGGGAGGCGGGAAGTGGCGCGCATTAGGTTATCATCTCTCAAGCACAGCTACACGCCTAACCCGTCTGCAGATGCTGACTGGGCACTCAAGGAACTAAATCTCGACTGGGATGACGGAGGAGCGTATGCGCTGTTGGGGCCTTCGGGATGTGGCAAGACAACGCTTTTGAATATAATTTCCGGCCTGCTCGACCCCTCGCATGGTCAGGTGTTTTTCGGCGATGCCGATGTAACACACGCTACACCGGAGGAACGGCATATAGCGCAGGTTTTCCAGTTCCCGGTCGTTTACGATACGATGACCGTATATGACAATCTGGCATTCCCGCTGCGCAATCGGGGCATTGATGAGACAACTGTAAAGTCGCGCGTGGAAGAAGTAGCTGATATGGCCGATCTGACCGGTATGCTCAACCGCCGGGCTTCAGGCCTCACAGCCGACGGGAAACAGAAAATTTCGCTTGGGCGTGGCCTGGTCCGCACCGATGTCAACGCAATCCTGTTCGACGAGCCTTTGACCGTGATTGATCCGCACCTGAAATTTCAATTGCGTTCGAAGCTCAAGGAACTCCATTCGCGCGTCAATCGCACCATGATATATGTGACGCACGATCAGACGGAAGCACTGACATTTGCTG
>JBCCGN010000073.1:0-7626 GCA_039029255.1 Pseudomonadota bacterium | reverse complement strand
CGACCGGATTACCTTGGCGATTTCGTGTTCAAGCGGCGGATGTGAAAAAACCGGTAAGGCAAAGGTGGCTTCGGTTACAAAGACATCACAGGACACAACCTCAAAAGGTGCACATGTCGGATCCGCATGACGCTTGTAATCCCCGGAAATAACAATTCGCCCGCCTGCATGTTCCAGCACGACTTGTGCCGAACCGAGAATGTGCCCCGCTGGCACTAGTCGAAGATCAACATTCCCGGGCAGTTCCATTGTTTCGCCATACGCCATGGTTTTGACGGTCAAAGGTGCATCATCCGGATATCTGGTCTTCATGATGGCAATGGTTTCCGGCGTGGCTATTATTTGCCTGTGTCCCGGCCGGGCATGATCTGCGTGACCGTGAGTGATAATTGCATTCTCAACGGGCAAGTGCGGATCAACATACATATCTGCCGGAACGCAATAAAGGCCTTCCGGACGTATCTGCATCCAGCTTTCAACGCCACTTGCATCAGAATTCATCAAAATCTCCGCCACGTCCTTTGCCTGATGCGAACCGTCCTGCTCCCTTGATACCGTGGCTGAATACCTCCTGCTTGCTCATATGCCATTCCTGACGCAACGCATCCCGAAGCGACAAGCCATGCTGCGATTTCATTGAGCGCCTGTCGGAATTCATACAACTCTGTGGAAAGGCCGAAATGCTGTGGGCCAGTTCTTCAGCTTTTTGTCTGGCTTCCCCTGCTCCGACCACATACTCACACAAGCCGATCCGGAGACACTCTTCTGCCTCCACACGTCGACCGGTGAGAACGAGGTCCATCGCCCTTCCCTCTCCCACCAATCTTGGAAGCCGCACCGTACCCCCGTCTATCAGGGGCACTCCCCAGCGCCTGCAATAAACTCCCATGTAGGCGGTTTCTTCCATCACACGCATATCTGCCCAGATCGCGAGTTCCATACCACCCGCCACCGCAGGCCCGGATACGGCGGCAATCACCGGTTTCGACAGTTCAAGTCTGCTTGGACCCATGGCAGCCATCGGTGGCTCGCCTTCATCGGGGAATTCATATGGCTTCAGTGCGTTTTCATCAGAAAGTTCTGAAGCGCGCTTCAAATCCCATCCCGAGCAGAACGCATCGCCTTCACCCCAGAATACGGCAACTTTTGCCTCAGCTTCAGCGTCAAACTCACGGAAGGCCTCATAGAGTTCGGTTGCATGTTCCTGGTCCATGGCATTTCGCACTTCGGGTCGGGAATGGATGACCGTCCATACAGAACCATTCTTTTCAATTCTCACAGACATGGGCTTTTTCCGTCTTGCACAAAAGATAGGACAATTTCCGCATCGGGTACCAGCAACAATTTTCGATACGTGTTAGATAATCCGCATGCTGATGAACCATGTCAAATTCGCCGATTTGCAAACAAATCTTGTAACCATAGCTGTGGGTGGGCTGGGTGCCGGATTGGGCTATCTGACATCGCTGCCGCTTTATGCATTGATCGGACCTGCGATACTTGTAAGTCTGCTGAACATGGCTGGAGGCCACTTCCGGATTTCACCGTTCGTCCGCAATACTGCATTTCTGTTTCTGGGCATCAGCATCGGCAGCGGCCTTGACGTGAACTCGCTCGATGCTCTGCTGGAATGGCCGATTGCATTTCTTGCACTCTCGATCATGCTGGTGATTTCTATCTTTTCAGGTCGCGTGATCCTCACCAGAGGTTTCGCATTTGACAGAAGGGAAGCTGTCCTGGCAACCAGCCCGGGCCATCTGAGTTTTGTTGTCAGCCTGGGAATTGAGATACAGGATGATGCGGCGCGCATCCTCGTCATCCAGTCCATTCGCCTGCTCGCGCTCACGCTTTGCGTGCCGTTTATAGCAATACTTTTCGGGGTCGAAGTTGGGAACAGCCTTTTACCGCCGGGTGAAGCGATTGCGATATGGAATGCTGTCTCACTGGTGTTTCTATCAATCGTAGCCGGTTATCTGTTTGAGCAAATAAGAGTGCCAGCAGCCTATCTGATGAGCGGAATGATTGTCTCATCCATCGGGCATGTAACGGAACTCACCCCAGGCATACTGCCGGAGTCAGTGATCCTGCCGGGCTTCGTCATTCTGGGCTGTCTGATCGGGAGCCGATTTAGCGGAATATCCTTCCAACAGCTAAAAGCAACCATCTTTGCCGGGTTGACGGTCACCGCTCTGACCGGGTTTCTGGCAGTTGCCTTTGCCATTCCGGTGGCGTTTTTATTGTCCATGCCTGTTGCACATGTCATTCTGGCCTTCGCACCCGGCGGGCTGGAAACCATGATCATTATGGGTTCAGTCCTGGGCGCCAATCCGGGATTTCTTGCCGCCTGTCATGTGGCAAGGCTGTTCATCCTGAGTTTTCTCGTGCCGGTCATGTTGGGGCGTAATTTCCACCGGACCAATAAAATACCCTGATTTCCTAAATCGCCAGATATTCGTGACGCAGGTCCTCATTTTCGAGTACTTCCTTGGCATCGCCATCAAAGACAACCTGCCCGGTATCAAGGATCACGGCACGGTCCGCCAGATTAAGGGCTGCAATCGCATTCTGCTCCACAATGATGGTCGTAATACCCTGTTCACGGATATGCTGAAGGGTCTTTTCGATTTCCTGGACAATTACAGGGGCAAGCCCCTCATAAGGCTCGTCCAGCAACAGAAGCTTGATATCCCGTGCCAAGGCCCGGCCAATCGCAAGCATCTGCTGTTCACCGCCAGACAGGGTAGTACCCTCCTGTTTCTTGCGTTCACCAAGCCGCGGAAACAGCTCATAGATCCTTTCCAGCGACCAGCCCACCGGTTTTTCAATCTGTGCAAGTTTCAGGTTCTCTTCAACCGTCAGGCCCTGAATGATTCGGCGGTCTTCAGGTACAAACTGTATACCTGCCTGAGAGGCTTCGTGACTGGCCATCTTGTGAATCGCCTGATGATCGAGCCAAATTTCCCCACGCGTAACCAGCGGATCGCCTATGCGGGCAATTGAGCGCAATGTGGAAGTCTTGCCAGCGCCGTTACGCCCCAGCAATGCCAGAATTTCACCTTCATGAATGTTAAAGCTGACGTTTTGAACGATATAGCTTTCACCATAATAGCTGTCGATTTCCCAGAGCGAAAAATAGCTGGGCTCATGCTTGGGATTGATGGTTTCGGATGCGCGTTTGGCTTCGGTCATGTGTGGGTACCCCCGAGATAGGCTTCCTGAACCTTGGGATGTCCCTTGATTTTTTCAGGTATGTCCTCAACGATTGGCGTACCTTGAGCGAGAACGGTAATCTTTTCAGCAAGTGAAAAAACCACATGCATGTCATGCTCAATGATTGCCATTGTGATTCCACGCTGCTGCTGAATTTCCTTCAGGAGATCGATGGTGTTGTTCGTGTCTGCCCGTGCCATACCGGCGGTTGGTTCGTCCAGCAGCAAAAGTTTCGGATCCTGCGCTAGGCACATGGCCATTTCCAGCCTGCGTTTGTCACCACGCGAAAGCGAAGCAGAATGCTCGTCACGTTTATCGATCATGTTGACGTCAATCAGAATCTGTTCGGCCTTTTCACGAATATCACTTTGGCTCTGCACACTGGCAAGCGCGTTCAATTCAAAAGACCCGTCACGCTTCGCAAAACAGGGGATCATGACATTGTCAAACACGGACAGATCACTGAATATTTCCGGAGTTTGAAAAACCCGGCTCACGCCCAACTGGTTGATTTCATGCGGCTTGATACCCAACAGTGAATGACCGTCAAACGTTACAGACCCGGTATCCGGCTCCAGTTTTCCAATAAAGCAATTGAGCAGTGTGGACTTTCCTGCACCGTTCGGGCCAATGATGGCGTGAACGGTACCTTCCTCAACACTCAGGTTCACGTCTTTCAACGCCTGCAAGCCGCCAAAACGCTTGTTGACGTCCTTTACCTCGAGAATCCCCATCCCTTTTAGTTCCCCTATTCTGCCGGTGCCGGTTGGGTTTTCCCCGCACCCAAGTCTTTGTCTGTTTTTCTCTTGAACAGATTGGCAATGCGTTGACCGCCTTCCATCAAACCACCGGGTAGAAAAATCACCACGAGCATGAAGATGATGCCGAGCGTGAGGTGCCAGCCCTTGCCGACAAACGGATGGAAAACAGCAACGAAAAAATCTTCCATTCCTTGCGGCATGAAACTGAACCAGCTGTGCAGGATTGTGTCGTTGATCTTTGAAACGATATTCTCAAAATACTTGATAAATCCGGCTCCCAGAACGGGCCCGATCAGTGTGCCGGATCCGCCCAGTATGGTCATTAGCACAACCTCACCGGATGCAGTCCAAAACATGCGCTCGGCGCCGGCCTGTGTATCCATCGCAACCAGCAAGCCCCCGGCAAGCCCGGCATACATGCCGGAAATCACAAACGCTGCCAACGTGTAAGGACGGGATTCGATCCCGGTATAGTTAAGACGCTGCTGGTTGGATTTGACCGCAAGCAACATCAGGCCAAACGGAGACCTGAAAATGCGGATGGAAATGTAAAATGCTATCACCAGAAAAAATGCAGCAATGTAATAGCCGGCATTGAAGGTGAATACCCAACCACTGATGGTAAGTTCATAGCTGTCGTTCATGAACATGCCGAAAAGATTGGCTCTCGGGGTCACCCCTTCTTCCAGCGCCGCGTCCAGAATTCTCGGGTCATTTACTTTTGGCTGCAATCCGGTTTCACCACCAGTGATCGGTGTAAGAACGGAGTAGGCCAATGCGTAGGACATTTGCGCGAATGCAAGTGTCAGTATCGAGAAATAGATCCCCGAGCGCCGCAGCGAAATCCATCCGACCAGAAGGGAAAACAGTCCGGCAACCACGATTGATGCGACAATTGCCGGGATGACGTTCAATGTAAGCAGTTTGATCATCCAGATACCGGCGTAACTCCCAACACCGAGAAAAGCAGCATGGCCGAAAGAAAGGTAACCCGTTAAGCCAAAAAGAATGTTGAACCCTATGGCAAATATCCCGAAGATCACGAGACGCTGCATCAGATCCGGGTAACCGGCGTTAAACTGCGCCAGAGCAGAGTTTTCCGGAAACGGATTTAATATGAATGGCGCAAGGAGCGTCATAGCAATTACGATTATCAGAAGACCGGTGTCTTTCTTGCCTAGTCCCAGCATGTCCCTATTCCTCCATCACGCCTGCTTTACCCATCAGACCACGAGGCCTCGTCAATAGTACAATCATGGCTACCAGGAAAATAATTATCTGATTGATGCCCGGTAACGTTTCGAGCACCACTGTCATGGACGCAAAACTCTCAAGAACGCCCAACAGCAATCCTGCCAGAACTGCTCCTGAAAGCGAGCCCATTCCGCCAACAACAACCACAACAAAACTCAGCACCAGGAAATCCATTCCCATATGATAGTTCGGAGAGTTGATGGGCGTATACATTACACCTGCAAGACCGGCCACTGCAGCAGCAAGACCAAACATCATGGTAAAGCGCCGATCGATGTTAATTCCCAACAGGCCAACGGTTTCCCGATCCGCCATACCGGCTCGTATCACCATGCCAAATGTCGTGAACTGCAGGAATGAAAAAACCGCGGCCATAATGACACCGGCGAAGACAAAATACACCAGTCTCCAGTACGGATAAATGATTGCATTTGCCTCCATGCCAAGCATGGCCCCAAAATCGAACGAACCCTTGAACACGTCAGGAGCAGGTGTCGGAATTGGATTGGCACCGTAGAAATATTTGATTATCTCCTGCAGAACGATCGCCAGGCCGAATGTCACCAGTATCTGATCTGCATGAGGCCGTTTGTAAAAATGTCTGATAAGGCCGCGCTCCATTATGAAGCCAATCAGAATCATTGTCGGAATTGTAAAGAGGATCGATATCGGGACCGCCCAGTCAATGATCGTATTCCCGGTGGCCTCACCAAAAAAATCATAGATATACGGCACGTTTACCTTCAGGGGATTGCCGAGGAAGTCAGTCTTCGTATCGTCGATAATCACATGACTGAGAGTCAATATCCGGCTGAGGGTCACGGCACAAAAAGCACCGATCATGAACAAAGCGCCATGGGCGAAGTTTACAACACCAAGAGTACCAAAAATCAGCGTCAAACCCAGTGCAATCATCGCATAGGCTGATCCTTTCGAAAGACCATCCAGCGTTTGCAGAATTGTGGCGTTCGTGCCGAACAAAAGCGCTGCAAGCACAAAAAATATTATGATGCCGCCACCGACTACTATCGCAGATACCGGTGTATTGCCCGAATTATTCATGGCCGCCACTCCTGAAATTGTAATTGACGTAATGCGAAGTGCAGGGCGGATCAAATCCGCCCTGCACTCTACTGTGTTATAAGCATTAAGTGCCTGGGTTACACTGTCCCAATGTCGCTTCCGGCCCACCCATCTGCGCAATGGTTGGATCGTAAGTGACTTGAGATACCGGTGTCACCTCCACAACTTCAAGAATGTCAAATTCTGAAGTCGGGTTTTCCTTACCCTTCACGACAAGCACATCCTTGAAGCACTGGTGGTCATCAGCCCGATACAATGTCTTGCCGTTTCCAAGACCGTCGAACTCATAGCCTTCAAGAGCTTCAGCAATACCGCATGGGTTAAATGTGCCGGCACGCTCTGCAGCATCTGCATAAAGCAATGTCTGACAGTAAACTGTATGTGCTGCCTGTGATGGCGGGAAGCCGTACTTTTCACCAAAGGACTTGACGAATGCCTTTGTACCTTCGTCGGAAAGTGACCAGTGCCAGTTTGTGGAGCCGTAGATCCCCTTAACGTTTTCGCCAGCACCGCGAGCCATCAGGCGCGAGTAAAGCGGCACAACAATTTCGAAGTTCTTACCGTTTACTTGCTTGTCACGCAAACCGAACTGAACCGCGTTGGTCAGTGAGTTCACCATGTTGCCGCCGTAGTGGTTCAGAACCAGAACATCAGCATCAGACTGAAGAACAGGCGCGATATAGGAAGAGAAGTCGGTCTGCGTCAAAGGTGTCTTGACAGCATTGACGGTTTCCCAACCAACAGCTTCTGTTGATTCACGAACCGCTTCCTCTGTTGTATAACCCCAGTTGTAGTCAGCAGTCAGGTGATATGCCTTGCGGTCCTCACCATATGCGTTTTTCAACACTGGAGCGAGTGCGGCACCAGACATGTAGGAGTTGAAGAAGTGGCGGAAACCGTTCGCCTTCTTGTCCTTACCTGTCGTGTCGTTTGAGTGTGTAAGACCAGCCATGAAGATCACGCCGGCTTCCTGACACAGAGCCTGCACCGCAACCGCAACACCGGATGAAGATCCGCCGGTGATCATGATCGCGCCGTCTTTCTCGATCATTGATTTCGCAGAAGCACGCGCAGCGTCAGCTTTCGTCTGGGTGTCACCTGTTACGAATTCGATCTTTTTGCCAAGGATACCGTTACCCTTGAGGGCTTTTGATGAAAATGTATTCATCATACCGCCGTCGCCGCCACCGTTCAGGTGCTCAACAGCAAGTTTGTATGCACGAAGCTCGTCTGCACCTTCATCCGCATAAGGGCCGGACTGAGGTACGTTGAAACCAAGTGTTACAGTGCCGCCTTTAGGCTCGTTGGTATACGCATT
>JBCCGN010000072.1:0-7698 GCA_039029255.1 Pseudomonadota bacterium | reverse complement strand
TGTGGGAATTCGATCATGATCTGTTTGACAGGATGCCCGATCTGGAAGTCATCTTCTCGGCAGGCGCCGGTGTCGACAAGGTTCTGGCCAACCCCGCGCTTCCGGAAGGTATTCCGATTGTGCGCTTTGTTGACCCAACGCTTACAACACGCATGGGGGAATGGATTTGCCTGCAGTGTCTGATGCATTTGCGGCAACAGCTCCAGTATGAAGCTTCGCAAAAGGCGAGCAACTGGAATGGCCTCCCGCAGCCGCAAGCCAGTGAAATATCCATCGGAATCATGGGAATGGGTGTCTTGGGACAGGATGCGGCAAACAAGTTGAAGATGCTCGGATTCCAAGTTTCCGGTTGGAGTCGTAGCAAGAAACAGATCGACGGAATAGACTGTTATGATGCAACCGAGACTGATGCATTTCTCGCCAGAAACAACTACCTTATCGGCTTGCTTCCGCATACGCCTGAAACACAAGGCATATTCAACCGGAGCTTGTTTCAGAAACTGAAAAAACACCCGGTATTGCCATCGCCCGTTTTCATCAATGCGGGGCGTGGGAAAAGCCAGGTTGAGACTGATATTGTAGCCTGCCTGAATGACGGGACGCTCGGCGGAGTTTCGCTGGATGTGTTCGAAACAGAACCGCTTGATCCGGAGAGCCCGCTTTGGGGATTTGAGAACGCCATCCTCACGCCGCATGTTGCCTCGGATTCAGATGTGGTTGCTCTGGGACGGTATGTGGATGAAAGAATCGAGAAATATGAGGCCGGCGGGGGTCTGGACAACCTGGTGGACCGGGAAGCGGGATACTGAATAACCGGGCAAAAGCACTAACCATGCTTTGAAGCCTGATTACGCTTCAAGCTTGCCGGCGAGGTCTGATATTTTTCGAGCAACTTCTTTACCGCTCAGATATGCGCCGTGCACGGTTGCGAAAGCGGTCGGTATCGTTGCCTCACCTGCAAAGAACAGCCTGTCGTTCAATGGCTCGGCGAGCACTTTCCTGGAATCTGCTAATCCCGGACGGGCATAACTGTATGATCCAAACGTATATGGGTTGCTGCGCCAAGCGGTTTCACTGGTTTTGAGGATGTGTCTGGTGACATCATTGCCAAACAACGCTTTCAGACCGCTTAGACAAAACTCCGTAGCAGCACCTGGCTCTTCAATTTCCAGAGAATCCGCAAACCTCCCCGAAGTAAAGCCAACCGCAAGGCCCGTTCCAAAGAACCCGAACAGCAGGTTACAGCAATCATCTCCGCCCTCGTGATAGTCAGCCATATAGCCTTCCTGTGCCTCTTCCCACTTCGGATCAAATTCAATTCCGACTTTGTTTAAAAGTCCGTTCGGCAATCCGTTGACTGCATCGAGTTTTCGGTTGGGTAAGGATGGAAGGAATTCAATTGCCTCTGCGGCGAGAACACCGGTTGATACCGTCAATATCAGATAATCGGCGCGAACGGTTCCCTTGGCAGTTTCGACGCAGACGCCCGGACCTGAATAATCTATCTTCCTGACTGGACAATTAAGTTCAACAGGAACCTCTGAATGAAGCGATTTGACAAATGACCCGAGGCCTCCGGAAACAAGCCAATCGCCTTCGGCATCCCGAAATCTGAAAACATCCTTCACAGATGTGACATCCGGATTGCCACCAAGCAGCTGCGGAATGAATTGCTTGGCAGTATCCCGGAAGGCGTAATCAGGCAGTACATGTTCAATTACCACATCATCGTCCGCGGCACCTGCATGATTTATGGCTTCCCAAATGCGCTCCTGATAATCACGGTAGCGGACCAGTTCAGATTGATCTAGTATTTTTCCCTGCGAATAGACGCGCTCCCACTCCCAAGGTTTCTTGTGCAGTGTCAATCCGTTCTTTTCAGCAATCTCCGCCAGAGGATTTATCTCGGCTGAGTGCAACCATGATCCACCCCGATCGAATGGTACACTGAATGTTGCTGTATCGGTGATGCACCGGCCACCTACATGACCCTCAGCCTCCAGTACTACAACTTCTAAGCCCGCCTCTTGCAATGATTTAGCTGCGGACAAGCCAGCTGTACCGGCTCCAACAACAATAACATCCGGATTCAGAGGAAGCGTACTCATATCATCACGCAAACTTCAATTCGTCCGGTGTGACCGGTTCCACACCTTCCAGAGAGGCAAGTATTACCGGGTCTTCGTGATCCCATTTGCTGCATCTTCTATAGATTTCGAGTAGGTCAAGGGACAGTCTGCCCAACTTATGAAAATACATGGCCGCCGAATAACGGGCATAACCCGATCCGGGCAGGCCGATATCCGTGAATATCACCTTCCTTTGCTGTGCAAACTCATCCGGATCAAGAATTGTCTTTGTCATCACCCGACATTGTCGCCCAGCGAGGCATTCAGCGACGTCACATCTTCTTCTCTAGGAGCATGTTCGACATTGTAAACGGGCAGCACGTCGCGAAGGTGGTCATGGTGCGAACGGACGCCGTATTCAAGATCAGAGAGATAGAAGCCTTCAAACGAACTGGATTCCATTGATTCATTTGACCAGATCGTTAGCTGAATGTCTTCCTCTACCGTTTCGCGGTCAATCCGGCCAGCGAGATAGCGCGCAGCCTTTTGCTGCCGGTCCTCGGCTGCATGGCGATAAGTTCCACTGCGCAAGAGCGACGCCCCGGTAGACACCGGAAATTCCTGATAAAAAAGTGCTGTCTCCGGTGTCATGGCAATCACAGCGTTGGGGAAAATTCCGTAATAGACCCAGGCCTGATGCAGATGTTCCGGCAGATATTCGGGTGGACGGGACATCTTTATATAGTTTCGCACTGCCCATCTCCTCGCACCATCTCGGCTAAACTCAGCAAAGGAGCGCGAAACGCCATCGACAAAGGGCTCATCAAAATAACTCGGGCCATACAAGTCCTGCAATGCCGGATGAGCCATCGCTACATGATAACCCTCATTGTCGACATCACGAACCGACTTCCAGTTTACCGGTGTCTCTTCAGTCCAAATTTCGTCTACGGGCACCTTGTCTGCCATACGGTAGGCGGCGGCTTCTTCTTCGAATGGTCTCATCAAGTCAGCGACCGAGGGTTGCGGTCCAGCTTTGAAGCGCACAAAAACAAATCCGTGCCAGATTTCGCACTCTACCGGCTTAAGTCCGAATTCGTGTTTGTCCAGTTCAGGGAAAGAGTCCGGACGCGCCGCCCCTCTCAGCGTGCCATCCAGATTATAAACCCATCCATGAAACGGACACACTAGCGCGTTGCGGCAATGACCCTTCTCATTTGCCACCACCCTCGATCCGCGATGCCGGCATATATTGTGAAAGGCGCGCACAATACCGGCCTTGTCCCTCACGATGATTGCCCGTTCACCACAAAGGTCGAATGTATGGTAGTCGCCCGGTTCGGCGACGTCCGAGACATGGCAGGCAATCTGCCAGTGGGTCTTGAAAAGCTCTTCCTTCTCAAGTTCCAGTAGTGCCGGGCTGTGGTAACACCATCCTGGAAGTCCTGACCGATCCCAATCTTCAGGAATCCTTACATCTCTTTCACTCATGCTCATTTTTCTGATCCATTACATAAAGCGGGGTTTGAACTGATATTGCGACATCCATTCATGGGCGTAACGTGTCCATCATGCGTTTCCAGGTCAATGCAACCGCAATGCCCTGTCCTCTGAAGCGGCTGAACGGAACCTTGGGAACTTCGGTGAGCGGCAAAAATTCTTGCGCTTCACTCTTACCTGTACAATGACCTGCCAGCACCTTCCCGAACATGGTTGCCATAGCAACACCGCGACCGTTAAAGCCCAGACCACTGTAAAGCCCGTCTGCCAGTTTGTGAATATGGGGTACATGATCGAGGGTCAAAGCGACCCGTCCGGTCCACATGTGATTGAGCGGCATATTTGACACTTCCGGTAATATTTCGTGCAAACGGCTTATCCCGAAAGTAAAGTTTTTCCTGTCAATCAGTTCCTTTTGAGTGTTGATTCGACTGCCAAAAATCAGACGATCCCTGCTGTCTATTCCAAACCAGGAAAGAAGCCTGCGCGTATCAGCGACGCCCTGACGTTCGGGAAGAATTTTGTTTTTGAGATTGTCGCCCAGCGGTTCCGTAGCAACGACTCCGGTAAGCACAGGGACCACAGAATCCGACAGGCCAGGCAGCATGTTGCCGGTATATCCATTCGTACAGACAATCACCTTGTCCGCCCTTATGCTTCCATCAGATGTTCTCACCAGCCACTGGTCATTTTCACGTTCCACTGAGAGTGCGGGACTTTCCTTGTAAATCGCAACCCCTGATGAAAGACATGCCCTTGCAAGACCCCGTGCGTATTTCAAGGGATGAAGGTTACCACCACGCCCGTCCAGCAGTCCGCTTGCATAGGCGCTGGTACCGACCTTTTCTTCAATATCAGCCTTGTTCAAAGCAGTTACGGGAGCACCGCGACTGCCCCACTGCTCAACATGGCTGTCGGTTGTTCTTGCACCCCATTCACCCTTGGCAAGCTGTATCCAGCCAGAAGTTCGCAAGTCACAATCGATATTGTGCTTCTTGATCAAGTCAAAAACCAGCTTCGGTGCACTTCCGGCGGTCTCCGCGATCTGCTCGCCGCGTTCCTTGCCAAAACGGCTGACCAATTCATCCGGGAAAATCTTCAACCCGGGAATGACCTGTCCGCCATTGCGACCCGAAGCACCCCAACCAGGTTCATGGGCATCAACGACAGTCACGTTGACACCGGAGTCAGCGAGATGAAGCGCAGAAGACAGGCCACAGAACCCGCCGCCAATCACCGCTACATCCGCGCTTGCTTCTTCGTGCAGCACTTCAAGTTCGGGCAGCTTATCTGCGGTTTTACCCCAAAGTGACGTGTCGATGTGGCAATCGGACTTGTACCAGGCGTCTGAGGCTTGTCCGTCGATCATGCGTCATACCCTTCCCAAGTCTTGCTCATATCAAAATCGTTTTCACGCCGGAAGAGAATATCTTTATTGGTGGGCATCTCCAGGTTTCGGGCAAACTCATGGCCTGCATAAACCGCCATCGCTATTGTTCCCGGTGCGCGGCAGTCACCGATTGCGGTGACTGACTTGATTCCGTTATCTGACCATTCCTCCTTCCGCGCAAGCAAGTCCTGATACAGTCCGTTTTTGCTCGTCCTAGAGGTCACTGAAATGACCCGGTCCACAGCCACCTGTTTCGGGGTGCCCACATATACACAGGCGAGTTCAACATGATCCTTTCGTACTGCGCGCATCTCATGGTTGCAGACAAGCTCTACACCGAGTTTACGGAGCCGAACCTGGATATGTTCAAACTCCAGTGTGAAGTGAGTCCAGCCCGAAACCTCCGCTGCTGGGGTAACCATCACGACTTTGTTTCCGGCCTCGGCAAGATGCTCGGCCAGGGCACTGCCGAGATAATAGTGATCATCATCAAAAATCATGACTGTTTCATCGGTCGGAATTTCACCGGCCATTGCCGCCTCGGGAGAGGAAACAAGATCGGGATCAATTTCATCAAGAGGAAAGCGGTGATGAATGCCAAAGAAGTCCTGTCGCCAGCTGGAGCCCGTTGCAATGGCGACATGTTCGCAGCCAAGCTCAAGCACCGCATCGGCATCAAGAACACTTTCGGTGAAGGTTCTGACATTGGCTCGGCTTGAAAGCATGTAGGTACGATGATCTGCAACACGACGCCACTGATTAAGCGGCTTTAGAGCAGTTTCTAAAAGGATACGGCCCCCAAGTTCTTTGCCGCCTTCTGCCAAAGTCACTTCGTAGGAACGATTGGAAAGCGCCAGTGTCGCCTCAAGCCCCGCTGGCCCACCACCGACCACGAGGACTGAGTCCTGCGAGGCAGCGGGTGCAATTTTCTCGGGATGCCAATCCTTGCGCCATTCTTCACCTACAGTCGGGTTCTGGGTGCAACGCATCGGATAGGCAACATAGTCTCCGGAAGTACACATGTTGCATCCAATGCATTCACGTATTTCATCCGAACGACCTTCCTGTATTTTGGTAGGCAAGAAAGGATCTGCAATTGAAGGACGTGCAGCGCCGATAAGATCGAGCACACCGCGTTTGATCTGCGACACCATGGTGTCTGGTGAGGTGAACCTTCCTACGCCGACGACCGGCTTGGTTGTTACTTGCTTTACAAAGCGAATATATTCTTCCTGAGATCCTTCACTTCCAAAACGTGACGGAAGGGAATCGTTGCTCCAGTCAGCAACATTCACATCCCAAAGATCCGGCAATTCTGCCAGCGACCCGACAATGTCTTCGGCTTCCGCCTTGTGCATTCCGTCCTTGCCGAGCAGTTCATCAACGGCAAAACGGAATGCAACAGCACAATCATCCCCGATTGCCTCCTTTGTGTCCTCGAGAACTTCGCGGACAAGCCGGACCCGGTTTTCAAGGCTGCCGCCATACTCATCAGTGCGCTGGTTGAACCGTTTGACCAGAAACTGAAAGAGAAGTGTCATGATACCATGCGCGGCATATACATAGACGATGTCATATCCGGCTCTTCTGGATCGAAAAGCTGCTTCCCGGAACCATCGCCGCAACTCTCGGATGTCATGTTTGTCCATCGCCCGAGCCTGGGTTGAGTTCCCCGTCTCATTGACAGTTTCTGACGGGGCCAAAGAAGGTGTCCGGGTCAGATAATTGCTAACCGACTGACCATTGTGAACAAGCTGTATGCCCGCGAGCGCACCGTGCTCGTGTACCTTGTTCACCATCAACTCGTGAACCGGGAGATCGGAATCATCCCAAAGCCGCATCAGTGTTGCTGGTGTGAGATCACTTGTCGGATGGATTGAACACTCTTCGGTGCAAACAACACCCCATCCACCTTCCGCTTTGACGCCTCGCATTTCGGCCATTGTCCGTGGCCAGCGATGCCCCATGCCGTTGCAGTGGGGAACCTGATAGAATCGGTTCTTTGTGGTTTTTGGTCCGATCCTGACCGGTTCAAACAAAATCTGATGATTGGATTCCATTCTCAGTTCTATTCCCCTGCATTTGAATTTAGCGCTTTCACGATCCAACCCGAATTAATCCCAGATACCACTCTGCTATTTGATTTTCATAACTCACTGAATAAAATCATGAATCTTGAATTGATTGAACAGTCAGTCAGAAATCTAGCACAGAGATATCCGTTTCTCAACCTGCTTGTTGCTGGCACCATTGCGTCCGGGTTATGCGAAACCCCGGGCACATGATCGCATACGATTTGCGCAGGCCCTCGCTCCTCATGCCGCTCTTGAGCAGGACGCTTTGCGAGGCGGAATTATCTACATCGGTTGAGGCAACAATCTCTTCCAGCTCAGTGGCCTCAAATCCAAATTGTATGAGCCGCTTGCAGGCTTCGGTCGCATATCCCTTTCCCCAGGCTGATTTTTTAAGAATGTATCCCACTTCTATTTCGCAGTCCGGCAGGCCCTCCCCTGCCACCATATCCCAATTCGTGTCATCTTCTTCCACAGGCATTGGCAACAGGATCGCAGTTCCTATTTTCTCGTCACTCTCCCTGATCGCAAGCGTCCAGATGCCAATACAACCCAGGGCACAGCGGCGCATGTAAAGTGGATGGCCTTCGATGAGTTCGGCTTCGCTTCTCGCACCACCGACAAATCTTGTGATGTCAGGATCTGTCCAGAGTTCAAGGGAAAGATC
>JBCCGN010000071.1:0-7904 GCA_039029255.1 Pseudomonadota bacterium | reverse complement strand
CTGCTCATATTGGGCGAAAACAAATTGAATTTGTAGTTATGAGGTCTGCAGGTTGTGCCTGTCCAGACAACAGGAGAGATGTGTCTTGTCATATGCCGGTGACATAAGCTGCAGGGATTGCTGGGAAGCGCTTAAAAGCGATGCAACAGCACAGCTTGTTGATGTGCGGACACATGCCGAATGGTCATTGGTTGGCTTTCCGGTTCTTGAGGAGCTCGGAAAGTCCGCGATCATGGTCGAATGGCAGCAGTATCCAGCGATGGACATTAATACCGGCTTCATCGCAGCAGTAAGCGATGCAATCAAATCATCGGGTGTGAGCCAGGACGCGCATATTTTCACTTTGTGCCGTTCCGGGGTTCGCAGCATAGCCGCCGCTGAAGCGTTGACCAGCGCGGGGTTCGGCAAGGTGTATAACGTCCGCGGAGGTTTCGAGGGGAATATGAATGCAGAAGGGCACCGCAGTACTGTTTCGGGTTGGAAACATGATCAATTGCCTTGGCGGCAAAATTGAGATGACAAGAACCGTCAGGCCCAATGCAGATAACGAGGGAGGTAATTTGAATAAATGAATAAAATAGACGTTCAAAATCACAAGTTTTTAAAGACCGGACAGGATACCGCGGCCAGCGACAATTGGGTGAAATGTCCGGAACCGAATCTGGATAAAATTCGAAAAGAAATGTCTTCAAACTTGCTGTTGGACAAGACGGTTTCAGAATGCAAAAATGAAAAAAAGGAAAAAAAGATGGGCAAGAGGGCGTCTGGGGGCGGCGGACAGTCGGTTGGGAAAAATTGGGAGCGGGTAGTTGCACAATTGAAGGTTCAACTCGGTTCAGATGTGTTTAACAGCTGGTTCGGTAGACTGAAGCTTTGCGGCATAGATGGCGGAGTCGTGGTTCTCAGCGTTCCTACAGCCTTTCTCAAAAGTTGGATTACTTCGAAATACCGTGAAAAGCTGCTTGAGCTCTGGCAAGCCGAAGATACGTCTGTACTCAGGGTGGATATTGCCATTCGTAAACCCGTTGTTCAGTCCGGGGTCGCAGAGGCTAAAAAAGAAGAGCAGGAAGAAAGCAGCAAACGCAACCTTACAGCAGGAAAACCCGGTACTTTCGGTGGTATTGGAGACAACAGATCCGGACTTCGGAAACTTGACCAGACGACGGGATTTTCCGGTTCGCCTCTTGATCCGCGGCATACATTCGACACTTTTGTGGAAGGTCAGTCGAACAGGATGGTTCATGCAGCTGCCCGCACGATTGCGGATGACATTACAGCATCCCACTTCAATCCACTCATCATCCATGCAGGGGTCGGTCTCGGAAAGACACATTTGCTGCAGGCGATTGCCTGGCGTACACGGAATCGAAATCCGAAAGCCCGTGTTCTCTATCTGACAGCGGAGTATTTCATGTGGCGCTTTGCTTCGGCAATCCGCGACAAAACAGCCCTTACCCTTAAGGAATCGCTCAGGGATATCGATATTCTGCTGATCGACGACATGCAGTTTCTTCAGGGAAAATCCATTCAGGCGGAATTCTGCCACCTTCTCAACGATCTCATTGACAGCGCGAGACAGGTCATAGTAGCCGCCGACCGACCTCCAACCGAACTTGAGAGCCTTGATGAACGTGTAAGATCACGACTGCGGGGCGGCGTTACGCTGGAAATCAAGGCGCCGGACTATGAGTTGCGTAAAGAGATTTTGAATACCCGCTATGCCGAGGCAAAGCAGGAACAGCCCGGACTGGATATTCCTGAAGACATTCTTCACTATGTGGCACGTCAGGTGTCTTCCAGCGGGCGTGACATCGAAGGTGCGTTCAATCAGTTGCTCGTTCAGCACCAGTTTTCTGAAGGAAACATGAGCCTTGAAGAACTGGACCGGATACTTTCCCACCTCATCAAGTCTTCAGATTCGAAGCGGGTGCGGATTGAAGATATCCAGAAGATCGTTGCACGTCAGTTCAACGTTTCAAAGAATGACCTGCTGTCAAATCGCCGAACACGGGTGATCGTGAGACCGCGCCAGATCGCGATGTATCTTGCGAAAGTGATGACACCCAGATCCCTTCCGGAAATCGGTCGGAGGTTCGGCGGACGCGATCATACTACAGTTTTGCATGCCGTAAGGAAGATCGAGTCGCTGACTTCGGAGGATCAGAAACTTGCACATGAAATTGAATTGCTGAAGCGGCTCATTCTTGAATGAACCCAAAGGGTGCTTTGCACCCGGCGTTTGGCTCATACAGAGGGAATCAAGGGAGTTTTTCCCCAGGAAGCGTCTGCATCCTTCCCTTCAAACCTTGAAAATGCTCAAAGAATTCACCACTGTGTAGCTGTCAGTTGTATTGGTCTTCTGAGGCGGTTGAGCGACCTACTCAACAAGGAAACTATATCCCATGCGCGTTACCCTTGAGCAATCGAACCTTATGAAATCGCTTGGACATGTCTATCGTGTCGTGGAGAGACGAAATACAATCCCTATCCTCTCCAACGTTCTTTTGCGCGCGGATGGTAACGAGCTGCATCTAAAAGCAACGGATCTCGATCTGGAGATTTTCGAGAAAACTCCTGCTGTTGTCGAGCAAGCGGGTGCGACTACCGTGCCGGCCCATATGCTGTATGAAATCATCCGGAAACTGCCGGGCGGCTCAGAGGTGATGTTGTCTGTGGATGGTGAAGGATCAACCCTGAAACTTTCATCAGGCAGATCCCAGTTTACCCTTCAGATGCTTCCTGTTGAAGACTTTCCTGACATTTCCGCCGGAGAATTCAGTCATTCATTCTCGATGGCCACCGGCGAAGTTCGAAAACTGATCAATCATACCCAGTTTGCAATTTCGACTGAGGAAACCCGCTATTATCTGAATGGTATCTTTCTTCACACTCTGGAAGAAGATGGCGAAAGTCTGCTTCGCGCGGTTGCGACTGATGGACACCGGCTTGCCCGTTCCCAGACGATAGCACCTGACGGCTCAAACGGGATGCCGGGTATTATCGTTCCCCGGAAAGCAGTTGGCGAAATACAGAGGCTTGTTGAAGATCCTGATGCGGCAGTGCTAATTGAGCTTTCTGATTCAAAAATCAGGCTTAGTGTAGGAGAAACGGTTCTCACATCAAAACTCATCGACGGGACATTTCCAGACTATAACCGCGTGATACCGGCCGGGAACGACAAGGAACTGCGGATGGATCGGTCAACCTTCGCAAGTGCTGTCGATCGGGTTTCAACCATTTCTTCAGAACGCGGACGGGCTGTGAAGTTGCAATTGTCAGACAGTCAGATGATTTTGTCGGTCAATAATCCCGATTCAGGTACTGCAGAAGAAGAAATTGCGGTTTCCTATACTTCCGATGCGCTCGATATCGGTTTTAATTCGCGATATCTTCTCGATATCACCAACCAGCTTGGCGGAGAAGAAGCGATCTTCATGCTTTCGGACCCGGGTTCGCCGACTCTGATCAAGGACCCCGAAGAGACCGGTGCTATCTATGTTCTCATGCCAATGCGTGTGTGAGAATCTGTAACGACGATTGAAAGTCGTGACTGAATGAATTCTGTCCATGTCAAGCAGCTGAAACTTACGACATTCCGGAACTATGAATCCGCCGCTATCAATGCGGAACCCGGGCATGTTGTCCTGACCGGTAAAAACGGTGCCGGAAAGACCAACATTCTGGAAGCGATCTCTTTTCTTTCGCCTGGAAGAGGCATGCGGCGGGCCGGATATGACATGGTGGCAAAGGCCAACTGCTCAGGCTCCTGGACCGTATTTGCAAAACTGGATGGACCGCATGGAGAAACCAACATCGGTACCGGCCTGCAGGAAACATCGCATGGGGTTGATACAGCCAGGAAAATTCATGTGAACGGGACTTTGGCAAAGAGCTCCGAAACACTGCTGGAATATTCGAGGATCCTATGGCTGACACCATCCATGGATGGCCTTTTTACGGGGTCTGCTTCAGATCGGCGCAGGTTTATGGATCGTATGATTTTGTCAATCGATCCGCAGCATGGACGCAGGGTCAGTAATTTTGAAAAATCCATGAGGGCAAGAAACAAACTTCTTGGAGAAGATAATCCTGATCCGGCCTGGCTCGATGCAACTGAAGTCCAGTTGGCAGAACTCGGTGTCGCGATCGCATCGGCCCGCCATGAACTGGTCACGCTCCTATCCTCGGTAATTGTGCGGAACAATGATCCGCAGTCACCATTTCCGGATGCACGGATTTCACTTTCAGGCTCCCTTGAATCTGAAATCGGAGAGTTTGTCGCAAGCGATCTGGAACTGGAATATGCCCAGCGGTTGAAAAACAGCAGACGGATTGATGCACGCGCAGGTCGCACACTTGAGGGGCCACACAGATCAGACCTGATCGTCCATCACCGACCAAAATCCATGCCGGCAGCACAATGTTCAACAGGTGAGCAAAAGGCACTTCTGGTAGGACTTATGCTTGCGCATGCCAGACTGGTGGGTGAAATGGCGGGATTTGCACCAATCCTGCTGCTTGACGAGATCGCCGCGCATCTTGACGAGGGCCGGAGGTCAGCGCTGTTTGACATGATCGATGCGCTTGGCTGCCAGGCCTGGATGACGGGTACCGAGCGGGAATTGTTTCGTTCCCTGGACAATCGCGCGAGTTTTTTCTCGGTTGTAGAGGGGAGCATTCAACTAGTATAGAAAACCATGGATTTTACGCCCAAAGAACTCGAAAGATACGCAAGACACATCGTTCTCCAGGATATTGGTGGAGCTGGACAGAAGAAACTGAAAGCAGCAAAGGTACTGGTTGTTGGAGCAGGCGGTCTTGGCTCTCCGGTTATTCAATATCTTTCGGCAGCTGGGTTAGGCACGATTGGTGTGGTTGATCATGATATTGTATCACTTTCCAATCTGCAACGGCAGACGATTCATGACACTGAAAACATTGATATGCCCAAGGTGGAAAGCGCCGGGATTTCAGTGGCAAGGCTCAACCCCAATGTGGTTTTTGAAACCCACAATTTCCGGATTGAACCAGAGAATGGTGATAATCTTGTTGAGAGCTACGACCTTGTCGTGGATGGCAGTGATAATTTTGCAACCCGGTATCTCGTTGCTGATCTTTGCGAAAAGCACTGCAAAACACTGGTTACCGCTGCTGTAGGCCAGTTTGACGCCTCAATCACCACGTTGAAGCCGCATCTGAAGAACGCGGATGGAAACCCTTATCCACGGTATCGCGATATTTTTCCTGTTTCTCCTGAAGACGGGACATTGCCGACCTGTGAAGAGGCGGGGATTTTGGGAGCCCTGACGGGCGTTATTGGATCGATGCAGGCGCTTGAAGTCGTCAAGGAAATTACCGGAACAGGGACAAGCCTTGCGGGCAGGCTTCTACTTTTTGACGCGAAGTCGTCGCGATGGGATGAATTCACCTATGAAAGAACCTGTAACTGAAGCCTACATGAACATCTGGAATATAATGCCGGAACCAATCGCACCGCTAACTCCCAGCAGGAGATAAACTGCGAAGACCTTCTTTTTTACGAGCGACCAGACCGCCGCCATTGCAGGCACAGAACTCACCGCACCGGCAACCATGAATGACATCGCGGCGCCTGCGCTCATGCCCTGTTCCATAAGGCCCGCAAGCAGTGGAGGAGCAATGTATGAATTCAGATAAGCGGGCATTCCCACGACTGCTGCAATGGTGATTGGAACCACGCCTTCTCCTCCTACCAAGCCAGCTATGAGCGATGCAGGTACATAAGTGACCAGCAAAGCTTCGAGAATGTATGCCAGGGCAAGCCATTTCGCGAGAAACCAGGCATTGCTGATGAACTCTTGCTGAAAAACTGTCCTTCTTGGTTTTTCGGTCCAGAACTTCCAGACCGGTTTTCCGTCAATCGGATTGGCACCGCAACAGCCCGAGGGTTTGTATTCACGCAACGGGTCGGCAAACCAGCCGGTTCTGATCAAGGCACGGATCATGAAACCGCCAAATAGGCCAAGTGCAACTGCTGATACAGCCTTCCCTACCGCAAACGGCCATCCCAGCGCTGCGGCAGTAATTAGCAGGGTCGGAGGGTCTATCAGTGGTGATGAGAGCCAGAATGCCATCACAGCCGACAGCGGAGCGCCAAGCGCCAGCAATCCGGCAATAAAGGGGATCACTTCGCATGAACAGAAGGGAGCCAGACCTCCGAAAAGTGCCGCAAGGAAGATCATTCTGATTTCCCGGCCCTTGAACGCATTGGCAATCATGGTTTCCGCGCCGGCTGCTTTCAGGCCTGCAATCAAAAACACCGCGAATCCAATGTAAGGAAGTGTGCCAATGAATGCCCTGATTGCAAATTCGAGAACCGGAACAAAATTTGCGTTGTCGAAAAGGGCGACAAAAATCGGCACACCAAAGGTTATTGTCCAGGGTGTGGCTAATCGGGCTTTCCATGCTTCCAATTGTGTAAACTGAGGATGGGAAATATCAGTCATCGTTGACCTCCTCGTCTAAACAGCATTCTTTGAGGATGAATTCAGCAAGCACCTCCAGATGCCGAAAGTTCGCCTGATTCATGATTGTACGACCAAGTTTTTCTTGCTGGATCAATTCAGCGGCTGTCAGGAACTTAAGGTGATGGGCAAGCGTCGAAGCCGGAATCCCTGTTTTCCGCTGGATTTCTCCAACCGGAAGTCCCTTGGGACCGGCTTTTACAAGAGTTTGCAATACTGCAAGTCGGGATTCCGATCCCATTGCGGAAAAACCGCTCGCTGCATTTACGAGTTCCATATCGCACCTTTATTTCTATTAAACTAGTTATATAGAATTAAAGGTGAGCCTGTCAACCAGTTTGGTGACGTCGCCTATTCGGAGTAATCACGCTGATCATCAATCACCTTGCCATCGTTCGGCAGATTTTCGACAACTTCCACTTTGCCTTTCAGTTTGGTGATGGTGGATAATTGCTCCGCTATACCGTTTTCATTCAGATTTTCACCTACGGCCTGCAGGATCATCGCATCCTGGCTGTCTTCCCGGACAACAATCAGGCGGGCGCGTTCCAGACCGTCAATGTTCTTGACCAGCTGGTCAATCTGCTTTGGATCAACAAACATGCCCTTTACCTTGGTACGCTGGTCTGCCCGACCCATCCAACCTCTGATACGCATGTTGGTGCGTCCACAGGGAGACGGTTCCGGTATAACCGCTGACATGTCACCTGTTCCAAAACGGATCAGCGGATAGGCCTTGTTAAAACTTGTGACCACAATTTCACCGACTTCCCCCTCAGCTACAGGATCATCCGTTCCGGGCCGGACGATCTCAACGGTCAGATTTTCGTTGCAGACCATACCCTCTACAAGTTCGCCTTCATGCATCGTTTCATGGGCAATCGCACCGATATCGGCGGTCGCGTATCCTTGCATGACGTTGATGCCGCGCTGTGCATATGCAGTCCGCATAGAGGGAAACAAAGCTCCACCGGATACAAATCCCCGTTTGATCGAACTCACGTCCTTACCCATATCATCTGCTTTATCCAGAATGACCTGCAGATAATCCGGTGTTCCTGCATAGCAGCTTGGTTTGAGCGTTGCGATTGCTTCGACCTGTGCCTCTGTGTTTCCAACGCCTGCCGGATAGGTGACGGCGCCGAGTGCGCGAATGCCTTCGTCCAGAATTGCGCCTCCTGGTGTCACCGTGTACCCGATCGAACAATGGACAATGTCTCCTGATCGAACCCCCGCAGCATGAAACGAACGGGCAGCGAGCCATGGATCTGCTCCCGGGGCCTGAGCCTCCCATACTGGTCCGGGTGACATGAATATCCGGCATCCATTTATCTGACCGGTGTCGACGAATTGACCAAACGGTGGATTTTCCGCCTGCGCTTCCATCAGTTCCGGTTTGCG
>JBCCGN010000070.1:0-8527 GCA_039029255.1 Pseudomonadota bacterium | reverse complement strand
GGAACGTCGGCGTCGGCCTGTGCCATGGCGCCCAGAAACCCGCCAAGTCGGTTCAGATCGTCGGGGGAACCCGCGCTGGTGTTGTTTCCAGGTGGCAGCCCCAGCCCGACCCAAACCATACCATGCTGCATGGCAAAATGGTTAATCTGTTGCAGCGTGGCTAGTTTGTCACCGCTCATGCCCGCCGAAACCGTGAAGCCGGCAGCCAGCTTGTTCGCCCAGCGGCCTTCCAGCCACCGCGCGGACGTCGCATCGAGGAAAGCTTTGAACTGCGCCGACGCGCTTCCGAAATAGGTGGGCGATCCGAAAATGATCGCGTCCGCCGCATCAATAACGTCCCAGTATTGGTCATATTCTTCGGCAGGGATCAGGGCCACCTCGGTCCTTGAAACCTCCCTTGCACCGCGATAGACCGCATCGGCTTGAACCGCCGTGTGCCCGTAACCACTGTGATAAACGATTGCTATCTTTGCCATTGTAATCTCCATTGCATAACGTCCCACCGTTCCAGCCGGACTAAGGTTTCATACAGCTTGCGCCGCTTTTGGCAGTCCGTGTGGCATTCGGAAGCCGATCGCGATCCGATTCCAGGCATTGATGGCGCTGATCACCAGGCTGAGAGCTACCTGTTCTCGGGGGCTGAAGTGCGCCTCAATTAACGCGTAATCCGCATCAGATGCTCGCGAGGTTTCAATGTGCGTAAGGGCTTCTGTCCAGGCGAGGGCAGCAACTTCTCGTTCAGAATAAACGGATGCTTCCTGCCAAGCGTCCAACAGGTACAGGCGTTCTGCGCGTTCTCCTTTGGCGATCGCATCCTGCCAGTGCATATTGATGCAGAATGCGCAGCCATTGATCTGTGAAGCACGCAGTTTCAGCAAGTCGATCAGGCTGTGCTCCAGCCCACTTTGCCGGAGTAGTTTTTCCTGATCCAGCATTGGTTGAAACAGTTCTGACGCGACACCGAAGTGATCTACGCGTGGGGTCTGTTCTTTCGTCATCTTTGTCTCCTCTTTCTTCTGTGCGCTCAGTCGAGCCCGTCAGGCGGAATGTGAATTCATGCACCTTTCTCGATTGAGCGAAGCGTGCCCTATGCCACGCCAATTTGGTGTCGTGCGTGAACGTAGAGATGAAGAGCGCCGAATGATAATATCGAGTTTTCATTGCTATGATCCAAAAAGCAGATCATCGATTATATCCAAGAAAGCCAGACATATGCGACCCACATTCGCTGAGACGGCAGAACCGCGGCAGCTTTGCAGGTCCAAGGATCTTTGTTTCGAGTATGGCTTTTGGGAGGTTTGGGCTCCTCACAGACTTTCCTTGCAGTTTAGCAAACGGCCCAAAGCAGCCGTTCGCGAGACACTCAATATGCTGCGTGTGCAACCATAAGAGCCGACTTTGGCTTTGCGCACAAACACTCTAGCAACAGATCAACTAAGTCTCCTTCATTTAACCAATTCAGCTCAGCAAGTCATACTGCTGCACGAACTTTGAGGAGGGTCCGACAAAGTGGTATTGTGACGAATCGGTTGCTGAATCAAAAGTTGGCACGGACCTTTGCTCACTTAATTGTAAATGTGCCCATCAATTGCATTCAGTTGATGGACGATTCCAAAACCATTATGAAAAAAGGCCTTTCAATTCGGTCGCGACGAATCTGCAAACACAGAAACAGGTGCTTCTCTTTCTTTAGCGGGCAATGTTCCGCGGATATGAATCGTCGAAACCGTCTCAAGTCCAAAAGTTTGCCCATTTTTGGCTACAGTCCAAATCGCAAATTCTCTACCGCTGTAAGGAACATTTACTATTCGTTGTGCTGCGAAATAATAAGCCTGATCGATTTCAAAATTAGCGGAACGCACGCGCCATTCAATTTTGGTTTGTTGCCGTCGCAAGCATTCTCGGGCGAAACGGCACCCTATCCGAGGCTATGTATGCATTTATATCAAACGAGCCGCTTTAAAAAAGGCGTGAGTGCGGCGTGTTGGCTGTTCAGTACGGGAACTGCCTGAGATTTGGATGCCTTGGCGATATTACCGGTCAGAACGTCGACGCGCAGCCATACGCGCGATGGGGACAGTGTGGCCGGATCACTGATAGTGACAGAGATGAATAGCCGCTCAGGTTCGGTGAAATGCACAACTTGATCTTGCTCGGGATTGAAATAGGGCAGTCCCTGAAGCCCGAGACCGTTGCCCAATATGTCGTTTTCAAAGCTGACGGTTTGTGTAGGCGTCAAAAGAACCGGCCAGCTGAGACTCGGGTCGGTTACAATGACCAAAGCTAACCCGGGCTGTGGCAAATGGCAGATCGTTGCCGACCAACCCTCTCGGTTTAACGGATCAATGTAGTCGCTTTTGGATGCAGGGCGGCAGTCCAAAACGCCGCTATGCGCTGCGGGTGACCAGCAAATGGCCGTCAAAGCGGCCACCCACCGAACAGACTTACCCAAGTTCAATGCCCAATGCTCCTGCCGTGTCCAGGCCAACTACGCCATCGATAGACAAACCATTACGCCTCTGGAATTCCTTGACCGCGTTCTGAGTATCTTTGCCGAAAATACCGTCCACGTCTATATCGAGCGCTAGCTGTAGGTTCAGCACTTGCTGAAGTTCTTCGACTTCGGGACCGCGATCACCGAAATTGAGCAGGCCATCATCCAACGCGCCAGGCAGTTCACCGAATTCACCGTCGTCAGCCCATTTCCGGATCAACTGATCTGAGGCTTCAAAATGCATCGAGTCCTCAGTACCAAAGGCAGCACCCCAGAAAAAGCCGTGCCTGTTGAAGATGCGATGGATTTCCAGCAAGCCCTTCTGAGTCCGACCGTCGCCACGGCGGTCGAGTTTGCCTTCGAGTTTCAGATCGATCGCTGTGCCCCAGGAATGGTTCGAAATTGCCGTCAACGACCCCCGCACCAAGCGACAGCACAACATTCCTGCGGTTGATAGGGCGTCATGCACGTCCCGATGACTGCTCCTGATTTCCGCCATTATATTCTGAAGAGTATTTACTGCAGGTCTCAAGCCCGTGGCACGGAAAGGGCCAAAATCGACGGTAACCATAAGTGCTGCGATCTGCGGGTTTGTTGGGTGTCGGCATTCCTGATCGTACGTGCCGCGAGGATTGCCAATCAGGCCGAGCATCGTGGAATTGCGCGATCCCCGCAGATTGCCGTTAATCGTACGCCGATTAATGTTCAGCTCACTAAAGGAAACGGTAGACGATAAGCTCATTTTAAATCTCCAAATATGTCATTTAGGCTAAAGTAGTGTGTTTGACCTCGAGGCTGTTAATCACCCAGCTGCGGTATCGGCAAAATCCCAAATCCTGCACCGGTAAGCAGTTCGTTGACCGCGCCCCAAAGAGTATTGACGATTGCATTCCACGCATTCTGGAGCGTGAGTATCGTAAGGTTCGCAACGGCTTGGGAGAAGTTTCGCGCGGCGTCATCAAGCTGTTCTTTTAGAATATCAAATATCGGATCACCTTGAGGTACTTCTCCGCCCAATTTCAACTGAGCCAACAGTGCAGCCTGGCGCGCCAATTTCTTTCCTTGAGATCTATGAAAAGTGCTTAGCGTGTTCCAATCACCCTCCAAAGATTCTTTCACTCTAGAGTAGAATTCATCGGCAACGCTATCCAGTTCGATACTCATCAGTTTCCTCCTGAATTACCAGCAAGTGCCGTCTCAACCGTCAACGCTTGCTCTATTGAGATGTTGAAGAGATTTACGAAATTGGCCGCTAAAACAGGTCCAAGGCCCAGCCGCTGATGGGCATTTCGCATTTCTGCGAGGCTCTCTCTTGCCTCGCTTAAGGCAAAGGGCGTAACGATCAAAAAGCAAGCTTGAGCGCCGTCGGCCACAACCTCTTCGTTTTTACGGCAGACGTCTTGAATGCGATCCTGGCCCACGATTCGGGACAAAAGACGTTCTGATGCCTGAGGTTGAGGGCGCGCTTGAACTTGTAGAAGCACCGCTGAAAGGCCACCAAGCACCTCATTGTATGACGTCTCCAGCGAAGAAAACTCTGAAGCAGGAGAACCACGCTCAACTGCCGCAAACAGCACCTGAGCCTGGTCATTCGTTGCTTCAATTTTTTCAAGTATTTTGGCGTCAAATTGAGGGAAAAAACTCACCGTGCAAGAGCTTAAAAGTACTAACGGCAGAAGCAGATTTACTATTCGGCTCATAACACCACCCCACTTTCTCATAGATAACTTTGCAAAATTTGTTTCAGTAATTCATTGTGCTATTTTCAGAAAGTTCGCAGCGTATTCGGCAGTATGGCCACCATTAGCTTGTCAGGCGCTATTTGATGTCCTCAAAGGCAATATTTTCGATTTCCATGATTCCACACAACCACTGATCCTCTGATTAACCCCCTCTAGAAAAATCACCTTGGCAACAAACTCTTTCCCCGTTTTATTTTCTCAACACGGCAGGACCCGCTATTTCACAGGATTTCAGCGCAAATTTCAGTGCGGCGCATCCCCCATTCGGGTTAAACCGGGGCATTTAATGCCGCGGCTTCTATGCTTTCCTGATCGCGTGAACTCCATTTGAATTTACCAAATTACCCCTTGTCCGTTTCCAAGATTGACCAGTCGAAAGCGGCGCTGGGGTCCTTTGCCCATTTGATCGGGAAACCTACGAAGAAGCCGGGTGGTTATCTTGAGATACAGGCTTTTACCGTTGAGATCGAACGCGCGCGGGTCACGTTGACTTTGAGCCACGATTTAGATTTGGGCCGCGATGGCCGTCAGCGCAATTGACCACCCAAAACATGATGCCACCGACGTCCCTGCGCGTGCGTCAAACGACACGGATTCAGGGGTTTGGGCGGCACGGCACGAAAAAGAGTTGGGATATATAACCCAAACGGGTGATCTAAGGGAAGTTTGACGATGATATCGTTGCCCATGATCAGGGGGATGAAACGAGACAATTTTGATTATTAACCTCTTCAGCTTCCTTGGACGATTTATTTAGTCCGAACTCGGCTCATTCCCCCGGTCACCAACTTTCTTTCAAAACTGATGCCAAGTAAGGCACTAGGACTGAGGAGCCCGGTCCGGTGTCGCGAAGGTCAGCGAAGGACGTGGGCCGGACAGCAGCGTGGACTTCGTTTCGACTTGCCTCAACTACTTTGCAGAAAGCCAACTGAGGCGTGACTGTCACCCTCCTTCGTCCATACCCGCGAAGTGGGTCGTATTTTCTGGCGTATTCGCGCAATTTGGGTAATTTATAAACAATTCGCTCCCGAAACCGGGCCTGGGCTCGCGTAATTGTAAAATTTGGCTGATGAACGACGCTGACATCTCCGATATCATATTGCAGGCCTATTCTGCTGCCCATTCCCCGGAAAAATGGACGTTTGTCCTTGATCGCTTGACGGAAAAATTCAGCGCAAACGGCATAATAATTTGGGAGTGGCGTGGTACAGGCAACCAAAGGAAGCTCAGAAGCCCTTTTTTTTCAAGTTTTTACCAGCTTGATATTCTTGAGGATTATCTCAACAGGCATCAGGATAGGGAGTTTGCCGATCAAGCGCACTTTGAGCGCAAATCGCTTGCTTTTGGAAGCGCCGCTCCCGACCAAGTTGACCTTGTGAACGAGCGCGACCTGTACCCTAACGAAACGGAATATCTTTCCACGCCCCACGCCAAGGAACTGCTCACTTACGGAATCCGGCATCGGTATGGCGCGCTCCTGGATCGAGACAATCCTTTTCACAGCCGCTTTTCCCTGCAAACCAGTGAAAAGCGCGGTCCGCTGTCAGAGGCACAATCAGCCCAACTCAGCAAAATTCTACCCCATTTCGCCAAAGCACTTGAATTAGCGGATGCGATAAATGAGCGGAAGACCGAAAGAGCGGCCTTTCTGGGGGCACTGAACTTTTTTGACGTAGGGATCTGCATTTTGGATGCACAAGCAAGGGTTGTAGAGAGCAATGCTGAGTTTGACCGGCAGGTTGAAGAATTTGGCGCTTTTTGGGTGGCTCCGGATTCCAAACTGGTCCTGCATGACCTGGCAAACCGTCAGATCTTTGACCACTTGCTGGAAGACTATCGAAATCACGGTGCCTTTGGTGCGCGGCCGCGCAAGGAGGCTGTGCCTGTAAACACTCAAGACAAGGCCGGCGCACTTTGTATAGAGCTATTGCCCCCCACTGAACTGTTGGAAGCCGGGAGCAAGAACAACCGGTTTGCCGTCTTGATCAGCCGCGATACGACCCGTCAAATCAAGTTCGATTTTGAAAGCGTTAAGCTCGCTTTCCAACTGACCCGTGCGGAGTTGGGTGTTGTCGATCTGGTTTGCGGCGGAATGACCAATCCTGAAATTGCAGCAGAACGGGATCGTTCCGTGGAAACCATTAATGCGCAGGTCAAGAATATTCTGAGCAAAACCGGTGCTGCAAATCGCACCCAGCTGGTTCGCTTGATGTGTAATTTTCCGCAAACTGCACAAAGCTGCGATATGATTTAAACAATCACCCGTTCTGGTGATGATCCGTCATATCTGTGAAGTACGATCATATGTGATTTTTGTCGGGTGAGGAAGAATCATGACGGAGCCAGGGAAGAAATACCGACCTAGCAATCCATTAAGGAAGACAGCGGCGAAGATAGGCCTCTTGCTGGCTATCTTTTTCGGTCGGGTGATACCAATTGGATATTTTCTGAAGTCGCGCCACGCCCGAGACTTCTCAGCGGCTGAGGTCATCGAAGATGGTCCGTCGGATGAAGTTGTCCCGGCAGCCGAGTTTTCTGACCCGGATGAGGATCAGCTGTTTCATGATGTGATGATGACTTTTGCTGGCGATTGCCTGAAATACAACAAAGGCGACGGGCGGCAAGTTACGCATTTTGAGGATTTGCATTGGGGCTACACAAAAGGGCTGATCGAGGGTGAGTTGAAGATCACCGACGTCGAATGCCTGCCTGAAAAATGCAGGGTTGGGTTGTTCAAAAAGCCGGACCGATACCCGGTGATCAGCCGTCCCAATATCCTCCATGACAACGACAATATTAAGGTTAGTCGCTTATCGCTGAAGATGCAGACCAATTATGGCGTGCCAAATGTCTATGCTTTTGAAGGAAAAGCAAAAGAGCTGGACTTACTTTTGTCCGAAGGGGTTCGCCAGGGCCAAACCGGTGATCAGGACGGGCAAGGTTTCTTTTTCCGCGATGCTCGTCAGCTGCGCTACGTGAGTGCGTTCAGCGCCCATAAGTTCTGGGGGTTCTTGTCACTGCTTAACAAAGCCAATGGCGATGTCTTCCTGACTTGGCTGAAAATTAGGAAAACAGCCCTTGATACCCTCTACACCCCCGAGCACGCGCAAAAGAGCTGGGATGAAAAAGACTATTATTCTGCCGGACCCTATGCATTGGGCGGGCTGCTCGTCAAATTAGCCCTGCGTTCGAGACAGCCAAGCCTCGCCAGCACTCGAAAGTCTGGGCCATGTGGGCCAGCGCGAGATCAAGGCATCTGGTTCAAAGAGTGGCGGTCCGCTGCCAAGCCAGCTATTTTCGATCTATGCGTACAGGTCGCCCGGTTCGGAGCCCTTCCAAATCCTGACAGGGCGACTTTTTATTAATGTAGAATGGATGAACTCACTTATCGCTGCTGCCCACTGTTTCAAATGTGCTCCAGCCTACTACCGCACGACCGACGAATTCGCCGACGGGAAAGCCCTCTAGTGCACCCACTGCATCTCCGACCTCTTCGCCGACAATATCTCCTACAAGATCACCTACTGGTGTGCCTACTGCACGCCCATCATCCTCCCCCACAACGAGTCCAACTAAGGCCGCGACCCGTTCTCCCACGGCCGCGCCCACGGCTGCGCCGACACCAGGATCGGATACGTGCATCGAAGTCGAACTCGACTTTTCCGTTGCTGCCGACGACTCTCCGATTGCTCGCGGAGACTATGTTGGCACACAATGGAAGAAATTTGGGTTGACCCTATCTGCTTCAGGTGGACAGGGTACGATGCCACGTGCTTTCGATACTTCCAATCCAGTCGAAGGCGAATGTGGCGACGCTGATTTAGGTTCGCCGAATATGAGGTGTGATAATCAAGGGCCCGGTATAGGTGAGGATGGGGAGCCCGACGGAAACGGACCGAACTGCGTCCCGCTCGGAAATGTTTTGATCGTTCAAGAACCAGGTGCAGATTGTCCCGATGATAACGTCGACGGTGGAATGATTATCTTCGACTTTGAACCAAAGGCGGAATACGTGAAGGATATTGGATTGTTGGATGTTGACTACGGAACGACAATCACTGTAGCATTCATGAACGAGAATGGTGATATGGACACCAAGAGTATTGAAGTGCCCGAGCTTGGAGACAATTCCTTCCAGTTGCTTTCAATCGATACTTCTCATGTGAAACAGCTAAAAATTTCCATGGAACGATCCGTCGGTGTATCGTCGTTGACGTACTGCTATCCACCTGGGTCCCCACCGACAACTCTACCTCCAGAGATTTGCACGGACGTGAACATTGACTTTTCG
>JBCCGN010000069.1:0-9528 GCA_039029255.1 Pseudomonadota bacterium | reverse complement strand
GATTACAAGCGTCATGCGGATCCGACATGTGCACCTTTTGAGGTTGTGTCCTGTGATGTCTTTGTAACCGAAGCCACCTTTGCCTTACCGGTTTTTTCACATCCGCCGCTTGAACACGAAATCGCCAAGGTAATCCGGTCGCTAAAGGCATTTCCGGAACGAACTCATCTAATAGGCGTCTACGCACTTGGCAAATGTCAACGGGTCATGAGCGCCTTGCGTGATGTGGGTTACACAGATCCGGTATTTCTACATGGTGCATTGATAAAGCTGACGGAACTTTATGAGAGCTTCGGCATGCAATTTGGTGATTGGCAGCCCGCCAGCGCCTTGAAAGGCAAAGAGAGGGAACAGTTGAGAGGCCAAGTCGTCTTGTGTCCGCCCGGCGCTCTGGCGGACAGATGGAGCAGGACTTTGCCAGACCCGGTTCCCGCCATGGCTTCCGGCTGGATGCAGATACGGGCGCGCGCCCGGCAGCGGCGGGCTGAACTAGCTCTTATCGTGTCTGATCACGCGGACTGGGCCGATCTAATCCGGACATGCGAAGAAACGGGAGCGAAGGACATATGGATTACACACGGTCGGGTCGACGCTTTGCAATATGAACTCGGAAAACGGGGTATTCGGGCAAAGGCCCTTGATCTCATAGGTCGTGAAGAAGAGGCAGAGTGATGGAGCGATTTGCCGAACTTCTTGACGACCTCTATTTTACAAATTCTACCCTTGCCAAGGAACGAATTCTTGCAGCTTACCTTGCCGAGACTCCTGATCCGGACCGCGGCTGGGCACTTGCTGCAATTGCCGGGACGCTGGATTTTGATCTCTTCAAACGAAACCTTTCAAGGAACATCATTATAGAGCGTATGGATGAGGAACTGTTTGCCCTGTCATATGATTACGTTGGGGAATTGTCTGAAACAATGGCGCTTGCCTGGCCTGTGTCGGAAAGTCCGGTTCGCCTTAACAAGCTTCCTGGTTTGACAGAAACAATTGCGGAATTCCGTTCACGGGGCAAAGAAGGGATACGGCAATATCTTATAGAAATGCTCGATAACATGACGCCGTCGCAGCGATGGGCTCTGCTGAAGCTTGGTACCCGCGGTCTCCGCATTGGTATGTCTGCCCGTTCGGTTAAGCGCACCATTGCGAACATGAAAGGTGTGGAACTGGAGAAAATTGAGGAACTCTGGCATGGCCTAGAACCTCCGTATGAAAACCTGTTCGCATGGATCGATGGTAAGAGTGATGTTCCCGACATATCACAAAGACTGAGCTATATGCCTGTTATGCTTGCGCATCCTTTGGATGAAGACAAGGACCTGCAACGCATCTCGCCGGAAACACATTTCGCTGAATGGAAGTGGGATGGCATCCGTGTCCAGATAGCTTCCAATGGAGAAGAGACCAAAATCTTCTCCCGAACGGGCGATGACATTTCCCACTCCTTTCCGGACCTGGTCGACGCGGTTGACTTCGTGGCTGTTATGGACGGCGAGCTCCTGGTTAGGCCAGAAGGTAAAATAAGTTCTTTCAACGATCTTCAGAAGCGGCTTAACAAGAAGAAACCTTCTGCGAAATTGATGGCGGAAAAACCAGCCCATTTTCGAAGTTACGATCTTCTTAGCCGGGATGGCGAAAATCTGCGAAACCTAACTCTGTCGGAACGTCGTGAAATGCTTGAAGCATTTCATGCCAATCTGCATAGTGAGTGGTTCTCGATTTCCGGATTGCTCGATTTTTCTTCGATAGACGATCTTGAATCCTACCGGAAAGAGGCTGAAGCTTCCGGAGGGAAATTTGAAGGATTGATGATTAAGGATAAGTCCAGCATCTATGTCGCGGGTCGTCCCAAACATGCTTGGTACAAGTGGAAATGCGATCCGCTACTGATTGATGCAGTATTGATGTATGCACAGCGTGGTCATGGCAAACGTTCTTCCTACTATTCCGACTACACGTTCGGGCTTTGGAACAGCGAAGGTCAACTGCTTCCAATTGGCAAAGCTTATTTTGGATTTACAGATGAAGAACTCCGGCAGTTGGACAACTGGGTTCGAAACCACAAGTTGCAGCGGTTTGGCCCTGTGCAGGAAGTCGAAAAAGAATTGGTGTTCGAAGTCGCCTTTGACAGCGCCCATGTCAGCCCGAGGCACAAGTCGGGATTGGCACTGCGGTTTCCCCGGATCAGCCGCATTCGATGGGACAAGCCCGCGGCTGAAGCCAACATGTTGGATGATCTGGTAAAACTGGTCGAAGCTTAAATAAACTGTACGCCATAAAGATTGACGCCCACTGCGATCGTCATCGCGATCACCGTATAATGGTCCGCTATATGGCCGGTCAGCTTCTCAGATATGGGTTTGGCAGCCAGGAGCAGTACAAGGGGGATGATGAATACTGCTGCAGCAGTCGTGGACAGCATCGACACCGGTGTCCACAGGGCTACAACGGCGAGCATCTTCCACAGGCCGCCGCTACCGACAAGCATGAATGCCACAACGGCAAGCACAAAGGCAGCTACGAATGCGATCAAATGAGGAAGCATTTCTGAAAAGGTGGAACCAGTCAGAAACATTACTGCTGGAAAGAGGACGATTAACAAAAGCAGAAGCTGATTCGGAACGCGGTTTTTGTTAAATCCAATGAAGGCAGCCGCGAGTCCAAAAACCACGGCGTAAATATGTGCAAATTCCAACATGAATCAATATTCCTCGATGTACGGGGAAAGATTACAGAATCCGGTTTGCAGATTGGTTAACGCTAAAGCCGATCCTCAGCGCCAATCAGATCCTGTCGAGCCAATTCCATATGCAGGTTCAATGCATCTATGGCTCCGGCGGTGTCCCGGTTTCTTATTCCCTCCAGGATGCCGGAATGGTGTTCGTTGTACTTCTGGATTTGCGCCTGTGAAAGAATGAGGTTTTTCATTGCATTCCACTGGGAATGGGTGCGGATTTCATTGATCTTCTCGTAAAGATGCACCATCAGAGGGTTGCCGGTGCTCTTTGCCAGATGAAGATGGAACTCGCCGTCCCATCTGGAAAATTCATCACGGTCCTTGTCCGACTTGATCATTCGCACGAGAATACTCTCCATGGTCTCCAGATCCCGTCTGGTTGCATGAATTACAGCGAGTCTCGTTATTTGTCTTTCCATACCAATTCGGGCGTCTATAAGCTGAATTGGGCTGATTTGGTCTACAACGTCTCCAACCGGGTCCTCGGTACGCCCGGCATAAGTCACATATGTTCCGCTGCCGACTTTCCTTTCCAGAAAACCTTCTTCTTCAAGGATGTTGAGCGCATTTCGTATGGTGCTGCGGGAGGCAGCATAAGATTCCGCTAGTTCGCGTTCAGTAGGCAACTGCTCTCCATCGCTGAAAGCGCCCCGCTCAATGGATTTTCGCAGTCTCAGACTAATTGCACGTGCGCCTAGTACACTCTTTTGCTGTTCCGTCACTGCCAATGTGCCTTTTAATGCTCCTTGTGCATTCATATCATATCGCAAGACGTGACGGTTATTTTCAACATGAAAAATAGCGTTGCCGTCACATTATCCACATGTAGCTCCCTCCAAAATTGATCCTAGTGAGCATTTTCCCTATTGTCAAAATTGGTATGCTTTTGGTAGGGTATTGGTACGAATTGATTTATATCATGTCAAAACATCAAACCGGTGCCAGGAGGGAAATACAACATGGCGATGGATATTGAGAAATTTGTCGAAGCAGAGGGGCGCGACGAAAAAATCAAACAGGTTCGTGAAAAGATCGACGAACTGGGTATCGAGTATCTTTATCTGCAGTTCGTTTCCGTGACCGGGAAGATCATGGGTAAGGGGATTCCGGCTGATCATTGGGAGACAGTCGCCAAGAAGGGTTTTCAGCTTGTGTACGGCGCAACCATGAACCTTTTCCTGAACCGGGCCGGTGAATATCTCGGCTATGGTCCCGAAGCTGCAGAGCTTGTCGGTATCCCAGAGCCTGAGACATTCATGCAGCTTCCATGGGCTCCGGAAATTGGACGCTTCTATTGTACGCTTTTCCGCAACCGTGAAGAAAAGGTCGATCCTGGCGCGTATCTGACTTCAGATTGCCGCGGAAACCTTCGTCGAATGCATGAAGATTTTCAGAAGAAGCACGGACGGCAACTGAGAATAGGCACCGAGCCGGAGATGATGTGGCTGAAGTTTGATGAAAACGGCAAGCCCAAAGACGGGTTCTCGAAGCCGTATTGCTATCACATCGATCAGTTCGAAAGTCTTCGTCCGGTTTCGCTCCAGGTGATCCGTTATGCCCGTAAGATGGGCCTGGATATGATTCAGGGTGACCATGAAGACGCACCGGGACAGCTGGAGCTCAACTGGATGTTCGATGATGTGCTTCGGAACGCAGACCGTCTGACCACATACAGACAGATCTGCGCGCAGGTTGCCCGCGAACATGGGATATTTGCCTGTTTCATGACGAAGCCGTTCATGGGCGTTTCTGCTTCCGGCTGCCACCACAACATGTCGCTTTGGCGAGGCGGTGAAGATGTAATGGTTCCGACCGGCAATGATGTGAGTAATTTGCCGGGGATGGAAGGAAACTACATGTACGTGAAAGGTGGCGAGAACACCTTCATGCCGGATGATGATGACCCGCAAATGCCGGGTAAAGAGGGGCTTGAGGCAATAGGCGGCGTGGTCCATCACCTTCAGGCGCTTACCTCAGTAGGTTGTTCGACTGTGAACTCATATCGTCGCCTCTGGGATACGGGCTTCTGGGCGCCGGTCTTTGCTGATTGGGGCTTTCAGAACCGGACAACTGGTCTTCGCGTTTCTGCTCCAGGTCGCTTCGAGTATCGGTCTGTGGACTCGATGGTTAACCCCTATCTGATGGGGTCTACACTGTTGGCGGCAATGGATGATGGAATTGACAATCAGCTGGACCCAGGTCAGCCAGAAGAGCGCAATATCTATGAAGCGATCAAAGAGGGCAAGGATGTCAAAAAACTTCCGATGTCCTTGGGTGAAGCGCTGGATCACCTCGAAAATGACGAGGTTGTCAAACGTGGAATGCCAGGCGAGATGTACCGTCTTTATCATGAATACAAGCATGACGAGTATGCCCGCTTCATGTCCACGGTGACAGATTGGGATAACGAAACATACATGGAGTGCCTGCCGTAAGTGGCAGCCACGCCTCCCAAGACATTTGAACAAACAGGAGTAACTCAATATGTGTGGTATCGCTGGTATCATTCACCGGAAAGGTTCGAGCAACGTAGGTCAGGAAATGACCGCCATGCTTCAATCGCTCAAACACCGGGGTCCGGACTCAACGGGATTTGCCATTTACGGTGAGCCGGAGGAGGGTGAATTCATCCTTCGTTTCAAGGTTGCCGAACAGGAAGATCTCAATCGTGGCAGCAGGGTTTTCAAGGAAATCGAAGATCGCAAGGTGAAAGTCGATGAGATTCTGAAAGAGCTCGGCGTTGAAGTAGATGAACTCGAAGAAGCAACCGAGTATGCATATCGCTATGAGATAAAGTTTGATGGAGACATGAAGCTGGTTGCTGACCGGATAGAGGAAATTGACAACGTAGAAATCCTTTCAATTGGTTCTGCACTCGAATTGATCAAAGATCTGGGCGATTCAACGGTTGTTTCCGATCAGTACGGTCTTGGCGAATTCACCGGCACGCATGCGATTGGACATACACGCATGGCCACTGAATCAGACGTCGACATCCGCTCGGCGCACCCGTACTGGGCCTATCCGTATAATGACATTGCGGTGGTACATAACGGCCAGATTACTAATTACTGGCTGATGCGCCGCCAGCTTGAGCGTGAAGGACAACGGTTTGTTTCAAACTGCGATTCCGAGCTACTTGCGGTCTATGTGGCGTCCAATCTGGAAAAGGGTCTGACCCTTGAAGAAACGCTGAAACAGTCCATTGAGGAAATCGATGGCGTGTTCACTTATCTCGTCACGACGACAGATCAATTGGGCATGGCCAAGGACACAATGGCCGCCAAGCCGATGGTTCTTTACGAAACAGATGACATGGTGGCGCTGGCTTCTGAGGAGGTGGCCATCCGTGCGATTGTCCCGCATGAGATTGATACCTGGGACCCCTATGATGAGGAGGTAAGAGTATGGCAGGCGTAAGTACTTCCCATGAAATGGGCATGCACACGGAGCCACTTAAGGGCCGTGACATCAAAACCATGTTCAAATTGGAAAACGAAGGCGACTATGCTTACGCCTTCGCCAAGGATGTAGATTTCAACAAGCGCGCAGAAGTGGAATGTGAAGGTAGGGAAGCTACCGAAATCAATAAGGAAATTCGTGACCTCATTGACAGCGGCCATGGCACAATCGTGCTCAATAACCCCGGTGCGAAACATTCCATAATTGTAGGCATTCTGAACCGCATGAATTTCATTGTGAAAGGCTCGCTTGGCTATTTCGGATGCGGTCTTCTGGACGGACCGACAGTACGGATTTCAGGCCGTGTTGGATGGTCATTTGCCGAAAACATGATGGCAGGCGTCTGTGTTGTGGAGAAAAATGCGGGTTCCACCTTTGGCGCCGCACTTCGCGGGGGCGATCTGGTTTGCAAAGGCTCAGTCGGCTCGCGGACCGGCATCGACCAGAAAGGCGGAACTATTCTGGTCGGTGGCGATACCGGTGCTTTCTCTGGTTTCATGATGCAGCGCGGGCGTATGGTTGTTTGCGGCAATGCTGGAAAAAACCTTGGCGACTCCATGTATGATGGAACCATTTATGTAGGCGGTGAAATCAAGGAACTGGGAGTTGATGCTGTCCCGGGCGAATTGACCGATCTCGACAAGGCATGGCTTACCCGCAAACTGACGCAATATGAAATGATGCCGAAACAGGGCGTGGATCACTTCACCAAGATCGTGGCTGGCAAGCAACTGTGGAGTTACGACAACCTTGAGCCATCCGAGAAGAAACTGGTTCTGTAATTGAATTCAAATGCTGCGGAAAATTCCGCTGAAAGGTCTAATAAATGTTGGAAAAACCGAATAAGGAAGATACCGGCATCGCCAAATTGCAGGTTGAGAAGAAGTACAGCCTTGGCAAGAGTCAAATTTTCACACCTGAAGTTGTCAACGATATTCATATCAAGTCGGAGCTTGGCCGGTATCGTATGCGTGGGTTCTCGCTCTTCAAGAAAATCCCTCATTGGGATGACATCACTTTTCTTCCCGGAACGCTAACCCGTTTTGTGATTGAGGGTTATCGTGAGAAGTGCCTGACAAAAACCGTAATCGGTCCGCGTGCAAAAAAGCCGATGGAGTTGGATATTCCTGTCTACATTACAGGCATGAGTTTTGGTGCATTGTCGTTTGAGGCCAAGACAGCTTTGGCGCGTGGCGCAACCATGGCCGGTTCAGCGACATGTTCCGGTGAAGGGGGCATGATACCCGATGAGCGCCGCTATTCTTCAAAGTGGTTTTATCAATGTATTCAATCACGTTACGGATTTAACCCGCACCATCTGCAATTGGCGGACGGATGCGAATTCTTTATCGGTCAGGGCTGTAAGGTTGGCCTGGGGGGGCACCTTATGGGCCAGAAAGTGACCGATCAGGTGGCGGAGATGCGCTCTTTGCCGGCAGGCATTGATCAGCGCTCTCCTGCCCGTCACCCTGACTGGCTTGGTCCGGATGATCTGGCGCTGAAGATCCAGGAAATCCGTGAAGCGACAGACTGGCAAATTCCGATCCAGTTGAAGCTTGGAGCTGCTCGCGTCTATGACGATGTAAGGATGGCTGCGAAAACCGACCCGGACTCCATTTATATTGATGGTATGGAAGGGGGAACCGGTGCAGGTCCGCACTTGGCGACAGAAGAGACTGGTGTTCCAGGCATGGCCGCTATTCGTCAGGCCCGTCGTGCAATTGATGACATTGGTAAACGCGGTGAGATTTCACTCGTCTATGCCGGTGGTATTCGTAACGGCGGTGACATTGCAAAAGCACTGGCACTGGGTGCGGATGCAATTGCGATTGGTCACTCGGCGATGATGGCGCTTAACTGCAACAAGGATACTCCGGAAGCTGACTACCCGTCAGAAATGGGAGTTGAAGCAGGCGAATGTTATCACTGTCATACAGGTCGCTGTCCGGTTGGCGTTGCAACCCAGGATCCGACGTTGCGCAAACGACTTGATCCAGATGAAGCAGCGGAACGCGTATACAACTTCCTGCACACATTGACCATGGAAGCTCAGATGATGGCACGCGCTTGCGGCAAGACGAATATCCATTCTCTTGAGCCTGAAGATCTGGGTGCGTTGACAATGGAAGCATCCGCTATTGCTCAGGTGCCATTGGCCGGTACAGATCATACGGTCGGCGTTGAAGATTATCACCACATTTAAGGAGACAGTGAAATGGCAGGCCCATCGCCAAATCCGACCACCGAGATATCATCTGGAACCCGCATCCCGTTTACCTGTAGCACCTGAATGGCCCCGACTGCAGTCGCATCGTGGGCACAAACCACAGCCGTAAATTTCAAAGATTCGCTCAACGCACGCGTCATGGTCTCCACACCGCCATTGACACTCAAACCAGAAAGGAAAACCTTTTCATCATCGTATTCGATTCCTGCTTGCGAGAGGCCTTTCTTAAATCCACTCAAATGGTCTGCGGTCGAACTCGCTGTCGGCGGGCCGGAAAAGTAAAGAATCTCACGATGCCCTAACTCCGTCAGATGGTTAGCAGCCAACTGTCCCGCTTTAAAGCAATCCGCGACTACCCAGGTCACGGCTTTAAACTGCCGCGCATCTGCCGGATAGTGATCCAAAAATACCAAAGGGATACCAAATTTTTGTGCTGCCTCCAGTACCGGTGTCCGGTGCTGAAACCGCACCTGGGCCTGAATGAAAACCACCTCCGCTTTCCGTTCGAACATCCGCTGGAGCCTATTCATTTCCAGGCCTTCACTCAAATGGCTGGCACTAACCAGCACCTGAATTCCTTCATCCGAGGCAGCGGCTTCAATTCCGCGAATCACCCCAGCCGCAAACGGTTCATTAATTTCCTGTACTAGCACTCCCACCATCCGGCTGCGCCCTTCACGCAAACTGCGGGCATTATGATTGGGGATGTAACCGAGCCGGTCCGCCTCCTGGCGCACCCGCACTTTGGTCGCTTCACCGATATCCGGGGCATCACGTAGCGCTTTGGAGATCGCCATCACCGATAGGTCGAGATTCTTTGCAATGTCTTTGAGTGTCACCATGAGTTTTATGCTTCCTTTTCTGCTGTTTCGATCAGGAAGTGAAACTCTTCCGCATTTTGGGCTGCAATGAGTTTACGACGCAAACTCTCTTCTTTCAGCAAGCGGGCTAATGCCCCTACGGCAGCCAGATATTCTTTTCCCATTTGCACCGGGGTGCCGATGACAATGACTTGCAGTGCGTTCAGGGCCAAGTTTAGTGGATCTTTGCGGTTGATCAGGGCACGGAAGGGCGGGTTGGGCAGATTGGATGGTGGTGTTTG
>JBCCGN010000068.1:0-10102 GCA_039029255.1 Pseudomonadota bacterium | reverse complement strand
GAGCCGTTCTGCAATCTCACCCATGATCGCGCGTTTGCCCCTGTCCCGGTCTCCACCGCAACCAAAAACGAGCACCAGCTTGCCTGAAGTGAAAGGGCGCAGTGAAGTAAGGACGTTCTCGAGCGCCTCCGGCTTGTGGGCGTAATCAACGTAAGTGGATGCACCTGTCTTAGTTTTTCCAACAAGTTCCAGCCTTCCCGAAGCACCCTTTAATTGTTCAAGCGCCTGAAAAGCAGATTCCGGGAGTGATCCGGTGGCAATGGCCATCCCTGCGGCAACCAGCCCGTTAGCAATCTGAAAATCGCCAGCAAGCGGAAATTCGATGCGATAGTGCGTGTTGCCAAAAACCAGTTCGACAATTTGGCTGTGCTGCTGATGTTCAACCTTTTTGAGAGAAATATATTCACCGGACCGCCCCACGGTCAGCACTTCCCGGCCGGCAGACTGTGCCGCATCAATGACCTTCTGCGAATAAACATCATCTGAAAATACAACTGCCGGTGCACCTTCCTGCAAAAGATCCTGAAACAGCCGCAACTTTGCACTCAGATAGTCTTCCATATCCGTGTGATAGTCCAGATGATCACGGCCAAGGTTCGTAAATCCGGCAACTGCCGGTCTAACCCCATCAAGCCTGCTCTGATCGAGCCCGTGTGAGGAAGCCTCCATGGAAACATGGGTTACGCCATCATCTGCAAGTTCGGCAAGCAGTGCATGCAGGAATATCGGGTCCGGCGTGGTCAGGTTTCCATAGTCATCACGCCCGGGAGCGATCACACCTGTGGTTCCAAGACTGGCAGCGGCTTTTCCTTCTATCGCCCAGATCTGCCTCAGGAAATTCGCGACAGATGTCTTGCCGGCCGTACCGGTGACAGCCGCGATTGTCTGAGGTTGTTTGCCATAAAACATTGCCGCCGCGTGCGCCAGTACCCGTCTGGGTGATTCAGCCCGGAAAACAGGGATAGTAGCTGCCGCGACATGCGAATTGAGCGAAACTATAGCCGCGCAGGCTCCGCGCTCGGCGGCCTCAGAAACAAACCGGGCTCCATCCACATTTGCTCCAGGGAGACCAAAAAACAGGTAGCCAGGTTTCACTTCTGCAGAGTTGGAAGTTAGACCGATGATCGACACAGAACCCAATGAGCCCGGAATGGTTTCAGACAATCCGGTTAGCATATTGAGTTTCATCAGTAGTCTTTCTTCACGAATCAAAAAATTATCGCGCCACCCTTGTGCCAATCTAGTTCGAAATTAACAAGGGAGACGGGACATTGGCGTAATCAGGCTGAACGCCAAGTACCAGAGCAGATCGGCGAATTATGTTCCCGACAACGGGAGCTGCGTTAAGGCCGGCAGTGGCACTTTGCTTGCCTTCTTCCGGTTTGGGTTCATCGATAAAAGCAAGCACTACATACTGGGGATTGTCTATCGGAAATGCGGCCAAAAACGCGTTGAAGCGTTTGTCCGAGGAGTACCGTCCGTCGACAACCTTTTCGGCGGTTCCCGTTTTACCGCCAACCTTGAAACCGGGAACTTCCGCTCGTCGTCCGGAGCCTTTTTCAACATTCATGCGCATCAGATCACGCATGTGTGCGCTGGTCTTTGAAGAGATGACCTGCTGCGCATCACGATCAGCATGAGATTTTGAACGTGGAAAGAGCGTTGGGCTCATCAACTTGCCGCCGTTGATCAAAGCCGCGCCGGCGACAGCAGTCTGCAGCGGTGTCGTCAACGCACCATGCCCATACGAAATGGTCACAGAATGGATTTTCTTCCACTTCTCCGGCTCTACAGGATGCGCAACCTCTGGTAATTCGAACGGCATCCTGCTCAAAAGACCCACCCGGTGCAGAAAACTACGATGGCCTTCCACGCCAACAACATCAGCCATTTTCGCAGTGCCGATGTTAGAGGAGTATATGAATACCTCCGGCAAACTCAGGACCCGGCGTTTTGCATGAAAGTCGTTGATCGTGTGCCTTCCGATCCGCAATGCCTTGGTCGCATCAAACCGATCGCTCATCGAAACCTTGCCACTATCAAGCGCCATCGCGGTTGTAAAAGTCTTGAAAGTCGACCCCATCTCAAACAAACCGGCGCTGATACGATTAAGCCGGTCCTCTTTCAGAGCATCTACCGGGCGGTTGGGGTCATAGTCCGGCAGTGAAGCCATTGCGACCACCTCGCCTGTCTGGGCATTAAGCACAATAGCCCCTGCGGCAATTGCCTTGTAACGCTGCATCGCCTTTGCCAGCTCATCCCGTACGTAATGCTGCACCCGTAAATCTATCGAGAGGTACACCGGCTCGAGCTCGCGCTCTGATGACAGCCCCAGGTTGCGCAACTCCTTGAGACCGCGGTCATCAATATACTTTTCAAGACCCGCAATTCCGACATTGTCGATGTTAACATGGCCGACAATATGCGATGCCGTTTCACCCTTGGGATAAAACCGTCTTGTTTCTTTCCTGAAACCGATCCCGGGAATTCCAAGCGCCAGTATTTCATTTTCCTTTGCGGGTGTCAGTTCGCGCTTCAGCCAGACAAATCCGGCATTTCCGGTAAGACGGCGATATACGGATTTCACGTCCAGTTCGGGCAGGACTGTTGAAAGCTTTTCAACTGCCTCGTCTGCATCAACAATGCGTTTTGGTTCGGCAAACAGTGAAGAAGTAACAATATCTGTCGCGAGCATTTCGCCATTACGGTCCTGGATGTCAGGACGGCTGGCTGTGGTTGTTATGTCTTTTTCCTGCCTGACAACGTTTCGTTCCGGCTCAAACAAGCCAAGCATGGCAAGTCTGCCAATGATAACCGTATAGGCGACAAATACCAGCACGATTGCCAGGCCGACTCTGGACCTGGCCTGATTAGCACCGACTTTTCCAGCACCTTCAAAGCTTAGATGCGACGCCTGACCAGCCTTGCCAATGATCTTTGTCATTCGTCACCTCGATTGATACTGCCGGTAGTTACGTTCGCATCGGTGCCCGCAAAACCTTCATTCTTGTCTGGTAATTCACGAACCCGAAACCCCGGCAACTCTTCATCGCTTGTGACCTGAGTTGCGCTGGTGGTATCAAGCTCCAGTTCCTTCTTGTAGAATTCTACAAGCTGCTGCAGACGAGCCGGGCTGGTAAGGAGGCTCCAGTCGGACTTGAGGAGATCGATTTCCACTTTTTCCGCTTCAATTTGTTTCTCCAGTTCGGCTACGCGTTTAAGTGCCGCCTGGGACTCGTTCTTGACTTTGAAGGTCCACGAAACAACTGCAACAAGCGCAACAAGTAAAATCAAATCGATTGACCGCAACATCGGTGTCCAACGCATCTCAGCCTGCTCCTTCCGCCAATTTTTCGGGTTGCGGCAAGTCCGGCAATCCGAAAATTGACATGTCCGGCTCAAATGGTTCCGCATCTGTACGGATTGCCCATCGCAACTTTGCCGAACGGGCCCGGGGATTGGCTTTTGCTTCTTCTGCATCTGCAAAAAGCAGTCCGCGCTTTACAAGTTCCAGAACAGGCTTCCTCCCTTCAACTGAAGGCAAATGTCTGGATCCCTGCTGGCCGCCAAGCCTGTCGCGGATGAACAGCTTCACAATCCGGTCCTCCAGCGAGTGGAACGTGACAACGACAAGATGACCGCCGGCCTTCAACAACCGCTCCGCTGCGAATAGCGCTCTAGCGAGCTGATGCAGCTCTTGATTCACAAATATCCGCAATGCCTGAAATGTGCGTGTTGCGGGATGGATTTTATCCTGAGCCTTACGTCCGATCGTCTTCTCAACAATCCGGGCCAACTCCAGCGTTGTATCAAATGATTTTTGCGCTCTAGCCTTCACTATCTCTCTGGAGACTAAAGAAGCCTTTTTTTCTTCACCCAGTAGACCAATGATACGGGTCAGGTCCGATTGTTTCGCCCGGTTAACGACATCAGCGACTGTAACGCCGGTCTGAGACATGCGCATGTCGAGCGGGCCTTCTTTCTGGAATGAAAATCCCCGCTCCGCTTCATCAAGCTGCATTGATGAAACGCCAATATCAAGCACAACACCGTCAGCCTGACTGAAACCGGCTGATTCAGCGATGTTGTTCATGTCAGCAAACTCACCATGCATGAGAACCAGACGCCCATCATTTCGGGTAACCATTTCCGCACCATCCTTAATTGCATTGGGATCGCGATCGATTGCCAGAACACGAGCACCAGCATTCAGCAGCGCACTGGTGTACCCCCCGGCCCCAAAAGTGCCGTCGACAAACTTCTTGTCTTCAGCAGGGGACAGACAGGCAAGAACCTCATTGAGCATAACCGGTACGTGACGGACGGGTCCGCCAGCAATATTTCCGCAAATATTGCCGTCTGTCACGTCAGTTGCCCTCCTTGCCTGTCTGCATTAACCCCTATCCCACCGGATTTGGCGCGTCGCATGATTGCGACCTGCTTTCTTGCTTCTTCGCGATATGCGAGGAACCGTTCCGGCTCCCACATCTGAAAGAAGTAGCCCCGACCGACAAATGCAGCCTGATCTGTAATTCCCGTCTGTTCGCGAATTGTGTCGTTGAGAGAGATCCTCCCCTCCGTATCGATCTTCAACTCACTTGAATCGCCATGCAGTACGAATGAGTAGAGCTCATACTCTTCGGAAAACGGGTCGAGCGTCTCAAGATGCCGTTCGCCGCGCTCAATCAGCTCTATGCCTCCAGCATTTACGGACGGCTGATCAACAGACATAAGTGTGAAGAGTTTTGAGGTGGCACCAAGCTTCGGACGAAAAGCAGCAGGAATTGAAACCCGCCCCTTCTTGTCTACCCTGTTGATCGCGTTCGACAGGAACCGATCCATCGCCACCTTCCCGATACCTGCCGTCCGACTGTTCAACGAACGACTGCTCCCCAAAATTACTCGTACGAATATGGGATAACATGGGAAAATATGGGGGTCAATGGGATAAACTGCCAACAATTTGGGATTGGCAGGCAAAGTTGACGCCGAAAACACTGTGGCAGGTAGGCAGAATTCTAGTTGAATTTAGGTGGCTGAGGGATGAGTCAGATTGACTCAGAGAGGTGTAAACAGCCATGGCACAATACATTACCAGTCTCCCGCAAACCACCGCCATCGTTCTGGGTTTTCATTATGCAATCGTGACCGAGCATCAGTCATCGGGCCAAACAAACTCAAAAATCAGTTCAGCAATTCAGCTGTATTACGTGAGCACCACTTGGGTTGGTGGGATTGGCAAGTGTGTTTAAGGGATAAGACTTTACAAGGCTCACGTTTCGTTTCCTGATTTCAGGCAACAACGTTCGCAATTGATCGTTCAAAGTAAGTTTCAGCTTTTGGACGGAATTACCGAACTCATATGTTGGCTCAATCAAAACAATTCGATCCGCCGCCACTCTAAAAATTTCGTCAAGCGCTTCGCCGACTGTATAGGTCATTTGCTCCAGCACGTGCATTGTAAATACGAGATCAAAACTTGAGTCCGGCAATTCCATTTCAGTCGCGCTCATGTTGAGCAGTTGGGCTTTTTGCAGATGCTGACCCCAGAATGATCTGGCAACTTCGAGACGCTTAGGTGAAATATCGATTCCAGTGTAGTCAATTTGGGATCCATACCGGTCGAGCAGGCATTTCGCGTTGATGCAGTTGCCGCACCCAACCTCAAGAATTCTCACTGGCTTTCCATTTGCGGAAGAGATCAAACCATCAATCTGCCTGTAAATTTCCTCGAGATAGATTTCGCGAATGTTCCTGAAAGGGACTCTTGCTATTTTTCCATTGTGAAGTGTTTTGACACTTTTGTTTACATAATCTCTTTGTTCCTGATCGTCATATGCTTCATAGGCTTCAAGTGAATCGGAATTTGTAAACCTCAAATTCTCGCCATTTCTCAATCGCCGCATATGTCGCCCAAGCAACCTATGTTCTCGTATTCTGAAGAAAACATACCTGTTCAAGCCGTCAATCGGCAACATTTGCTCAAACTGGCCAAAACCACGGTCATCTTTCCAATATTGAAGAGCTTTTGAAGCAAGCAATTGAAATTTCTGCGAAAACTTCAATCGTTCGAATTTGCCGGTTGCTGCCACTTTTCCACTTTCCGTTCAAAATACTGCAACCGATTAACCCGACATCCGTCGATGATTGTGGTTCGGTCGATCCAACACCGCATTGATGAACGATAATGGTGGAATTGTGGTTAACGCATTCTTAATAATTCAATTTCAGTTTATCTTTTTCAAGTAATTGAAGAGGCGACACTGGACAATCCAGTCTGACGTTAATTTATCACCAGCATACGAAGCACCATTTCATTCCGGCACTGCTCTGAGATCAGGAAACGTTGAACTTCAGTCCAGTCTGCGGAACAAACTCCATACAACTTTGTAGTGCCGACTTTTCCCATCCGTTCAGTAGGCCCCATTGCCCACACAGAAGGATTTGTTGTGCGTGTACGAATCATGTAACCTATAGTTGTATTTTTGAACTCTACAACCTAGGCATATTCATGAAGCGTGTTTTGTTGATTTCGACAATCGGATGCTCCGCACTCTTTTACGTTTACATGTACACGGAAGGCCTTGCGGTCAGCGTCCACGGAGAAAAGCGCGGCAGTCATGGAAGAAACTGCACTTTCGTTGACACGGGTCTCAATCTCCACAAAGTGCACATCAGGGGTGAAAACGGGTCATGGTGGATACATGGATGCCCGTTTTCCGAGTATGTCGGCAAATAAAGCCTGTAACGATTGTGAACGCGTCACGTGTTAGTCTTTGACCACCTGAACAAATAGCCAGCATTCGGCAGCAGCGCAGATCAATTTCACACATTCATACGTTGAAGACAGTTGCCAGCCGGCCTGTAAGCCGGGTTTTGTATGGCCCGGCACCGAAGCACCGGACGTGGTGATCATTCATCTGGGGTGACGGTTACCCGCCACCTCAACGCAACCCACCCGGACAGCTGGCCCAGAAACAGGCCTGGAGTATCCTCCGCACCATCCCTATTCGGTTTTGCTCCCGATGGGGTTTACCTTGCCCGCTCCATTGCTGAAACGGCGGTGAGCTCTTACCCCACCCTTTCACCCTTACCCTGACGGGCGGTTTGCTTTCTGTGGCACTTTCCCTCGGGTTCGCCCGGAAGCTTCCCCGGCCGGGTGTTACCCGGCATCGTGTTTCCATGGAGCCCGGACTTTCCTCCACTGCTTCCTTTCGGAATCTGCAGCAGCAATCACCCGGCCGACTGGCCGATCGGGTATAGTTCGAAAGATATCAAACAGCAAGGCGGCGGCAATCACTTGCAGAACAGAACAGGGCCTATCTTGATACATCCCTGCCCGCTTCCGGAACTACCGGACTGGTTCCATACATCCACGCGGCAGGAATTTCCAACATGACTGTGCACTTTGTTACCCACATTGCTATGACGATGCTTTCGTCCATCCGCATGACAGTGGTTGTTGCTGCTCTGCGATTCGATGATTACCGGTCGACAATTATTACCCTTGTGACGATGGCGGGCTTCTTCTCCAATCTCGTCCACATAATTGTATCGGGTGTTTGCATGACAGCCGTGAACCTGATGCACCAGGTTCGAAGAAACACCCTTACCTGGAGCCAAACCAGGATGAATTGGCGCCGACGCAGCAACCGACCCCATGCAGAATACTACCATCGCAAAAAGTGAAAAAATCGCATATATCCGGGACATGAGCGCTCCCCCAAGGTTTTGACAAGTCGTGCCACACTGTATGACAGACTATGCCAAGTCGGTAAGATAGAAAAGCCTCAAATCAAAATCCAATCCGGATTGCGGGTTTTTGAACCCGCATGTATAGGTGAAAGCATCATGTTTTAGGAGGAAGATTCATGGACCCGGTTTCAATTCTTATATTCCTGGGCATCGGAGCAATCGCAGGCTGGCTTGCCGGAAATTTGATCTCCGGCGGTGGTTTTGGCCTGATAGGGAATGTGATTGTGGGCATATTGGGAGCCGTTGTTGCGGGCTTTTTGTTACCCGGCGTTATTCCGATTGCCGGCATTGTCGGCCAGATTATCAGTGCAACGATTGGCGCGGTCATACTGTTGTTCGTTATCAAGCTTTTGAAACGTTAAAGCGTGATCGCCACTTAACGGCACCTTAACAAAACTGTCGGAAAATGGCCCTAATTGCTATATAGTGACGGGTAACGGCAGGGTGTTATGGAAAACATTTCGCGACGCAAATTTTCAAAACTGGCTACTGTTGCGGTGGCGGGCGCACACCTTTCGCCGATTACTGCCTTAGCGGCCCGAAGTAAAACCCTTGACTATGGACCAAACCGCCTGGACTGGTATCCAGCGCGCTCCGGTTCATCAAACGCACCGATCCTGATTTATGTACATGGCGGCGCCTGGGCATTGGGAAACCGGGGCCAGGTAGGAGCCAAGGCTGATCATTTCACACGTAACGGCTATCATTTTGCTTCTGTAAGCTACACGCTTTTTCCTGCTGCAAATGCTCAGACTCAGGCCTTACAGGTTGCTTCTGCGGTAAACTGGGTCCACAGCAATGCCTCACGGTTGGGTGGAGATCCGGAGCGGATTGCCTTAATGGGGCATTCTGCCGGCTGCCATCTTTCTTCATTGGCAACGCTTACCGGCGGAGCACCTCCGGTCAAAGCGCTTGTTTGCAATGACACACGGGCATACGATCTGCCATTTCTGGCGAGCATCAACGGCGGTCGCCTCCCCCTCCTCTACAAGGCTCCGTTTACAAGACGCAAAATGTGGCGGGCTTGGTCACCGATTTCCTATACCGGACTGCAGAAACAGCCTCCGGTTCTGGTTGCATGGTCGAGTGGCATCGGCCGTGACCGGGTATCTAAACATTTCGCGGATGCCCTTGAATATGACGGGGTAGAGGTTCACAGATACGATGGCAAACGGCAGTACAGTCACTACTCAATCGACAGGGCGATGGGATCCGAAAAGGGTAAATTGACGAAGGCAGTAGACCTTTTTCTTGAGAAGACCCTGAATCAGAATGTCTAATCCTTGCAACACAGTTATCGTACTGTGTTCCCGACTTTCTGTAAGCCGAACCAATTGAATTATCCACCTTTGCTTAGGGATATTTAACCCGAATTTGATTATATCAACCGATACACATCTGCTCCCAAAACAGCAGACCAATACTCAAATGTAAAAGGCGCCTTCGCTTTAAAGATGCGATTTAAGGAGAATGAATGTGAGTTTGCGAACCGGTCTCATATTAGTTGGTATTTTACTTGTTTTTCTCGTCAGCAAAACCTTGGGATACGAGGCAGTTCGCGTTCACGGAGCAGCGATGGCTCCGGCAATAAAAGATGGGCAATACGTCCTCGCGGCCAAATGGCCTTACGGATACAATCGCTACAGCATTCCGAGACATTTGCCGGTGTTACCTGTACAAAAGCCCGGTGTCGTTCCCAACCGAGGTGACATTGTGGTTTTCGTTCATCCGCTCAAACGTTCAGGGATTCATGTCTCCCGGGTGATTGGCCTGCCTGGAGAAACCATTCAAATTAAAAGCGGCTTGGTGATCTTGGAAGAGCAGCAATTACCTTCCGAATCCGTGGCTTTACCCAATGATATGGATTTGTCGCCAAGGCCGGAGAGAGCGTTCGTCGAAATTTTGCCGAACGGAAAATCACACATGATCCTCGACATAGAAGTGGGCAGTGAAGTTGATAACACAGACGCCATCAAGATACCGCAAGGGCATGTATTCGTGATGGGAGACAATCGCGATAATTCCAAAGACAGCCGAGCACAGGAACACGGAGTTGTTCCGCTGGAAGCAGTCTTTGGCAGGGTTGACCATTTCCTGTACACCTTGTGAAATTCTTCAGAACTGATGAAGCTTTAGGTCCCAGACCAAAATCATTCCCAACGATCAATGAAAAGACCCTGCAGGAACTGGATTCCAGAATAAGCGCTCAACTGACAGAACTGACCAACGCATCCAGGGTCGCGATTGTCTGCACATCCGCAATTCCATCCACATTTGACTGGCGAAAATGCCTCTGAAAAGCAACTACGCATGCCTTGGTTAGCGCATTGTAACTTCCGGTAATTTC
>JBCCGN010000067.1:0-11055 GCA_039029255.1 Pseudomonadota bacterium | reverse complement strand
TTCATGATACACCGCTGAATCCACGAGCAACCAGTTGCGGTGTTTGCCAAGACCGGTTCTTGCCTCACTCTCATCGGCAAATTTTGCAAAAGTCTGTGTCTGCTCATAAAGCTCACTGCGCTCATCCACACTGACGAACTCGATGGAATTCTCATCTATTCTTGCAAGTCTTTCCGCCATTCCCTTGCACATCATGTTGACGATGTAGCTTGCGCAAGCGCCGGACGCGGTTGCCAAATCCTCACTTGTGTTGCTGCTTTGTTGTGAAAAGGCTTGCGTGGGAATGTAAAACAGAATTGAAAAGGTAAGTAACAGTCTGCTCAATTTCATGCCGGTTTATCCATTTCAAAGGACCGCATTTGTTTCGACGTATTGTGTCGTCACAGAGACGATATGCCAATTAATCAGCCTGCGGGAAATAACACAAAGAGAGAGGAGGGCCAAGAAGACGGGCCTAGTCTGATTCAATTATGGATCATCTCGGCATTTCGCCGAGCAGGGTATCTGGAAAGAGAGCATGTACAACCGGTACAAAATGGAGCCCGGACCATTCTGTTGGCGAAAAATTCCGAAGGTTCGATGCCGGAAGTGAGTTCAACGGGTGGTTAAACGCATTGATTTTGTGATGAATGGCGACAAAGTTGGATGTATGCGACATTCGCCTGATGATTGCCGTTGCCTGCTTTACTGGATGGTCACGGAATACCGTATCAAATTTTACACTTCCAATTGCAGTTCAGGCCGAGTAATTTTCGTAACCAACAAACTGGAATTTAGCTGGGGATCGTTGCCGGTGGAACGCAGGCTTGCCGCAATTTTGGCCGCCGATGTGGTGGGTTACTCAAGACTTATGTCAGATGATGAGGCTGGCACTTTATCCGCTTTGAAAACTCACCGGAGAGAATTATTTGATCCCTTTACCGTGAAATACGGCGGGCGGATCGTAAAACTGATGGGCGATGGTGTGTTGGTCGAGTTTCCCTCCGTCGTTAAGGCAGTCGAATTCGGGATTGCAATCCAAAGGGCGCTAGTGGACGAAGGTGGGGTAATAAAGCTCCGTGTTGGCATTAATCTCGGGGATATCATTATCGAGGGCGAAGACATATATGGAGACGGTGTGAACATTGCCGCCAGGCTCGAGGCAATTGCGGAACCCGGATCAGTATGCGTATCAGACACAGTTTACCACAGCATCCATAAGAAGATTGATGGTGACTTTGTGGATCTGGGCAAGCAGGATCTCAAGAACATTGATGCGGAAGTGCGGGCTTGGCAATTGCAGATTGATGCATCGCCAACCAGTGCTTCTATCCCGATCTCAAACAACGAAGAGATTAAGAAATTGAAGCTTCCCGACAAGCCGTCGATTGCGGTCTTGCCACTAGACAATATGTCCAACGATCCTGAACAAGAGTATCTTGCCGATGGAATTTCGGAAGATTTGATTACAGCGCTTTCAAAAATCCGCTGGTTCTTTGTTATCTCCAGAAACTCAACATTCACCTATAAGGGGAGAGCTGTCGATATAAAGCAAGTTGGTCGGGAACTGGGCGTGCGGTATGTTCTGGAAGGCAGCGTTCGAAAAGCTGGTAATCGCGTACGTGTTACTGTCCAGCTGATAGAAGCCGAAACCGGCAATCACATTTGGGCGGAGCGATACGATCGCGAACTGGAAGATATATTCGATCTTCAGGATGAAATTACCAATACCATAGTAGGGGCTTTGGAGCCCGAAATTTCCGCTGCTGAACGGGATCGGGTTGTCAGCAAGCCGCCGAAAAACATGGGCGCATGGGAGTGCTATCAACGCGGTGTCTGGCATATGTGGAAGTATATACCCGACGATCTCGTAAGGGGTCTTAAGCTGCTCGCAAATGCTACCGAACTTGATCCGAATTTTGCTCTTGCATATGCGTACATGTCTTACATTCACTATCAGAAGGTTGTTCTGGGCATTTCGCAAAACATAAAACGTGACCTTGATGAAGGACTAATCGCGGCGCAAAGAGCATTGGAGATTGATGATCAGGAGCCGGTTGCATATTTCGCAATCGGCCGGATTTACATGATGCAGGGAAAGCATGATAAGTCGATAAGTGCATTGGAAACTGCGGTTCGCATCAATCCGAGTTTTGCGCAGGCATATCACGGCCTGGGGATGGTTTTTACACTTGCTGGCCGTTTGGAAGAAGCCAAGGTCTCATGTTTGAAATCAGAGCGATTGAGTCCGCGTGATCCGATCCATTGGGCATCGACCGTTGTACATGCGTTGGCATGCATCCTTTCCGGTGATTTTGATGAGGCGCTGTACTGGGCGCGTGATACGATGCAAAATCCGCGTTCGACCGGGTACTGGCCTCACGCGGTTCTCGCTGCAGTGCTGGCGCATGTCGGTCACCTGGATGAAGCATGCGAGGAAATAAACCTAGCGCTTTCCGAAAAATCGGACCTGTCATTGTCGTACCTAAGGGAAGTTCTTCCGACCAAGAAAACAGACGGGCTTGATCCCTACATCGATGGCTTGCGATTGGCCGGTTTGCCCGAATAACAAGTCTGTTCGTTGCGTAAGTGTGTTCCAAGCGCGGCAATCCAACGTTTTTCAATTGTACTAAATGATCGTTATTTGAACAAAGCGCCATTAGACACAAATTATATTGAATGCTAAATTACAGAACATTTTCGAAACCAGGAATATTCGCGCATTATGAGAAATTTCGTAGTTCCCGTCCTAGCTGTTCTATTGATAGCCAGCATTGCGACATCAGCAAAGGCTGAGCGAACCGAATGGTTTGAGGGTAAAGACAGATATGAAATTACCAAACGCCTGAAAGGGAAACTGCTGCTTGAGATTGAATGCAGGGACAGCAAAACACCTGGACTGCATCTAGCTAGAGATGAATTTCGCGTCACTTATACTGATAACCCTACAAGCAAGAAATTCACCTGGGCTATTGGTAATCACTATGGCCGCTATAAACACTGGGCCGACAAGAACGGGTACAAGCTTGTCAGTATTAACCAGTACACGCGTGCGTCTGGCCTTAAAATTCGTTGTGCCGTTTGGCATAAAAAATAGCCAGGAATCGACTTGCGTCTTGTGATGCATCGGATTCGGATGATCATGTTTTTTAAGGTTGCGAGTATTCAGACGAGAGTGACCAAAACCCTGCCGAAATAATTCAAAACGTTGACTTGGAACTGTGAACCAAGCAATCTCGATAATGAAGGCCGCCTTGCAGGAGTTTTGTTGAAGCGCGACCAGCAATGATTGGAAACTCGGGCGAAGGTCGCGATGACAGCAAAACTTTCAGACACTCTGAAATTGCCATGTGGCATTGAGATCAACAACCGGTTTGGCAAAAGCGCAATGACCGAGTCGCTGGCCGACCATACTGATGCGCCTAATCCCGCGCATCACTCCCTGTACAAACGCTGGTCTCAGGGAGGGCCGGGCCTTCAGGTAACCGGTAATGTCATGGTTGATCGCCGATATCTCGAACGACCGGGGAATGTGGTGGTTCAAGACGAACGCGATCTTGCTATGCTGCGCGAATGGGCTGCTGCCGGACGAACCGGAGGGAGCCAGATGTGGATGCAAATATCCCATCCCGGCAGACAATGCCCGATTATAGTCAACACCCGACCGCTCTCACCTTCTGCGGAAAAGCTTCAACTTCTCGGGCTCTTTGGTAAACCCAAAGCAATGTCTGTTGAAGACATTGAAGATGCAATTGCGCGCTATGCCAAGACGGCGGAGGTTGCGTGCAAAGCGGGGTTTGATGGTGTGCAAATTCACGCCGCGCATGGTTACCTTGTCAGTCAGTTTCTTTCTCCCGTTACAAACAAGCGTACTGATGACTGGGGTGGCTCAATAGAAAACCGGGCACGTTTTCTGAGAGAGGTCTATCGCGCAACCAGACAAGCCGTTGGGCCAAAATTCCCGGTGGCGGTCAAGTTGAACTCGTCTGACTTTCAAAAAGGGGGCTTTACGATTGAGGAAAGCTGCAAGGTGGCAAAATGGCTGGAGCAGGATGGGATTGATCTCATAGAGCTTTCGGGCGGAACCTATGAGCAGATGAGCTTTGTTACAGGTTCGGAAGAAAGTCAGCGGGAAAGCACGGTCCGGCGGGAAGCTTATTTTTTGGAATATGCTCGTGAAATCCGCAAGGCGGTATCAGTCCCGCTGATGGTAACCGGTGGCTTCCGATCCTTGCCGGCGATGGAGCAGGCTGTTGGTGAAGACGGAATTGACATGATTGGTCTTGCCCGACCGCTTTGTGTTCAACCTGATGCGGTGAAGGATCTGCTGTCCGGCAGGACAAGCACTATCGGCATTGAGGAAGAGGGATTGGTTCTGGGGCGTGGCAGTTGGGGTATCAATGCGAAGAACTGGTTGGTCAACCTGATCAATACGGTGTCTCGGGTGGAATACCACGCCTGGCAGATGAATCGGATGTCACGGGAGCTGGAACCTGAAACGGACGCCAAGGCCAATGCGCTTGGATACTTCCTTTGGTATCTCAACAGAAGCACCGCGAAGGGTCTTCGGCGCAAGTTTGTGTTCTCGCGCTAACAAGTGCTCAAAACTCAAGGCAGCAAAGCCATCGGGATATTCTCAAAGAGTAAAGGATCGGTGCATTCTGCTTTTGTTTTCTGTTTTATATTTTGTTTTTTCCTCTAAGTCCTACTTAAGAATAAAATAATACAAAATTTATTTGTTTTTCACTGTTTTTAACTGTTAAAAAATAGCACATAGTTTGATTCTCTGCTGTTTGTTAGAGGTGCAGAGGTGATGTGGTCCTGTGTTTTATCGGTTTGTGGTTCCAGGTGTGTGAGACGGGAAACTTGTTGAACGCCAGAAGTATCTGGTGGGCAGATTGATTCCTGGTCAATCAATTTCGCAAATCACGATTCAGGCAAAGTGTAAATACGAGTGAGTGGGGCATTCTCGGTTCCGGCAAAGTCCGTGACCTGAAGAAAAGCAATGCAAACAGCTTACCGAAAAGGATGTCTTATGGGAAAAATTGATGTGGATTCTATGGTGGAGGCATTAACTGCCAGACACATTGCAAACAGCCAGAGTTTCGAGAAACTTTCTTTAAGTGATGCGCCGCGAAGGTTATCGTTCAGGCTAAAGGATGCCGTAAGAACCGGCATATCGGGAACTGTTTCTCCAACGCCAGCGGCCAGCCCCGAAATCCATTCGATTCCGCCAGGCGGGCTTTCACTTGACAAAGCCGGGCAAACTTACGTTCTCGCCAACGACATTGTTTGGCAACCGGAAGGAGATGGCGCCGCCATTACCATTGTTGCGGACAATGTGAAGCTCGATCTCAATGGGTACAGCATCAAATGTCTGCCCGCGGCAGATGGCTCCACCTATAAAACGATCGGCGTATTCGCGAGTAAGTTCAGTGAACTGGTTGCGGAACCTGCAAGTCTGGACAGTTTCGAGAAGGTGTTCGGCAAGGCAATCGGAGATCCTTTTGAAGACACGCTTGCTGATCTTATCAAGGACCTGATGTCAATTTTCACGCTGGAGGGCGTGCGTATCTGCAATGGCCATCTTGGTGGATTTGGTGAGGCCGGTATCACCGCATTACTATGCGCTGAACTCAATATTTCAGCCGTCGACGTGGCAGATATCGGGAAAGTGTCACTCAAATCAATAGGCGGAATCAATTTTGGTATCGGTGTCATCGCAGCGCAGAAGGTCAATATAGATCGCTGTTCGGTCAGCAATGTGACAGGTCTGTGCGAGTCGCTTTTTGGCACCATGCTCGCGGTTTGCACGGAGGCGACTGTCGTCAAAAGCACTGTCGGCGATCTGCACAATTTCGATGGCGTGGTTACCGGTCATGTGGCCGTACTGTCCAGCCATATCCAGGTGACTGGCTGCAGTTCGGGACATTTACGGTCGAATAATTTCGGGTTCGTAAGTTCACCGGGACGTACCGTACTTGGTTTTATGCCGACTTATGTGTCGAACATTGTTTATACCGACTGTTCCGCCCAGGATATTTTCGGATGTTGCGATGATTGCCACGGCATGTCCTTGTTTTACGTCAATACCGCAACTGTGGACGGCTTTGCAGCAAAGGGTGTGACTGACGGAACCCAGACCGATACCGGGGCCAAGGCAACCGGGTTGGAAGTTTACGGTGACAACGTAACCCTCTCAAATGTCCATGTATCGGATATCACGGCAATTTGCCCTCAAGACCTGCAATCCACGGGTATCAGCCTTTGGGGCGCCGTTCTTTCCCTGACTGCATGCACGGCGGCCAATGTGAAGGTTCTCGATACGACGCTCTCTGCAAACATCAACAACGGGCTGGGTGTTGGTTTTGGATGGGCACCGGATCTGCGTTGGCCTCTGTCCGTCATCCCGGCTGCGATCGTGTCATACACGGATTGCGAGGCTACAGGATGTCAGGTGGGTTTTGACACCTGGAAGCACAAGGCTGCGGTTTGGGAAGATTGCAATGCTTCGGATTGCGAGATTGATTTTCTCGTTCAACCGGTTGGAGCCGAACGGACACTTGTCATGAACCGCTGCTCAGAAGCGCCGGACGGGTTTCCTGTCGCTCAGATAATCACCAATGATAGGGACCCGGTTCCCGAATGGATGAACACGCCTTTGCCTGCCGGTTTCGACCAGGTTTATGAAAAGGATCAAACAACGATAGCCCTGCCGCCACGCATCACGCGGCATGTGGGTGACGTACCAGGCGTTGCCATGCCTGGACTTTTTTCGATGCAGAAAGAGTGCGAGAGCGAATGGTGGTACTATGTCGGCTCCGTTGTAACTGCGGGTGGCAAGCGCTTCAGTGTGCAGCTACAGATGCTGCGTAACGGTTTTCCTTTTTGGATTGATACGGTCTCGCTCGGCGGCTACTTTTGCGGGCTTGGCTGGAGCGATGCCGAAGCGGACAGCGCGTCTTCGGATGCATACCTGTTCGCTCAGGGCTATGGCCTTGGAGCAGAAAACCGCACAGCTGTGTCCAAACCCACCGCTTCACTGGTTATGCCAACCGCTCAGGAAAACAGCTTTTCCGGTTACTTCATTCCAGAGGTTCAGGTGACTGATCCGAGGCCGAGCACAGATTTGCGTCTTGCCCTCGGCGAGGCATCGCATATGTCGATTGATTATGTTGGTTCAATTGCAGCGGCGACGTCCGGAGAAAGGGTTCCCGGACTTGGTGACATCGGGGCCGAGTATGTCGTGCGTGTTAACGGTGAAGGGTTTCTGCGAAAGGAGCCAATACCTGAAGGCGAACCGCTGTTTCCCAACCTTAACAATTCCACCAATCAAAGTGGCGTGGACTTCGACATTACGCTGTTCATGCGAGACAAACGTGGCGTGGTCATGGAGGGTGACAATGGCTATGTAGGACCGGCCATGTTTGATGATGTCACCACCAGCTTTGACAATTCATCCTACGAGTGTGCCCAACCCAATCTCGCGGTCTCCGGCGGCATGATTACCGTTGCAGGTGAAAAGCATGAGGTTACCTCCGGAACTTTGTGGATGGATCGCCAGATGTTGCACCCCATGGGCGGAGCCGGAGAGCAAGCGCCTCTCAAAATAACCAAAGCTGCAGAGCTTGTATCTGCAGTTTCAAAAACCGCACATGGCGGTAAAGCACTTTATTGCGGCAACTGGATAGGTCTGACTCTGGACAACGGGATATGTCTCGCACTTGCTGTTTTCTGGAATGAGAAGCCAAATCTTTGGCAATCCGGCACAGATTTGGGACATCCACCAAAGGCCGGCTTTGGCAACCTTTATCTGCCGACAAGCATGGATGTGAAAAGTACGGTTGAAGCACCGTTTCGCCTGTATCCAAGACTTTCCGCGACCGATGAGAGTTTTGATTTTGATATCAACATACTCGACACCGTCCCCGGGACAATAGATGGTTCGCCCCATTGGAAGTCGGATATTTCCGGCATCACCTACTGCAGTGCCTGGCGCATTACCTTCGGGCCTCGCCTTACGGCAATCAAAGGTTTTCCAAAGGAGATTATTCTGCGTGCTGACGTTAGAAACACGGAGAACTTGTTGCCAGAGCTCCTTCAGTGCTTCTCAGAGGGAGCAGCCACGGTCTTCGAAGTTGAAAAAAGCACCTCTATCGGACGCGCTTTTGTGGAGCAGATGGGATTCAACTGATTTTCCACCGTAGCGAACGTTACAGTCTGCGATTTGTTCATAGATGTTGCGGGACAGTGCCCGCATTCAAACAGAGTTATGTGCGGAATTTCTCATTCCACAATTTCGCACGCTCCTTGTCTCGTCGGTCGTAATCCTGAATTGCAGTTTCAAGGTCTGAACTCCAGGTTTGATCGCGCTTCTCGCCGATTGCGGTGAGCTTCATCGAATACCAGGCTGTTATTCCGCCTTCAGGCGGATTTTCAAACCGCGGAAATACGGGATCGCTGTTCTCAGTAGATTTCCAGTGATTTGGAAGATCCGGATCGATTACAAGTGCTCTCGCAAGGCCGACGACATCTGTTTTCCTCTGATCAAGTGCTTCTAGCGCTTGATCCTTGGTCTTGAACCCGCCCGTTAGCATAAGTGGCTTGTTTGTTCGATGGCGTGCCTGCTCAGCAAATTGCGCAAAGTAGGGGCCTTTTCCAGCGCTGTCCGAAGCGGATTTGGCACCTGGAAAATAGGTGCCCCCGCTTATGTCAATGAGATCGATGCTCGAAGCATCCAATTCTGCAACCACTTCGAGGGCTTCTTCATTCGCAAAGCCGCCTTCGAGTTGATCGCTTGAGTTCAGTTTGATCGCCACAGGGAATTCTGGTCCGACGGCCTTGCGAACAACATCGACAACTTCCAGAACAATCCGCATTCGGTTCGTCAAGGAACCACCGTACCCGTCAACACGGTGGTTGAACAATGGAGAGAGAAACTGGCTCAAAAGGAAGCCGTGCGCGGCATGTATTTCGACACCGCCAAACCCCAAACTCTTTGCCTGTTCGGCCGCACGGGCATACTCTGCGGGAACTTCCTGCACTTCTTTCAGGCTCATTGCTTCACAAGACAGACCAGGAAGATCGAGCGCGCTTGGGCCTTTCGGAGTGCTAGTTGGCGGATATGACATAGCACCGGCGTTGCCGAGTTGAAGCCAGAGCATCGAAGCGTTGCTTCGGCCTGCCTCCGCAAGTCGCTTGAATAGGCTGACATCCATGTCCTTGCCCAGAACCAAATTTCCGGGTTTTTCGGCGAAGTGAGGGCTACATTGCACTTCTCCAATTATGGAAGCCGCGACACCGCCTTTTGCCCATCTTTCATAAAGTCTGATCTGTTCGTCAGTCGGGTTGCCGCAGCCATCACCAAGCGAGTCTGACATAGCAGACTTGATCATTCTGTTTTTCAATACCACACCACAGGGTAATGGGAGCGGTGCGAAAAGAGTGGATTCTTCTTTCATTTGCACAGACACGCTTTTAGGTAGGCCAATATCCGCCAGGACTTCTTGGCCCAGCAGGATAATGAAAATTCCTAGTAATGCACCGACTTCGGATCAAGCGGTTTTTGCGTTGGCGGAGCAAACTTAGTGAGGTCAATGCCGTCAACAGCGGCGGTGTATTCCACCATGCTGGGTGTTCTGCCGAGTATGGCGGAAAGGACAACCACAGGCGTAGAGGCAAGGAGTGACTCTCCCTTTTTATCAGCGGAATCTTCAACCACCCGTCCCTGGAAGAGGCGTGTCGAAGTGGCAAGGACCGTATCGCCCTTTGCCGCTTTTTCCTGGTTGCCCATACACAGGTTGCAGCCCGGACGTTCCAGATAAAGAATGTTCTCGTATTCTGTACGGGCATTGTTCTTGGGCATGAAGTCATCAAACTCAAATCCTGAGTATTGCTGCAAAATCTCCCAGTCACCTTCTTCCTTCAACTCATCAATGATGTTGTAGGTGGGTGCTGCAACAACCAGCGGAGCCTTGAACTCAACCTTGCCGCTCTGCTTTTCGAGGTTCTTGAGCATTTGTGCGACTATTTTCATGTCGCCCTTGTGCACCATACAGGAACCCACGAAACCCAGGTCCACGTGTTTCTCGCCATTGTAGTATGACACCGGTCGGATCGTGTCGTGGGTGTAGCGTTTGGACACATCGGCATTGTTCACGTCTGGATCCGCAATCATCGGTTCATCGATCTCATCAAGATCAACGACCACTTCAGCAAAATATTTTGCATTGGCATCCGGTGACAAGGCAGGCCGTTCACCAGACATGATTTCCGCTATTCGTTTGTCCGCTTTTTCGATCAATCCGTGAAGAGTCCTGGCATCGTTGTCCATGCCTTTCTCGATCATGATCTGGATTCTGCTTTTAGCGATCTCCAGAGAATCGATAAGCGTATCGTCCTGTGAAATGCAGATTGATGCTTTAGCCTTCATCTCTGCAGTCCAATCCGTAAACGTGAATGCCTGATCGGCCAGCAGAGTTCCGATATGGACCTCAATCACTCGTCCCTGAAAGACGTTATCGCCAAACTGCTGAAGCATTTGCGCCTGCGTTGCATGAACCACATCGCGGAAGTCCATGTAATCCTTCATGGTTCCCTTGAAGGTCACCTTTACAGATTCAGGTATCTGCATGCTGGCTTCACCTGTCGCAAGCGCAAGCGCCACGGTTCCCGAATCCGCGCCGAACGCAACGCCTTTGGACATTCTTGTATGAGAATCTCCGCCGATGATAATCGCCCAGTCATCAACAGTGATGTCATTCAAAACCTTGTGGATGACATCCGTCATGGAATGATAAACGCCTTCAGGGTCCCTTGCGGTTATGAGGCCGAACTTGTTCATAAAGCTCATGAGCTTGGGAATGTTTGCCTGTGCTTTCAAGTCCCAGACGGACGCCGTGTGACAACCGGATTGATAAGCGCCGTCGACCTTTGGCGAAATCACGGTTGCCGCCATCGCCTCCAGTTCCTGGCTCGTCATCAGTCCGGTTGTGTCCTGTGAGCCAACGATATTGACACTCACTCGAGCGTCTGATCCGGCATGCAAAACAGTGCCTTTGGCAACACCGACGGCGT
>JBCCGN010000066.1:0-11979 GCA_039029255.1 Pseudomonadota bacterium | reverse complement strand
CTCGACGACATCGAAGTGCACAGCGAGATCCGGCTCACCAACTACCTCTTCGCTCCGGCGGAGAAGGTGGAGCGATTTGTTTCTGCGAAGCCATGAGCGGGCGCCGCGCTCGTCACCCGCTGCAAGACGGGTGGAAAACAGAGTAATCGGGGCTGATGCCAATCCATACCTGGCAATTGCTGCATCGCTTGCAACCGGTTACCTCGGCATGACCAAGAAAATCAGGCCTCGGAAGGAAGCTGCGGTGGAGTTTGAACAGCGCAGCCGCGATTTGCCATTCAGCCTTTTGGGTGCTGTTGATGCACTAAACAAGTCATACGATCTCAAGCGTGTGCTGGGACCGGAGTTTGTGGATATATTTGCGGCTATCAAACAGGCAGAACATGATGAATTCATGAAAGTCATCAGCCCGTGGGAACGTGAACATCTGCTGCTGAATGTGTGATCTGACGCATGGGACAATCGCTTCTGGACATCAATGACAAGCCTGGAAAGCATGCGCCCTCGTGGTATGCGGCTACCGCTAATACACTCAGCGAATTTCCGGCAGCAGAGGGCAGTCTGAATTTCGATGTATGCATCGTTGGAGCAGGTTTTTCAGGCCTCTCGGCCGCGCTTCATCTTTCTGAATTGGGATTTTCCGTCTGCGTGCTGGATGCTCATCGGGTAGGTTGGGGAGCATCAGGCCGCAATGGCGGTCAGGTGGGTTCCGGGCAGCGTCTGGAGCAAATGGAGCTTGATGAACTGGTTGGCGAAACGCTTGGCCGGGAGGCGTTTCAGATCGGCGTCGACGCGACTGATCTTGTCCGGACGTTGATCAAGGATCATGAAATTGATTGTGCTTTCAAGTCTGGCATCATCGGTGCGTTTCACAAAAAACGTTACAACAAACACGGAATTGAGGAAGTCGAATATCTGCGGTCGAAATTTGACTATAACTCGATTTCCTATCTTACTCCTGACGAAATGAACGAAAAGGTCGGATCTCCAGATTTCTCTGCTGGCACGCTTGATACCCATACCGGCCATTTGCATCCGCTAAATTATGCCCGTGGACTTGCAAGTGCGGCTGCAAAAGCAGGAGCAACCATTTTTGAAATGTCCCGGGTGATGTCAATCTCAGCAGGCAAGCCCGGAACTGTGAAAACGGATGCAGCGGAAATAAGCGCAAGTTTCATCGTTCTTGCTACCAACGGATATTTGGGCGGATTGGACAAAGAAGTCGCTGACCGTGTGATGCCGATCAACAATTTTATAATTGCCACCGAGCCTCTGGATGAAACCATGGGCAAGTCACTCATCCGGGATGGTGAATGCGTCCACGACTCCCGGTTCGTGGTGAATTATTTCCGACTGTCAGAAGACAACCGTATGCTTTTCGGCGGTGGTGAAAACTACACATACCGGTTCCCCGCTGACATTGTGAAAACCGTTAGCAGGCCGATGTTGAAAGTCTTTCCCCAACTGGCTGATGTAAAGATTGACTATGCCTGGGGAGGAACGCTGGCAATTACGCTCAATCGGTTGCCTCACTTTGAATTCCGTTCCGATGGCTTGATAAACATTTCAGGTTATTCCGGATCCGGAATTCACATGGCGACAATGGCAGGCAAGATAGCTGCTGAAGCTGTCAATGGTCAGATGGCGAATTTCGACATCATGTCCAGACTGCCCACACCCAGATTTCCCGGCGGGGCTACTTTGCGCTGGCCGCTTTTACCGCTTGCTTTGACCTGGTACGCGATGCTGGACAGGTTATGATCAATGAGGTCAGGGAACAGACGGATACCGGGAAAATCCGATATACGTCTCGCTAGCCTGTTACTTGAGTTCTGTGAGTGTTTTCCAGGAACCGCCCCCGATCTTTGAGATAAAGACAACATCAGCAACCAGGTGATCGCCAGGTCCCAATTTGGCCTTGTTGCCCGCAATTTTGTCATCAAATTCGAGAGACTCCATTCCTTTCTGGAAACTGGCATGTGTAAGGTCTGGTCCTGCAGCCTCCAAACCCCTGACAAACAGTTCAGCAGCACTACGACCAAGCAGAGCACCCGTGCCGGGGAACTTCTCACCGGTTGCCTCAATGTATTTCTTGACCCAAGCTCCCACTTCAGGGTCGCCAACGCGGGCTTCGAGATCTTGCCAACCAGCAGCAGCAAAGTAACCCTCAGTTATGCCGCCGGGCACTTTCGCGATCGCCGTATGGAACGATGCTGAAGAGCCGATGAAGTTCATGTCCGTCAGGCCAATCTTCTTTGCAGTACCCAACAGCGTGATGGTTTGGCGAACACCCAGTGCGGTTGCAACCAGATTACAGCCGGCCTCTTTCATCTTTCCAAGCGCGCCGACAAATTCGTTTTCATCCGGCTTGTGAGTGGATTCTGTCCCCCAGGTCAGACCATTTGCTTCAGCGGATTCCTTCGCTCCGGCCTGTATTTCTTTGCCGAAATCGGACGGGATGTACATCGCACATGCAACGGTGGATCCGTGATTGTCTTTCATATAGGGGACGGCACGATAAAGTTGATCGTAGTAGGATGAGGTGCCGGCATAATGCAGGTCAAGCGGTTCCTGTAGCATCTGCCTTGCACCAGAAAGCGGCGAAATGTTCGGGATGCCCTTGGGATCCTGTTGCCTGAAGGCGGCTAGGTTCATGGGCGTTCCTAGCGAAAGAAGCATTGCAAATACCTTGTCGCGGTTGATCAGCTTGTTTACCGCCTGCACTGCCTTTGGAGCCTGATATCCGTGATCTTCAGTGATGTAGCGGATTTTCCTGCCGTGGACGCCGCCGTTGGCATTGACTTCATCGAAATAAAGATTTGCGGCAGTAACAGCCGGTACCGAAAATGCAGCAAAAATACCGGAAAGGTCATGGTGACCACCAATAACCACTTCCGTGTCAGATACACCTTGAGTGGTATCAGCTGCAGCAGGGCTCACTGCCAATAAGGCAGCAGTCGCTGCTGCAAAAAGAAAACGTTTCATGTTTAACTCCTCCATTATTCGGCCGATGCAATCATGCTTCGGCATACATTGAATCAATCAGACCTTTATATTTCTCAGCCACGAAGCTACGCTTCAGTTTCATGGTCGGCGTGAGTTCATCATCCTCTGCTGAAAGCAAAACGTCAATCAGTCTGAATTCCTTGATCTGCTCTACTCTGGCAAATTGTTCGTTTACTTTCCGGACTTCGCGACCGATCAAATCCTTGACTTCTGCCGAAGCACAAAGCGATGCGAAGTCGGAAAAGGGTACGGAATGTTCCTGGGCGAAGTTCTCAACATTTTCCTGATCTATCATGATTAGGCATGAGAGAAATTTTCTCTCGTCGCCAATGACGACGGCATCAGAAACATAGGGCGAAAATTTGAGCGCGCTTTCGATTTCTGCGGGAGTTATGTTCTTGCCTCCTGCGGTAATTATGATGTCCTTTATCCGACCCGTGATTGTGAAAAAGCCCTCATTGTCCATCTTTCCCACATCGCCAGTCCGCAGCCATCCATCTTTGGTGATGGTTTCGGATGTCTTTTCCGGCTGGTTCCAATAGCCCTTGAAGACGTGTGGACCTTTCAACTGGATTTCATTTTCCGGTCCGATACGTGCTTCACTGCCTGGAATAGCGATCCCGATTGTACCGATCTTGTTGTAGCTGAATGTATTTAACATCGCGACGCCTGAGCTTTCGGTTTGACCGAAGCCTTCCAGGATCGGTACGCCTATGCCCCAGAACCACACCAGGAGTTCGGGCGAAATGGGTGCCGCACCCGTTCCTCCGCGATGTAACCTATCCATGCCAATCATCCGGCGCAGGTTGGAGAGCACAAGTAAATCCCAAAATGCGTACTTCAGTTTAAGTGGGGCAGGAACGGGATCGCCAGCCAGCATGATTTTGGCGCGTTCTGTGCCCACATCGACAGCGCGATCAAACGCCCATCGACCGATCGCAGTTGCCTCTTTACGCAAAATCTGAATGCGTGAAAATATTTTCTCCCAAACCCTCGGAACAGCTACAAAGGTGTGGGGCGATACTTCCCTGACATTGTCGAAGATGGTTTCGGGGCTTTCGGCAAAATTAGCGGTGCTGCCGACCGCCAACTGTGTTTCGACGGAGAACAAGCGTTCCACCACGTGACATAGGGGCAGGAAGCAAAGCTGTTCATCTGACTCCCGACTGACAAGAACCGAATAAACCGAAGTGATCTGGAACAGGATGTTGGAATGCGTAATCATTGCACCCTTGGGCTTCCCTGTTGTTCCGGATGTGTAAATGAGCATCCGGATATCTTCCGGTTTCACTGCATCGATTTCCGTTTCAAAAAGCTCAGGGTTTGCTTCAGATTCAAGCCTGCCAAGCTCATACAGTTCTTCAATGAACATAATCTGGTCATCATCGAAATCACGCAAGCCTTCCGGATCAATCACAATGACCTTTTTCAGGGTCGGCATCTCGTCGCGTACCTGAAGAAACTTGTCGAGCTGTTCATCGTTCTCCAACACCAGGATGGTGCTTTGGGAATCGTTCACAAGATAGGCAAGCTGAGTAGCTGAATCTGTTGTGTAAACCCCGGAAGGAATTGCACCCATGCAGGTTGAGGCCATGTCGAAGTAAAGCCATTCCTTGATGTCTTCAGACAGAATGGAGACAACTTCACCGCGTTCGAGACCCAGCCGCCGCATGCCAAGTCCGAGCCATTTTGCCTTCTGGTAATAGTCAGACCAGCTAAAGGACCGCCAGATACCCCGGTCTTTCTCCCGATGTGCTGTTCTGTTTCCGTAACGTTTGCATTGATGCCGGAAAAGCTGGGCAACGGTTGTGCACCCGAGATGGCGCGTGAAGTCCATTCCGCTATTCTGTTCAATTGCGCCGTTTGCTCCAACCAAAATTGTTTACCTCCAGGTCTTTCTGCGTTTCCAGCGTTTCTGTCCGCGCTGCGTTTCGCCCTGTTGTCCCAGGTAAAACTCCTTGATGTCTTCCGAAGCCAGAAGTGTCTGTGTCGTGTCATCCATGACAATTCGACCGATCTCAAGAACATAACCATAGTGTGCCGTTTTGAGAGCCACGTTGGCATTCTGTTCAACCAGCATCATGGTTACATTCTGCTCTTCGTTGAGACGACGGATGATCTGGAAAATCTCCTGGACAAGAAGTGGCGAAAGCCCGAGGGATGGTTCGTCCAGTAACAGGATTTTTGGCCGGGCCATCAGACCACGGCCAATGGCAAGCATCTGTTGCTGACCGCCGGAAAGATACGCAGCCTGCTGACTGCGCCTTTCCGCGAGCACCGGAAAATATGAGTAGACCAGATCAAGGTCCTTACCAATTTCACCGTCGGATCGTGTAAAGGCACCCATGCGAAGGTTCTCCTCCACATTTAAAAAAGGGAAAACTTCCCGACCTTCCGGAACATGGGCAATTCCCATTTTAACAATCTGATCTGGTTCACCGCCCTGGATTTCCTTTCCATTCAGAATTACCTGTCCTTTTTCTGGATCCAGGACACCGGAAATCGTCTTTAGCAGGGTGGTTTTTCCGGCACCGTTCGCACCGAGAATTGTAACAATCTTGCCCTTGGGGACTTCCAGAGAAACCCCACGCAGGGCCATGACTGCTCCGTAAAACGTTTCGATGTTGCGGATTTCCAGAACCGTTTCAGTCGTCTCCATCGTTTCCGGAGTTTTGATTGCCGCCTCTGTCATGCTGCAGGCTCCGCATCAACTCCGAGATAAGCGGCGATCACCTTTGGGTCCGATTGTATTTCAGCGGCCGTTCCAAGTGCAATCGGTTTGCCCTCATCCATCGCGAGGACCCGGTCTGATACCTGATTGACGAGCGACATGTCATGTTCAACCATGAGAATTGTTAGCCCCATGTCTTTTTGCATGTCCTCAATCCAGAAGGCCACGTCCTGGGTCTCTTCAACGGACAATCCGGAAGCGGGTTCGTCCAACATGAGTAGCTTCGGTCCACAGGCGAGGGCCCGTCCGATCTCACATACTTTTCGTGCCCCGTATGGAAGTCCGGCAATCATCTTGTCGCGATAGGCATGCAGATCAAGAAACTCGATTATGTCTTCCACGGCCTCCCGGTGCTGACGTTCCTCATTCCAGACCCGCGGGCTGAAGAATATGTTCTCGAGAAATGTACTCTCTCGATTGGTATGCCGTCCCACCAGCAGGTTTTGTAAAACTGTGGAATGATCGAACAATTCAATGTTCTGAAAAGTTCTTCCGATACCTAGCGGAGCAATCTGATCAGGTCTTAAGTCGCTTGTTTTCTGCCCCATGAATTCAATTGAACCACGCGTTAAATCGTAGAACCGCGAGATCAGATTGAATATGGTCGATTTTCCTGCGCCATTCGGACCAATAATGGTGAAAACTTCGCCTTCTTCGACCTCGAACGAAACCCCGTCTACGGCTTTCACTCCACCGAAGTGTTTTGCGATATCGGTTACCTTGAGAACACTCATCGCATTCGTTCCGTTTTCAGATAACTTCGATGGCGTCGGAACATGTCCTTTCTGGCAAGCGGGAAGAGCTCGAACCAGATGCGTGTTTTCACCCACATGCCGTATATGCCCTGGGGTTCAAACAGCATGATGAGGATAAGAATTGCTGCAAAGATGCCGGTATCGAGACCGGGAATTGCGCTGTAGGTGAACACTTCCCTGACTATCGTTACAAGTTGCGGTACGAAACCGATTACAAAAGCCCCGAAGAAAGCGCCATGAATGGAACCCATTCCGCCAATGACGATCAACAGAAGCAATTGTATCGAGATCAGTATCAAAAAGGCTTCATAGTTGAAAAAGCCCAGGAAATGCGCGAGCAGAGCGCCCGCCAATCCCGTTATAAAACATGAGATACCAAAGGATATGGTTTTGTAGAGAGCCACATTTATGCCAATTGCCCGCGCGGAAATTTCCGAATCCCGGATCGCAACAAAAGCCCGACCTGTCGAGGAGCGCAGCAGGTTTGCATAACCAAGTGTAACAAGAATTGTGACGCCCAGGCAAAGCCAATAGAACGATGAAGGGGTCGAGTAACGGTCGATTTCCATTCCGAACAGGTTTATCGGATTCACGAAAACGCCTTCTACTCCGCCGGTATAATCGTGCAGAAGGATAATGATGTCTTCGGCGATGATACCAAGCGCCAGCGTTGCGATCGCGAGATATATGCCTGACATCCGAATTGCAGGGATTGCGACGATTGCACCGACTATCCCGGCGAACAGTCCCGACAACGGAAGGGATAGTAAAAACGGCACCCCCTTTGATTGAAGCCAGACTTCCATGTAGGCCCCGCAGGCGAGAAAGGCGGCGTGACCTAGGCTCACCTGACCTGTATGACCGGCAAGTATCATCAGTCCCATTCCCGCAATTGACCAGATGAGGACCGAAATAAGTTCGCCGAGCAGATAGTCATCCAAAATGAACGGCATGAGGATGGCCGCTACAATAAGCAACGCGAACACACCAAGTATCCACCTGTCCTGAAAGAGACGAATGTCCTGATCGTATCTGGTTTTGAAGTGGATCCGCATTCTGTCAGGCTTTCTTTGCCTGAATCTGGCTGAACAGACCGTTCGGGCGCAGGATCAGTACCAACAGCATGATTGCATAAGGTGCAATCTGACTGTATCCGGTTGGGAAATAACGACCTGCAATCGGTTCGATGATGCCAATGATGAGGCCTCCGGCCAATGCGCCTGGAAGGCTGCCAAATCCGCCAATCACAGCCGCAGCAAATGCCTTGATTCCTAGTAATCCGAGTGATGGATCAATCGCACCGCGCGCAGCAAAGAGGACACCGGCGACCGTAGCAATTCCGCCGGACAGGGCCCAGATCAGTCCGTGAACCCGCTTTACCGGTATTCCCATGTAATAGGCGGCAAGCTGATTTTGAGAGGAAGCCTGCATCGCGACGCCAAGCTTGGTTTTCTGGAAGAAAAAAAACAGTCCGGCTGTGAGCAGAACGGTAACGGCGACAGTAACAACCTGATCCATGGACAAGGCTATGCCAAGAAAACTGACATTTTGTCCTGCGAACGGTGTCTCAAGGTTTAGGGGTTCATGTCCCCAAATGAATCCGGCGATGAATCGCAGTACAAAACCCAGCGCGATCGTCAGTATGACAACAGCAAATTGCGGCTGGCCGAACAGCTTCCGGATTACCGTGGCCTCAAGACCGTAACTGAAAGCAGTCATGACCAGGGTTGCTGCTAAAACCCCCAAAAAGAACGGCATCGCCCAGTATTCGGCATTGACCATTTGCAGCGTTAAAAACGCCCCAATCATCATCATGTCGCCCTGGGCAAAATTAACCGATTCCGTTGCCTTGTAGATGAGGACGAAGCCCAGGGCGACCAGTCCGTAAATACAGCCATTGGCAACACCGCCGACGATCAGCTGCAGAAATTCCAAACCTCGCATTCCTCCCGATATATGCTCTGCGGTTTTTCACCTGAATTTGTATTACAACCAATCAGGGACAACTAAGCAAGCTTTAACGTGTAGATAGCAAATTGGTTGGGAATAAATTATTCTAGGAAAACTCGTCCATCGGTCCGAGTGTCTCCTCGAGGTCGCGCATCGAGTCTTTCCCGACTTGGGCAAGCGTAAGGCTCGTTTCTTCCATCAGGACATTCCAAAGTTGCCCAATTCCTTTTTCGCCACCTGCCGCCAAGGCAAAAAGCAACGGTCTGCCGAAAAACACAAAGTCTGCGCCACAGGCATAGGCTTTCACGATGTCTTCACCGGACCGTATGCCGCTGTCAAAAAACAACGGATAGTCATCTCCGACAACTTGGCGAATTCTCCGAAGAGCTGTTATTGGTGGGACGGCGCTGTCAAGCTGTCTTCCACCATGACTGGAAACCTGGATTGCGTCCGCGCCCTCCTTTTTCAGACGAAGCGCATCCTCAGCGCTGAGAACACCTTTAATGACAAGATTGCCCTTCCACTGATCACGCAGGGCTTTGAACTTGTCCCAGTCTGCCGAAGCCCTGCTTTCGGTCCTGTCAAATTCCTGACCCGGACCGACAAAGTTGGCCATCTCGGGTTTCCCCTTGATAAGGGTTGAGATTGACCACACTGGATGAAGGGCGAAATCGATGAACTGACTTGGCCCGATGCGAAACGGCATCTTGAAACCTCTGCGCAATTCCCGCGGACGCCTGCCGACTTCAGGAACATCCAGTGTCACCACCAATGTCTTGTATCCGCAGGACGCTGCGCGATTGACAAGTTCCGTCGCGCTGCTGCCATCACCGCTTATGTACAGTTGAAACCAGGCATGACCTTCTGCGGTTTCGATAATTTCTTCCATAGACGTGGAAGATACAGTCGATACCCCATGTGGTGTCTTGAACTTCGCTGCCATGCGAGCGAGCATTAAATCGGCACCTGGAGTCGAAAGGTTACACATCCCCATCGGGCTTATGCCGAAGGGGCAGGTTGCTTCATGATCAAAGACAGATACGTCCAGCGAACGTTTTTTGACATCGACTAGAATACGCGACTGTAACCGTATGCTGTGCAACACTTCCCGGTTCAGTTTCTCACCGTACCCTTCGCCAGCTGCGCCATCAATGTAGTCAAACACCATCCACGGCAGACGCTTCCGTGCCAATCTACGGGCGTCTGATGTGGAATGAATTTCGTTGCCAAACAACAGCTTTGCCTAAGCGTCTACTGCTTTCATGAAACGATCCCTTATGACAACCGGATCCATTGTGATAACCGGAACCTTGACGTTTCCACTCTCACATTTGGAAACGATGATCGTCATTTGTCGGCTGTCAATCGCTTCCTGCAACACCTTGCCGGTATCCTCTGCGGTACACTCGATCACCTGTTCGCAGCCGCAGGCCTCAGCAACTTTGGTCAGACTTGTTTTCTTGCCTGCATAGGTCGGTTGGTCTCCGGTCGAACCATAGCTGCCATTGTCAATGATCAGCAGAATGAAATTATCAGCCACATTGTTGGCAATCGTCGGCAGCGTACCGAAATTGGTCAGAACCGAGCCATCTCCATCGATTGAGATTACGGTCTTGTCCTGGGCAAGCGCCAGCCCAAGCCCGATAGAAGAGGAAAGTCCCATTGTGCCAAGCATGTAAAAATTGGTCGGTTGATCGTCAATAAGATGCAGTTCCTGACTTGGCAGACCAATGTTGCAGATGACCAACTGGTCGCGAAGGATAGGAGCAATCTCTTTGAGAATTTCAGAGCGGATCATGATCAGTATCCTTTCCAGAAAGTGGCGTCTGTCAGAATGGCAACCGGCTTGTTGCACATGAATGTATATTTCAGGATCGAATCCAGCTCTTCTGCATCTTCTTCCTGATGGAAATGATAGGTAGGTATGTTCATCTGCGCCAGCAAAGCCTTTGTATGGACCGCCATTTCAACCTGACAGGCAACCGGTTCCCCCAGTTCGCCGCGATAGGAAATCAGCATCGGAAGCGGCATCCGGTAATATTGTATCAGTGTTGCCAGAGTGTTGATGGTAACTCCGATGGCGGTATTCTGCATAATAATGGCAGAACGTTTGCCACCCATGAAGGCACCGGCACAAAGGCCCATGCCCTCATCTTCCTTATTGGAAGGTATGTGAAACACGTCACTGCGTGTTTCCAGTTCATCAATAACACCTGCAAGTTGTTTGCATGGAACCGTAGTGACGAACTCGATTCCGTTATTGACCATGTCATTCACAATTCTTGTGTTAATCGACACTTTTGAAATTCCTTGGTTTCTGGTGAATATTCAGATTAGTTTGATGCGGTGAGGTCGAATTCCTCATCCGGGAAATATTTCGCAAGTCTGACATCCGCAGCACGGGCATGGCCTTCCATTCCTTCAAGCCGCGATATCCGCGCTGTCGCTTCCGCAACGGGCTTTGCACCTTCCCGCGTAGCACGCTGCCAGGTTACAATTTTCATATATTTGTGGACGGATAGACCACCTGTGTACTTGGCCGCACCGGAAGTGGGCAAAACGTGGTTGGTGCCTGACGCCTTGTCGCCGTAGGAAACGGTTGTTTCTTCACCTAGGAACAGGGACCCGTAGCATCTTAGGCGTTCGAGCCACCAGTCAAGATCCTGCGCCTGGACTGTAAGGTGCTCCGGAGCATAACTGTCGGAAGTTTCAGCCATTTCCTCGCGTGAGTCACACAGGATGATTTCTGCATAATCTCGCCATGCAGCCTCTGCATTCTGTCCGTTCGTCTCCGGAAGGTCTGCAATCAGCTCTGGGACGCGATCCATTGTTTTACGTGCAAGTTCTTCATTGTTGGTTACTAACCAAACGGGTGAATTGTAGCCGTGCTCGGCTTGGCTAACCAGATCAACGGCAACGATTTCAGCATCTGCTGTTTCATCGGCAAGAATGAGGCTGTCTGTCGGACCAGCAAACATGTCTATTCCGACACGTCCAAACAGGATGCGTTTGGCTTCGGCAACAAACTGGTTTCCGGGACCGACCAGAATGTCTGCTTTTGGTAGTCCGAACAGGCCAAAAGCCATGCTCGCTACACCTTGAACTCCGCCCATGGCTAGTATGGTATCCGCTCCGCAGATATGCGCGGCATATACGATGGCCGGAGCAATGCCGACTTCAGGGCGCGGGGGTGAGCAGGCGACGATATTTTGACAGCCGGCTACTTTTGCTGTGGTGATGGTCATTATTGCAGAAGCAATGTGGCTGTATCTGCCACCCGGGATGTAACAACCGGCGGTATCAACAGGAATACACTTTTGTCCGGCAACCAGACCCGGAACGATTTCCAGTTCGACATCGGTCATGGTGGATTTCTGGGTCTCCGCAAACCGGCGGACATTATCATGGGCAAACTGAATGTCTTTTTTCAGTTGCTCGGGCACCAAATCAGCTGCTGCAGCGGTAAAGTATGCAGAGAAATTCGACAAATACGACGGCAACATCAAGTTGACACCTGAGGAAATCGCTGCAGCAGCT
>JBCCGN010000065.1:0-12609 GCA_039029255.1 Pseudomonadota bacterium | reverse complement strand
CCGACTCCAGTTTGGCGCTTGCAATCGCGGTGCCGACACCGCCGAACAGGTTGCGATCAGCAAAGGTGAAGTAGATCGCGTTATTTTCGGCGAATCCGGGATCGAGAACTACATCCAGCAATCCACCCTGGCCAACGGTCCTGATTCTCGGTAATCCATCAATTTCGAGTTTCTGGTCTGGAACTTTTGGATCGACAAGAAGCATTCTGCCATCTTTTTCGGTGATGATCAGTTTTCCGCCCGGCAACATTGCCATTGCCCAGGGCGTGTCGAGACCCGTAATCATTTGTTCAACGCGCACTTTTCCCTTTTCGGTATCGTGAATTTGTATTGCCGGTTGGGCATAGGCGGCGGCGGTGAAGATGCTGGCGATTTGAAGGGCCAGTATCAACAATAAGCGGGTAAACTTGCACATCTTCATATTCTCGGCGTAAAATTGAAAAGACTCACTATTCTGGAGGAAAGATAGTGCAGCACGGTCAGGATACAAACCTCACGATGGCTTTAGAGCCGGAAGACATTCACATTCTGGAGAGGTCAGAGGCCCGCACCTCCGGCGTTCCCCTGTTTACTGCCCATTGGCATATTTTTATCCCGACGCTTGTAATAGCCATTCTTTATTCGGTGGCCTGGATCACACTGGCAACTTTGGGTAAAGCGGACAGCGGGTTGGCACGCCTGTTTATCGTCGTAATGGCGGTTGGTGTGCCGTTGTTGGCTGTACATGCTTTCTTGAGGTATCAAACCATTCGCCTGCAGGTCAGCGACGGACATGTGTTCTGTCATCCGGGCTGGCCAAAAGAATTGCCGATCGATGTTCCGGTTTCAGTTATTCGGGAAATAAAGGTTAAACGCGGATTGGCAGGCCGGGTGTTTGGTGGAGGAACCATTATTCTAAGTCTCGTGACCGAGGGGGACGTTGTTGTCGCGGATCTTGCCCAACCTGAACTTGCCCGGCAAACAATCGAGGCCGAATTGGCAAACAATTGACTGTCGATCAATTTAATCTACAGCATGGAATTCTATCGAGTAAATGATCTCGGCTGAATTGGGTCCATTTCCGATTGATTTGCGGATTCCAGAATTGTATCCGACTACTGCACCATCTTCTGCCTCAGACTGTATTTCCTTGGTTGGAAAAGAAACAGCGAGGGTTTCTGCATCCTGTTCAGGGTTGATGTCCAGTTCCTTTTCATCTGTACTGCCGCCTGAATTGTAGGCGGTCAAACTGATTTCGACTTGGGACATTTCGCGCGCTTCTGCATCTATATGAATTTCATGCCAGGCAGGAATTCCAGCTCGATTGTAGATGTTTTGCCTTGAAAATATCCGCCCAAGATAACTCTCTCCATTGATTGTGGTTTTTGCAGCCACAAGGGAGAAATTTCCAGCCGCTTCAGGCAGGCGGAATTGATGTATCCTGACAAGAATGGCATATCCCCTGAAATCTCCTGAGGCAGGAACGGCAAGTTCCGAAACGCCGCCGTTTTCTGCGGGCTTATCGAGACCGAGCGCCAACCGTACAGCGATATTTTCCTCTCTGAAGTGACGTGTAAGGAATGAATTTTTCCACGTGTTGAACGCGTTGTTTGCTGATGCGAACCTGCTGGCATCGCCGCTCAGATTTCCTTTCCAGTGACCATCGGACGCCGGCAAGCCAAATAGCTTTGCCTTGACCCACATGGAAATGTCGTGGGCGGAAGCAAGATCGCGCAGCAATTCCCTGCGATTGCGTGCCGTCAGATTTAGGGATGCAACATGATTCCAGAAGCCGGGACTAGCCTCTTCCAACCAGTATCTGATTTGTCTGGTGACATCGCGTGTTGCCACATGTGCCATGACAAACGCGTTTTCCCAATGTGGACGGACATGCGAATCTTTGTTGAGACCCCTGTCATAACTGCCGTGGGAATATTTGCTTCCTCCCGGCCAGACCCCTGTTCTCAATCGCTCCTGCAAGCCTTGCGGTGATCCGGGAAACAACTGTACTTCAAAACCACCATTTGGTCGTCTCGGAAACAACTCAACCCAATTCGAATGGGAGTAGAAATCCTGGATCACATGATGCGCAACACCAATCAGAATCAAGGTTTTTATGCGGTCATTTTCAACGGCTGCCTCCTTGATAAGAACGCGCAGATTGCTGAGAAAACGATAATGGTAAAGTTCGACCTGCTTGCGGTCGCCGAGGTTGTCGAAGTGCATGCGGTTCAGCGCCGGCTTCAGAAACAGGTTTTTTGCGACCGGAGCAGTGGAATAATAATCGGTCAACCAGTTCGCCAGAATTGCGGAATTGATCGCATCAGGTCCTAACCCTTCGCGCTTTAGAACGACTCTGGTCAGGTCAAAATGATATCCGGCATCAAATGCCCTGCCTTTTTCGGGGAAAGCTGCAAATGCAGCAAAAAGCATGCATAAAAATACAAATCGCCAGCCAAATCTCATCATGTGGCGAGAATTTGCTTTATGTGAAGCAAAATCAAGCTCTTTCTTCTTCTGGGGGCTGCATGTTCTTATGATGTGAAAGAGGGGGTTGTAACGGAGACATGGGTGACCTCAGACAATTCCATATCTCCGTTACTTCCAACCCGGCAGAACCGGGGTAGGGTGAAGGCTGGACACGGTCTCAAGACCGGCTGTTTCGCCCGCATCAGCAAATGGCTGCAAGTTCTGGGGGTGGCGGACAATGTTCAATGTGACAAGACTTGTGCCGAAGAATGTCAGCAACAGGACAAGGTTCATCCATAAAAGGATTTGCCGACGCGCAAGCGTTCCGCGTCGACTTGGACCGACGGAGCTCACGAACGCATTTTTCCTGATATCCTGCCGCATATGCCACCCAACCAGTAAGAATATTCGCAAGCCTAACCATGTTTCTGGCTTAGTTGAGGAGCTTTTCGGTCCACAGCGTGGTTTTCTTGTGACGATTTTGCGACAGACAGCGGCGCATTAACTATTACACACGATAACACACAAAATCGTCAATTGCGGTTCCAAAACCTGTAGAAATTGCGCTATCTTAACAAATTGTTAATCAGGCTGGTGCCGTCCGTGAAAATCTTTTGAGACTGGTGGGGTTGTGTTTTTGAAATCAAGTGCTCTTGCGCGATCTATCGGGCTTATTGCAATTGTCTGTTTGATGATGGTTGGATTTCAGTCCAGGGCCGATGCCGGATTGCCCCCGTTGCCATCAACACCTTATCTTATTGTCGATGCTGATAGCGGAAAAGTGTATGCCCGAAACAAGGCTTTTGTGCGCTGGGCACCAGCATCACTAACCAAGCTGATGACTGCGTATACAGTATTCCGCCGTCTTGAAATCCGCCATCTGACGATGAGCTCTCCGGTACAGATTACGCCTGAAGCGATTGCACAGCCACCTTCCAAGATGGGTCTTCCGGTCGGCACCATCATGACAATCGAAAACGCCTTGAAAATCATCATGGTCAAATCAGCTAACGATGTTTCTGTAGCGCTTGGACAGGCTGTTGGCGGTTCCGAGGCAGAATTTGTCAAACTCATGAACATCTACGCAAAGCGGCTTGGAATGAACGATAGCCATTTCACCAATCCACATGGGTTGCACGACCCGCGTCAGCATACATCGGCTCATGATATGGCAGTGCTTGCAATTGCGATAGGTAAGGAATTTCCGCAATATGCAGAGTTTTTTGACATTCCGGCGTTGCGTGTTGCCGGGAGACGCCTGAGGAACCACAATGCACTGCTGCGGCTGTTTGAAGGAACAAACGGCATGAAGACCGGTTATGTTTGCGCGTCTGGCTTCAACGTAGTGGTTCGCACCAAGCGAGAGGGCCGCGAACTTGTTGCTGTCGTGCTGGGACACAAGACTGCATTCAGCAGATCGGTGATGGCGGCAGAACTTCTTACAGAGGCGTTTGCAAAGGATCCTGGCAAATTCAGGCCGACGCTTGCCTCGATAAACAAGCCAGATGATACAACGGATGTGCCTGTTGACGTGACACGTATCATTTGCCCCAGACAACGTCCGGTAACCGTTGTGCCGCTGCCGCGACCGAGCGAAGCGCCACTTTCGATCGATTTTGATCCGGTTGACACACAGTTACAGGAGAGTGATCTTGCCGCCGAAGTGGAAAATTTTTCGAATCCTCCAATCCCTACAAGGCGACCATTTTACAAATTCGTGCCGCTGGTGTCGATTGTTGATCCGAAAAACGCGAGTGCTGCATACACAGGAAGCAGTTCGGAAAAGCCCAAAGCCAAGCGTGCAAGCTTGAAGCAGCGGGCCAAGGAACTCCTTAAACCACGGAAAGATTTGCGCAAGCCGGTAAGAATTCGACTTGGAGCAGGAGCGGGTCCCGATCCGTTTGGTATTACGCAATCATTTGGCGGCATTCCCGACGCCAATTTACCTATCCCGCAAAAGCGACCGGCACTTGATTTGGCAGAGACACAGGAATAAAGATCATTCCGGTCAAATCAATCGATTGACGCAGCAAAACCCGTTCATCTTCCGGAGCAAAATCATGGGCATTATCGCCGACAATCTTTCGCGTGTGAAACCGTCTGCCACCATTGCAGTTTCTCAAAAAGCCAGGGAACTGAAAACTGCTGGCAGAGATGTCATAGGTCTTGGAGCCGGGGAGCCGGATTTTGATACGCCGGACAATATCAAACAGGCTGCGGTTGATGCGATCAACCGGGGTGAAACCAAATATACTGCCGTGCCGGGGATTATCGAATTGCGAGAGGCAATCTCGGCAAAGTTCAAACGTGAAAACGGACTGGATTACAAGCCGGAGCAGATCATTGCCGGGACGGGTGGTAAGCAGATCTTGTACAACGCGTTTGCTGCCACCCTTAACCCGGGCGATGAGGTTCTTATACCGGCTCCATATTGGGTTAGTTACCCTGATATGGTGTTGTTGAATGGCGGAGAACCAAGATACATAAACGCTACCCTGGAGAACAGCTTCAAAATTACCGGTGAACAGCTTGAAGCGGCAATAACACCAAAAACAAAGTGGTTGATTTTCAACTCACCTTCGAACCCGTCAGGTGCCGCTTACAGCCATGATGAGCTGAAAGCGCTGACCGACGTGTTGATGCGCCATCCTCACGTGTGGGTTCTGACTGACGATATGTATGAGCACCTTTGCTACGGTGATTTCGAGTTCGTTACTCCAGTTCAGGTGGAGCCTGGTCTGTATGACCGGACCCTGACAATGAATGGTGTCTCCAAGGCTTATGCCATGACGGGTTGGCGGCTCGGATATTGTGCGGGGCCGATGGAGTTGATCAAGGCGATGAGCCTGGTTCAGGGGCAATCCACATCCGGTACTTCTTCTGTAACCCAGTGGGCGGCCGTGGAGGCTTTGAACGGGCCTCAGGACTTTATTCTTGAGCGCAGAAAAGTGTTTGAGGAGCGTCGTGATCTTGTGGTTTCAATGCTTAATCAGGCGAAGGGCATTAACTGTCCGACACCCGAAGGGGCGTTTTACGTCTATCCATCCTGCCAGGAGCTGATCGGGAAAACCACACCGGGTGGGAAAACCATCGAAACCGATGAAGACTTTGTGACAGAACTTCTTGAGGCTGAAGGCGTTGCCGTGGTTCATGGCAGTGCATTTGGTCTGGGGCCGAATTTTCGGATTTCATACGCAACCTCAACAGAGGCGCTTACAGATGCTTGTTCCAGAATTCAACGGTTTTGTGCCAGTCTCAATTGAATTCAGAAGTTCCTTCGCCGGTATATATTGCAAAAATGCCACTACCGGTACAAAAGTTGCAAAGTACTTGGGAATTAAGCGAAAACCGGGGTTTTTCGCCGGTATTTCGTTTGCATTTTGTGCCGATTGGTTTACTCATGTCGGATATTCGAGACTCAGCCAATTAAGCTGAGCCGTTTCAGGTGGTGTTAGTTTGAAGCAAATTGCCAAGTTTGTAGTTCTGTTTGTGGGCCTGTTGGCTTTTGTCCAACCGGTCAATGCTGGTGGTTTGTTTGATCCAACACCGGTTTCCAAACAGGCATTCTCGAGTACAGGCACAGGCTCTTCGGTAGACGCTTTGAATTTTGAATTGAGCGTGCTGGGAGGCGCCTTTCAGCGTAATGTGCTGGGTTCTGCGTCAAATGTCATGTTTACCGGCTCCGTTGCATCCCCAATTCCAAGTTTTGAGAAGTTTGGGGTTCAGGTAGATGCCGCGATTGGCGTTTATGACGGGAGCTTTACCGGTGCCGCTGCCGGGTTGCACCTCTTCTGGCGTGATCCCTCTACCGGTTTGATCGGCATTTACGGCGACTGGTCCTATGTGAATCCGGAACATGCCGGTCGTGTCGGGGGCGAGTTGGCCTTCTACAATGGGCAGTGGTCGCTGGATATTCTAGCCGGAATTCAGTTCGGGCAACATGTGTTCACGGAATTCATCGACGAAGTTGATCTTTCTTACTACTTCACGGACAATACACGTGGTTCAATCGGGCACCGTTACATCTCACGTGGAAGCGTCGGCAATGTATCGTTTGAGCACCTTATGAACGAGCAGGGCTACGACGGGTGGAGTGTGTTTGGTGAATTGGAAGCTGGCGAAGACAATTACGTCGCCGGTTGGGGCGGCGTTCGTTATGCGTTCGGTAGTACTGCGACGACCCTGATTGAACGTGACCGCCAGTCAAGTGTTAACGTCAGAATACCGCGTAACATTGCAAGTGTGACCCAGTGCGGCGATCTTGATGTTCCGATCCCGGCAACCAGTTTGCGGAGCGAAATCAGTAATCTTTGCTCCAGCGAAGATGAGATCAATGCCCGGTCTACAACCGGGATCGCCAAGAAATAGCATCCACAGAATTTCAGCCTAACAGAATTGTGAGGCAAGTTTTGTTGCCTTTTGTGCATTTAAACCCAACATGCGCGGATATTTCAAAAGCCAAGGAATTGTTTATTGATGTTGGGAAAAAGGAATTTTAGCAAACCGTCCTGGTACCTTCCGGAAAACACCGCCACTTCAGAATCAGCATTTTTAAATCGCAGACAAATCATCAAGGGGCTTGGTGTCGGTGCACTTGCATTGACAGCGCCCAATGCACTGTTGAGCGGTGTCGCGGAAGCCAGCGAAGAAGATCCAAGCGGGGGCCTCTATCCGGTTCCGCGTAACGAAGCTTACACGCTTGAACGCCCGATAACTCCGGAAGAAATAAATATCCGTTACAACAACTTTTATGAGTTCGGTTCCCACAAGCAGATTTTCTCTGCTGCTCAGGCTTTGAAAATTCGACCCTGGGAAATCCTTATTGACGGTGAGGTTGAAAAACCGATTACCATCGGGATCGATGACCTGCTGAAAAAAATGCCTCTTGAAGAGCGGTTGTATCGTCATCGCTGCGTAGAGGCATGGTCAATGCGGGTGCCCTGGTCCGGCTTCCAGCTTTCGGAGTTGGTGAAGTTTGCGAAACCAACTTCAGATGCAAAGTATGTGAGGTTTGAAACCTTCAGTGATCCTTCTGTAGCGCCCGGGCAGAAACAGTTCTGGTATCCATGGCCTTATGTGGAAGGCGTTTCGATGGCGGAAGCTTTGAATGAGCTTTCATTTTTGGTGACAGGAGCATACGGCAAACCAGTTGCCAAGCAGATGGGCGCGCCACTTCGTCTTGCACTTCCCTGGAAGTACGGCTTCAAACACATAAAGTCCATCAACAAGATAAGCTTCACCAAAGAGCGTCCGGTTGGATTTTGGGAGCAACTTGCCAAGAACGAGTACGGGTTTTGGGCGAATGTTAACCCGGAAGTGGACCATCCAAGATGGAGCCAGGCGAGAGAGCGCGACCTTGAAACCGGAGAGCGCATACCAACGCAACTTTACAATGGTTATGAAGAACAGGTTGCCGGTCTTTATAAGGACCTGCAATCAGAAGCACTGTTCAAGTGATGTAATTCCCGCTTCGGGGCTGTGGGGATTAAAAAAAGCCGGGCCTTGTGCCCGGCTAAGTAATGAGAAGGTACCTAATTCACACAACCTTCAAGAGGGTAACAGTTGGTTGCTTACGTTTGTCGGGAGGAGAAAAAACAAAACGAATCAGCCAACCACCTACATTCTGGAGCAGATTTGCTATTACACAATCTCCCGAATCAATCTGGCTTGCGAATTTTACCCATTAGAGCTTGAAAATCGCGTCTTCACACGCAAATGTTGCAAAATTGTCACATTTCTAGCGACGCATGACTTCGAAAATCCTTGAACTGGTCATCAAATCGAGGTGTGCACCGCCACCGTTTTTAAACAGAGTGATCTCTTCGGGTGAATTCCTGCCGCTTTGACCAGAGCATAAATCATAGAAATCACCCCTGATATCTGACAGGGATATCGTGCCTTCCTGAAGCGGTATTTCAAGTTCACCAATATGCCCGATCGTCGTTTCGCGTGAGTCCACAAATATCGATGATTTTTTCAAAAGCTCATCATCAGCTTCCCGCATGTTGGGTTTGAATGCCCCTATGAGATCAACATGCGTTCCGGGTTTAATCCAGTTTCCCTGCAAAAAAGGTTCCACCGACATGGTGGCAGAAGTGATCAGATCAGTCTCGCCACATGCGGTCTCCAAATCCTCAACCACCTCAATACCACCTATCGTATCACTCAATTTCTCAGCCAGACTTTCCGCTCTTTGCAAAGTGCGGTTCCAGATCAGAAATCGTTCAATGGTTGGAAAAATCTCATTGTAGGCTTCAACTATGGATGCTGCCACCGTGCCTGCTCCCACCATAAGGTGGGTTTTCGGTTTGGGATTGGCCAACAGCTTTGCTCCGAGAACAGAATCGCCTGCCGTTTTCCATTTTGTAACCAGGATGCCGTCAATGACACTCGTAAGTGTTCCTGTATCACCCTCGAACAATAATACTCCCCCATGGATGGATGGCAGTGGGGGTTCCAGGGATGTGTTTTCAGGAAAGACGCTCATTGACTTCAACGCCATGCCGAGCCCCGGTATCCAGGCTCCGCGACTTAAAAGGGCATTTGGAGCGTTTTGCAGCAGCAAGTCCCCAACTTCAGCTTTTGGAAGCAGGTGACCAGCCTTGATGGCATCGGCAATCATGTTCCAGTTCAAAAGGGGATCAGCATCCTCAAATGAAATGTAAAGCATCAGTATTTCCAGTGCCTTGCTTTGGATATCAGGAAATCTCGGAACACCATAAGTTTGGCCGTATTCCTGAGCTCGCCGGGGTAACAGAAAAACGTGTCAAACTCCGGTACGTCAATCTGTGAGATTATCGGAACAAGAGCGTGACGGTCTTCAACGATGTAATCCGGCAAAACCGCTATTCCGGAACCTTCCTCGCAGACCCGACGCAATGCACGCAGATTGTTGACCAGAAATGATGCGCTGCGCTTGCGTCCCCCATCCATTCCGGCAGTAAGCAGCCAGTTCACATTCTCCAGATAATGCGGTGCGTTATCTCCATATGCGATAATCCTGTGACCATCGAGGTCATCCAGGCTGTCGGGCTGCCCATGGTTTTTGATGTAGCTTGGTGAGGCGTAAACATGTAGATGCACGGTAAACAGACGCCGTTGTATAAGGTCGGGATTCTTTGGCTGGCGTAACCTGATCGCACAGTCTGCCTCTCTGGTAATCAAATCGAGTTCTTCGTCGGCAAGAATGAGTTCAAGCTGAACATCAGGATAAAGATCGAGGAATTCGTGTATACGAGTGGTCAACCAACCGGTGCCAAGGCCGACAGTTGTCGTGACTTTGAGCCGTCCTTCAGGCTTTTCTTTTGAATCAACGAGTTTGGACTGTACCGCATCCAGCTTGAGGAGCACGTCATGGGCTGTCGAATAGAGCGTTTCGCCCTGCTCAGTCATGACTAGGCCCCGTGCGTGCCTGTGAAACAAGGGAACCTTCAGGTCAGCTTCAAGACCGCTGACCTGTCTTGAAATCGCGGACTGACTGAGATTCAGCTTATCTGCCGCATGGGTGAAACTGCCAGCTTCAGCAACCGCATGGAAGATGCGCAGTTTGTCCCAATCCATGATCCCCTCCAGAAGTCAGTCTGTTATTCGGCAGCTTCGCTTAAGGTTTCCGTTTCGGCAAGGAATTTTTCTGCTTCAAGAGCAGCCATGCACCCCATTCCGGCGGCTGTCACAGCCTGACGGTAGATGTCGTCAGTGATGTCACCGGCAGCATATACGCCCGGGATTTCGGTCGCAGTCGAGTCCGGTGCGGTCCAGAGGTAACCGGAATCCTTCTTTTTCAGCTTTCCTTCAAAGAGCTCAGTTTGAGGCGCATGACCGATGGCAATGAAAATCCCGTCAATGGCACGCTCGGTAATTTCACCGGTATTACGGTTCCTGATTTTTGCACCTGTAACGGACGGTGGAACACCCTGTTCCCCGGTGATCTCATGCAACTCACTGTCCCAGATTATCTCTACATTTTCCTTTGCAAAAACGCGTTGCTGAAGGATCTTCTCTGCGCGAAATTCGTCGCGGCGATGGATGATCACCACTTTTGACGCAAGGTTGGAAAGGTAAAGCGCTTCTTCAATTGCAGTGTTTCCTCCTCCGACAACAATCACTTCCTTGCCGCGGTAGAAAAATCCGTCGCAGGTTGCGCAGGCGGAAACTCCGAACCCCATGAAAGTCTGCTCTGATTCAAGTCCCAACCATTTGGCTTTGGCACCTGTGCAGATGACCAATGTATCTCCAGTATAGATCTGACCGGAATCACCGACAGCCCGGAAAGGCCGAACATCAAGGTCAACCTCCATTATGTGGTCGTTCACGATGTTGGTGCCGACATTTTTTGCCTGTTCCAGCATCTGTTCCATCATCCATGGGCCTTGCACGGCTTCCGCATAACCCGGATAGTTCTCAACTTCCGTTGTGATCATCAACTGGCCACCCTGCTCAAGCCCGGCAACAAGCGTTGGTTCAAGCATGGCTCTGGCGCCATAGATTGCGGCTGTGTAGCCAGCCGGGCCGGAACCGACAATCAGCATTTTTGAGTGTATGGGGGTCATATGTTCGCTCGCGCTTTTCTTTGACTTCAGCCTATGAGTTAACAATTGACCCCCACACGTTACAAGGGGTCGGTTGGCTTGGCACACAAGTTTCCGGTTTGTTTCGGCAGATGTCTGAATTAAAGTTGTGTGATGTTTCGTGATATTTCTTCCAGCGCAGTTATCATGGGTTTGCTCGTTGCCTTTGCCGGCTTTGCGTCTTCCTTTGCGGTTGTAATCCAGGGATTGAGTGCTGTCGGGGCGAGTCAAGAAGAGGCTGCATCCGGCCTCATGATTTTGGCCGTAGCAATGGGCTTGTGTGGTGTGTTGCTCAGCGTACAGTCAAAAATTCCGGTCAGTGTTGCCTGGTCAACTCCGGGCGCGGCACTTTTGGTATCAACGGGAGCTGTCGATGGCGGTTTTCCGGTTGCCGTAGGCGGGTTTATGATCTGCGCACTCGCGATAATCATCTCCGGATTATGGAAACCATTGGCGCGAGTGATTGATCTCATACCGATGCCTTTGGCAAATGCAATGCTTGCAGGCATATTACTAAGTCTTTGCCTGGCTCCCTTTAAAGCTATTGCTTTTGATCCATTGCTGGGGCTGCCCATCTTACTCACGTGGGTGGTCGTTGGTGCATGGAACCGTTTGCTGGCGGTACCGGCAGCACTGGTAGCGTTCGTTCTTGTAATGGTGTTTGGTGTTGATATTCCCGATGATGCATTCTCGACGATTGGAGCATCTGCGGTGCCGCAACTGGTGGTGGTTCCGCCGGAGTTTTCTCTGGCCGGATTAACCAACATAGCGTTGCCCCTGTTTATCGTGACGATGGCATCCCAGAATATTCCGGGAATTGCAGTCTTAAAGAGCAATGGCTATCCGGTGCTGACCGGCCGGTGGTTTACAACAACGGGTGTTTTCTCATTCACTTCGACGGCGTTTGGCGGACATGCAGTGAATCTCGCGGCAATTACGGCGGCGATGTGTGCAGGCGAGGAATCGCATCCTGACAAAGACAGGCGTTACTGGTCTGCAATTGTCGCCGGATTTGGTTACGTGATATTCGGTCTTTTTGCCGGAGCAATCACAGCATTTGTCAGCCTTGCACCCGGCATTCTGATTGAGGCTGTGGCAGGGCTCGCCCTCATCGGAGCCTTCAGCGGTGCCGCTCAGGCAGCCTTTAACAATCCCGATACCAGGGAGGGTGCCGCGGTCACCTTCCTATTGACGGCCTCGGGTATCAGCCTGTTCGGAATATCCGGTGCCTTTTGGGGGCTGGTTGCAGGAGGCCTTGTCCTTTTATCCAAAAACCTTTTGGGAAAATAAGGCTTCATCTTTCCAGAACGGCGAGATCAGGTTCCGTCAGGCTGGAGATGTAGAGCTTGCCATCCGGGCCGTCGATTGCGCCGGTTGTCAGAGCATAGGCACCTGACGGGTCCTGCAAGGTTTCCAGAACGTTGCCGTTTTCATCCATGCGAATGATAAAACCGTACCGTTGCGGCTTGGGCCTTATTGCAGCAGGAAGTCGTTGAATGACCTTGCGCAGGAATGGTTGGCCGGAGAGTTTGTCAACCGGCACCGACCTCGGACTTGCAAGACCAATCCAGAATGTGCCGTCCGGATTATCGTT
>JBCCGN010000064.1:0-12928 GCA_039029255.1 Pseudomonadota bacterium | reverse complement strand
GCTTATGCGACCGTCCATTTGGTCTTGAACATCGGATCAAACACAGTCACAGGACCTGCACCGGTCTCAATTTTGGAAGGGTACGAAACAACTTCCTCACGCTTCTCCAGAGTCATTTTCCCCGTGTTGGGTTCAAGGTGATAAAATGCGGGTCCGTTCAAAGATGTGAACGCTTCGAGATTGTGAAGTGCACTTTCTTCTTCAAATACATGAGCGAGTAGGCTCATTGTGTTTATCGCAGTGAAAATTCCCGCACAACCGCATGCATGTTCTTTGAGATCATCCGTGTGTGGTGCGGAATCCGTGCCCAGGAAAAACGTCGGATCGCCAGAGGTTGCCGCTGCCCGTAACGCCAGGCGATGTTCTTCGCGCTTTGCAACCGGCAGACAATAATAGTGCGGCCTGATTCCACCGGCCAGAATTGCGTTGCGATTGATGATCAAGTGGTGCGTCGTGATTGTTGCGCCAAGATTGTCGCCACCTGACCGGGCATATTCGACCCCTTGCTTTGTCGTCACGTGTTCCATCACAACCCGCAATTCCGGGTTACGCCTGCGCAATGGGTCGAGTACGCGCTCGATAAACACGGCCTCACGATCAAATATGTCGATATCGGCATCTGTCACCTCGCCATGGACACAGAGCGGCATGCCAATCTCGGCCATTTTCTCGAGCACTCCCTGAACCTTGTTAAAATCTCTGACACCTGACTGAGAGTTGGTTGTTGCTCCTGCAGGATAGAGTTTGAGTGATGTGATGAGGCCGGAACTAAATCCCCGTTCCACATCAGCCGGGTCGGTATCTTCGGTTAGATACAGCACCATCAGTGGTTCGAAGCTCATGCTTTCAGGTAGGGCAGCCATGATTCGGCTGCGATAGGCTTCCGCATCAGCAGTTGTCACAACCGGTGGCACCAGATTGGGCATGATGATTGCGCGGGCAAAATCTTTAGCGGAATACGGGAGTACGCCTTTCAACATCTCACCGTCGCGCAGATGAAGATGCCAGTCGTCGGGTTCCGTGATGGTGATTGATGTCATAGTTCAGCTTACATTCAATGGTTGGCAGGATTTGTCTGCTTCTAGCTCAAGCACACCCGTTTGCCCAGTCGAACGGGTTTCCCATTTGGTTCTGACTTTGAGTAAATCCCAAGAGATTGTACCTTCATATGTGCCATCGGTTACAAAGTCTGGTTCTGTGGGTTCGCTTTCACTGATTGTGATGTTGAAATTGTCAGAGTCAATCCGCCACCGAACCTTGATAAATGTCAAAGTGCCTCCGCTCATATAGCTGCCTTGTCCCGTTGCCACGACACTGTTTTCATCCGGGATGATATGCATGAGGTGATAAAAAACGTACTGCGGGGCGTCGCTGTGATTCCAGAAAAACACACCGGAAAATTTAGGACACAATTGATTGCTGATCCACTCACTCTTTTCAGTTCCCGACGCATAAGAAGAGGTCTGCAAGCACAGCAGAATAAATATCAGACAACTCGATTTCTTGAACATGGAGGGCATGGTTTCAGGCGCTGAACATCAATGGTCTACAATACCAGTTTTGATAAAAAAAGGGCGATCAATTGACCGCCCCTCAAATCTCATCTCACACCGGTTTCGCAAATTCAGACTATACGCCCTTAAGCAAACAGCCCGCTGCAAGAACCGCATAACCAATGGTCACAAGCCAGAACGCGGAGATTGGAATAATGGAAAATACTCCTGTTCCCGCAAGAATACCCAGTACAGCAATAACAAGCGAAATAATGAAAACAATGTTGGTTGGAGCGCTTAAATTCATGGTCATTCCCTCGATGAAAAACAGATTCAGTTGTCACGAATTCGTGAAGAATCGCAAAATCAACCTATTCCGATGATTTCACGCTTGCAACCACCTCGCCCAAACCATCAACACGATAAACAATGCTGTCTCCGGTTACCGGGAACCTTGTTTTAAGTGCACTGCCGGTCATGACGATTTCACCGGCCTTCAATTGTTTGCCGTTTGACTGAAGATGATTGGCTACAAATGCCACGGAATTGAGAGGGTGACCGAGTGCTGCGCCTGTATTTCCGGTTTCATCCGCTACGCCATTCCAGATCACTTCACTTTGAAGGTTGCCGACATCCAGCGATTGCCAGTCGTGGACCATTTCGCCCAGAACAATGCCATTGCACCAGCAACGATCGCACAAGATCGACATTGCATCGAGGTGGGCATAATCGGCATCCCGGTCGTCGATCAGTTCGAAGGCCGGCATCGCTGAAGATATGAAAGATGCAATCGTTTCTTTTGTGTGACCGTTATCCAACGGAGGAACACCCTCACCGATTTCAAAGGCAACCTCAAACTCAATACCGAGACGAATGAAGTCCTTCGTATCGATTTCATGGTGGTTGGGATGAACGAATTCTTTGAAAACCGATCCGTAGGCGGGCTGATCCACACCGCACATCTGCTGAATGGCAGGAGAGGTCAGGGCGACCTTGTGTCCTGCAAATTCGCTGAATTTCGCTTCCTCGCGCATGATGTTATAAAGTGCGGACTGAATGGCATAGGCCTCTGCCATGTCCTGCGGTTTGTTTTCACCAATGAGCTGAGTGAACTTCTCGCGATTTTGCCAGCCATTGAAACGGTCGCGTGCGACGCGATGTATGAATTCGGTTCTCATTTTTTCAGAAAGGCTCCCGATGGTTTCCATGCAATCCCTGCCGCAAGACTATCGGGCGGTTGTATTTGGTTCAACCGGAGGAATCGGATCCGCGTTGACCGAACTGCTGAAAGCCGATGAAAGATGCGTAGAAGTTATCGGCTTCTCCAGCTCCACAAGTCCGGCAATTGATTTGGCCGACGAGGCAAGTATTGCCAATGCCGCCGAGTCGATCAGCGACGAGGTTCAACTCCTGATTGATGCAACCGGATTTCTGTCTGATGAGACAACGAAGCCCGAAAAGTCTCTTCGCGCTGTCGATGCGGAAAATCTGTCACGGCTTTATTTGCTCAACGCAATCGGTCCCGCACTGCTGATAAAGCACTTTTCGAAACTCATGCCCAGGGATGAGCGTGCCGTATTTGCCAGCCTTTCAGCCAGAGTGGGAAGCATCGGCGACAACCGGTTGGGCGGGTGGTATGCATATCGTGCATCAAAGGCCGCGCTGAACATGTTGCTCAAGTGTTCATCCATCGAAATCGCGCGAACCAAACCGGAATCCATATTCGCGGCCTTGCATCCGGGAACGGTTGTCACTGCCCTGTCTGAACCGTTTGCCGGAAACCGCGAACGTCTTGCGCCGCAACAGTCAGCATCAATGATGCTGAAGGTGTTGGACGGGCTTGGCCCGGAAGACACCGGCAGCTTCTGGGACTTCAGGGGAGAGCGGATTGAGTGGTGACATGAACCTGGAGCAGCGGGTTAGACAGTCATTCATTGACCAGGCTGCAATCTGCGGGAAACTTGGTTCATCCTTCATGGAAACCCTGTTGACTGGCCTCGCAGAGGTTCTGGATGAATCGACCAAGACAGGTGCACGAATTCTGAAATGGCAAGGTGACCCGGCACCCGAAAAAGACGCGCTCGCTCTTAGGCTTGCCGGAGCGTTGCATGCGCTCGTCCGGCGAGGTGACATTCCGGCTCTGTTGCCATTTTACAGAGGTGAGAAGCAGATTGAGAAGTCAGAGTTTATTGCTTTGGTCTTGCAGGCGATCGTCGAAAGAGATGCGGAGATTTCGCCCTGGCTTGATTTTGCGCCACAGACCAATGAAGTGGCCCGATCTTCTGTTATCTTTGCCGGATTGAGCGAACTGTCCGCGCGCTACAAACTGCCGATGGCCTTGTATGAACTCGGTTCGAGCGGGGGACTGAATTTGCAGACCGCTGAATATGGATATCGCTTTGCCGGCAACATTTACGGCAATGCGGAATCTACGCTGCAACTCACGCCTGATTGGGAAGGCCCTTTGCCGCCTCAATCAGCGCCGCAGATTTTCTCTCGTAGAGGGTGTGATCTAAATCCGCTCTCGGTTGACGAACCGGCGGATCGGGAAAAGCTCGTCGCCTATCTTTGGCCGGATCAGCCTGCCCGGATCAAGCGGGTCGAAAACGCAATTGAAATTGCACGCAAAGACCCACCCATAATCGACCGGGCTGACGCCGCCTCATGGGTTGAGAAGAACTTCTCTGAACCCGGCGAAAATGACATCTTGCGGGTTCTGTTTCATACAATTGCGTGGAACTATTTTCCTGAAGAGACAAAAAACCGAATCACGACTGCGATGAACGCGGCCGGACGCGATGCCACCGAGAAATGTCCATTGGCCTGGCTGTCGTGTGAGTTTGAAGAGGAAACGCGGCCTGCGCTGACTGTCCAGACCTGGCCCGGTGGGGAGGTGCATGTACTTGGAGTAGCCGATCCGCACGTTTATGGGATCAAGTGGTTTGGATACGGATGACGACAGTGATCTTGGAACTGGATGAAAATCGAACGTTTGCCTAGTAAGCCCCTGGAAACACTGCTCGTTTAAGACATTCTTTCATTAATTAAACAACTGTTCATTTAATTCTTGTTTCCCATGCGATTCTGGTCCATAATCAACGAATGGCAAGAACCGCTGGATCAGTTGGAACCGAAACGGCAAAGCGTGTACTTAGGGAGGCGCTGACCCTGTTTGCGCATCAGGGCTATGCGGCTGTTTCGATGCGCCAGATCGCTGCGGCCTGTGGATTGCAAGCCGGAGCGCTGTACAACCACTTTCCGACAAAACAATCCATCCTGCACGGCTTAATGGTCACCCATATGGAAGATTTGCTTGCTGCCCTTGATAGCGAGGCGCTCCCGCAGCAACCTGAAATGGCGCTTGAAGCATTTACCCGTTTCCACATTCGTTATCACATCGGTAAGCCGGAGGAAGTGTTCATTGCCTATATGGAATTGCGGAACCTCGAGCCGGAACCCTATGCTCAGGTCATGAAATTGCGCCAGAAATATGAGCGGGTGCTACGAGGCATCCTCCGTGAAGGCGTTGCCGAAGGTGTGTTCAGGATTGATGATGTGCCGGTCACAGCAATGTCCATTATCTCAATGATGACCGGCGTTAACACCTGGTACCGATATGGTGGACGATTAAGTGCCATGGAAATTGAAGAAATCTATGTGAACCTGATTTTATCGGTGGTCGGACTTGAAGACAAAGTCACGCCGGAACTGGAGGAGATTGCCTGATGTTTTACGCATCGATGAATTTTGGTCTTGGCGAGGAAATAGAAGCCCTTCGCGAAGCCACTCACAAGTTTGCGCAGGAGCGTATCAAACCTCTCGCCCAGGAAATTGACAGATCAAACGAGTTCCCGATGCAACTCTGGAAGGAGTTTGGTGACATGGGGCTTCTGGGTGTCACAGTTGAAGAGGAATATGGTGGTGCAAACATGGGGTATCTGGCCCATTCGGTAGCGCTGGAAGAAATTGCCCGTGCATCCGCCTCTGTCTCACTCTCTTACGGTGCGCATTCGAACCTTTGCGTCAACCAGATTAAACTGAACGGTAATGCCGAGCAAAAACAACGCTACCTGCCGAAACTGGTTTCCGGCGATCATGTTGGCGCCCTTGCCATGTCGGAAGCCGGAGCAGGTTCAGATGTGGTTTCCATGAAATTGCGGGCCGAGAAGAAGAATGACCGTTTCGTCCTCAACGGCTCGAAATACTGGATCACCAATGGTCCTGATGCAGACACGCTGGTGGTCTATGCGAAGACCGACATGGATGCCGGTTCGCGGGGAATAACAGCTTTTCTGATCGAAAAAACCATGGCCGGGTTTTCCACATCCCAGCATTTTGACAAACTCGGTATGCGCGGATCGAATACGGGCGAACTGATCTTCGAAGATGTGGAAGTTCCCTATGAGAATATTCTCGGGGAAGAAGGCAAGGGTGCAAACGTGCTGATGTCGGGCCTTGACTATGAGCGGGTTGTACTGTCGGCGCTGGGTGTCGGGACCATTCATGCATGTCTTGATGAAATCATGCCCTACATGCACGAGCGCAAACAGTTTGGCGAACCAATCGGTAATTTCCAACTCATGCAGGGCAAGATTGCCGACATGTATGCGGCGATGAATTCTTCGCGTGCCTATCTCTATGCTGTGGCTGCCGCATGTGATCGGGGTGAGGTTACCCGACAGGATGCGGCTGCACTGGTTCTTTATGCATCGGAGTCAGCCATGCAGCAGGCAGTGCAGGCTGTTCAGGCAATGGGTGGCGCCGGTTATCTTAACGACAGTACGGTTTCCAGAATTTTCCGCGATGCGAAACTGATGGAAATCGGTGCCGGAACATCAGAAATCCGCCGTATGTTGTGCGGCCGGGAGTTAATGAAGGAAACGGCCTGAAACCATGCTCCCTCACACCCAAACCCATGAAGAAATGCGCGAAAACTTCCGGTGGGAGTTCCCGGAAAGTTACAACATGGGTTGGGATGTTTGCGACAAATGGGCGGATAAGGAACCCGAACGCACAGCAATCATTGACCTGACTGGCGATCAGCGTCGGGATATTTCGTTCGGTGAGTTGAAAACCCTTTCCAACAGGCTTGCCAATTTTCTCGTTTCAAAAGGCATCGAATCCGGTGATAGAATTGGCGTGTTCCGCACACAATCGGTCTGGACCGCAGCAGCGCATATTGCAATCTGGAAAATCGGTGCAATTTCCATTCCTCTCTTCACCCTGTTTGGTGAAGAAGCTCTGGAAACCCGTTTGGTAAATTCCGGTGCAAGGGCAATTATTACCGACGAAAAGCAGGCTGCGCGGTTTGTCGATATGTTTACGAACCTGTCCGATCTGGAACATGTAATCGTTCCGGAAAACGATCCAATTGAAACGCAATCTGCCGAGTTTGAAATTGCAGAAACCACTTCTGAAACTCCGGGATTGATCATTTACACATCCGGGACCACGGGCCCGCCAAAAGGTGCGCTGCATGCCCACCGTGTTTTGCGAGGACATCTTCCCGGTGTGGAATTGAGCCATGATCTACTGCCACAAACCGATGACGTGTTATGGACCCCGGCTGACTGGGCCTGGATTGGTGGTTTGCTTGATGTGCTTATGCCGGGCCTGTACCACGGAATTCCGGTAGTTGCCGCCCGCATGGAAAAGTTCAACGGTGCAGAATGCCGTCGTATTATCGAAACTGCAGACGTGAAAAACATCTTCTTTCCACCCACTGCCCTGCGTATGCTGAAAGCAGAAAATCTCTCCCTGACAGGCCTTCGTACTGTGGCATGCGGCGGCGAGCCACTTGGTGAAGAGATGCTCAATTGGGGGCGTGAAGCACTCGGTGTCACCATCAATGAATTCTATGGTCAAACCGAATGTAACATGGTGGTCTCATCCTGTGCGAAACTGTTTGACCCGAAGCCTGGAGCGATGGGCAAACCGGTTCCAGGGCATGATGTTGCAGTAATCGATGAGGACGGCAATCCGACGGATGCTGAGGGAGACATTGCAGTAAGGCGCGGTACTGCTGTCATGATGCTCGAGTACTGGCAGAACTCCAAAGCAACCGAGAACAAGTTCAGGGGTGAATGGCTTTTGACCGGTGATCGCGGGATCAAGGATGGCGGATTTATCCGTTTTGTGGCGCGCGACGATGATGTGATCACCTCGTCGGGATATCGCATCGGTCCGGCTGAAATTGAGGATTGTCTGCTGAAACATGATGCGGTCGCCTCGGTCGGTGTTATTGGAAAACCTGATCCGCAGCGCACTGAGATCGTGAAGGCCTATGTGTTGCTGCGTCAAGGTATGTGCGGTGATGCGAAGCTCGCAAACGACATGCAGGAATTTGTCAAAACCCGTCTGGCTGCCCATGAATATCCCAGGGAAATAGAGTTTGTAGAGAACCTGCCCATGACCGTCACCGGGAAGATAATCCGCAAGGAACTTAAGGCGCGTGCTGTAAAAGAATTGGAAAGTGCATGACCAAAATCCAGTCCAAAATCTCCACTGCATCCGGGGAATACTCGGCAAACCGGGCTTCGAACCTCGAACAGCTTGCGGTTGTCCAAGAAGCGGTAAAGGTTGCCGCTGCCGGTGGGAATGAGAAATCAAAAGCGAGGCACGTTTCACGTGGCAAACTGCTTCCCCGTGACCGGGTTTCCAATCTGCTGGACCCGGGTTCCCCGTTTCTGGAAATCGGTGCAACTGCCGCTCACGGCATGTTTGAAGATCAAAGCCCATGCGCAAGCCTGATTGCGGGAATAGGGCAAGTCCATGGCCAGGAAGTCATGGTGATCTGCAACGATGCCACAGTAAAGGGCGGCACATATTACCCGATGTCCGTAAAGAAACATCTGCGCGCGCTTGAAATTGCGGAACAGAATCATTTGCCATGCGTGACGCTTGTCGACAGCGGCGGGGCAAACCTGCCTCAGCAGGCAGAAGGCTTTGCGGACCGGGAACATTTCGGCAGGATTTTTTATTATCAGGCCAATCTTTCGGCAAAGAACATTCCCCAGATTTCAGCTGTTCTAGGCTCGTGCACGGCAGGAGGCGCATATCTGCCCGCAATGTCGGATGTTTCGATCATTGTCAAAAACCAGGGCACAATTTTCCTTGCCGGGCCACCGCTGGTGCAGGCCGCCACAGGCGAAATTGTCAGCGCCGAAGAGCTTGGCGGAGGAGCAATGCATACTTCCGTTTCGGGTGTCGCAGACTATCTTGCTGACAATGACAGCCATGCGCTGGCACTTGCCCGCGAGGCCGTCCGAAATCTCAACCGGACTAAACCGGGCCAACTCAATCTGCAAACTCCGGAAGATCCGGTTTATGACCCTGACGAGATTTTGGGAATAGTCTCTGCAGATACACGCATCCCCTACGATGTGCGCGAGATAATCGCCCGCATTGTCGACGGCTCCCGTTTTGACGAGTTCAAGGCACGCTACGGAACAACTATTGTATGTGGGTTTGCGCATGTCATGGGCATGCCAATCGGTATAATCGCGAACAACGGCGTTCTGTTTTCCGAAAGTTCCCTGAAAGCCGCACATTTTGTCGAACTCTGCTCGCAAAGAAAAATACCACTCTTGTTCCTGCAAAACATAACCGGATTTATGGTCGGGCAGAAATATGAGGCAGGTGGGATCGCAAAGGATGGAGCGAAACTCGTCACCGCCGTTGCGACCACCAAGGTGCCTAAAATCACGATGCTGATCGGGGGGTCGTTCGGAGCAGGCAATTACGGCATGGCAGGCAGGGCCTATTCCCCACGGTTTCTCTGGACCTGGCCCAATTCGCGAATCTCGGTCATGGGTGGCGAACAGGCAGCTGGTGTTCTGGCAACCGTCAAACGCGCAATTATCGAGAAGGATGGCGGCACGTGGTCCGCTGAAGAGGAAGCGGCGTTTAAACAACCGACGCTGGACATGTTCGAGGAGCAGTCGCATCCATTGTATGCTTCGGCGAGGCTCTGGGATGACGGGATAATCGATCCGCGCATGACACGGCAGGTTCTGGCCCTTTCCCTTTCAGCCACGCTTAACGCGGAAATTGAAGAAACGAAATTTGGCGTGTTCAGGATGTAAACTATGGAACTTGGAAGCCTGATAATAATTCTCACCGCGTGGATCATCGGTGCCGGAAGCCCCGGACCTGCAACGCTGGCGATATCTGCAACGGCAATGGAACATGGACGCAAGGCTGGCGTGATCATTGCTTCGGGTATTGTTGCGGGTTCAGCCTGCTGGGGAATAGCTGCCGGACTTGGCATCAGTTCTTTGATGCTTGCCAATGTCTGGTTGTTTGAACTGGTTCGTTATCTTGGAGCCGCTTATCTGCTTTATCTTGCGATCAAGTCTTTGAAAAGCGCATTCGGTTCTGAGAAATCTGACACAGTAAACGCACCTACCCGCAGGCTGTTCGCGAAAGGGATGCTGCTTCATTTGACCAATCCGAAAGCCATACTTGGTTGGGGGTCGGTCTATGCGATTGCGTTGCCACCGGATGCAAATGCCTATCTGGTTGCGGAACTTTTCTGCATTCTGATTGTGGCCTCTGTTACCGTTTTCATCGGCTACGGTTGCCTGTTTTCGATGAACGGTGTGTCCCGGTTCTATCGCAGGAGCAAGAGGTGGTTTGAATTGGCATTCGGACTTTTGTTCGGTGCTGCGAGCCTTCGTCTTCTGACATCAAGAGTGGATGTTTAGATGTTTCGGAAAGTGCAAGAGACCAAATCTGATGAAGAAGCCGGCAACAGAAGGCCGACTGGGTATCGGAGTTCTTCCTCTGATGGTTTCAAGCGAAAAATCTCTCAAACAGATTCGCGCATGTGCATTGATGATTTGTCTATGTTGAAACAGTTTTTTGGAGAGGCCAAACAAGAAGAAGCAAGGACATTAGTGTCGTGATGTTTACTCCACTAACTACTAAGCTTCTTGCCGGAAACACTGGTGGCACAGCCGAAGAAATGTTCTCTATAGTGTACCTCCAATCCCAAATTCTCAAGGCATTCGGCAAAGAAGACACAGTTCCTGAAGTTTCGGGTATAGGTCCCAATCATACTGAAATCCTGGGCACCTTTGAGAAAGAACCTCTCAATCAGCGGCAGACAACGGTCGATATAAAAACGATAAGCAAACCGAAGTGGCCAGCTAATCGGATCGGAGGCCTCAATCAGTGCAAAGGTTCCTCCTTTCTTCAGAATTTTATTGATTTGATCTGCGAGAGCCTTTTGTTGGCGCTTGTTGAACGTCTTCAGACCAAAAGTAGAAACAATCATATCTGCAGACGCAGGATCAAAATCAAAGGTCAATACGTCAGCTTCTATATGATTTATAACGGAACTGCGTCGGAAGTGAAGTTGCTCAAGTGCATGAATGTGCATCTCGTGAGAAATGTCTATCGCGGTGATTTTTTTGATTTCGGGATGTGTATTCTCCAGATGTGGCCAGATTTCGCCAGTGCCCGCCATAAGATCTACGCAGACAGGATCGGAACGCTCGCTCTTGGGAAGCAGCGATGCACACTGGCGTCGCCAAAGCCAAATAAAACCGAAAGACGAAATGGCGCTCCAGTTCCGGTAATCCGCCGAACATCTGTCGAACAGTTCCCTTACATACTCTGGGTCATATATGTTCTCAGATTCTTCCACGAAACCAGACTATTGAATTCGCCCTTTGCAATCAATCGGATCTGGCTTTTTGTTTCTTTTAGTGAAAGCCGCCCATGAACAATGACCGCATTTCAAATACACCCGGTGGAGAGCGCATGCTGGTTGGTGCGCTGGTGTTTCTGTTCGGGCTGCTATTCTATCAGGCATACCAATACAGGATCGGAGATATCGGCCAGCTTATTGTGATTGCGGTGATATTGTTCGGTGCTGTGCAGTTCGGACGAGGAATATTTGCCTGGAAGTATGCCGACCGAAAGGCATTTGCGGCCAATAAGCTGCGGGAAAACCTGTTTGTCGATGTACCAATCAAGAACAAGGAACTCAGCGTTTTGTATGCAATCGAAGACGCTTTGATTGAACTTATAAAATCATCGAAAACCGTGCAGATCGAAATGCAGTCTGTAGATACCGCCAACAATATGGGGACCATCCATCTCAGTGGGCAACAGGCGGATGCCATGTTTGCCCAGACTTATTTGACGCTTGCCAGATTCGCCTTGCCGAACGGCCTGCACCTCTTTCCAAGGCCGGGACGGCCAATCGATCCCGAAATTCAGGGCAAAAGGCTTCTGCTAGATTTGCCAGCAACGGAGGTTGTTCTCTAATGCCAAAGAAACTTCTCATAGCAAACCGTGGTGAGATTGCTTGTCGTGTAATGCGGACAGCAACTCGGATGGGTGTGGAAACCGTCGCTGTATATTCAGACGCAGACCGGGAAGCCCAACACCGTTTTATGGCTGATGAGGCGGTGCATATTGGTCCAGCCCCGGTTGCTGAAAGCTATCTGCGCGGTGACAGGATCATTGAGGCTGCGCTGGAAACCGGTGCTGATGCGATCCATCCGGGCTACGGTTTCCTGTCTGAGAACCCGGATTTCGTTGAAGCAGTCGAAAAGGCGGGACTTACCTTCGTTGGACCGTCAGCCGACGCCATTCGTGCGATGGGGCTCAAGGATGCCGCCAAACAATTAATGGAAAAGGCAGGCGTTCCAATCGTTCCCGGTTACCACGGTGACATGCAGGATGCCCAGTTTCTTGCAAGCAAGGCAAACGAGATCGGCTATCCGGTCTTGATTAAGGCGCGGGCCGGTGGCGGTGGCAAGGGCATGCGCAAGGTCGAGGACCCAAAAGATTTTTCCGCGGCTCTGGCAGGTGCGCAAAGCGAGGGCGAGGCGAGTTTTGGTGACGGGCACGTTTTAATCGAGAAATACATAACTGCCCCAAGACATATCGAGATACAGGTTTTCGGTGATAATCATGGCAATGTTGTTCATCTTTTCGAGCGGGACTGCTCACTGCAACGCCGCCACCAGAAGGTAATCGAGGAAGCGCCTGCTCCCGGAATGACGGAAGAAATGCGGTCTGCCATGGGCGAAGCAGCTGTCAAGGCAGCAAAAGCGATCCATTATTCCGGTGCCGGGACGGTTGAGTTCATTGTAGATGGATCGCAGGGACTGGATCCGGACTGTTTTTGGTTCATGGAGATGAACACCCGCCTGCAGGTCGAGCATCCTGTTACCGAGGCCATTACTGGTGTGGACTTGGTTGAATGGCAATTGCGTGTGGCAGATGACGAATATCTGCCGAAGTTCCAGGATGAGCTTTCTATCAACGGACATTCTTTTGAGGCGCGGCTTTATGCAGAGGACGTGCCAAAAGGTTTTCTGCCGGCGACCGGAACACTTGAATATCTGGAATTTTCCGACGCAGCGCGCAACGATTCCGGGGTTGTGGAAGGCGATACGATTACTCCCTTCTATGATCCG
>JBCCGN010000063.1:0-12938 GCA_039029255.1 Pseudomonadota bacterium | reverse complement strand
CATGGCGGGCGAAATGGTTGATGCATTGTTCTCCGGTACCAATCCGCCCAATCTCATTACCGGCTTCGCAAGGCCGCTCCCGCTTGCCGTGATTTGTGAGTTGCTGGGGTTGCCCGCAGAGGATCGCACGAAATTCTCAACCTGGGCGGAGAAGATCACAACCGTCAACGGCGTCCTATCTTTTCTGTTCGCCATTCACAGGTTAAGGCCGCTTACACAGTATCTCGAACAGGAAATCGGTCGAGTGCGGGAAACGCGTAAATCCGGCCTGATTTCCGATCTGGTATGGATGCAATCGGATGCCAACAAACTGAGCGATGATGAATTGCTGGCTATGGTCTTTCTGCTGCTACTGGCTGGCCATGAGACAACGACCCATCTGGTTTCAGGTGGAGTGCATACGCTTTTGAGGCATCAAGAGCAGCTTGCGATGCTGAAAGATGATTGGGGTCACTTAGATCTGGCAGTGGAGGAGATATTGCGCTTTGTAAGCCCGGTGCAATCTACAAAGCCCAGATTCGTCCGTGAAAATTGCGAGGTTTCTGGTGTGAAGCTTACCAAAGGCGATATTGTGATGCCGCTCCTTGTTGCCTCCAATTTCGATCCGGAAATCTTTGAAGCGCCCGAGCGTTTCGACATCACCCGCAAACCAAACCGTCACATCGAATTTGGCACAGGCATTCATTTCTGTTTGGGGCATCAGCTTGCAAGATTGGAACTAAGGTCAGCTTTGCAAACCCTGTTCACCATCTATCCGCAATTGAAGCTTGCAATTCCCGAGGATGAAATCAGATGGAATGAGCGGTTCGGTATCCGCTCCATGCAGGCATTGCCGGTATTGCCTGAATAACCAGATCCAAAATCAGGATTTCAGCACTGCTACACCGGGTAATTCCTTGCCTTCCATCCATTCCAGAAATGCGCCTCCCGCAGTCGACACATAAGAAAAGTCTTTTGCTGCATCTGCATGGTTGAGCGCCGCTACAGTGTCGCCACCGCCTCCTACTGATACCAGTCCGCCGTCGGCAGTCTGGTTCGCAGCAACCTTTGCAACCGCGACAGTGGCTATATCAAACGGCTTGGTTTCAAATGCTCCAAGTGGCCCGTTCCATATCAGGGTTTTGGCAGAGCGGATTTTATCCGATATGATTTCAACAGAATTAGGTCCCGCATCAAGTATCATCATGTCTTCAGGAACAGCAGTCTGTTCAACGGTTTGGGATGGTGCGTTTTCAGCAAATTCTGCTGCAACCACAACATCGCTCGGAAGAATTATCTCGCAGTTTTCGTTTTCTGCTTCGGCAGATATTTTGCGGGCTGTGTCGGCGAGTTCATGCTCGCAAAGTGAGTTGCCGACATTGACACCCTGCGCTGCAAGAAAAGTGTTTGCCATTCCGCCGCCGATAACCAGCATGTCCACCTTTTTGACGAGGTTGCCAAGAAGATCGAGTTTGGTCGACACTTTTGCTCCTCCGACAATAGCCATGACGGGGCGCTCTGGATTTCCAAGTCCGGCTTCAAGCGCGTCAAGCTCCGCCTGCATGGTGCGTCCCGCAACGGCTTCCATGTGGCTTGCCAGACCTACGGTGGAAGCATGGGCACGATGAGCAGCGGAGAATGCATCGGCTACAAACAGGTCGCCATTCTGGGCCAGAGCCTCTGCAAACGCTCCGTCGTTCTTTTCCTCACCTGCATGAAACCTTGTGTTTTCAAACAACACCACATCGCCGTCTTTCATCGCAGAAACAGCAGCTTCTGCCATCGGACCGATGCAATCTGTTGCAAATGCAACCGGCTTACCGAGCATGTCAGAGAGTGTCGGAACAACGGGTGCCAGCGACATTTCAGGTTTCACCTGACCTTTGGGACGACCGAAATGGGCAAGAAGAATTACTTTGCCGCCTTTGTCCGAGATTTCGTTTATCGTCGGCAGAATCCGCAAGATACGCGTAGCGTCGGATACTTTGCCGTCAGCCATGGGCACGTTGAGATCAACACGAACAAGAACGCGTTTGCCTGCCAGTTCGACATTATCGAGGGTTTTGAAGGAGGACATTGGATACTTCGGGTTTGGGGTGAATTCTGATTGTCTATTACCAGAAAGTTCCCGTCAGGCAATGCATTCGTAGATGATTTCATCTCCCGGATAACACTTTGTTAACCATAAAAAACTTACCCTTGGGCAACAGGTGGGAGCTGACTCATGATTCGCGGAATTTCTCTGATAACTGTTTGCATGTTTATACTAGCTGCATGTGCGAGCGGTAAGGCAGTCAAGTCGTCGACCACTTTCTCGGCTGCAGAATTTGAAATCACAAATGTCAGGGTCAATGTGCCGGATGGAACTGCGGATCGATCCGAATTACGGTCATTGATGTTGCTGGCTGCAGACAATCTCTCAAAGGCATATGGTGAGAGCATGCCACTATGGGCGCCGAAATATACAATGGTGGTATCTGTGCAGTCCTACCGAGCTCTGCCATCAACGGAAGCAGAATTGCGTTACAGAGTTGCGATTCGCGATCCCAACAGCGGAAATCAGTTCAGGGCTGTACCGGTTGCGCTGAAGAATTCCAGTAGTCGGATTCCGAACGATCGGCTTGCTGAAGGATTGATACAAAAATCGCTGCCTGAAGCCTTCTACAGATTGTACGGTTTATCGAGGACTCCGGGCTCGGTAGCTGGAGCGACCTCAGGTGACAGGTTGTTTGCAAGTCCAACACCGGAGCAGAGATCAGCACCAGCTGTGTATGTCGCGCCTGAACCATTGCCGGAGTTGACGGGTAGCGGAAGTACTTCAGAGAGCGAACCGACCATCATTACATGTGATGTTTGCTGAGGAAGAAAGATGTAGCTTTTTAAGCGGGTTTCAAATCTGTCTTCCTAGTTTTGGTGTAAATTGAAAACACCTTTTTGGCGCAATCCCGGCAAAAGATGAACTCATAATTTCAGGTCATTTTTCATTTGCTAGTGGTGATCATCGCCTTCTTCGATCCCGATCCAGGTGGCAGTCGCATTTCCATCCCGGAGATCGCCATTCGGATCGCTGATTCTCTCATCGCGTTTTATGGATTTCCTGAAACTCCGGGTAAGTAAAACGGCAAGCGCAACAATTGCGGCTGCAATACCAAGGAAGATTATGATCGGATCATAATTCACTTAAGTGGAACAGGCGTTCAGGAGTGATTTAGTCGCTTTCGCCCGGTCCGGAATTTTCTGACCTGTAACGAAATACTCAAAGGGCTGGTCAATCTCCTGCGTGCCTGAATCGCCTATTACTTTCGCGATTACTTCCGTGTTTTCCGGAAGGAGTATGTGAGAAGCATTGGAGCGTTGTGCATATTTACCCAGTGCGCAGTCGCGAGCATCGAACAGATCGCTTACCGGGCCCTGGTTAACAACCAGTCTTATGTTTGCATTGCCCAGAGCCGTTTCAGTGATTTCCACACCAGTTTCGGGCAGATTTTTTGCAGATGAAAGTACTTTGGCTCTGTCTGAACCAGAATCAGATTGTTGAGTCGTTTGTGTGCAGGCAGCCGTCAGCAACATTACTGTAATGTACGCTGTCCTCCGGATGCCTGCAAACATGGCTGCAACCCGACTAGATGAACTTTGCCATTGCTACCGCTGTGTCACTCATGCGGTTGGAGAAGCCCCATTCATTGTCATACCAGGTCAGGATGGAGACCAGATTGCCATCCATTACCTTGGTCTGGTCCATGTGGAAAATGGAAGAACGTGGATCATGGTTGAAATCCATGGAAACCAGCGGCTCATCAGTATAGCCGAGAATGCCTTTTAGGTCTCCTTCAGCTGCTTCGGCGATTGCAGAATTAATCTCCTCTGCGGTTGTATCACGCGAAGCAACAAACTTGAGATCCACAACAGAGACGTTTGGTGTTGGTACACGAACGGAGATACCGTCCAGCTTGCCATTGAGTTCCGGCATCACCAGACCGATAGCCTTTGCGGCACCCGTAGATGTCGGGATCATTGACATCGCTGCAGAGCGGCCACGGTAAAGATCCTTGTGCATGGTATCCAGCGTTGGCTGGTCGCCGGTATAGGAGTGAATCGTTGTCATCATACCCTTTTCGATGCCGATTTTATTGTGCAGGACATAGGCAACCGGTGACAGGCAATTGGTTGTGCATGAAGCGTTAGAAACCACTTTGTCATCTGCTGTCAGTGCGCTGTCGTTTACACCATAGACGATTGTTTTTACATCATTGCCACCAGGTGCTGAAATCAGTACTTTTTTGGATCCGTTTTCAAGATGTGCTGAAGCTTTTTCCTTGCTTGCAAAAATGCCTGTACATTCCAGAGCTACATCAACATCTCCCCAGGGCAGAGCTTTTGGATCACGTTCTGCTGTAACCTTGATGGGTCCCTGACCCACATCGATCGTGTCACCGTCGACTGTTACTTCACCGGGGAATTTGCCGTGAACCGAATCATAACGCATGAGGTGCGCATTTGTTTCCACCGGCCCGAGATCGTTGATCGCTACAACCTTGATATCATCGCGGCCTGATTCAATAATTGCGCGAAGGATGTTCCGACCAATCCGGCCAAATCCGTTAATGCCGACTTTAACAGTCATACTTCTTTTCTCCGTATCTAATTAAGCGTCTTCTGCAACGCTTTCTTCCAACTTGGCTTTGGCTGCTTCAACAACTGCCTCGGCCGTTATTCCAAAATGTTCGTAAAGGGCGGCCCCTGGGGCTGAAGCTCCAAAAGAGTTCATGCCAATGAACGGACCATCTCCGATAATTGGTCCCCATCCCTGCCTGATAGCAGCTTCGACACCTATTTTTACGGCTGCTGAACCGATGATGGACTTTCTATAATCTTTGGACTGTGCTTCGAACAATTCAAAACATGGAACAGATACAACGCGAGTAGGTGTTCCGTTTTCTTCCAGTTCAGATTGAGCGGCAAGTGCGATTTCGACTTCGGAACCTGAGGCGAAAATCGATACTTCCGCATCACGCGATGCGGCGGAAATTTCATATGCACCTCGTGCGCACAGATTTTCTTCAGAGAATTCCGTGCGAACAGTGGGTAGCCCCTGCCGCGTAAGGGCAATAGCGCTTGGTGTGTTTGTGCTTTCCAGGGCAAGCTGCCAGCATTCTGCCGTTTCGCAAGTATCTGCAGGGCGGTATACATTCAGGTTCGGGATCGCGCGTAACGAGGCAAGATGCTCTACCGGCTGATGGGTCGGTCCGTCTTCCCCCAGGCCGATGGAATCATGGGTGAGCACGTGGATGACGCGAATACCCATGAGGGCTGCGAGGCGTATCGATGGGCGACAATAGTCTGAAAAGATCAGGAAACCACCTGAATAAGGTATCAATCCACCGTGCAGGGCCATGCCATTCATTGCTGCAGCCATACCATGTTCGCGAATGCCGTAATGGATGAACCGTCCACTATAGTCAGGTGCTACAAACGCGTCGGTCTGGCTGGTTTTGGTGTTGTTAGAGCCCGTCAAGTCTGCTGATCCACCAAGAGTTTCAGGAACGGATTCGTTGATTATTTCCAAAACTTTCTGAGAAGATTGCCGGGTGGCCATCTTCGGCTGATCCTTTGCGAGTGCCTTTTTGAGATCGACAATTGCGTCCTCGAAATGAGCCGGCAAGTCACCGCGCATGCGTCGCTCGAATTCACCTTTTAACTCAGGGTCGAGTTTTTCATAGCGTTTTTCCCAGGCCTTGTGTTCCTTGCAGCAGTTGAGGCCGGCTACGCGCCAGGCATCAAGCACGGATTCGGGAACCTTGAATGGTTCGTGCTCCCAACCAAGTGCTTCCCGGGTCAGTACAATTTCTTCATCGCCCAGGGGTGCTCCATGCGCCCCTGCCGTGCCTGCCTTGTTCGGCGAACCAAAGCCTATCGTTGTTTTACAGGAAATCATGGTTGGCCGGTCACTTTCCCTTGCTTTCATGATTGCTCCGGCGATTTCCTCGTGATTATGTCCATCGATATGCAGTGTATTCCATCCACAAGCTTTGAACCTGGCGATCTGATCGGTCGAATCAGACATCGAGATCGGCCCGTCTATCGAGATGTCATTGTTGTCCCAAAGAACGACCAACTTGTTGAGTTTCAGGTGTCCCGCCAGTGTAATCGCTTCCTGGGAGATGCCTTCCATGAGGCAGCCATCCCCCGCCAGGCAGTATGTATAGTGATTGCACAAATCGTCGCCGAATTCCGCGTTCAGCTTGCGTTCTGCGATTGCCATCCCGACTGCGTTCGCAAGACCCTGTCCCAACGGACCGGTCGTTGTTTCGATTCCTGCCGCATGACCATATTCAGGGTGACCCGCAGTATTGGAGCCAAGTTGCCTGAAGTTTTTGATTTGATCGATATCAATGTCCTCGTAACCAAGCAGATACAAGATCGAGTAAAGAAGCATTGAACCGTGGCCTGCGGACAACACAAACCGGTCGCGATCGGGCCAATGCGGGTTCTTGGCGTCAAATTCCATGAACTTAGTGAACAGAACGGTCACAATGTCAGCGGCTCCCATGGGTAAACCGGGATGGCCAGAGTTTGCAGCCTGAACCGCGTCTATTGACAGGAAGCGAATGGCGTTTGCCATATCGTTGAGTGAGTTTTTAGTGGTCATTTTTTCTCGCAGGATGGGGACAAAAAACCAAGGCTGCCGAACTTAAGAATCTGCCTGTGTGGGGTTCTTTCCAATTTCGGGCGAACCATTATCAGTTGAAGCGCCAGAGTCAATGTGTTTGTCGATTTCGCCATCCACAGAAGATGGCAAGTTACCCAAAACTTGTGCAAGATTGGAGGAATTTCATGGTGTGAGTTGACTACAACTTAAAGTGATGTGTAACTGCTACCGTCCAAGTGTCTGTGATCTTGGACATTATGGCGGGTTGGGCATCCAGATTGGTAAAGCAGTACCACGATATCGGGGGGCGTTTGTGCTTGTGAGTGTGAGTTATGTCCACAAATAGTCAATTATCAACTGCCATACTCCGTTTGAATGGAGCGCTTGAAACACTCGAGAAATCAGTGGATGTGCTTCTTGAGCGTGGAGAACGACTCAGGGATACCGAGGCGGAAGTGCAGCGTATGGGCGCCGATCGAGCAAGGCTGGCAGAAGCATTTGATCAGGCGCAGGAACGCTCCCATCAACTCGCCAGTGTGAACGGGGAAGTTTCCAGCCGCCTTGTTGATGCCATGGAATCAATTCGTAATGTGATCGAGCGTAAAAGAGAACATTAGGGAAATAACAAGTGCCATCAGTAAGTGTATCAATAAACGGGAAGACCTACCGAATGGCCTGTGATGATGGCCAGGAGGCGCACCTGGAAAGTCTCGCATCCGAGCTGGATAAATATGTAAATCAACTCAAGGGCTCATTTGGAGAAATTGGTGATCAACGCCTTACAGTGATGGCGGGTGTCATGGTAACCGACGAGATGCTTGAGTTAAGGAAAAAACTTGCGAAAGTTGAAGCGGAGCTTGCCGTATTGCGGGATGCGGGAGCTATGCAGAGCCGTGAAAGACAAGCCGGTGATGAAGAACTTACAGCCGGGATAAATGCAGCCGCCGACAAAATAGAGGCGCTGAACCGAAAGATGAACGGCGCGGTTTCCTGAACAGTACCTACGGCCTGAGATGCTGGCGAAAGAAGCTGATCATTTTGCGCCTGCTATCGCTTGTCGCCTTTCTATCGCCCTTCAGACGGTGTCCCTTGTAAACAACTTCCGGAATATCAAGATCAAACGAATGGGTTGCACCGGGGTAAACATGGACAGTTGTACCAGAATTCGGATTATGGCTTTTTTTGCAGTCTTCAGGTGGAGTCCAGTCATCAGCTTCGCCGGTCAACACCAATAAAGGTCGTGCTGATCGATTTCGGACATACCCGCACCACGGGTAATAGGCTACCGCAGCTTTGATGGCTTTCAACCTTCCACGTCCTGCCAGGACAACTGCCACGCCGGCGCCGTTACTTTGTCCCACAAGAGCTACATTAGCGGCATCGATGGCGGAATTTGTTTTCAGAAACTTGATCGCGTCCTTGACGTCACTTTGACGATACCATACCGCACTACTCAGCCGATTGTTTCGATCACAAACCCATCCTCCAGCTATTCTGCGCGGTTTGAAACTGTCGAGAATCAATGTTGCAAAGCCCGCACGGTTCAAAGCCCGTGCATGGGCGCGAAGGCCGCTTTTAACCTCTCGTCCCAGCCCGTCACAACCATGCAGTAAAATGACCAGGGGTGCACGACCAGACTTTCCCGGTAAAGCAAGTTCGCCGGTAAGTGTCACTGATTTGTTGCGGAAGGTGGAGGAAGCCTCAAAAGATATCTGCTCCACAGCAAAGGAAGGTCCAGATGCTAAGACAAGGAGTGCTGAAACGCTCAATACCATCTTGAAAGCCCGTATCATGTGCATGTCGATTTTTCTCGTCTTTGAATCACCTTACCCTAGCCAAATAACAGCTGCATGACTATATTGACATCGCGTTCCTGCCTGGTTCGACAGACGCACTATCCCCGGGGCCTTAACGATCTTTAAGGGAGCTGTCCCTGACCTCGCTCGTGGGCTTGGTCATCACGGCGCCCACCTACTTTGTAGGTTCCCGGGATCGTCAAACGGTCTGGCGGCCAAGGCGGTGCGCTTTGTGATTTGGAGAGTTCATGAATTTTCAGGAAGAAAAGGCGTTATTGAGGGCGCAGGCGCTGAAGGTGCGTGATGCAATGCCTTCTGACGTTCGCATTGAAAAAAGTCTCATTGCTGCCGAGCATGGCCGGGCAAACATTACGTTTGAACCGGGAACCGTTATTTCAGGATTTTTTCCGATTCGCTCGGAAATCGACCCGCGCCCCCTGATGGACGGCCTGGGTAAATCGGGAGCGCGTCTTTGCCTCCCGGTCGTTGCTGACAAGACAACGATTGTTTTTCGTGAACTGCTACCGGGAGCAGATTTGGTCGACACCGGATTTGGTACGCGCGGGCCTGGCCCGGATTCTGAGATCCTCGATCCGGAGCTTCTGATTATGCCTTTATCAGTTTTTGATCATCTCGGTGGGCGGATAGGATATGGTGCCGGACACTATGATCGGGCAATCGCCAAAATCATTGGTAAGGGCATAAAGCCGACTCTTGTAGGGATGGCGTTTGACTGCCAATGCGTCGAAAAAGTGCCCGTTGAACCGCATGATCAGCCCCTCGATGCGATGCTGACGGACAGCGGGTATCACCCGGCGCGGAAGGCTCCGGAATGAGGCTTTTGTTTCTGGGAGATATGGTTGGCCGGTCGGGCAGGGAAGCCGTTTTTGAGCAACTTCCGGGTCTGATTGATTCCCTGAAAACCGATTTTGTAATCGTCAATGGAGAGAATGCGGCCGGCGGATTTGGAATAACAGAGGCAATTTTTGAGGCTACGTTGGAGGCAGGCGCCGACGTGGTGACGACGGGAAATCATGTATGGGATCAGAAAGAAGCGATGCTTGTCGCTGACAAGAGTGACCGGTTTTTGCGTCCCGCCAATTATCCTTCCGGAGCACCGGGTCGGGGCTCTTTTATATATGAAGCATCGAATGGCGCCCGCGTCATGGTCATGAACATCATGGGCAGGGTCTTCATGCACCCAGAGCTTGATGATCCCTTTGCATGCGTCGAAAATTGTCTCAACGGTGTTGAACTGAAGCATGCTGCGGACGTCATTTTTGTTGATTTCCACGCAGAAGCCACATCTGAAAAACAATGTTTCGGACATTTTGTTGATGGCAGGGTATCTGCTGTGGTCGGAACCCATACGCATGTACAGACTGCAGATCATCAGATTTTAAATGGCGGTACGGCCTATGTATCGGATGCAGGCATGTGTGGTGATTATGATTCTTCGCTTGGAATGGACAAGGACGAACCGATCAACCGTTTTGTGACAAAAATCCCTCGCGGGCGCTTCGAGCCGGCTATGGGTGAGGCGACCATATGCGGTGTAGGAATCGAGATCGATGACCGTACCGGCCTTGCCACTTACATAGGATTGCTGAGAGCAGGTGCGCGCCTGGAAAATGTTATGCCCTGGTAGGCGTCAGGCAATTTCGTAGAATGCGCCCAGTGTTATGGCAGCAAAAAAGCAGCATGACGCAACGAATACGAAACCGTGCCAGATTGCGTTCGAGTACATGAGGCTTTCCCATTTATAGAAGACTACTCCGGCGGTATAGATCAGTCCTCCCGAGATAATCAGCCAGATGGAGTTCTCCGGGACGACAAATCCAAGCGGATAGATGATCAGGACGCACATCCATCCCAGCGCCAGATAGAGAAAGGTGCCTGATTTGCGGCTGTGAAATTCTCTGTCAAACAGTTTGAATAAGGAGCCAACTGTTGCCAGTGTCCATACCAGACCAAGAACAATGTAGGATGAAAGACTTCCGATCATGACGACCAACGGAGTGTAGGTGCCAGCAATTTTGAAGTAGATTGCAGCATGATCAAACCGTCTTAAAAGGGGGCGAAAATTTTCCCAAGGGGTCATGTGATAAAAAGCCGATGCCCCGAATGCCAGGACAATTGTCGTGCAGTAAACAGACAGCGCCGTAATTTGTCCGCTTCCAAGTTCTGCGGTTGCCCAACCGAGAAGATATATGCTCCCGGCTAGTGCGAATGTTATGCCAAGGAGATGAACAATGGCATCAGCGATGAGCTCGGATTTGGCATAGGCTGGATAGGATGATTGAACTTGCGTCATACTCTACTGCTACTGCGTTATACTGTTTATCCGGTTAACGGATTTGAGATTCAGGGGTGGGATTCGGTTTTATGCGTTTGGCCAATATCTGATCCTCTGTTTGGTTGAGGGCTGGACGACTGCCTTTACCTCTCATATAAGCGGCTCGAAATTCCATTTTGCAATACAGGAGTGTGCCGTGGCCGGCCATTCAAAATTCAAGAACATCATGCATCGCAAGGGCCGTCAGGACGCGATCCGGTCCAAGATGTTTTCCCGCCTTTCAAAGGAAATTACCGTTGCTGTGAAAATGGGCGCGGGTGTGACGGACCCGGATATGAATCCGCGCCTTCGATTGGCGATTCAGAATGCCAAGGGGCAATCCATGCCCAAAGACAACATTCAGCGGGCGATTAACAAAGGCTCGGGCGGTGATGGCGAAGATTATGAGGAAATCCGCTATGAGGGTTATGGGCCTGGAGGCGTGGCTGTAATTGTCGAAGCTCTGACAGATAATCGTAACCGTTCAGCGTCAAACGTGCGGGCCTGTTTCACCAAAAACGGAGGCCAGATGGCGGAAACCGGATCGGTTTCCTTCATGTTCGATCGCATGGGTGAGATTACCTACAAACCTGAGGCAGGTGACGAAGAAACGGTTATGGAGGCAGCCATTGAGGCAGGAGCAGATGATGTGCAGTCTGACGAGGACGGCCACGTGATCTACTGTGAGTTTGACAGTTTCGGCGAAGTTGCAAAAAATCTGGAGGTGACCCTGGGTGAAGCCGAAAGCGTCAAATCTGTCTGGAAACCTCAAAACAACACACCCGTTGATGCGGAAAAGGCAGCCACTCTTTTAAAGCTCATGGATGCATTGGAAGAGGATGACGACGTTCAGAACGTCTATTCAAATTTCGAGATCGATGACGAAATTATCGCGGAACTTTCTTCTTAACGCAGAATGCCATCCAGCAATGGTAGCGAAGTAATCGCCGAAATCAGGATCATGATAAAGGCTATCCTGCGATAGAGTTGTTCGCTTGCGCCTGCGAAAAAACTTGTGCCGATCAGGATGCCGACGAAATAGAGCGGTATACAGACCAGTCCCCGTAATACGGATTCTGCAGTGTAAATGTCTCCTATAAAATATCCCAGTATCACGATTAAATCCGTGAGGAAGAGATAGTAGATCATATTGGCACGAACGGTGATTGCTTTGGCGGAACTTGCTAGCCAGTAGACCAGCACCGGAGGTCCGGGCAGGGCAGCTGCCGTTCCCATAAAGCCACCCAGTCCACCGAATGCGAATGAAACCGGGCTGGTGCGCTGGCCTGTATATTTCCAACCACTCCAAAGAATTGCGACAGCAATCAATATGCTGATGGAAATAAACCAGCGCAGGACAGTTGGGTCTCCAGTCTTGAGCACCCAAACGCCCAAGGGTACGAGCAGGGCATAGCCAATTACAATCGGTATGATTTCGCGCCAATTGACGCTCTTGCGGGCACCCCAAACCAGGGTCAGCGTTGGAATTGCGTCCAGAATGGTCAGCATGGCGAGTGATGTGGCCGGAGAAAACAGGGCTGCGGTTGAAGGGCCAATGATCATCCCGGAACCAAAACCGGAGAAGCCCCGGACAATTCCGGTAATGAAAACAATTGCCATTACGACCAGCATGGATGTTTCGACGAACATCGCCGCAGCATTTTCAAGCGTAAATTCCATGAAGCAAATACCAGAATCAGTGTTTCCACCAACTCTTAGCATGTCGAAGGATCAGGTGTCCGTATTCTATTTTAAACAATACAATGGCCGGGTTCCTTTATTGGAACTCCGGCCATGGTCATTTGTCGGTTTTACAGGTTTGATTATTTCTTTTTCGGCTTTTCCGCTTTTGCAGGTTCAAAGACTTTCAGCGTCTGGATTGCACCGAACTGAACCTTTTCCTGTTTCACTACATTCTGGTTCGGCCATCCTGCAGGCCAGCTGAACATGCCATCACCTACACTTGCGCCAAAGCCGTTTGCACTGGCTGCGACAGGGGCGAGGGACAGGGTTACTGCGGCAAACAGGGTTGCGATTTTTGAAGCGTTTTGCATGGTGTCATCCTTTCGTTTCGCGTTGACACCGGCAATATGGCTGTTCGGACAATGGGATTCTCGCCGGTTTCGAAAACGGCAGGTGATTTTCAAAATCGGCAAGCCTTTTTCAGAATCGGCGGGAT
>JBCCGN010000062.1:0-13015 GCA_039029255.1 Pseudomonadota bacterium | reverse complement strand
TTGTTGTGGTAATCCGTTCCTGCATCGCACCCATGTCGGTTGCAAGTGTAGGCTGATAGCCCACAGCTGAAGGGATACGACCAAGAAGCGCTGACACTTCTGAACCGGCCTGTGTAAAGCGGAAGATGTTGTCCACGAAGAACAGAACGTCCTGACCTTCGTCACGGAACTGCTCGGCAACTGTCAGACCGGAAAGCGCAACACGGGCACGGGCACCAGGAGGCTCGTTCATCTGACCGTAAACAAGCGCAGCTTTGGAACCTTCGCCACCGCCCTCTTTGTTCACGCCGGATTCAACCATTTCCCAGTAAAGGTCATTACCCTCACGGGTACGCTCGCCCACACCGGCAAAAACCGAATAACCACCGTGTGCTTTCGCGATGTTGTTGATCAGTTCCATGATAAGAACGGTTTTACCAACACCAGCACCACCGAACAGGCCGATTTTACCGCCTTTTGCGTATGGTGCGAGAAGATCCACAACCTTGATACCTGTTTCCAGGATTTCTGATTCAGTTGATTGCTCAACATATTCAGGAGCAGAAGCGTGGATAGCGCGGGTTGCTTTTGTTTTCAGAGGCCCGGCATCATCAACAGGCTCGCCGATAACATTCATGATCCGGCCAAGTGTTTCTTCGCCAACAGGCACCTGAATTGGCTGTCCGGTATCAACAACTTCCTGGCCGCGAACCAAACCTTCAGAGGAGTCCATCGCAATCGTGCGAACTGTATTCTCGCCAAGATGCTGAGCCACTTCGAGAACGAGACGCTGGCCGTTGTTATCGGTCTCCAGCGAGTTCAAAATCTCCGGTAGATGGTCCGTGAACTGTACGTCGACAACCGCGCCGATAACCTGCGCAACCTTGCCGATCTGGCCCTTCGGTGCTGCAGATTTCTTAGCAGGGGCACGTTTTTTTGCCGGTGCCTTCTTCGTGGTGGTAGCTGCTTTTGCCATTTGTTTGTACTCCAGCTTTAAAGCGCTTCTGCGCCCGAGATAATTTCAATCAGTTCTTTTGTAATCTGTGCCTGACGCTGGCGGTTAAAGCTCAGTGTCAGCTTGTCAATCATTTCGCCCGCATTCCGGGTGGCATTGTCCATTGCAGACATCCGCGCACCTTGTTCAGAGGCACCGTTTTCAAGAATTGCACGGAAAATCTGGATCGAGACGTTGCGCGGCAGAAGATCCTTTAAGAGTTCTTCCTCATCCGGCTCATACTCGTACGAGACATCGCCGCCTGCGTCTTCTTCAGCATCAGAAGAGGACACATTAGCCGGGATCAGTTGCTGAGCGGTAGGAATTTGACTTATGACTGACTTGAACTCTGAGTAGAACAGCGTGCAGACATCGAACTCACCGTCCTCGAACATGGAAAGGACTTTCTGCCCCACCATGTTTGCTTCATTGAAACCCACGTTCTTCAGCTCACGGAATGTAATTGGCTCAAGCAGAATAGATGAAAATTCCATTTTCAGGGCATCGAAGCCCTTTTTGCCGACGCACAGTATTTTGACGTCTTTGCCGTTTTCCTTGAGCTCACGAGCCATATCGCGTGCAAGACGCGCAATGGACGAGTTGAAGCCGCCGCACAATCCGCGCTCAGCCGTTGCCACAACCAGGAGGTGACTTTTGTCGTCGCCGGTCCCTGTCATCAGCCGTGGCGCATCATCACGACCTTCCATCCCTTTGGAGATGTTGGAAAGAACCCTTGCCATGCGTTCAGAATAGGGCCGCGCGGCTTCCGCAGCCATCTGCGCCTTGCGCAGTTTAGCTGCTGCCACCATCTGCATCGCTTTTGTGATTTTCTGTGTGGCTTTCACAGATGCAATGCGGTTTCTGAGATCCTTGAGACTTGCCATAATTTTGTCCGTTAAGGGTTTCCTTTTGGGTCAGGTTTTATGCAAAGCTCTTGGCATATGCTTCGATTGCAGACTTCAAACGCTCCGTCAGATCATCATCAAGTGCCTGTTTTTCTGCAATTGCATCAAGCAAATCCTGATGTTCGCTGCGAAGCGATGTCAAAAGGCCTTGCTCGAAAGGACCAACCTGTGACAGTTCCAGACCGTCAAGGAAGCCGTTGACACCGGCAAAAATGACCGCAACCTGCTCTTCGGTTTTCAACGGTGAAAACTGAGGTTGCTTGAGCAATTCTGTCAGTCGCGAACCACGGTTAAGAAGCCGCTGTGTTGCAGCATCAAGGTCAGAACCGAACTGGGCGAAGGCTGCCATCTCACGATACTGCGCCAGTTCACCCTTAATGGAACCCGCAACCTGCTTCATGGCCTTCACCTGGGCAGCAGAACCCACACGCGAAACCGAAAGACCAACGTTAACCGCAGGACGAATGCCCTGGAAGAACAGATCGGTTTCCAGGAAGATCTGACCGTCAGTAATCGAAATCACGTTTGTCGGAATAAACGCTGACACATCGTTACCCTGTGTTTCAATAACAGGAAGAGCTGTCAAAGACCCGGCACCATTGTCTTCGTTCATTTTAGCAGAACGCTCAAGGAGACGGGAGTGAAGGTAGAAAACATCACCCGGATAAGCTTCACGACCCGGAGGACGACGCAGAAGCAGGGACATCTGACGATACGCAACCGCCTGTTTTGAAAGGTCATCATAACCGATCAGGGCATGCATGCCATTATCGCGGAAATATTCACCCATTGTACAACCGGCAAAAGGTGCAAGGAACTGCATTGGAGCAGGGTCCGAAGCGGTTGCCGCGATGATAATGGAATATTCAAGTGCGCCACGCTCTTCGAGAACCTTAACAAACTGCGCGACTGTGGAGCGCTTTTGCCCTACAGCCACGTACACGCAGTAAAGCTTGTCGTTCTCGCGTCCCGCATCATGCGCTGGCTTCTGGTTAAGGAACGTATCTAGGATAATCGCGGTTTTACCTGTCTGGCGGTCACCAATCACCAACTCGCGCTGGCCCCGTCCTACCGGAATGAGTGCATCGATTGACTTAAGGCCTGTAGCCATCGGCTCATGCACTGACTTGCGAGGCATGATACCAGGCGCTTTAACGTCAACACGGGCGCGCTGCTTTGCCTTGATCGGTCCCTTGCCATCAATCGGATTACCGAGCGCATCAACCACACGTCCAAGCAACTCTTTACCAACAGGCACGTCAACGATCGAACCGGTACGCTTGACTGTATCGCCTTCTTTAATGCCACGGTCGTCGCCGAAAAGCACCACACCGACATTGTCGGTTTCGAGGTTCAGGGCCATACCTGCAATACCGCCCGGGAACTCCACAAGTTCGCCGGCCTGCACGTTGTCAAGGCCGTAAACCCGGGCAATACCGTCACCGACGGAAAGTACCTGTCCGACTTCGGAAACTTCCGCTTCCTTGCCGAAATTCTTGATTTGATCTTTGAGAATTGCGGAAACTTCCGCTGCACGAATATCCATGTTAGCCGACCTCTTTGAGTGCAAGCTTTAGTGAAGAAAGACGGGTCTTGAGAGATGTATCAATCTGCCTTGAACCAACTTTCACGATCATTCCGCCGAGGATCGACGGGTCGATGGTTGCGTTAATCGCAACCTCTTTGCCAACCACACTTTTAAGTGCGGCTTTCAATTCTTTTGTCTGGGATGCTGACAATGCGCTCGCGACGGTAACATCTGCGGATGTTTCACCACGATGATCTGCGGCCAGCTTCCGGAATGCAGAAAGCATGCCTGGCATTGCAAACAGGCGGCGGTTCTTAGCCACCACACGCACGAAATTTCCGACCAGGCCGGAAATCTTCGCCTTGCTTAAAACTGCATCCACAGCACGGAACTGGTCATCTGCTGAAAATACCGGAGAAACAACGAGACGTTTGAGGTCTTCACTGCCCGCCATCAACGCATCGAAACGCGCAAGGTCCTTCTCAACAGCCGGAATTTTTTTCTCGGACAAAGCAAGATCAAACAATGCAGATGCATATCTTGCTGTTACCCCGGAAGTAATCGATTCGGAATTTGCCACTGAAATTTCTTTTCTGCCGTGACTTCAACAACTTCAAAGACATAATCCCGACCTTGAAAATCGTTGAAAATATTGATCTTTTTCGAGACTGAGAGAAACAATTAGCCCCTACCCAAGTCGCGCACCAACTAGCACAGGCTATTTGGACTCGCAACCAGCGTGGAAAAAATTGTTGGGATTCGTTTGTCACATGAGACCAATGGCTAATACGCGCGCCTAAATTATACCCAGAACAATCATGACGACCAGAAGCCCGATTCCCACTTCGAACACGGTTCCCAGAACATTAAATACGGTCCATCCACGATCAAAGAACATCGAAACAATCCGGCCCGCACCCGTCAGCAGCCAGGCCGCACCCATGACCAGGGCAACAAATTCGATTGGTTGCGGCATCAGCAGATATACGGCTCCGATTGCCATATAGAAACCTGCCAGAGTCCCCCGGGTCTCGCCCATTGCAAATGGCGCATCGGCAATTGGCTGCAGTCTCAGGATTTTAAGTGCCAGACCGGGAAGGAAAAGCGCGATAACACCAAGGCTGACAGTGAGTAAGGCAACGAGCGTTAAAAACCATTCCGATGCATCAACCGGTAGTCCACATCCGGCACGAAAGCTCTCGAAACAAGCCATGTACGGAAATTCAGTGGCATTCCATGCCAGTGCCGCCAAGACCAGTGACACAAAAAAACGCGCCTGTATGTGCTTGAAACTCAAGCCGCCATCAAAAAGCATCTGAACCAACCGGCCCAAAGCAGCAATCGTCCACCCAATTGCAAGCATAAAATTCAGGCCCGGCTGAAGCGCAATCGGATCCTGCAGGAGTAGACAGCCAAGCGCTACTGCCAGCAAAACCCCGGCAAAACTTGATCGTCCTTCACCTATTGCCTCCGGCCTGCCCGTAACAGCTTCCAGCCTCATGAAACCCAGCATTCTTTGAGGCACAATGAGAAACGCAATGCCGAGCAGCAAAGTCAGCAAAGGTACCAATATGACCAGAAACTCGTGTTCATTCTGGGGTAGTGTGAAGGTCATTCAGGTCTTGATTCGGCTAGAGTTGTATGTGCTGTTATCAAAGGAAACTGTTACGGACAAACAAAACAAGCGGAATTGTCTTATTTTGAATCTCAGCCGCATTACAGACTTAAAGGACGTCAACGATGGCCTGCAAAAACTGCTACTGCAAGACTCCGATCTTGAGCCAGTAGCAGAAAAGGCGGATCCGCCGCCGTTGCGTTTGCAGGAACCGGGCTTTGCCGGACTGGCCAGAATAATAATCGGCCAGCAGGTTTCACGTGCATCAGCAGAGGCAATTCACAAACGATTCGTTTCGCATATCAAACCGCAGACACCGGATGCATTTATGGATGCGGGAGAACCCGTCTGGATCAAAATCGGTCTTTCTCGTGCGAAACAGACGACACTGACGGGAGTTTCACAGGCAATCGTTTCAGGCACGCTCGATCTCGATGAGATCGCCCAAAAACAAGCCGAAATCGCAATCGATGAGCTGACCGCATTGAAAGGCATAGGTCCCTGGACCGCCGAAGTCTATTTGTTATTTTGTGCTGGGCACCCGGATATATTCCCTGCGGGAGATCTGGCACTTCAGGAAGGCTTACGGCACGCATTCCGGATGAGCGAACGCCCGAATGAAAAAGAAACACGTGCAATCGCTGAAAAGTGGACACCATACAGGGGTATAGCCGCGCGGCTCTTTTGGTCCTATTATAGGAATATAAAAGAAGGACGGGATGCGATGCCCTTGTAGGGCTCACCCCAATTCAGACTGATAAAGGAGAATACGCTTTCAAGACAAACAGTTACAACTGTAGATACCCTGTCATACGCTCCAGCGGCAAAAGAATTGAAGCCCAAAACCGATTCGTGAAGAGGAGTAGGTCATGACGATTGCAATGTCGCCGGATGCACATCCGGCACTGGTCTTGAACGCGGATTTTCGTCCTCTCAGCTATTATCCGCTTTCATTGTGGTCTTGGCAGGATGCCATTAAAGCCGTGTTTCTTGACCGGGTAAACATAGTCGCGGAATATGATTTTGAGGTCTCAAGTCCGTCGCTGGCGATGCAACTGCCCAGTGTCGTGAGTTTGAAAAACTACATTCGGCCATCTTCCACACCGGCATTCACACGATTCAACGTATTCCTGCGCGACAGATTTGAATGTCAATATTGCGGCAGCAGCGGTGAACTCACCTTTGACCATGTGGTACCACGATCCAGAGGTGGCATAACGAGCTGGACCAATGTCTGCGCAGCCTGTTCGCCATGCAACTTGAGAAAAGGCAACAAGCTACCGGCCGATGCAGGAATGTTTCCACGCCAGAAACCAGTCATACCGACGGTTGAGAGCCTGCACAGGAATGGTCGCAAATTCCCTCCCAATCACCTGCATGAAAGCTGGATGGATTTTCTGTATTGGGATACGGAACTTGAACCATAAGAAAGGGCCTCGGTTTTCTGATCCCCGAAAACTGTGTTCAGTAAAGGAATTGACTGTCCAAAGCGTCAAATGCCACTAATTACTGGTCTGACGTGCAAGTTGCCCGTCAAGTCTGAACTTCTTCGGTAATATCGGGAAACCAAGAAATGACAGGGCCTTTGAACGGTGTTCGTGTAATTGATCTGACAACTGTGGTGTCAGGTCCTTCTGCAACAATGGTGCTTGCCGATCAGGGCGCCGACATCATCAAGGTCGAAGCTCCCTCAGGTGATTTTGCCCGGCATGTCGCCACGCGACGTGGCGGTTTTTCTGCAGCATTCCTCAACAATAACCGGAACAAGCGTTCCATTGTTCTGGACCTCAAGAGGCCTGAAGATTTTGATACCCTGCTCGATCTTTTGAAAGATGCAGACGTGATTGTCAGCAACTTCAGACCCGGCGTGATGGAGCGCCTGGGTTTGGGTGAGCAACGCGTAAGAGAAATCAATCCGACCATTGTCTATGCGCTGATTACAGGTTTCGGTTTTACCGGCCCATACGCTGACAAACCGGTTTATGATCCTCTGATTCAGGCGGTCTCGTCCCTCACAACGGTTCAGGCAGGATCTGACTCGGAACGACCCAAACTGGTACGCACGATCCTCCCTGACAAACTGACCGGAGTTCAGGCTAGCCAGGCGATAACCGCTGCACTTTTCGCACGGGCAAGAACGGGCGAAGGGCAATCCGTTAGGCTATCGATGCTGGACACCATAATTTATTTCCTTTGGGGATCAGATATGGGTGGTCACACCTTCGTGGGCGAAGAGAGCGAGCAGGAAGAAGCGCAATCGTTTATTGACCTCATATACGAAGTGCGGGACGGCTACGTGAGCATCGCTGTCATGCAGGACAAGCAGTGGAAAACCTTTTGCGAGGCTGTGAACAATCCTGGTCTGCTAGATGACGAACGTTTTGCAACGGCGGAACTGCGCGAGATCAACAAGAATGCGCGTCTTGAAGAAATCCAGAAGGCGGTAATCGGATTTGGCTCTGAAGAAATTCTCGGCAAGCTGGAAAAATCGGGTGTGCCATGTGCTCCCGTGCTTACCAGAACACAGATGCGCAACCATCCGCAGGTTGAAGCAAATGGGATAATCATCGAATCCAGTCACCCCGATGCAGGTCCGCTCCGCCAGGCACGTTCACCGGCCGTTTTCTCCGGTGCACCTGCTGAAATCAGGATGGGAGCACCGAAACTGGGTGAGCACACGGAAGAAATCCTCAGCGAACTGCAGAACGGAAAAAGCCGGTAAATCTGTAGGAGCCGTCATTACTCCGGGACAAATCCAGGCCTGACATGCGCCTGTACCGGCGGAACCGCTCCCTCGAATTTCCGGATCTGCACCAGCGTGGAATGTGACGCAGGCCCCTGCGCAAGTGCCGAGGTCCGGTGGTCATGGGTAAGGACGTTCGGATTACCGTGTCGGTCCCGGTTTTGCGGTGCGGCAAAGTCCGGATCATACCAGGCGCCAGTCCAAAGAAACACGCAGTTTTCACGTATCTCCGGTGTCACACGTGCACCTGCCAGACAACGGCCCCGATCATTGAAGAGCTCGACAATATCGCCATCAGAAATGTTTCGTTCTGCCGCATCTTTTGGATGTATCAGCACCGGCTCCCGGTCACTGATTTTCTGACTCATGCTGAACTCTCCATTGTCCAGTTGACTGTGCAGTCGGGTAAGGGGCTGACCGGTCAACAGGTAGATCGGATAGGATTCAATCAGGCCATCGGCGACATCGCGTGGAGGGAACCAGGTTGCATGCCCAGGGCAATCAGACAATTCAAAGCCGGCAATGGTCTCTGAAAAAAGTTCGATTTTTCCGCTCTGAGTGGGCAGTGCATTGGCCACAGGATCATCGCGAAAGTCTTCTAGAAAGACCTGGTTGGGCGAAGGGTCCGGAACCGTTATGATCTCACCGGAAATGAAAGCATCCCAGTCAGGCAGATTCACGCCGGCAGCCTCACCGTTTTTCCTCGTCTGATCCCACAGTTTGCGCAGCCAGTCCTCCTGACTTAATCCTTCGGTATAAGCCTCTTTACTGCCAAGCCGATCAGAAAGTTCCGCAAAAATGTCGAACTCAATTCTGGCCTCACCGGGAGCGTTTGCAAGCGCAGGCATGGGTACAAGGGAGTTGTCCGAGCGGCCACCACCAAAATCCGTTCTTTCCTGCGAAGCAGCAACAGGCAACACGATGTCCGCGTGTCGGGCCGTGGCAGTCCAGTTTATCTCGTTTATGATTACGGTCTCAGGGGTCTGGAATGCCCTATGCAACTTGTTGAGGTCCTGATGATGGTGAAAAGGGTTTCCCCCGGACCACCAGACCAGCCGTGCATCGGGAAACGTGCCGTTCGATCCGTTATACGAATAGTTGCCTCCCGGGTTTAGAAGCATCTCACTGATCATGGCGACCGGCAGAAATTCGGTCACCGTATTTTTGCCTTGCGGCAGTGTTCCCCAGCGGAAAAGACGCTCCATATTGCCTATGTTGCCGTTTACACCATAGCCAATCGTATATCCTCCTCCCGGAAGTCCAATCTGGCCAAGCATTGCGGCAAGCGTCACCGTCATCCAGAGTGGCTGCTCTCCGAAATCTGCGCGCTGTAGACCTGCTGCCGTGGATATCATGGTTCGGGACTTGGCCATCTGGCGGGCAAGTTCACGGATCCGGTCCGCCGGGATTGAAGACTGCTCTTCCGCCCATTCCGCGTTTTTGATAACTCCGTCCCTCTTTCCGAGCAGATAATCCCTTACGACATCAAAACCTACGGTGTAGTGGGTAAGAAACGATTCGTCATGCAGGTTTTCCTCAAGCAAAGTATGGGCAAGCCCCATCATGATCGCTGTATCGGATCCCGGCAACGGAGCAAGCCACTCTGCGTCAAGGCTTTCAAGAGCATCCCCCTTGTGAGGACTGATGTTGATGAACCGGACACCAGCCTTTTTGCATTTTTCAAGGTTACCAACGACGCGATGTTTGGCAAGGCCACCATCGCTGACCTGGGTACTGCGTTCCGCCATTCCACCGAACATGACGACCAGATCGCTGTTATCGGCTATCACCATCCAGCGCGTCGCCTGGGCAACGTGTGAGCGGTATTCACCCACGATATAAGGCATCAGTACCAGTGCCGCATTGTAACTGTAATTGCCCCAGGATGAAACGAAACCGCCCTGCGTATTCAGGAAACGTTTTAGTTGACTTTGTGCATGATGAAACCGGCCGGCGCTGGACCAGCCATAGGAACCGGCAAAAATCGCCTGGTTTCCGTGTTCAGCCCTGACACGCGTGATTTCACCGGCAATCAGATCGAGTGCTCGTTCCCAGCTTACTTCAACGAAATCTTCCCTGCCGCGCTGATTTCCCGGATTACCGCCACCATTTTCAAGCCAGTTTTTGCGGATCGCCGGACGCAAGACCCTCGCTGACCCATTCAGACTGCTGGCAATATTCCTGTTTATCGGTGATGGGCTGGGATCATCAGGATGACCTTCCACATGCGTCAACCGGCCATCTTCAGCATGCGCAATCCCGACACCCCAGTGGCTTGATGTCAGGCCGCGGACAATATCGGTCATTTTTTCATTGTTCCAAACTTGGCTGCCTAGGCAGAATTTTCATCACAGATATCGCCTGTTGTCGCCCGCATTGCAAGCAGGATCAACTCGACTTTAACAGTAAGCTCCACCGTCAAGATATTCCAGTAATTAGTCCTGCAAATATTCCCTGAAGCAGCAATGACAAATTGGACAAAATTGACAAAACCATTGTCTTTGCTAGGATTTCATAAAGGAAACAGCCATGCGAGTAGTCTTTTTATTCTTTTTCTGGAATTGTTTAATCTGGGCGGGATTTGCCCACGCAGAAGTAAAGCCGGTTGGTCAGCATATTACAAAACCCCCGATTGCCGGCATCCACAAGCCTGCAGACAAATACCGTACAACACTTGGATACAGCATTGCATCAGCATTTACTTTCCAAACTGCGGTAAGAACTTCTTTGTTCCAGTCTGTGGGTGCAACGCTGACAGGCAACGAACAGCGCCAGTTGATCGCACTGAGCAGGGGTCAAAAAGATTTTCAGAAGCACAAAGGTCTTCAGGGAATGCGCTATTCGGCGGCTCTCGCCCAGGACCTTTCACAACTTCATATCCGTGCGCTTGATGACAACAGGCTAAGCCTTTCGCTCGGAACGATGCCAGCGGCCATTATGTCCGATCTGGCAGCCAGTTGCCTGGTATCCAATATCCCGGCCCTCATAAATCCGGCAAGCGACTTAAGCCCGGTGCCCATAAACAAGGTACTCGACGGACTGGACAACAGCTTACTCGAAGTCGCATCACGTGATGTAGCCAAGGTTCGTGCATCAGCCAAACTTGTGCTCTCAGCACGCGACATGCGGTACGCAATGATTATGAACCCGGCTTTCAGAAAATCACTGGCCCTCAAGATGGCTGAAAACCTGACAGAGACGGAGATGGCAGCTTTGCTTTCAGAATCTGCGCTTGCAACCGTAATCGGCAACTGGACATCAAGTTTCGGACCCAATGCTGAATATCTGATGGTCGGATTCAGGGATCAGTTGATCAGAGACGTTGCAACATTCAGTTGTCCCTGTGCAATGAATCCTGATCTCAACGGGCCACCGGTAGCCTGGATATTTGGTTCACGCGGCACTTATCTCACAAGGTTGGGTTATCTGTTGTCCCAACAGCTCGCACCTGCATGGAATCCTGTTTTAAACACCAATATGGCGGGCTCAGTAGAGAGGCTTATAAGAAAGGAGCGGCAGGAAGTCGAACGGAAGAAGTCTAAAAATCCGGCTGCCTACAGCACCTACATGCGGGCATTTCTCATCGATCTTGAAACCCTCGAAAAAGAACAGATAAAAGCTCTCGAATCGGGCGCTGCGATGTCATTCGTAGAAGGTGTGGTCACAAACACCGTCTTCGGTCTGATGGGCGTGGCGATGGGTGGCGGACCGTTTGCAACCGCCGTGACCATAGTTGCAAATGCAGGATATGGTTCCTGGGGCACATATGAAAATTACTCGGAAGAACTACGGATCCGGATTTCAATGTCGGCGATGCGCGAGATCGTGATGCAAGACGTAATTGCTCACGGAACACTTTGTGGTTGTGGCGCTGGGGTCGTTCCCAAACCTGTGAAAGCCATCAAAGGTGAGGTTTCAGACCAATGAGGTTCGCCCTTAACTGGTTGGGCGCGCTTTTTGTATTGCTTGCTTGCTCGTCCATCTCAGGCGCACAACAGGTTCAGGAACCGGCCGCATTGCGGGTGGAACGCTCCCATGCCCCAGGTGCCTCCGGCATCGAATATCGGGTAACCTTGATCAATGACAGCAGTGCCGACACGCCGGTAGCTGCAGCGGTGATCGATGCACCATTGCATTGGGTGAAAAACGTAACCGTCTCTCCAGCTACAATAAATATAGCTGCCGGAAGTTCGCAGGTTTTTTCCGTGAGGTATGATGTGTCTGCGGATGCACCTGCCGAAATGGGAGAAAGTTTTACCGTGTATTTTCCGATGGGGGATACATTGCCGCTGCATCAGTTGGAGATGGCGATAAATTTCGGTGGAGTTTCCGTTCCATTGCCGGAATTGCTGGAACCAAAATCAGACATCGTGGAATTTCAAGAGACTTTTGAAGCAGGGAGCGAAGGCAATGGCGTGGTCTTCTCTGTAGAAAACTCGACGGCCTTTCCCGTGGAAGAACTCAATCTGAGGCCGCATTTGCCATCTCAATTCATGCTGCTGGAGCGTATTGAACCCCTCGGGTTGACCCTGGAACCAGGTGAGACAGCAGAAATTACAGCATATTTTTCAGTACGCGAAGATGCGCCAGAAGACGCACAAGACAGTATTGAGTTTCACTTCGAAACTTCAAAAGGTGTGGATCTGGCTTTGGGTGCTTACCGCATGGTTGCGACAATTGACGCCCCTGAAGAGGAAGAAGCCGTAGCTGCATGTAACTCGGCAGTCGAAGCCGGAGGTGATTCTGGCGGTGGCGTTACAGTTGATCTGGGAGGTTTCACCGGACGCGCTGGATTTACCTGGGAGATGTACAACGTCAAGGACCAGATGAACGTCTCGGTCGGGGGTGTGACTCAGACTACCGGCTGCGTCAGCCACTCTGGAACATTTGTGCTGGATATACCCGCCGGCGCACGGACGGCAAAAGTGGAAGTCGTGCCCAATTGTGAAGGTACTACAGGGACCCAGTGGCGTTTCCGGTTTGAATGTCCGTTGGCATCAGACATTACAGCGGATGGCAGCGGCAATACCCTTGAAAACGATGATGACAATCCCGGTTCGTCAACTGCTTGTTTTTTTTGTAACTAGAGATCTGTCATTTCTACAAAGCAATTGTGTGCCTAGTACATGTGAACTGAGGAGGTATTTTAGTACTCAAGGATCTTAACAACACCATAATTTTTCCAGCTTAATGAACTAAAAGAGCTGGTTTTGTTTGCGCCTGCACTATCAACTACAACAATAACAATCCT
>JBCCGN010000061.1:0-13287 GCA_039029255.1 Pseudomonadota bacterium | reverse complement strand
CAGCAGCTGCCATGGTAGCTGTTTCAGGCGCACAGGCAGCTGATGCCATCGTCGTCGAGCCGGAGCCAGTTGAGTATGTACGCGTCTGTGACGCTTACGGCTCAGGCTTCTTCTTCATTCCAGGCACTGAGAAGCGAATGCATGTCTCAGTGCCTGGAATGAAGAAGAAGCCTGAGCCGTAAGCGTCACAGACGCGTACATACTCAACTGGCTCCGGCTCGACGACGATGGCATCAGCTGCCTGTGCGCCTGAAACAGCTACCATGGCAGCTGCTGAGCCCAGAAGAAGAGATTTGATGTTCATTATATTATCCTAATTTCAGTTTTCCAATCGACGAGCAATCTCATGATTGTGGTATTTTTACTACTAAGCGTGTGCGTGACTCGTCAATTCAAATTCCCGGATTATCCGGTATATTGGGGATAGAAGGATAATTTTGCTATCGCGGTGTGGTAAAAATACAACAAAATGAGAATGGCTGCGCTCCGCCTAATTGAAAAGGCTTATTGTCAAAATTCCCCAAAAGTATAATGAATGGCTCATTACCAGGGGGGAATTGGTGTTTACAGGCAAGGATTTGAGGAGTTTTCGTGATTCGCGAGGATGGTCACTTCGGCAGTTCTCTACTATTGTTGGAGTGAGCGTCAAGACATTGCAGGTTATTGAAAAACAAGACCGCGAAGTACCTTTGCAACTGAGACTTGCTTTGGCCGCCATCAAGGCAGGCGTTCATCCAATTGAGCAGTGATACAATACCTTTTTGGAATGTCACGATGCTGTGTATTTCAGTTGATGGGTTTTTGTGCGACTTGTAACTCACAACCGAGGTTACGATGTCGCAAGCTGGTAAAGACGTAAATTTCGAGACATGTACACTGAGCCTGTTGCTCAGTCGCACCGGAATGACAGTCGAACATGCCGCAGAAGCATTGGGAGATTCGCCGCTAAGACTTTACCGTGTGCTTGAAGGTGTTGAACCTCTTGGCCGGACCGCCACCCTGGCAGCCATTTCACTCAAAAACAACCTGCCCGAAATTCAGCCCGGTGACTAGATTAATCGCCTAGACTTTCACCCGTTCGCTTTTCGGATCATACATAGGCCTGAGGCTCGCTTCAGCCTTTACTCGTGCTCCTGCGACTTCAATTTCATACGATGAATCAAGTACTTGCGCTGCTGTTTCACCTTCGCACGGCACATACCCCATCCCCACGGCACTGCCGAGCGTATGGCCGTAATTGCCGGAACTGATGTAGCCGACAACTTCTCCATCCCTGATCAGTGCTTCGTTGTGATACAGCATAGGTTCAGGATCGGTTAGCCTGAATTGTACGAGCCTTGCTTTCAAGCCTTCTTCCTTCTTGCGGAGAACAGCATCCCGACCGATAAAATCAGGTTTGTCCGTTTTAACCGCGAAACCCAGGCCAGCCTCAAGAACATGATCTTCACAAGTGATATCATGTCCGAAATGGCGGAAGGCTTTCTCGATCCGGCAGGAATCCATCATGTGCATGCCGCAAAGTTTCAAATCCACATCCTGGCCAGCCTCATACAGGGTTTCGAACACATGGCCTGCCATATCCGAGGAAACATAAATTTCCCAGCCCAATTCGCCTACATAGGTGACCCGGTGAGCACGGGCCAGTCCCATGCCGATCTCGATTTCCTGCGCTGTGCCGAAAGGGTTTGTTTCATTGGAGAAATCATTAGGGCTGACTTTCTGCAGCAATTCCCTTGATCTCGGCCCCATTATCGCCAAAACACCTTCACCGGCGGTGACATCCGTAATCACCACATTGAAGTTGTCGGCATGGCGCATCATCCAGGCTTGATCTGCCTGGCGCGTGGCCGCTGGTGTTACGACCAGATAGCAGGTTTCGGAAAGGCGCGTGACCGTGACGTCGGATTCTATGCCTCCACGCTGGTTCAGGAATTGGGTGTATACGATTTTGCCTGCCGGCACGTCGTAGTTTCCGCCGCCAACATAATTCATGAATTTTTCCGCATCTGGTCCTTCAACACGGATTTTACCGAAGGATGACATGTCATACATGCCGACATTCTCACGAACAGCCCGGTGCTCAGCGGCTGAATTTTCAAACCAGTTCTGGCGCTTCCAGGAATAACGGTATTCTTTTTCCTGTCCTTCATTTGCAATCCAGTTTGCCCGTTCCCAACCAGCGATTTCTCCCATAACCGCACCATGATCCAACAGATGGTTGTGGAATGGTGACCGACGCACACCGCGGGCCGTATCCTTCTGGCGGTATGGGTAATGATCTGCATAAAGCAAGCCAAGAGTTTCCTTTGATCTTTCAAAGAGATAAGTCTTGTTTCCCTGGAATGGCTGCATACGGGCAATGTCAACATCACCAAGGTCAAAAGGACGTTCGCCATCGTGCATCCATTGTGCAAGTGCCATCCCTGCGCCGCCTGAGGACTGTATTCCAACGGAGTTAAAGCCGGCACAGACAAAGAAATTTCGCAGATTTGGTGCTTCGCCCAGATGGTAGGCGTCATCTGGCGTGAAGCTTTCCGGTCCATTGAAGAACGTATGGATACCGGCTTCACCCAGCATGGGCATGCGGTTTACAGCCTTCTCCAGAATCGGTTCGAAATGGTCAAAATCTTCAGGTAGCTGATCGAAGCAGAAGTCTTCGCGGATTCCGTCCATACCCCAGGGTTTTGCGTTTGGCTCAAAGGCGCCAAGCAACATTTTTCCGGCATCCTCCTTGTAGTAGGCACATTCATCCGGAACCCGCAGAACCGGAAGCTGCGTCAGGCCCGCAATTGCCTCGGTCACGATATAAAAGTGCTCGCAAGCGTGTAGCGGCACGGTGACACCTGCCATACGGCCGATTTGATGCCCCCACATTCCGGCGCAATTTACAACATAATCCGCTTCAATCGTTCCCTGATCGTCTGCACCGTCGCGCTTCCAGTCAACACCGGTCACCCGGCCATCGTTTTTATGAATGTCCGTTACTTTCACGCCTTCGATGACTTGTGCGCCATTCTGCTTGGCACCCTTGGCCATTGCATGAGCAATGTTTGCCGGATCGCCCTGGCCATCCAGCGGCAGGTATACGGCTCCGGTTACATCCTCCACATTGAGATGAGGGTAGCGCTCCTTTACCTCAGCGGGAGAAATTTCCTCAACCTCGACTCCAAATGCGCGTGCCATGGAAGCCTGACGATAAATCTCTTCCTTGCGCTCGTCGGTAAGGGCTGCAGTGATTGAGCCTACGCGCCTGAACCCTGTTGCTACACCGGTTTCTTCTTCCAGTTTTCCGTACAGTTCCTGGCTGTATTTCGCCAGTTTGGTCATGTTGGCTGTAGCGCGGAGCTGGGCAATCAGACCGGCAGCATGCCACGTTGTGCCACATGTAAGCTGTTTTCGTTCCAAGAGCACGACGTCTTTCCAGCCAAGTTTGGCGAGGTGATAGGCCACGGAACATCCTGCAACACCTCCCCCGATAATCACTGCACTTGCTTTTGATGGAACTGGCTTGCTCATTTGTGAATACTCTCTTTATTCAGTGTAACTGGATACAAAGCGGCGCAGTCGTGTTGCCGCATCGATAAGTTTTTCTTCCGGCTGACAAAGGCTGATCCGGATATGTCCGGCTGCCGAAGGACCGAAACTGTCTCCCGGCATCACTGCCATATTTTCCGCATCGAGAAGGTCGAAGGCGAACTTGCTGGCATTGGATGTGATTTCACGGATGTCCAGCATGAAATACATGCCACCCGGTTCATTCAGGGCGTGTATTCCGTTTGCGCCTTGCAGTGCTTTGAGAAACACAGCTCCTCTTTCACGATAGGTATCCGCAATTTCCTTCACACCAATCCTGTCGTTGAGGGCAATCGTCGCCGCGCGGCTAATGAAATCGTTCATTCCATAGGTCGATACGAGATTGTGTTGTGTCAGGTAGTAAATCATCTCTTCTGGCGCAATGATCCACCCAAAGCGCCAGCCGGTCATGCCATGGCTTTTGGACATGGAATGAATAACGAGCGTGCGTTCCTTCATTCCCGGAAGTGCACGCGGAGACATATGCTGTCCGTTGCTCAGGGACCAGTAAACCTCATCGGATATCAACCAGACATCATGCTTTATGCATACTTCAGCGATCTCCTTCATCGTTTCTTCGGAGTAAATCGCGCAGGTCGGATTGTTGGGCGAGTTTATCATAACCGCTTTGGTGTTTGGCTGTATGGCCGCTTCAATCGCCGATGCTTGCGGTTGGAAACCGTCTTCAGGGGAGGCCTCGACAAAGGTGAATGTACCGCCAGCAGAACGTACCGTCCCTGGGTAGGTGACATAGTGCGGGCTTACGATCACGACATGATCGCCGGCGTTGATCACCGCCTGCATGCACGCGTAAAGCCCACCTTGTCCTCCCGGCATGGCGACGACTTCCCTGGTCGTAACCGGCATGCCGGTCACCTCAGAAGATAGTTTGGCGATTGCATCGAGCAGGGCGGGTTGCCCCTGTATCTCAGAGTAGTTGTGGTAACCGTCATCAAGAGCCTGTTTGCAAGCTGCGACTGAGTCAAAGGGTGTCGGGAAATCATGGTCTCCGATACAGACCATCAATACATCAGCTCCTGCGTGGTTACGCTTTGACGCTTCGATGTAGACTTCCCAACCCTCAAGATCGGATTCCGAAATTTCGGTGATGCGTTTTGACGGTGCTGGCATCAGCAAAACCTCCGGTTCAACTCGGCGATATGAGCCGGACCCACTTCACAACATCCGCCTATTGCTGTCACACCCATTCTTGTCCACTCGGCACAAATGTCGGCATAGGCGTCAGGACCGAGGTCCGTGCGCGCTTCGAGCTGGTCCACGGTTTCGGCTTCCGTGAAACTGGAAGTAATAAAGGTAAAACCGTTGGCGTAAGCACCGAAGGGTATCCCGATATCCGAGAGCAGGGGAATTGCCTGACCGATTGCTTCCGGGGTAGAGCAATTCAACAAGAGCATTTCAGGTCCGAATTCCTTTACAACGGCCTTTATTTCGGTGACGTCTTCTCCTGATCTGAGCTTTGTTCCGTCTTCATCAGACACCGTTACAGCCAACCAAACCGGTTTGGAGGAGGTTGAGGCCCCCATCAGACAGCCCCTCGCATGTTCGATACTGCTGACAGTTTCAATCAGATGGAGATCAACATCAGGTTCATGTATTTTTATGATTTCCGAGAAAAGTTCTGCGGCTTCTTCCGGCGGAAAACTCAGGTCAGGTCGATAAGAAAACCCCAGGGGACCAATTGAACCTGCGATCAATCCAGCTCCATGACTGTCGCGCGACTGATTTGCGATTTCGCATGCGGTGCGATGCAAATCCTCAAATTTACTTTCCAGCAACTGATCCTGTCGCTGAAGCCGGTCGCGATGAATCGCATAGGTGTTGGTGGTGGCAACTTTTGCACCTGCGGCGAAATAGTCGTCGTGGACACCCCGCACCAGTTCGGGCTCATTCATCATGACATGTGTGGACCAGAGCGGGGTGGGTGCTTTTCCGTATCGATGGATCAGCTCCTGTCCCATTCCGCCATCAAGTATGGTGATGCTCATTTGACCGGTTCCACTTCCAGGTCCTTTGTCGCCAAAAGGCATGCTGCAGCGATCATGAAACTTCCCGAGATCCTGTTTATGACATTCATATTGATCTGCTTGAGCCTGGTCGCTGCCTGAGTGGCTGCAAGGCCATAGAAAGAAAGACTGAGAAAATCGAAAAACAGAACTGTAACACCCAAAATCAACAGTTGCGGCAATATTGCTGCTTCCGGATTGATGAACTGCGGAAACAGGGCAGCGAAGAAAATTATCGCATAGGGGTTTACGGTAGAGGTGACAAAACCCTGCCTGAACAATTCCATCCCGCTTTCAGATGATTTGCTGCTGATCGTTATGGTTCCGGTTTTCTTGAACACCAAACGCAGGCCCATCCACAGCAGGTAGGCGACACCAAACCATTTTATCCAGATCAGGGCATATGCCGATGTGTAAATAATCGCTCCCAGACCAAATGCTGCAGCGGTCATTTGAATTGTATTTGCTGTCAGGTCTCCGGCAATTGTGCTCAATGTACGCTTGTACCCAAGTCGCAGACTGTTTGAAACGACGAGCAGTTCCGTCGTATCCGGGGGCGCAGTGAAATATACTGCCAGTGTTGCGAGATAAAGCAGGTAGACTTCAAGGCTCACGAATAGATCTCCGCGAACTTTTGTTTGTACATGGCGATCATTTCCTCTTCGGATATGCCGTCATCATAAGGTGGTGTCGTAATCGTTTTAACGCGCTCTGCATTGATTTTTACAATTGCGTTAATGCGTGGCTCAAGGGCAGGGAAAGCTTCTTTCCAGATGTGTATTACTTCATTGAACTCATCAGTCCCGCGCTTGCAGATTTCGACATCCCCAAAAACCCGGATCCCCTTGCGAAGCCAGATATCAATGAAATTGACCTCCGTTTTTGCCTGATAGGCAAGATTTTTCATGGTTTGGGGTGAGCGGATTTCACCAAAGGCAATCGTTTCATCATCAAGGACAAAAAACGTTCCCTTCGGTGAAAGCGAGGGCATACCATCTTCCGTCACAGTTGCCACAAAACCAAGCGGGAACCGTTCGATCAGATTCTTTGCAAATTCATTGAGCGACACGAGATATGTCCTTGTCAATCTTCAGGATGAGGAGGAACCGGCCCCATTGGTACTATGTCATACTTGGCGTTCAGCGCATCCATTTTAGCCTGGTCCTCAAAGTCTTCCGGGGCCATTTTTGAGAGCTCCACAAGGAACCCGTCGAAACCGGAGGGCTGAAATATCATAAGCATTTTGGCGGGTTCACCACCAGCAACACGGCAGGCGTGCGGAACACCGGGAGGCACATGGATCGTGGTACCGGGTGTTGCACTGATCCATTCGCCATCCATGAAGAAATCCACCACGCCTTCAAGGAAGTAGAAGGTTTCGGCGTGCGTTTCGTGCTTATGCAGACCGAGCGCGAAGGTCGCTTTCAGGTTGTCTTCCATCAGCGTGTAAGCGCCACCTGAATGCTCTGAGCCGACCTTCACGAATGTATGGTCATTCTCCCAGTCATAATTTTGACCTTCGCCCGGTGGCAAATGCAGCTTAATACCGCTCATGCCCGAATTCTCTCATTTGCAGGGTCCCAGAGTGGCAAGTCTTCCTGCACGGTTGCCATGAACCGCTCTCCGTAGATTTCAACTTCCACTTCAGTTCCCGGATCTGCGAGTTCGTTGCTGATCATGCCAAGGGCGACCGACTTGTCGATCCTGTATCCCCAGGCTCCAGATGTGGTTTCTCCAACCACCTTTCCGTCGTGCCACAGTGTGGACATGTATGGTGCATCGTGATCGCCGGCATTGACGATGAGTGTCACAAACCGTTTTTTCACACCTTCCTGCTTTTCGATCATGATTGCCTGCTTGCCCGGGAAGTCCTGCTCTTTGTCGAGTTTGACGAAGCGGTCAAGGCCACCCTCCAGCATGGTGTAATCGGTCGAAAGATCGCCTTTCCATGTCCGGTAACCTTTCTCGATGCGCAGCGAGTTGAGGGCATACATTCCGAATGGCTTGGCACCTGCATTCAGAAGTGCGCCGTATATCTGAGGCATATCGGCATTGGCTGCATGGACTTCCCATCCTAGTTCTCCCGCAAAGGAAACGCGCGCAAGGAATGCCCGGTTGCCGGCTACCATGGCCACCTGGTGGGTTAGCCAGCCAAGGGAGAAATCCGCTTCCTCACAAATTCCAGAAAGAATTTCGCGGGACTTGGGACCGGTTACAATCAGCGTTGAAAACTCAACTGTTCGATCATCTAGCAGGATGCTTCCGTCGGCGGGCAACGCTTTCTTGAGCATTTCAAAATCATGCCATTGTGCCCCGGCAGCAGTGATAAGTGTGAAATGATCATCCTTGTGACGGATAAGCGACATTTCAGTAAGAATACGACCGCGGCTGTCTGGGAAATATCCCAGGTTCATGCGTCCAACCTTGGGCAATGCACCCGCGATGCGACCACGCAACCATTCAGCAGCACCATCACCTTTAAGTGTGAAGCGCGAAAAGCCCGGTAGGTCGAGTACACCACAATGATCGCGAACCGCTTCGCATTCTTCCCGAATGCGCTTTTCCCATGGTCCGCCACGAGCCCATGTCTGGGTTGATTCTTCACTTGTGTCATCGCCTTCCTTGGCAAACCAGTTTGCCCGTTCCCAGCCATTATAAGCGCCCATCACGCCGCCTTGGGCCTTGACCATGTCATGGACCGGAGAGAGTTTCTTGTCGCGACCAGCCGGCCACTCATGGTACGGGAAGTGCATGGCATATTCATGCCCGTAAACTTCCATGCCCTTCTGGTTGCAGTAGTCCTGATCGCAGTAATCGGTAAACCGGCGCGGGTCGCAGGACCACATATCCCACTCTGTGCCGCCTTCAGTTATCCATTCTGATAACACCTTGCCTGCTCCGCCTGACTGGCAAATTCCGAATGTGAAAACACAGGCTTCAAATGCATTCTCTACGCCCGGCATCGGTCCCACCAGGGGGTTGCCATCCGGGGTGTATGGAATTGGACCATTGATAACCTTGTTCACACCAACCTCCCCAAGCATAGGTACCCGTGCCATTGCGTCTTCGATGTAGAATTCCAGGCGTTCGAGATCATCCGGGTAAAGTTGGAAGGAGAAGTCTTCCGGCATCGGATCATCAGGGCTCATCCAGTGACCCTTGCAATTGAGTTCATATGGCCCAAGATTCAGGCCGTATTTTTCCTGCCGCAGATAATATGAAATATCCACATCGCGCAGTAGTGGGAGTTTCATGTTGTTTTCTTTTGACCATTGTTCCAGTTCCGGGATTTCATCTGTCAACATGTATTGGTGAGACATGGTCATCATTGGGAGCAGGCGACCGCCATATGGCCTGAACCAGTCAGCCACGCGTTGCGCATAATAACCGGCCGCGTTTACAATATACTCGCAGCGAATTTCACCCTTGGGTGTTTGCACAATCCATTCACCATTTTCGCGACGTACTCCGGTAGCAGGACAGAAACGCTGAATATTTGCACCCATGTCCCTGGCACCCTTTGCCAGAGCCTGGGTAAGCTGTGCTGGATCAATATCGCCATCATACGGATCGTACATACCTCCTGCGAGATCGTGGGTTTCGAGGTACGGATAACGCTCTTTCAGATCACCAACAGAACACATTCCCATATCCATGCCCTGATAGCGGCCCATTCCGACCGCGCGTTCAAATTCCTGCATGCGCTCCTTGTTGTGAGCAAGACGAATGGAGCCGGTCACGTGATAATTCATGGGATAGTCAACTGCTTCTCCGAGATCACGGTACAGTTCTGTTGAATATCGCTGCATGTTCATAACTGACCAGGACGCGGAAAATGTTGGCACATTGCCTGCGGCGTGCCATGTTGAGCCTGCTGTTAACTCGTTTTTCTCCAGTAGAACACAATCTGTCCAGCCAGCTTTGGCGAGGTGATAGAGACATGAGGCTCCGACAGCTCCTCCTCCGATGATGACGACGCGTGCAGTTGATGGAAATTCAGCCATGTTCGTTCCTTACTCTTTTAGTCAGTATACGGGTGGAGAAACCACCCAGATCGCGATTGCGGGTTTGTTGGTTGTATTGCGCCAGCGGTAGGCTTCGCCTGCGAAGCGGAAGGAGTCACCCTCGTGGAGAGTTTGCCATTCCCCGTCCAGCTCCAACTCCAGGGTGCCTGAGATTATGTATCCGGCTTCCTCAGTATCTCGCCGTTGGGCATCTGTCAGATTTGAGCCTGGTGCGAATTCGCTACGAATGATTTCGAAAGAACCGCCCAGATCAGGTGACAGCAGTTCTTCGATCAAACCCTCTTCCGGGTTTCCCAGCCGCCGGCGATTGTTTGCGCGGACGATGTGTCTTGAACCAGCAGGGTTTGTGGTATTGTCGCCGAAAAAGAAGCTGATTTGCACACCGAATATACCGGCGATGTTTCTTAAATCGGCAATCGAGGGATCAGATATTCCGCGTTCTATCTGGCTCACAAAGCCAACAGAACGATTAAGCGCTTCTGCGAATTCCACCAGGGTCATTGAGCGGGATTTGCGCAAGGCGCGGATGTCATTTCCAACGGACTGCGCGCTTTCAACCGGTAATTCCAGATTTTCCGCAGTTGCCGTAGCCATGAATTCTCCCTTTGATGCAAATCCTTGTATAATTTCATCGAATATCAGTCTCGTGAAAAAATCAAGGAGAATTTCACGGGAATTCTGATTTGTCCGGGAATTTATGCTTGGATGAAAATCCGGTCAGAACACAAGGTTCATCATTACAAGAGATACAATCAGGAATAGTATGGTCATGATGCCGCCGGTCTTCATGAAATCCTTAACCCGATATCCTGCAGGCCCCATGATCAGCGCATTAACCTGATGGGTGGGAATCAGGAAGGAGTTGGAAGTCGAGATGGCAACTGTCATTGCGAAAATTGCCGGATCTCCACCCACGGCAATGGCGATTGAAACAGCCAGTGGTACCAACAAGACGGTCGCGCCCACGTTGGACATCACAAGGGTGAATATCGTTGCAAGAACCGCCATACCCGCCTGAAGCGCCCATATGGGCCAGCCTTTCAAGATGCTCAGAATCTGCATGGCAATCCATTCGGCCGTACCGGTGCTCTGCACTGCCAGGCCAAGCGGTATGAGACTGGCGAGCAGAAAAACCGTACTCCAGTTCACCGCTGCATAAGCTTCCTCAATATCCAGTACCTTCGTGGTGATCATGCCGATCGCGCCAACGAGAAGACACATGGACAAGAGTATGTCGGTAAAGAGAATCAGGCCGAGGACAATCAGAAAGAAGAAAAGCGCCCACCAGACTTTTTTTGCGCGAATCTGATCACGGGGAAAATCAGACGTGACGACAACGAAATCCCGGTCGCGCGACAACCGAAGCAGCGATTCCCACGTGCAATGGATTGCCAGCATATCACCGACGTGAAACGGCACTTCGCCGACCGGTGTACAAACATGATCTTCGGTTTCCATGTAGCTCAGGGTTTCACCGTATCGGTGAATAGCAAGCAGGCTGGCGCCATAGCGTTTGCGGAACACGACATCATGGGCACATTTCCCGATCAGGGATGAATCCGGAGAGATGACGACCTCCGCCACGCCGGAGCGTGTTGGTGCGTAGTCCTCGGCAAAGACTTCCAGTGATTTGCGTACACCAAAGCCTTCGGCATTCGCCATCGCGATGACATCTTCCTTGCGGCCCAGGATTGCAAGGCGGCAGGGTGTAGTGATCTCGGTTTGTATCACCGGTGCGAACCAGCGCTTCCCCTTGTAGAATGAGCCGATTACATAGACATGTCCGCGCTGCATCAGGTCATCAAATGTTTCACCCTGACGGGGATGACCTTCGGGAACGATGACTTCGAAAACATCTGCCTCGATTTCATAATTCCTCTTAAGGTAGTTTTTCAAAGTCTGGCTTCTGGCATCCCGGCTGGAATCATCCGCCTTTGGCAAAACCCATTTGCCAAACAGAAGGAAATAAAGAATGCCGGTTGTAACCAGTGCGATTCCCACTGGTGTCACGTCAAACAGTTCGAACGTTCGCATCTGCTGATCGGGTGGCAAGTCCCGATTGGCGGAAACGATCAAATCGTTGAGCAGGATGAGTGGTGATGAGCCGACCATGGTCATCGTCCCGCCCATAATCGCGCAGAAGCCCATTGGCATCAGCAATCTGCTGAGGGGCAATTCGGTTCTGATCGAAATCCGCGAAACAACCGGAAGAAACAAGGCTGCCGCACCGACATTCTGCATGAATGAAGAAATTATACCGACGGAAGCGGAGATGATGGCAACCAGTCTTTGTTCGGTGTTTCCCGCATATTTGAGAATAATCGCGGCGACCCGGCTCATGACTCCGGTCTTGTCGAGGCCTGCACCGATAATCATCACTGCGATGATGGAAATTACTGCATTGGAAGCGAAGCCATCGAAGAGGCTGTTTACGTCTGCCAGACTTTCAAGGCCCGGTATGTAAGTGAGCAGTCCCAGCAGAACCATGACGAGGATGGCCGCATGGTCAACCCGCACGACCTCAGACACAAACAGGACAACTGTCAGACCCAACAATCCCAACACCACAGACATTTCCGTGGTCAACGCAATAGCGTCCATTCTCTCAACTCCCCCCTTCCTTGTATGTCAGGATCGGTTCCGGTTTCAAGTTCTCGGAGATGCTGGACCCATTGAGTTGCAGAATTGGGTTAATGACGATGTATTTGTTTGGAAAATTAGAGCTGGTCAATGACCGACAATTTCGACACTAATGGGCGTACGAGGTCCGGCAGGAGGAAGTTTAATGACCTACAAACTCTATTATGCAGGGGGAACGGCTGCGATGGGCGTTCGGGTTTTGCTGGAGGAAGTCGGTGCGGAATACGAACTTGTAGAAACCAATGTGAAATATCAGACGCCCAGATCGGATGATCTACTGGAGCACAATCCGAACGGTTGGGTGCCGATCCTCGTTGAAGGGGACTGGTCAATGTACGAGTGTGCCGCGATCACCATATTTCTGTGTGAACGATACCCGGAAGCAAAACTTGCACCGGCCAATACAGATCCCGCATGGGGCAAGTTTCTTCAGTATCTCGTTTACTTTTCAAGCTCCGTCCAGAATGCTTTTCAGATGTCTTATTATCCGGACCGGTTTGCGGATACGCCAGACCATGAACCGAATGTGCAGGCGCGGGCCATCCGGCGTCTTCGGGAAGTCTGGAAAGTTGTTGATGATGAAATCGATGGGAAGGAATGGATGCTGGGCGACACGTTCAGCGCGGCGGACATTTACCTGTTCATGCTGACGACCTGGTTGTATAGCGACATCGGGCATCCTTGTGTTGAGGAATTTGAAAACGTTCACCGGATCGCCATGCAGGTGCAGAAACGCGCCAGTGTTCAAACGGTGTATGGGAATGTTTATCAGTAAGGCAGCGCGTATAACCCAGAATTCGATTGCCGTTTTTCGAGGTTGCAGCCTGAACAAATTCACTGCCCGCTTAACAGTGCAGCAGTTGATCCGGCGGCAAAATCCCGTAACCGGCATCCCAAATTGCGAATTTTGATGCTGGGTAGATAATTGTAAAAGTGAATGTTGTTGTCGCGTGATACTGAGCAATCGAATTCGCGACGTATCAATATGTGTATTTATGCCAAACCCAAATAACATAATGTTTTTT
>JBCCGN010000060.1:0-13538 GCA_039029255.1 Pseudomonadota bacterium | reverse complement strand
TTGAAGCGTTTTGCATGGTGTCATCCTTTCGTTTCGCGTTGACACCGGCAATATGGCTGTTCGGACAATGGGATTCTCGCCGGTTTCGAAAACGGCAGGTGATTTTCAAAATCGGCAAGCCTTTTTCAGAATCGGCGGGATGCGACATATTGCTGGTTTATCGGTTTTTTTCGACCCAGCCCTTGGCGAGGTAGGGTTTCCGCGCAATACTTATTCGCAGAAGTGCGGATCGGAAACTTTGGAGGAGACCGATACCGCTTCGCCCATTGCCTTGTCGGCAATTGTTTCTTTATCGGGATGAAGCTTTTTCTCTTCTGCCAAAACCGCCTGTCCGCAGTCTAAAGATAATTGATACTGCCAGGGAGGAATTTTATGGCATCTGTTTCAATGACAATGAACGGAAAGGCTGTCAGCGGCGAAGTGGAAGATCGCACGCTTCTGGTTCAGTTTATCCGTGAAAACCTGCGGCTTACCGGCACCCATGTCGGTTGTGACACTTCGCAATGTGGGGCATGCGTTGTGCATATTGATGGCAAGGCAGTGAAATCGTGCACCATGCTGGCCGCTCAAGCCGATGGTTGCGACGTGACAACCATTGAGGGTCTTGCCGATGGCGATCTGCATCCGATGCAATTGGCGTTCAAGGAAAATCACGGGCTTCAATGCGGTTTCTGTACTCCAGGCATGATTATGGCCGCAGTCGACATGGTCAATCGAAAGGGCAAAGACCTGGACGAAAAAACTGTCCGGACAGAACTTGAAGGCAATATCTGTCGCTGTACCGGCTACCATAACATCGTCAAGGCAATCCAGGATGGCGCATCGAAGATGTAAGTTTTCGTGCCACCGAAAGGGAGGAGATTACAAATCATGAGTGAAGGTATAGGCGCAAGGGTTTTGCGCAAGGAAGACAAGAGATTTATCACCGGAAACGGAAAATACACGGACGATGTTCGCAATGACAACCAGTGTTACGCAGCATTCGTTCGCTCACCGCATGCCCACGCAAGGATAAACGGCATAGACAAATCCGCCGCGGAGGCCATGGCAGGTGTTGAAGCGGTTCTGGATGGTCACCAGCTTACCGGTGACGGGATCGGCAATATTATCTGCGGTTGGGCAATTACGTCAAAAGACGGAACTCCGATGAACATGGGCGCTTGGTCAGCACTTGCGACGGAGTTTGTTCGCTATGTGGGCGATGCGGTCGCTATTGTGGTAGCGGACAGTCCGGCAAACGCGAAGTCAGCAGCAGAAGCCGTGAATGTGGACTATAAAGTCCTTCCTTCTGTTACAGCCCCCGAGAAGGCACTTGAATCCGGAGCGCCGCAAATCCATCCCGAAGCAGCCGGAAACCTGATTTACGATTGGGAAATCGGCGAAAAGGATGCAACGGAAGCAGCCATAGCCGGTGCGGCATATGTTTGCGAGATGGACATCACCAACAATCGCGTCGCACCCAACCCGATGGAGCCCCGCTCAGCGGTTGCCACTTATGATACGTCGGAAGATCACTACACGCTTTATACAACCTCTCAGAATCCGCATGTGGCGCGGCTTGTGCTCTCAGCCTTCTACCAGGTGGCTCCAGAACATAAACTCAGGGTCATTGCACCGGATGTAGGAGGTGGTTTTGGAGCCAAAATCTACATCTATCCTGAAGAGATTGCCTGTCTTTGGGCATCCATGAAAACCCGATGCTCGGTTAAGTGGACGTCAGACCGGTCAGAAGCGTTCCTTACAGATGCTCATGGTCGTGATCATGTTTCCACCGCGAAAATGGGATTTGATGCCGACAACAAAATCGTCGGGTTCCAGATCGATACAATCGCCAATCTCGGTGCCTACATGTCGCTGTTTTCATCAGCGGTTCCGACGTATCTTTATGCAACGCTTCTCTCCGGCCAGTACGATATCTCGAATATTCACTGTAACGTGCGTACCGTCTACACAAACACCACTCCGGTGGATGCGTATCGTGGCGCTGGACGGCCGGAGGCATGTTATCTGATAGAAAGGATGATGGAGACCGCTGCACGAGAACTGGGTGTCGATGCCGGTGAATTGCGGCGGAACAATTTCGTCCAAGAGTTTCCGCATCAAACTCCGGTGATCATGGCATATGACGCGGGCGATTTTGGCGCCAATCTTGATGCCGCCAAAGCTGCCGCGGACTATGATGGATTTGAAGCCCGTCGGTCTGAAGCTGCATCCCGCGGCAAACTGCGTGGCATTGGAATGTCATCATACATCGAAGCCTGCGGCATCGCACCATCAGCGGCGGTTGGTTCGCTTGGTGCCGGCGTGGGTCTTTGGGAATCCGCGGAAGTGCGGGTCAATCCGGTTGGCACGATAGAAGTTCTGACCGGTTCGCACGCCCATGGCCAGGGACATGAAACAACGTTTGCTCAAGTGGTGAGTGATCGTTTTGGCCTGCCGACGGATAACGTACAGATTGTTCATGGCGACACGGACAAGGTGCAGTTCGGAATGGGCACATACGGATCGCGTTCCGGTGCAGTCGGCATGTCGGCAATTGTCAAGGCACTCGACAAGGTCGAGGCAAAGGCCAAGAAAATCGCAGCCCACCTGCTGGAAGCCGATGAGGGCGATATCGTTATCGAAAACGGCGAGGTGAAAGTTGCGGGTACCGACAAAACGCTCGGCTGGCATGAGGTCTGCCTTGGTGCGTATACAGCCCATAATCTGCCGGAAGGCATGGAACCGGGCCTGAAGGAGGGCGCGTTCTATGATCCGGCGAACTTCACATTCCCAGCCGGAACCTACATATGCGAAGTCGAAGTGGATCCGGACACCGGAACGACTGAGATAGTCCAGTTTGTGGCATCTGATGATTTTGGCACGATCATCAACCCCATGATTGTCGAAGGTCAGGTACACGGCGGGATCGCGCAAGGTGTTGGCCAGGCACTGCTGGAACAGGCAGTCTATGACGATAGCGGACAGTTGCTTACCGGATCTTATATGGACTATGCGATGCCCCGTGCTGACGACCTTCCCAATTACAAGGTCAGCCACGAATCCACCATCTGTCCAAATAATCCGTTGGGCATAAAAGGGTGCGGCGAGGCCGGTGCAATTGGTTCGCCGCCAGCGGTCATCAACGCAATCACGGACGCCATAGGAAATAATGATCTTTCCATGCCGGCAACACCGGCAAAGGTCTGGGCAGCAATTCAGGCAGTCGCCACCAAAGAAGCTGCAGAGTAAGGAGGAAGAAAATGTACGAGACACAATACCATAGAGCCTCCAGTGCTGAAGACGCGGTGGCAAAACTTGAATCAGCGGATGACGGGAAACTGCTTTCCGGGGGCATGACGCTTATCCCGACCATGAAACAGCGATTGGCGGCACCATCCGACCTCGTGGACATCACCCACATTGATGCGCTCAAGGGTATTTCCGTAGACGGGAACACGGTCACAATCGGGGCTGCGACGACACATGCTGAGGTTGCCGGAGGTGGTGATGAAATTGGCAATGGCGTTGCAGAGCTTGCAGGCCACATCGGTGACCCGCATGTCCGCCATCGCGGTACAATCGGAGGTTCGATTGCGAACAATGATCCGGCTGCCGATTATCCGGCTGCAATGCTGGCCCTGAATGCATCCATCATGACAAACAAGCGCACCATTTCTGCTGAAGAGTTCTTTGTCGGCATGTTTGAAACCGCACTTGAAGAGGATGAAATCATCACTGCTGTTTCATATGAAAAGCCCGAGAAAGGAGCTTATTCGAAGTTCCCGAACCCGGCATCAAGATATGCGATGGCGGGTGTCTTTGTTGCCCAAAGCGGAGATGGAGCCCGGGTAGCCGTCACGGGGGCCGGTTCCGATGGCGTGTTCCGCCACAGCGGGATGGAAGAAGCGCTTGCCGGAAACTGGAGTGGGGACGCGGTAGCAGCCTGCGATGTCGATGAGGATGCGATGCTCTCAGATATCCATGGCGATGCTGCTTACCGTGCCAATCTGGTCAAGGTCATGGCCAAACGGGCGGTTGAAGCGGCGGGTTAGAGCTCAAAGCCGATTGAGAAAATCCGAAAGGCGACCTCGTGCCGCCTTTCTTTCTTAAATCTTCTGATCAGGCAACGCGCTCCAGTTGAAACTCCTGAATTTCCTGCTTCGCATTTTCGAGGCCACGTTCGGCATCAGCCATCAATTGATCAGCCTTGATGATTTCCACATCGTGTATCCCGAGGAAAGCAAGGACGTGTTTGAGATAAGGTGTAGCGAAGTCGATTTCACTTCCGACTTCCGTTCCGCCGGAAGCGGTGACTATCACCGCACGCTTGTTTTCCAGCAAGCCGACAGGACCGTTCTCTGTGTATTTGAATGTTTTCCTGGCGCGCGCCACCTGGTCGATCCAGGCTTTCAAGCTGGCCGGGATTCCGAAATTATATATTGGCACCGCGATGACGATCAAATCAGCTGATTCAAGTTCGGCAACCAGCGCGTCAGAGTTCGCAAGGCGCTGCTTCTGGGCTTCACTCCGCTCATTCTCATCGGTGAAGTTTGCATACACCCAATCCTGGTCAACAAACTCGACACCTGCAGAAACATCACGGGCCACCATCTGATCAATGACCGTCTTCCTTTCCAGGGAATTTATGAACCTGTCCGCCAACTGCCTTGTATGTGACCCTTCATGCCGTGCGCTTGAATCAATCCGAAGTATGCTTATTCCATTGCCAGTCATATCTATTCTCCTGTGCTCTTCTGCTCAGGAAGATAATTCATTTCTTGAATGGAATAAGCCGCTGAATTGATGACAGACTGTCACCGGATTGCGAACAATGCCGGAGCAGGTCGATCAATCCAACGGGGCGTGTAATTTTGTTTCCTGTGTAATGATCCCGCCCCTGTTTCCAATTTCAATGGAACCATAGCGCTGCTTGAAACATTCGGGCAGTGGACGGTCGCCCGGAATTGACAACCACAGTCGCAGCAGGTGCCGGCGTTTCTCGGGCTCAGGCCAGTCCGTAAAACCGGTCCGATCGTGCAGCTGCGAATGATTATAAACAAATTGCATATCACCGGGTTGGAGCTGCATGCCAAAATGCAGTTCCGGATCGTTCGCCAACTGATCGAACTGGTCAAGCGCTTCAATATGCTTGCCTGTGAGCTGCAATGCTCCGTCAAAGCGTTGTGCACTGTCGATATATTGACGCTGATAGAACACGGTCAGAAATCCTTCATGCCAGTTGAGGGGCGGAATCTCCATATAAGGCTTCATACCTTCCGGAATTTCACCGCGCCGGTCCGTAGCAACCGGGTCAAACAATAGCGCAACAAGATCCGGCCTTGTTTCCAGCATTCTGTTGAAAATTGACGGCGCGCTTACCAACAGTGATTTCCCACCCTCCATTGCCTCTCGGATGCACAACAGACCCACCACGTCAGCAGAGTCCGTATGAAAAGTTTGCCGCTCTGCAGTCTGGTAGATACGGGTATTCGGATCGTTTGCGTTAGCTCCGACATCTCGCACATGTCCAAGTATATGTCCTTGGGCATTCTGGGAGCGGGCACTGCCTAGATGAGCTCCGACACCGCAGAAAATGGCTGCGGCAAATTCCTGCGAATAGTTCTCAATTGGCAAACCACGGAGCACTTCGACACCGACGCCATGAATCAGTTTGTGATTCAACTGGACCAGGTGCTCATCAAACTTCTCAAGTGGAAAATCTTCTCTAGTGATTTCTCCAATGTCACGCCCCAGGCCGAGATAATGCCTTGCTGCATTCTCGAGGTCTTCGATCTGTTCGGAATTCAGGTTCACCAGCCATTTGTCCGGATGCGCCGCCATATCCCTGCCGATCCAGGCCGCTGGCCCGCTAACAGGTTCACTCGGGATCAGACAGGCAGGCATCTTTGATCATCCGATTGCAAAAATGGCATCGACTTCCACGCAACAATTAAGTGGCAGAGCAGCAACCCCTACTGCAGCTCGCGAATGCTCACCGCGTTCACCGAGTACGGTTCCCATGAAGTCAGAAGCGCCATTCACGACCTTGGGATGGTCTGTAAAATCCGGAGTGGATGCAACAAAACCTCCCAGGCGTATACACTTCACAATGCGTTCCAGATCGCCATCGCAGGCGTTTTTAATCTGCGCAAGAATGTTGATTGCACAGACTTGCGCTTCCGATACAGCATCTTCCAGTGAAACATCACGCCCTAAAAGACCTTGATGGGTTACCTTGCCGTTCACCATAGGGGTCTGGCCTGAAACAAAAACCATGTCGCCATGTTTCACGTAACCTACGTAGCTTGCGACAGGCTTGGGAGGTTCGGGAATTGTTATGCCCATGTCTGCCAGGCGGGATTCAATCGTGCTCATTCTGTATTTCCTTTTGTGGTTTATCCTGCCTGTTGTGACAGGGTTATATAACGTTCCAGATGGTGGTCGGTATCACCAAACAGATGATCCATCATGATTATTCTCTTGGCGAAATGACCAACAGGATACTCCCACGTCATGCCCATTCCGCCATGAATTTGAATGGCTTCTTCAGCGACCTGTCGACCAATGGTTCCGCACAAATGTTTGCAGGCGGAAACTTCGCGTTCTCTTGTGTGCCGGTCCGAACCGAGGTTGCCCACAGCGTTGATCACTGCAGATCGCATCTGTTCCAACTCGATCAGAACATCAGCCATGCGGTGCTGCAGGGCCTGAAACTTTCCTATCGGCACCCCGAACTGCTTGCGGGTGTGCATGTATTCAACCGTCAGGTCTTTCGCAACCTCCATTGCGCCAAGCGTTTCGGCACACAGTGCGGAAATTCCACGTGCGAATGCGATTTCCAGTAATGCAAATCCACCGCCTTCTTTGCCGATCAATTGACCCTGGGCGCCTTCAAGATGAAGCTCGGCAGCGGCATACCCGTCAATGGTCCCGTAATCACGAATGTTCACGCCAGGATCCTTTTCAACCAGAAAAAGGGAAATACCCTGCTCATCAGTCGCGTCACCGGAAGTTCTCGCCGAGACGACGCAATGGGTAGCATTGCCACCGCCCAGAACAACCGACTTGTTTCCAGTAATTTTCCAACCTTCACCATCATGCCTTTCAGCGGCCGCTGACACATGGGCCATTTCGTAACGGCTATCCGGCTCTCCATGGGCGAGTGCAATCAAAGCCTCGCCAGCCATGACGTTTTCAAGCAATTCGCCGTGGCTTTCATCTGCTGCCAGAACTGATCCAGCAAGCAAAGTTGGCAGGAACGGCTCAACGACAAGATGGCGGCCAAGTGCTTCGAAAACGACCATCAAGTCGGGACCCTGGCCACCAAAGCCTCCGGCCGTTTCATCAAACAATGCGCCTATGATGCCAAGCTCGGCAAACTGCTTCCACATATCGCGCGAAAAGCGGTCATCTGACATCGCGTGCCCATGGCGTTTTTCGATATCATAATTGTCAGCCAAAAAACGCGCCAGCGTCTCGGACAGAAGGCGGCGATCCTCATTCAGTTCGAAGTCCATGTCTTACAAGCCCAACTTTGTCTTGGTGATGATCGCCCGCTGCACTTCGTTGGAACCAGCATAAATCGACATCTTCCGGTTATTGAAATATTTCGCTGCTATAGGGTTCGCATAATCCGGTCCAATCGGCTCTTCATTGTAACCTTCGTCAAGCGCCTCGGATGAAAATGGCAGCGCATAAGGGCCAAGCGCACGACGTGCGAGATCATTCAACTCCTGTCGAATTATCGTGCCCTTCACCTTGAGCATGGAACTTTCCGGTCCCGGGGCAGCACCTGCATCGGCACGAGCCAGAATACGAAGATTTGTGGTCTTTAGGGCATTCAGGTCCATTTCGACCCGTGCCATGCGAGCGGCAAAATACGGATCACGACCGAGCGATTTACCGTTCTTGATCTGCTCTCCGGCAATCAATTTCAGTTTCTCGAGCGCTGCATTCGAATTTCCGATATTCGCGGTACCGGTGCGCTCATGGGTAAGGAGGTACTTGGCATAGGTCCAACCCCTGTTTTCCTCGCCAACGAGATTTCCGACGGGTACTTTCACATTATCAAAAAATACCTCATTTACCTCATGTTCTCCCTCTAGCAAAATGATCGGGCGCACTTCGACTCCAGGTGTGTTCATGTCGATCAGAAGAAATGAGATGCCCTCCTGCGGTTTGCCTTCATTTGACGTGCGAACAAGGCAGAATATCCAGTCCGCAAACTGACCAAGTGTGGTCCAGGTCTTCTGACCATTCACGATGTAGTGGTCACCTTCCCGAACAGCCTTGGTTTTGAGCGAAGCAAGGTCGGAACCGGCCCCGGGCTCTGAATAGCCCTGACACCACCAGTCGGTGCCGTCCAGTATACGCGGCAAATAATGCGCTCTCTGCTCGTTGCTTCCGAACTTCAAAAGTACCGGGGCGAGCATGCTAAGGCCGAAAGGAACAGTGCGTGGCGCACCTGCAGCCCAACATTCTTCATCGAAGATATGCTTTTGAACAGCTGTCCATCCGGTGCCACCCCACTCTTGTGGCCAGTTGGGCGCCAACCAGCCCTGCGAGTTCAGGATAGAATGCCATTTTACCATGTCATTCCTGTTCAAGCGTTTGCCGAGCTTCACCTTGCCGGAAATGCTTGAGGGCAATTTCTCTTCCAAAAACCGTCGAACTTCTCCCCGGAAGTCATTCTCTGCGTCCGTAAATGCGAGATCCATTTTGTTTCTCCTGATCTGAAGACCACATTAGAAAAGCGCCCGAAAATTGCAATCGGGAAGTTGTGTTTCAGCGATTTGGCGGGATGGAATATGTTGCTGTTGCATGAGCAACGAGGACATCGCTTTTCACCGAGTGAATGGCGACATCACAAACCGCAAGCCGTTTTCCCAACTTGAGCAGGTTTGCATGAGCGATCAGATCGCCTTCCGGCTTTGAAAGAAAATTGATGTTGAGATTGGTTGTAACGGCGAGGGCCACTTTGCCGATGTGAGACAATACCATGAGGTAGGTTGCGCAATCTGCAAGCGCAAACATGGATGGACCCGAAACCGTACCACCCGGTCTAAGATGCTGGTCGGTTACCTGCATGAGAACAGATATGCGTCCGGGTTCAAGATGCTGAACCGCAAATCCGTACTGGTTCGATTGCGGAAAAACCTCCGAAACATAGTTGCTGACCTCTTGCGCATTCATTGCCAGTTCTGTTTGCATTGGCATATCCTCCCAGATACTCTTTTATCGCTACAGCCACACCCTAGCCAATAGGCAAAACTGCCATCTCCGGACTGGAAAAAATGAACGATGCAAGAAAAGACTCTCCTTCCTTCCACAGGAATATCACACCGCTAGGCGACAAACTGAAGGCATTATTGGGGGACGGCAAATTCAACTGCCTCGAAATCGGCAGCGGTAGCGGTCAACATGCAGCGAGCTTTGCCGGAATGTTCCCGAACATGGTTATCCAACCGACGGATGCGGATCCGCAAAACCTGGACAGCATTGATGCCTGGAAAAGCGATGCGATGGTCAGCAACATGAAACCAGCCATTCTGCTGGACGCCACAAATCCGGATTCTTTCTGCGAAAACAATGACCGGTACAATCTTTTTCTGTGTTTCAACGTCATTCACATCACGCCCTGGAAAGTGACCGAAGGCATTTTCAGTATCGCTGAAAGAGTATCCACAACCGGAGCACGTTTGTTTTTTTACGGCCCGTTTCGCATTGATGGTGAGCACACCAGCGAAAGCAATGTGGAATTTGATGCCTGGCTGAAGTCAAAGGATGAGAGTTTTGCGGTGCGGGACGTTGCGGAGGTCTCCCGAACTGCTGCCGAGCACGGTTTTGTTTTTTCCGAAAAATACCTGATGCCAGCCAACAATTTTTTGATTATGTTCACCCGTGCCTGACCAGGGGGGTCTTAAGGCACGGGTGACTTCCCTCGCCCCTAGGGAAGTTGTTTAGCTGCTTTATCGGCTGTTAAGCGTCCAGTCATATTCGAAGCTGGCGATTTCCGTTTTTCCTGAAAGCGCGGATTTCAGTTTCGGGTCTGCATATCTTCTGACATGTTTCAGGATCGATGCTTCGCTGCCGCCAAAATCTTCTTCGTACCAAAAGAATATTTTTGAGGCTGTAATCTCTCCATTTTCAACACGAATGCCGCGCGGATCATTGATGTAGCTTCGAGCGGCGCGGTCCAGCTGTGAATCGATCGTCTTGCCGCGATATGCCTGTTTGCCAAGATTGGGGCAGGTAATCGCAGCACAGTTGAAAGCGTAGTGAAGCCGCGGATCATTCCAGATCGGGCGAACGATCCCGCTTTCAATTGTGTCAAGCGTGATCGACTGGCCGTTTACTTTGGCAATCTTGTCATTGAACGGGCCCTTGAAATCCAGCACATTTGACTTGATGTCCAAAATTGACTCAATCGGATAATTTTCCAGCGCTACATTGACAGTGCTCGCATTGTAGAGGTTCAGCCAGTAGGCATACTGCTCGTTGCGATTGAGTTTGGTGACATCGGTTTGCTGAAGTTCTGCAAGGTATTTCTTAAGTGCGCCTTTGTCGGCCTTTGTAACACGCGCATATGCCAGTCTGTTTACACCCTGACCATCTGACTTCAGATATTTCGCCAGGAATGCGTCCCAGGTACCGTGATCAACCTCGACGGTTGAAGAGGCATCGTGCCGTGTCCACAATTTGTTTGCCAACCGCGATTTTGCCACGAATGCCTTTTCCAGCGAAGACTGCGCGTAAACTTGTCCCAGAAAGAGCGGTAGGGAAACCAGCGTAATTATTCCGACAAGCAAAATTTTTCCAAGTTGCATAGATGCGACCTTTCATGATCGATTGATTGCGAGTTTCATTTTTCAGATTGCTGAAAGAAAATCGAAACAAATTCTCGCACAACACTGCGATCAGGGTTCACATCAATTTCAATAATTTGTTGAATATCAGACTTGCCAACCAGGCTTACGCTTGTCGAAGAATGCGGCAATTCCCTCCTGGGCTTCCCGACTTTCCCAACAATCTGCCAGTTGCTCGGCAGTCTTCAGCATGACGGCTTCATCGATGACAGGACCGAGAGATCGAACAAGGGTTTTGGCTTTGGAAACTGCGTCTGGAGCCGTTGAAAGGTAAGGCTCGATCTCCGCTTTGACGGCCGTGTCCAGCTCATCTGCCGAAACCGATTTTGCCAGCAGACCCAGTTCCACCGCCTCACCGGCATCAAACCTCCTGCCGGACATGAATACGCGACGTGCTCTTCCGTCTCCCATTCTGGCAACGACATAGGGACTTATGGTTGCCGGAATCAGACCAAGCCGGGTTTCAGTCAGCGCAAATTTTGCAGTATCAATGCCAACCGCAACATCACATATGCTGATCATGCCAATACCACCGCCAAAAGCCTGTCCGTTTATCTTTCCTATCAGCGGTTTTGGTAATTCGTTCAAAGTGCGCAACATGGATGCAAGTTTCATTGCTTCAGCAATGCGGGTTTCCCGATCCGCTTCGAACTGTTGACGCATCCAGCCAAGATCGCCGCCCGCACAAAAACTCTTTCCCTCACCGGTCAGTATCACAACGCGCACCTTACTGTCGGCGGAGAGCTCCCAAGCGGCTTCAGCGAGTTCCCCAATCATGGACGATGACATGGCATTGTGCCGCTCAGGTTGATTGAGGGTAAGACTGGCAACACCGCGCTCATCTGTTGCGACACGGATTGTTTCAAAGCTCATGCTGCGCTCCTCAATCCAACCGCAAGTGCAGTGGCCTCTGCCAGTCGTTTTCGATTGATACCGGTTTCAAATCCTTTGGATTCAACCATTTCGATCACCGCTTCGGTCGCAACATTTCCGGCCGCACCAGGTGCGAAGGGACAACCACCCAAACCGCCTACGGATGAATCAAACGTCCTTACTCCCCGCTCAAGACTGACTTTTATGTTGTCGAGCGCGCGACCGGCTGTATCGTGATAGTGACCTGCCAATTTTTCTGCCGGAGAAACTTTCAGAACTGCATCCAGCATTGCAGCGATTGTCTCCGGTGTTCCCTGTCCGATCGTATCACCCAGTGAAATCTCGTAACATCCCGCGGCAAGCAGCTTCTCTGCCATATTCGCTACATTTTCAGGTGGTGTCGGACCGTCATAAGGACAATCCGTTACGCAGGAGATGTATCCCCGAACCGGAATGCCATCTCTGCTGGCAGCTTCTGTTATTGGCAGGAAGCGCTCTATCGTTTCTGCAATCGAACAATTGACATTGGCCTGACTGAAACCTTCGCTGGCTGCGCCAAATACAGCGATTTCATCGGCGTCTGATGCCTTTGCGCGCTCGTATCCTTTCATGTTTGGCGTTAAAACGGCATAGCTGATGTTAGGCCTTCGCAGAATGCCCGCCATTACCTGAGCGGCATCTGCCATTTGCGGAACCCATTTGGGCGAAACAAATGCAGTAGTCTCGATTTTCGTGAATCCGCAATCCGAAAGAAGATCAATCAGCTCAATCTTCTTTTCGGCCGGGATCATAGCGCTTTCGTTCTGGAGGCCATCCCGTGCGCCTACTTCAAATATTGTAACATGTTCAGACACTTTGTTTCTCCATGCGGACCAGAAGGTCACCATCTTCCACCTGATCACCCTCGCTGGCATTGACTTCTTCCACCAACCCGTCGCGGGGGGCAGTAAGCGTGTGCTCCATTTTCATTGCTTCGAGAACAACCAGCGGGTCTCCCAGTGTTACACTGGCTCCGGACTGAACGATGACTTTCTTTACAAGACCCGGCATTGGCGCAATTATGGTGTCCCCACCATCGGCAATGTCACTCTGGCCTGCCAACAGATCAGGAAACACAAATTCAAAAGTACCGTCAGGAGCGAAAACTGCTACCCTTTTGCCGAATACAAACACTTCCGGAGCCTGATCCGGATCGGCACATTCCAGATCATCGAAGCTTCCGGAGAACTCCCCATCGCCGTGCTTTACATTGCATTGCCAGGATTCAGAATCGGGCCAAATTCGCACCGCATAACTCTCTTCGCCGAGAACGAGTTTCTGTATCCAAGTCGGAGCTTCCCCAATCGAAAAACCGGATAATGCATCAAATGGATCTGTACCCTCATACTCCAGCTCACGCCCATAGGGGTTGGGCGAAAATGGCATGTCCAGCGCATATTTTGCGGCCAATGCAACGATCCGGTCAGATGGTGGGTTTAGTACCGCCAGGCTTTCGATATCGCGCTCAATCAGACCTGTATCAACGTTTCCCAATGCAAATTCGTGATGCTTGCATAGTGCTCTCAGAAACGGGGCATTAGTCACGGTGCCCGCAATTTTTGTATCACCCAGTGCATATTCCAGATCCGCCAAAGCCATTTCGCGGGTCTCATTGTGAGTTATCACCTTGGCAATCATCGGATCATAGAAGGGAGTAATCGTATCGCCTTCCACAACCCCGGAATCGTTGCGCGCTGCGTCGGAAAATTCCAGATATTCAAGTGTTCCGGTCGCCGGCAGAAAACCTTTTGGCACGTCCTCTGCATAAAGCCGCGCCTC
>JBCCGN010000059.1:0-14401 GCA_039029255.1 Pseudomonadota bacterium | reverse complement strand
CTTTGTGTGACAAATCGCGTACTTACGTATGCGCCGTACAGTTATTGTGCGCTACCAAGATGGTGCGCAAGTTCACACTCTTTATGGATGCGTCAAGGATATTGTTAGTCCTTATTGTTTGTGATAGGTTCACACCACATTTAAGGAGACAGTGAAATGGCAGGAACAAGCTATAAGGGCTCCGAAATTAGCGATGTTGATCAGTTCATCAAATCTGCTGACGGTCTTGAATCTGAGCGCGAGAAAACAATCGGCCAACATATCGGCTATCGATATGACGTGAACCTGTTGCCTGACTATGAACGGCTTACGCCCTTCCTGAAAGGCTATATTGAGTTCATGGGCTGGGAGGACCTCAACTGGCTCGAAGACGTTCACATGGGGTATGATGACGGCAAGGCTGCCGTCTTCGACCGCAACATCAACGGTTGGGTTGCAATACCGGAAGAAATGGAACTGCCAGACAATCAGCAAGACCGGGATATGATAGCCCGTGAATTGCTGCTCAAGTTCCAGATGTCACCGGATCATCCGATGGTGGAATTGAACAGAGCTTACCGGAAGTTTTAATCAGGGTTACTGCCTGGCTTTGCGGTAGGAACAAAACAAAGGGGCGATGAAACCCTGTCCGGTAGCGGGCAGGGTTTTCACTTTGGAGATCAAGATGCAGGATTTTTTCAATATTGATGACACTGAGAGCGGTATCGCACGTCAACTATCTGAAGGGATTTCAGCCAGTGTTTTTCCCGGCGACCAGGCCATGATATCCATCGTGCGGTTGGAGCCGAACTCAGAGGGTACCTTGCATCATCATCCGGAAGAGCAATGGGGATTTCTGTTTGAAGGGTCCGCAACCCGGTATCAGGGGGAAGAAACGATAGAGGTCAAAAAGGGTGACTTCTGGCGAACTCCGGGAAATGTACCACACACGATCAAGGCGGGACCTGAAGGTGCAATGATCTTTGATGTATTTGCTCCACCGCGAAAGGCTTATCTCAAGCCCGGTGAGGGCTTTGGGACGGATTGAGTTTGAGTGTCTGCCAGAGGCTGTGTTGTCTCAAAATCGTTTTGCAACACTTTTGGTTTCTGAATTTCAATGGGCGCACAATACAGTGCACCCATCTTGTTTGAGGTATGTCGGAAAAAACCTAAGGTTTCACACTGTAATCGATCTCAACCGGTGTAGGACCATGCACCGGACCAATAAGCTGCAGCATTTGCATGCGGAACCGCTCGACCAATTCACGTTTCAACATCCAGCGATGGAAGTCTCCCGGTGAAGTGTTGTGATGAAGAACGGACTTCTTTCCACCTGGCGCTTCGATATCCATACGTACCGGAAACTGTAGCCACTTTGTTTGAAATTCATCAGACAGCATCCAGTTAAGATACAACTTGGCCGCGGCCTTGTTCCTGGCCTGAGTAGGAATGCCGGCAGTTTGATACCATGTCAGAAAATAATCGTTTTCGGGAAACAAGAACTTCGTGTTCGCATTCGGGAACGGTTCAAACGCCCAGAATGTGGTGAAGCTTGCTGCGTACCACCCATTGTTGATTGCAACGTACGGCAACGCGGTGCCGCGTACCCAGGTCGGCTCGGTGGCTACCAGTTTTTCAATATAGTCCCAGCCGTATGCTTCTTTGAGGTTCCAGAATTGATATAAAACCGCGTCATCATCATGCGGATAGGTCAGGATAACCTTCCCTTCAAGAGCCGGGTCGAGATAATCCAGTGCATCGCGAGGTACCTCGGCTACATCAATAATGTCAGTATTGATGTAGTTGGTGAAGGTGACGCCATAAAGTCCTGTCCAACGTCCATGCGGGTCCCGGTGATCCGGGAAGACTTTTTCCCAGTTTTTGGGCCGGTAAACATCCAATAATCCGTTTTCCGCGTAATAGTTGAAATCGTGCAATGTCTGGAATTGAATGACATCTGGGATATTCTTTTCACCTCCAGCTGCGCGGGCATTGTCATAGCGTGGCGCGTGATTGATACTGACATCAACGCTGTGGGTTACCTCAAGTTTTGGAAACCTGTCCTTGAACATGTCCAGATAATAATCAATCTGGTCCGGCTTATCGCCTCCTGCTCTGAGTACCAATCCACCACCTTCTTCCAGAGCAGCTTTGTAGAGTTCCTCCAAAGATCGTGTCTCAACTTCAACGGCAAAAGCATTTGTGAAGAAAATGCCGACTGATAAAACAGCAGCGCAAACGCTACTTGTTATTTCCTGATGTATTTTTCGCTTCATAACGACTCCATAGCTTTCGTTTCCAAGGAAAGTCGCATGTTCACCTCGAAATAAAATTGGCAGAGCTTGCAAACAAATCTTGCGCAAACGCACAAACCAAGTCTCATGAAGTTGAGTTTGAAACTACTCGGGTGATGTTCCAAGAACGGTGTTTGTGATTTTGGCGGTCGCAAACTCATAAAAGGCATTTACCCGGGCACTCCTCCGCACATCGGGATGAGCCAGCAGCCAAAGGTGCCAGGTTGAACTAACCTCCGGTTCGTGGATGCGGATCAACTTCGGATGCTTTTCGCCCAGGTAACAGGGCATGGCCGCCATGCCAAAGCCGGATTGCACCATGTCAAAAACACTCATCATTGTGTTCAAGACGGTTACTCTTGCTGCTTCCGCTTTCCTTCTCATGGTGATTTTACTCATAGGAGACTGATTGAGGTCATCTCCCAGCATTACCCATCTATATTCCTCTGGCGTGAGGTTTTTCACCGACCGCCAATAGTCTTTGTGGGCGTAGGTGGCGAAGGACAATGGAGAGAGTTTTCGCCCGATCCAATGCTCAGGAGGTGTGTCAGTAGGCCGTAAAGCAATATCAGCATCGCGCTGCATCAGATCAAATGCACGGACATCAGACAATAAGCGCAGCTCAACATCGGGATGTTCGGCCTGAAAAGCGGAAAAAAAGGGGGCAAGGCAATGCAGGAGTGAGTCAGTCGTTGTTACAGTCAGAATACCTTCAAGCCGCAGATCTTTACCGCCCAGTTCACGCTCAATTCTGTCCATGCCTTCACAAAGAAGAATTGCCTGTTCGTAGAAGAGTTCTCCTGCAGCTGTCATCACATAGCCACGACTTAAGCGCTCGAACAATCTTACCCCAAGTCTTGCCTCTACATTTTCTATGCGTCGGAAAACAGTCGAGTGATTGACACCCATAATGCGTGCCGCACCCGCAAGGCTTCCAGCTTCACAAACTGACAGAATATAAGGCATGTCTGCCCATTCAAGTTTCTGATCGGCGCGCGATCTCTGTGCTTTCATGCAAACTCCGTATGCGATTTATGGTATTTAAATTGCAATTATAAACATTCATATTTGAACTACGCAACCGGAAGGGTTTGATATGAATGATAAATTGAAATTGCCACAACGCAGCGGGCCCCAGCCTGACACGACCAGTACCATACCACACTCCCAGTTGAACCAGCACGGATCTGACGAGATAGTTGGGGAATTGCACGAATGGTGTTTTTCATTGCCAGCGATAAACAATGAGCAAAGCGGCATCTCCGTTCCAGGCGCCAGGGCGCTTGTTTTACAAGATGGATGCAATTGCAATGAAGAAGCGTTCATGATTGGTCGTGAGTTTGCACACATCCATCCTCACCCGGACAGCGGAAGCATGCATGTCAAAGTGACTGCGGAAGATGCAAAGCTCGTCATTGAAGCTGGATGGGGGGAAGATCACTTTCTGGTAACAATGGGCCGATATCCGCCTGGCTTGATTATGGTGTTTTCGCCACGTGACCGTTCAGAATTGGAAGTGGTGAAAATGATTGTTGCTCAATCATATGAGTTTGCAACCGGCAAAAGTCTCGCAGTTTGAAAACGGGTCTGAATTGGTTCGCATGAAAACCGCGGAGCGAACTATTCCAGACCTTCAAACCAATTGATTGTGTCTGTGGACCATCCCTTGGGCAGTCCGTGTCCACCATCCCAAATCTCCAGGGTAAGTGAACCGGCTTCACAACTTTCCCAAACCTTTGTCCAGCGGTTCCCGTCAGCACTTGAATTGTCGGCACTACCGAAACATCCATTTGCGGCTCGCCATATATCAAGTCCTTTCAGGATGCCGCCTTGGTGAAAATTCCGTCCCCGCCATATACCCTTACGACCTTCCAAAGGGACCATACGGTCGCCAAACCCATGACTGTGACGCAGATGCACTGATCCTTCGCAGGAGGGTTTCATGGGTTCCCAAAATCCACCGGCTGCGGCGGCATAGGCTTTTGCTGTGTCTGGTGCAGCACAGGCCACATCCCAGACCATCGAACCGCCTCTAGAAAACCCTGTCATCAGCACAGTGTCGCGATCCAGGTCAAACCGCTGCGTAGCGTCGTTGATTACGTCACGAAGAAACGCAACGTCATCGCGTGTGTCTGGCAGCCCGTCAAAAACACTCCAATCCCGCTTCAGACCCGACGGAGTTAAAAGCGCATAACCACGCGCTGTCACCCTTTCCACGAACCCCTTGTTTTTTACGCCGGCCGCACCAGTGCCTCCTGAACCGTGCAGGAACACAAAAATTCCCGGTTTCTTGTTCGTAGAAGTTTCCGGGACCGCAATATGATATTCGCCGTTTTGCAATTTACAGGGAGCTTCCGGCCCGCCGCACCCCTGTCCGAATGCTGTTGCCATTGTAAAAGTCTGGATCATCGCGATAACTGCCAGAACTCGAAACATGCAATTCTCCATTTCAACTATCCTGAAACCGATTGAAGGCGGTACTCGTTAAGAGATTCCACAGTTGCAGTTGAGCCGCCGCATACAACAACCAGAATTTTCTTGTGGCGTTTTACGTCAATCTTTCCTTCGTACAATAAAGCCAGAGCAGCGCCGCACGCCGGTTCCACGAGCAACCGGTGGTCATTCAAGAAAGACAGACATGCATTCACGGCTTCGGTGTCACTGACTGTGAGCGGGATAACAGGTCTTTCATTTGCCACTTCAACGGCACGTTCGCAAACTTTCCGTGCTCCAAGGGAAGTAGCCACTCCGGACAGTGTTTCCAATTCTATCGGTTGTCCTGCTTTCAAAGCCGCATTGAAAGATGCCATACCCTCTGTCTCTGCTGCATAGATTGGAACATCACCAAGTCCATTCCGATTTAGCCCCTCACTCATGCCTGTGAGCAACCCTCCACCACCAACCGAAAGTACAACAGCATCTGGTATCAATCCGTCAGCAACGACTTCATCAATCAATGTCGCATGTCCCGGCCATAGAAGCGGATCATCAAATGGATGAAGGAATGCGTCCTCGTCATCCATTTTTGAGAGTGCCAACTCGTTGGCTTCAACCCAACTGGTTCCGTGTACAATGACTTCAGCGCCTTCCAGACACAGCAAATTCTTTGCTCGTTCGGAAGTTGTTTCCGGTACAACAACCAAAACGCGTATTCCGAGTTTCCTACCAGCGTATGCGACTGCTAACCCCGCATTACCTCCAGATGATGATACAAATCGACGAACCCCCTTTGCAGCGTGTTGTTCACATGCATGGCCAATCCCCCGGAGTTTGAAAGAACCGGATGGTTGCAAAGCGTCAATTTTCAAGTGAACGGATATACCATTAAGGTGGCTAAGAGGCAGACTTTCAAGAAGAGGTGTATGTATACTCAGAGGCAAGAAAGAGCTCCCAGTTTAAACCTGCTTGCTGTCATCTTTGCAGGTCTTTCATCTGTCGTCCACAATCGCTTGTAGCTCAAATTCGCAAATGCGTTTTATGACGCTGGTGGCATAATATCAACGTATGTCAACGGTGGTTTAGTCTGTGTAGCGATCATCGAACACAATATGTTCGATTGTTGCTTCAACCGGTCAGCAAACTAGAAACCAGCCAGTCCGGTTGAAATTTCAGGATAAGGACATCATCAGACAAGTTGGGATTGAAACAACGGTTGTGCCAAAGCGTGGCTGCGTGTTCTGGTTCACCATATTCCAGCATGTGTACACTACATTGTAATTTGTAGCCCTGGTTAAACTGCTTGAATTCCAGAAAGCACCTTCCAGTTTTTGACAGATTCGATGCGAACGTGGAATTCACGCCAAACAGTGCGGTTACGCAGTCCATGAATTCTTTGGGGCCGTGATAATGGGTGGCCTGTAAATAGGTCAATGTCTTCTTGCGAACCTCATGTGGGTCATTGTTTTTTTGCACTTGAAACTTGAAGAATTCAGTGGACTCTTCCGGAGCACCACGAATGATCATGGTGACAATCCGGTCAGCCAAAACTTCATCGTTTGTCGTCAGTACCTTTGGACACATCCCTGGCGACGGACGCCCTTCATCTTCACGCATGGCCATTTGCCGGATTCGGCATTGCCAGGCAAAAAACTGTTCACGCAATTCGGTCTGGTTCATAATTCACCCACATAACCACTCAGTATTTTGTGTATACACCGAACAAGAAAAAGGGCCACCTCAGCGGCGGCCCTGATTCAAATTTCTTCAAGTTGTTACTTCTCGGCCTTTTCGTAAGCATCGCTTTCGTGTTTGTGACCGATGAAAAGCGGAATGATCAACAGTGCAATCAAAACGACCATCCAGAGCCACTCAGTGCTTCCGGAGCCGGTGTAATAAGTGTCTGCGACACCGTTCCAGGTTCCTGTATCAAATGGTGCACCCATTATTAATATCTCCTTCTGTATCGTTTATTCTGCTGGTGACGGAGAGGACATGCCCTCCGGATATGCGCTTGACGGTACTTTTGTCGGATCCAGTCCGGCAATCTCCGCAGCTTCACCGACACGAAGTGTACCGGTCATCTTGAAGATGAGTGAAACCACATAGCCCGGGACGAACCCGACCAACGCCATGACGATCATGCCGACAAACTGGCCAACAAAGCTTATCAGCGGTACGCCCGCATCGCCTTGCAATGCAGGGTAGCCTGCAGCAAATATGCCGACCGCAAGAACACCCCACGCTCCCAATGTGCCGTGGACGGTAACCGCGCCGACTGCATCGTCAATGCCCATTTTCTCAATCAGCTTGGCTGAATAAGGCATGATGAAGGCGGTTCCGACAAATGCGATCGCGAAAGCAAGTTTCGGATCCCATAGCTCAAGCCCGGCAGCACAGGAAATGATCCCTCCTAGCGCACCAGACATCATCCAGAACGGATCGCGGGTAGCCATCCATGCACCGATTATACCGCCTGAGAAGCCCATAAGGATGTTGAAGGCAAGCGCTGACAGGTTAGCCGGTGTGCCATAGATGGTGGCAAACTGGCTTGCACTCCATGACCAGCCCTCTCCAGGGTAGATCAGGCATGCCATCAGGAAGCCCCAGAAGCCGACAATGATTGCCATAAGGCCGATCAGGGTCATTGGCATACTGTGTCCGACAATCTGGTTTGCAGAGCCGTCCGCATTGAACTTGCCCAACCGTGGTCCCAAATTAATGAGAACACCGAGTGCGAAGAAACCAGATATCATATGAACGACACCTGCCGCGCCAAAATCATGGTATCCCCAACCGGTGACCAGCCATCCACTTGCACTCCAGCCCCAGGCTGCCGCAAGTATCCATGCAATCGATCCGAGCACTACCGCCAGCACAACAAAGGCAACCATGCGGATGCGTTCAATAACTGAACCTGACATGATTGAGGCGGTGGTGGCAGCAAAGAGCACAAAGGCACCAACAAAAACGCCGGTTGCATTGTCTGCCAGGTTTGGCCCCATGACAGCACCTAACGGATTGCCAAAATCACTCGCGGTCTGCAAGGACTCTGCCGTCGGGATTAGGCCAGGTGTAAATGCCCAGTAAATCCACCATCCGAAAATGTAGAATGTCGGAATGACAAAAGCGAAGGCAAGAATGTTCTTGATGCCTGACGCCAGCACGTTCTTCATCCGCGAGGCGCCCATCTCGTAGCCCAAAAAGCCCACATGAATCAGCACCATCAACGGAATGGTTAGATAATAAAAGGTTTCTGCTGCCATTGTGTTACCGGAACCGTTTGCCGCTTTTAACGCCGCAACCTCTTCCATCAACTTGGCGACTTGTTCTTCCATGAGTTTTCCCCCTCCGGAAAAGTTCTCTTCAAGTTTAGATTTTCCAGAACCAACAAATTGGTCCTGATTGGTTGTAACCAATAATTAACCAATTTGGCAACGGAAATTTGATTGATTTACAGGTTTATTGAGGCTCTAAATTGCTAAAAAGAAAGCCGAATTCCCTACGAATTGGCTGTTTATCGATAGTTTGTTCACACCCGGATGATTGATTACGTATGGTAAACTGGCTCTTTTCCGATCCGCCAGATGTTGAAAAAAGTCACCAAAATGTGCGAATAACTACAACAATGGTCTGCAATTGGTATGGTTTTGGATTGCATTGGTTTAAAAATTGTCCAATAATGTTCTCATCGGGTTAAATCCGATCTCGGTAATGGCCAGGAGGTGAGGCCGTTATACACAACCACATTGATGGGAAGTTTAAGGGAGAAACAAAGTGAAGAAAATTACCAAATTGCTGCTTGCCAGTGCGTTCTCAGCCGGTATGGCTGCAACAGTAATGCCTGCAAGTGCAGCAGATTCAAGCGATCCAATTGTAATACCAATCCACAATTGGTCTAGCCAGATTGTGATGAGCCATGCGGTTGGCCAGATTTTTGAATCAATGGGCAACAGTGTCGAATTCGTCACAACTGACAGTCAGGCTGTTTACGAGTCAGTGCGTCTAGGTGATGTGCATCTTGAACTTGAGGTCTGGGAAGGTGCATTTGGCAAGTCTTTCCGTGAAGCTCTTGAAAAAGGTGGCCTCCACGATGCCGGCGATCATGACGCGGTAACACGCGAAGACTGGTGGTATCCTAGTTGGACCAAGGATGCCTGCCCCGGTCTTCCTGACTGGAAGGCTTTGAACGACTGTGCTGAACTGTTCAAAACAGCCGAGTCCGGTGACAAAGGACGTTACCTTGACGGTCCGGTCGACTGGTTGAAGCACGGTAAAGAACGTGTTGAAGCGTTGGAAATGAACTTTGTCGTGGTGAATGCAGGTTCTGCTGCTGCACTCTGGGCAGAGATCGGAGCCGCTGAGAAGGACAAACGTCCGGTGGTCGTATTCAACTGGACTCCAAATTTTGCAGAAGCAGTATGGCCTGGTGAGTTTGTGGAATTCCCGACCTGGGAAGACGGCTGTGACAAGGATCCTGCAAAGGGTCCCAATCCTGATGCACTGTACGATTGCGGAAATCCTGCAAAGGGATACCTCAAGAAAGCGGCATGGGATGGTATGAAGGACAAGTGGCCAAAAGCCTACTGTGTGCTTACCAAGCTGAGCTTCACCAACCCTCAGATCGCAGAGATGGCGAAAATCGTTGATGTTGATGAGGAAGAAGCTGAAGATGCAGCAGGCATCTGGCTGGAAGCCAACGAAGGCGTCTGGAAGCCTTGGGTGGAAGGCTGTTCAGCATAGTCATCAGTTGACAAATTCAGAAACGCACTTAGCATCCCGGCAATACTTTATTGTCGGGATGTTTCTTGGAAAAGTTGAGACTGCAACAGAATGAACAAGGATGAAATCGTTATCAGTTGCCGAAATGTGTGGAAGCTGTTCGGGCAAAATCCGGAACGTTTTCTCCAGACAATTGATGAGAATACAACCTATGCCGAGATTAGCGAACAAGGGTATATAGCCGGTGTACATAATGTTTCTGTAGATGTGCACAGGGGCGAAATGCTGGTTATCATGGGTCTGTCCGGCTCCGGAAAGTCTACGTTGGTCCGTTGCATGGGGCGGCTTCATGAAATCACTGGCGGAAATATCGAGATCGAAGGTGAGGATATCGGCACACTCGATGAAGATGCCTTAATCAATCTCCGGCGCCAGAAAATGGGTATGGTTTTTCAGAGTTTTGGGCTGTTGCCTCACAGAACTGTTCTGGAAAATGTGGCATTTCCTCTTGAGATGCGGGGACAGGACAAGCATGCTCGCAGGGCGCGAGCTCTAGAAGTCATAGAACTGGTTGGTCTTTCCGGACGGGAGGAGTATTTTCCGCGTGAACTTTCAGGTGGTCAGCAACAACGGGTGGGTATCGCCCGTTCGCTCGCGATCGAGCCCGATATCTGGTTTTTGGACGAACCGTTTTCTGCACTTGACCCACTGATACGCAGGGAAATGCAGGACGAGTTCCTTCGGCTTCAGGAAATGCTTGGAAAGACAATCGTCTTCATTACGCATGATTTCGATGAGGCATTAAGACTTGCCGACAGAATTGCAATCATGAAGGACGGTGCCGTTGAACAATGCGACACGCCGGACAAGATTGTGCTGAACCCCGCCACTGAATATGTGGCCAAGTTCACTGAAGAAATCGAGAAGGCACGGGTAGTGCATGCAGGTGTTTTGACCAGGCCCGCTGACGGCAGAAAAGTGGATGGTCAGGCAGTAGATGCAAAAGCCACCATTCAGTCTCTTGCCCGCATGTTGGTGTCTGACAAGCGCAAGGCAATTCCGGTCAAGGAAGCTTCCGGTGATTTGATTGGTCTGATGGATCGACAGGAAGCGCTGGACATTCTGCTGGGGGATGGGTCTTGATATCAATGAGCCGGAACACGCAGATCGGCATTGGACTTATAGGTCTGGCAGTTCTGCTTACGGTTATAAAACCTTCATTACCTGCTGTGTTCGATCGGTTTCCGGAGTGGCATCCCATATGGGCTGCATATATGGATGCCGGTTTTTCATGGCTTCAGAACGACCTGGGCCTGATTCATGTTACGCGAGCTATAGCCGGCTGGATCGGATTTTTGATCGATGCAGCTGCTAATCTGCTGTATGGAAAATCACGGTGGCCTCGTCTTGACGCTGTACCCTGGTCAGTAATTGCAAGCCTTGCCGCTGTGCTAGGTTACTATCTTGGTGGCTGGAAGTTAGCATTGCTTGCTGGTGGTACCTTTACCTGGACTGCGTTGATGGGTCAGTGGAAGATAACCATGGAAACCATGTCCGTGATTGTAATTGCGGCTCCCATCGGTTTTGCAATCGGTTTGTTGCTGGGAATCTGGGCCTGGAAATCGCAGCGTGTCGAATCCACTCTCCGCCCGATACTGGCAATTTTGCAGACATTGCCGTTCTACACATATCTCTTGCCTGCAGTCATCTTCTTCAAGGTGGGGCCTACCGCCGCTTCAGTTGCGACGATTGTCTATTCAATGCCACCGATGATCCTGATGACTGTGGTCGGGCTGAAGAAGGTTTCGCCCGAAGTAGTCGAGGCGGGAAAAATGTCTGGTTGTACCAGATGGCAGATGTTGACGCGTGTCTACATTCCCTCCGCCCGGACTGAAATCCTTGTCGGTCTCAATCAGGTCATCATGCTTAGCCTTGCGATGGTTGTATTGACAGCGTTTATCGGTATGCCTGGGCTTGGCGCCAAGCTGCTTGCCATGATGAACAGTTTCAAATTGGGGCGCAGTTTTGAAATCGGCGTGACAATCGTATTGCTGGCTGTCACACTCGACCGGTTGTCTAAGGCTTGGGTTGTCAAACAGCCCGAGCATTTTGAAAAGGGCACGCCCTGGTGGGTAAAGCATCAGGCATGGCTGGTGGCAGGTGGCGTGTTCGCTTTGTTTATGATCGTCGCCGAACTTGTGCCGTTTTTTGATGAGGTCAAGCGCAAACAATCGTATTCAATTGGAAAGGATATTGATGGCTGGATAAAAGGGTTTCTGGCGCTCGATCCAATTCAGGCGACAACATATTACATACGCTACTTCTTCAATGTCTGGGTGTTGGTGCCGACGGAAAATGCCCTGCTCTACGTGCCGACAATGGCGCTTATTGTTGCGATCACCGGATTGGGTTTGATGATGGGTGGATTTCAGCCCGCCGCAATCGGGTTTGCGTTTTTCATGGCCGTTGCGGCTCTTGGCTGGTGGGACCGGGCAATGCTGACACTCCATTCCACCGTTACAGCAACCCTTCTTGCAATTGTGATAGGAATGCCGCTTGCCATAAGGGCATCTCGATCCGAGAGGGCTTCGAGATGGGCGCTGTATGTATGCGATACCGCACAGACATTCCCCAGTTTCATTTATCTCTTGCCGGCGATCATGTTGTTCGGAATCACCCCGATTACAGTGATTATGTCAATCCTGATTTATACGATGGTGCCGGTTGTCCGATACACGATAGAGGGATTACGGGGAGTGCCCGTCGAGATGACAGAAGCAGCCGACATGTCGGGAGCCACCAGATTCCAGAAACTATGGAATGTACAACTGCCACTGGCTATGCCCACGATTGCTGTAGGCCTGAATCAGGCACTGATGTTTTCCTTCTTCATGGTAATCATTGCAGCCTTCATTGGCACTCGTGATTTGGGTCAGGAAATGCAGCGAACAATGGCCGGAACCGAATTGGGTAAGAATTTCACCCTGGGATTCTCGGTTGTTTTGATGGCTTTGTCATTTGACAACATGATTTCAAAATGGGCAGCTGAAAGGAAGCGGAAACTTGGACTTTGAATGATGACGGATGAACCCCTGATTTGATATCCGCTCTTTCTATAAAGCGGGTATTAGTTCCATCTAAAAAAGAGCTCAGATTTTTTGTCACCATTTGAATTCGAATGCAAAATTTCAAGGAGGAGTATTTATGTCAAAACGTATCGCGATAATTGGAGCGGGACCATCGGGACTGGCGCAGTTACGGGCATTTCAATCTGCAAAGCAGAACGGTGAAGAGATTCCGGAAATCATTTGCTACGAAAAGCAGGATGACTGGGGAGGTCTGTGGAAATATACATGGAGAACAGGCCTGGATGCACATGGTGAACCTGTTCATGGATCCATGTACCGGTACTTGTGGTCAAATGGGCCGAAGGAAGGCCTGGAGTTTGCTGACTACACTTTTGAAGAACATTTCGGCAAGCCGATAGCCTCCTATCCGCCGCGCGCAGTACTTTTTGACTATATTGAAGGTCGGGTGAAGAAGGCAGGTGTCCGCGACTGGATCAAGTTCAATCATTCGGTAAGGCGGGTCGAAAAAACCGTAGATGGAAAATTCCGTGTGATAGCGAATGATGGCGCAAATGACATGGAAACGGACGAAGTGTTCGACCACGTGGTTGTAGCCTCAGGCCATTTCTCCACTCCAAACGTTCCGCATTATCCTGGATTTGAGACCTTCAACGGGCGTGTCCTTCATGCCCATGATTTCCGGGATGCCCGTGAAATGGCTGACAAGGATATTCTGATACTCGGTACTTCCTATTCGGCGGAAGATATCGGATCGCAATGCTGGAAGTATGGCTGTAAATCTGTAACCGTTGCGCACCGGACCGCTCCGATGGGGTACGATTGGCCCGACAACTGGCAGGAGGTTCCTGCACTGGTAAAGGTCGAAGGCAAGACAGCCCATTTCAAGGATGGCACATCGAAGGAAGTTGACGCGATAATTCTGTGTACAGGATACAAACATCACTTCCCGTTTATGGCTGACGGCCTTCGTTTGCGCACGGCAAACAGACTGGCTTCTGCCGATCTCTATAAAGGTGTCGCTTACGTTCACGATCCAGATCTGTTTTACCTTGGCATGCAGGACCAATGGTACACGTTCAACATGTTTGACGCGCAAGCCTGGTGGGTTCGGGACTGCATTATGGGCAAAATCGGGATTCCGGGAAAAGATGAGATGCTGGCCGATGTCAAAGCGAGGGAAGATGCAGAAGATGCGCTTGAAGATGATTATGCATGCATTCGGTATCAGGGAGCATATACACTGGAACTGATTGAAGAGACGGATTATCCCACTTTTGATGTTGATGCGTCCAATGAAGCATTCTTCCAGTGGAAGAAGCACAAGAAGAAGGGCATCATGGAGTTCCGTAACCATGGTTATGCCTCTCCAATGACCGGAACGATGGCACCTCCGCATCACACAGCATGGAAAGATGCAATGGATGATTCCCTGGAAAGCTATCTGGAAATCTGATTTTCAAGACAAATTTCGAGCGCCCGCAGCGAGTCTGCGGGCGTTTCGTATTTGGTGAACAGTTGTTTCCCGCATGGACATTGACTCGCCACAATCATATATTACGTTTACGTAAACGTAATATATACGGAGATAAAAATGACTGAGAAAAAACAACGCAGTCTTTCTGACAAAGTCCGGGCTGGTTTCAGACGGATTTCACGTTTTCGTCCGGTTCGGTCGGAAGACTATTTCTCCCAGACCTTTCACGACCTTTAAGAGTTAGGGTCGCCGCAAAAACGGTTGTGGCCTTCAGGCCACGACCTCTGCCTTTTCAAGCACTGCGTGCATTAGAACTTCCGCTCCAGCGGTAGCCCATTCCTTTGAAATTTCCTCAGCTTCATTGTGACTCAATCCGTCGACGCAGGGACAGAATACCATTGCAGTTG
>JBCCGN010000058.1:0-14684 GCA_039029255.1 Pseudomonadota bacterium | reverse complement strand
CCTTCGAGCGGATTGAAAATCGCGCAGGTTTCCGTTCCGTGAGCCAAAAGCTTTCCATCTGCAGTTTTCAAGGTACCTTCCGAGGTAGCGAGTTTGCGTCCCATGTGAACCACGCGGGCTTCCGCAAAAACTTCTCCGGTTTTGTCGGTCATCGGCCGAACCAGATGTACTTTGAATTCTGCTGTTGTATACGCCATTCCGAGAGGGACCTTCGTCCACACACAACAACCAAGTGCTGAATCTAAAATTGCACCAGCCCAACCTCCGTGCACAACTCCTGCGGGATTATAGTGTTCATCCAAGGGGGTGCCCTTGAATACCACCCTTCCCTCTTCTGCCTCGCACATATGGAAGTTTAATGCTTTCGCCATTGTCGGAGCCGGAAGTTTCCCTGCGAGCATTTCCTTGCACAGATCCAGGCCCTGGGTTGTCGCGAGCTTTGCAAGTGGAATTGACCCAAATTCCTGACCTTCTTCATACCAGTACTTGCTCATTGCATGTGGCTCCCTGTTTGTTCTTCGCCCGAATACTGTTTCAAAACCGATCTGATGAACCCGGTCCGTTCGTCAGCCGGCTTGATACCTCTGGGGCTATAAATATGTCTTTCCAGAAAAAATTCACTCAATGCAAAACCATTTTGCAAATCTTCGCTTCCGGGCACCCTTCCCCATTCCGATTCATACCGGTTCAGAAATCCGGGCAACCGGAGCATGCGGTCTGCCCACGGCTCCCCTGCTTCCTGAGATACCGCCCGTCCTGATTTCGGAGAGACATAAGTGAGCTCCTTCGACTGGCCTGTGGATGCACAACGTTCAAGATCAAGTCCAAAACCAAGTTCTTCAAGCAATGCAAGTTCAAACCGGATCATCAGACTTGCAGCTATATCCCCGTGCTCGAGATTTTCCACGATCACCCTTGCGGCACGGTAGAGCGCTTGGTGCGGGTCGCGCTCAGGGAGCAAACGCAAATGCGAGGCGATTAGCTGAATGCCATAGACTGCGGTCTGACTCGCCATAAGTTGAGCAGCACGAAGCTCGTCAGGTTCCAGGCTGTATGTCCCCAGATGATCTTCCAAGCGCGCATGCCAAACCGCCTTAATGGAGTTTCCCGGTTGCAAAACCGGGCGCATTCGCCGGGACCTCCCACCACGAACCAACCCGAGATGACGACCATGGGCCAATGTCATGAGTTCCACTATCGCGCTGGTCTCGCCATGTTTGCGGACACCCAAGATCAAACCTTCATCTTGCCATTCCATGCCGAAATATCTCCAGAACCCGCTCAAGCGGTAGGAAACTCGAGTCCCATTTCACGGTAGCGATCGGGATCGTCGCCCCAGTTTTCACGCACTTTGACAAACAAAAACAAATGCACTTTCTGTTCAGTCAGTTCTTCCAGTTCCTTGCGGGCGGCCATCGAAATCGCCCTTATTGTTGCGCCATTCTTGCCAATCACGATTTTCTTCTGGCTTTTGCGCTCAACGTAGATAACCTGACTGATCTTTACAGATTGGTCTTTCTTCTCTTCCCACGCTTCAGTTTCCACATGCGAAGCGTAAGGGAGTTCCTGATGAAGACGAAGGTAGAGTTTTTCCCGCGTCACTTCCGCTGCCAGCACGCGCATCGGCAAATCAGAAATCTGATCTTCAGGATACATAAAGGGACCTAGCGGAAGGTTGTTCGCAAGATAGTCGATAAACTCCCTGCACCCGTCACCGTTGAGTGCAGATATCATGAACGTCTCCGTGAAACTGTGAAGTTCGTTTAGCCTGGAGGTGAGAGTAAGCAATTCCTCTCTCTTGATCCGGTCAATTTTGTTGATCAGTAGAACGACTGGAATTGGAACAGTTCCTAGATCAGCAACAATCTGCTCCACGTCTTCCGTAATTCCTCTTTCAGCATCGATCAAAAACACTGAGATATCAGCATCGCGAGCGCTGCCCCATGCTGTAGAAACCATCGCTTCATCAAGCCTTCTACGCGGCGTAAAGATGCCGGGAGTGTCAACGAAGACAATCTGGCAGCCTTCATGAACAGCAATGCCACGCATCACGGCGCGGGTAGTTTGAACCTTGTGGGTAACGATTGAAATTTTTGATCCCACAAGCTGGTTCATCAGCGTCGACTTGCCTGCATTTGGCGCGCCCACCAATGCGACAAAACCTGAACGGGTATCGATGGTCGGATGATCAGTCATAACCGGTTCCGTGATTTTTCATTCATCTGTCCATATGCCTTCCCGTGTCAAAATTTCCTTTGCGGCAGCCTGTTCAGCGACGCGTTTGGATCGCCCCGTTCCCCTTCCGGCCAATTTACCCTCCACTTTCACTTCCACCGTAAATACCGGCTCATGATCAGGCCCCGACCTGTTCGCCTCGCGGTATTTTGGCGTACCCAATTGCCTGGAATGGGCCCATTCCTGCAGTGCGGTTTTTGAATCCCTGCGAGCAGCACTTGCGTCCCCCAGTCGCTCCGCCCAAAGTCGGGAAATCAGTTTTTTGACCGCACCCAGACCACCGTCAAGATATACCGCAGCAATCAGCGCTTCCATCACGTCAGCGCGGATACTCTGCATTCGCTTGCCGGTAATGTTCTTGAGATCATCGCCTGTACGGATATCCTTGTGCAATTCCAGCTGATCCGAAATTTCCGCCAGCGTTTCACCGCGAACTAAGGCATTCAGTCTGAGTGAAAGTTCACCTTCCTTTGCTTCCGGGAAGCGGTTGAACAATGCATCCGCAATACAAAGTCCCAAAATGCGATCTCCCAGAAACTCAAGCCGCTCATAGTGAAAATTATCATCAGAATCTTTCCGGACACTGGAATGCGTCAAAGCGCGTTCAAGTTCTTCGTGAGAACTGAACCGGTAATTCAGTCGCCTTTCCAGCGCATCGAATGGTGATTTCCGTCGTTGATCCTTATGATCAGTCATTCACTAAAGGCCATCAAACAGCCGCTCGGCTCTGAGATCAGATGGCCATTTCCAAACCGCTAGAGGATGTGTCCGATTTTTGACCGAGAAGAATATAACTGAAGCACGGCCAACAAAATTCTCGAACGGCACAAATCCGACCTCGAACCGGCTGTCAGCAGAGTTGTCCCGGTTGTCGCCCATCATGAAATAATGGCCTTCAGGAACTTCAAACACCTGCGTGTCATCACCGAAACTCTGGGGGTTAAGGTCAATTGTCGGATAACTTACGCCATTCGGAAGGGTTTCGATATAAATCGGAACCGGCCCCAATCCAATTTCATCATCCAGAAAATTTTCAGGCGCACGTTCACGATTAACCGGCGAACCATTCAAATAGAGTATTCCAGAAGACATCTGAACTTTGTCGCCGGGCAATCCGATTACGCGCTTGATATAATCAATCTTTGGATTTGGCGGATATTTGAATACAGCTATGTCACCGCGTTTCGGCTCGGCAGACCAGATGCGTCCATTGAACAGGTCAGGAGCAAAGGGGATGGAATGCTTTGAATATCCATAACTGAACTTTGAGACAAACAGATAATCTCCCACCAGCAGAGTCGGTTTCATCGAGCCTGAAGGAATGCTGAAAGGCTGATACAGCAATGTACGGAGCAGTACTGCAAGTATGAGCGCCTGCACAATGATCGAAACGGTCTCACCGATCGCACTGCCCTTCTTATCAGCATTTTGCCCGCTGACTTTCTCAGCTGATTCAGTTTCCTTGTTTTCCGTCAGTTCAGGGTCTGTGTCTTGAGTACTCAATTAAGAATCCACTTCAAAATTTCAGCGTGACGCAGTCGACTCGATCGCCTCAATTACGACGAAAGCCTGAGCAAGGGGGAAATCATCCGTAATCGTCACATGTACTATCGGGTGGTATCCATTGGGAACCAATTTCGCAAGCCTTTTCGCAGCGCCATTTTCAAGCTTCATCGTCGGCTTCCCGTTTCTGTCATTGACCACGCCCATATCGCGCCAGAAAACACCGCCGGAAATTCCGGTTCCCAAAGCCTTTGAGCATGCTTCCTTGGCAGCAAACCGTTTTGCATATGATGCGGCACGGTTCCTGCGTCGATCAGACTTCGCCTTTTCGACCTCAGTAAACAGTCTGTCAGTGAAACGGCTTCCGAATCGTTCCAGCGATCTTTCGATTCGACGTATGTCGATCAGGTCGCTACCGAGCCCAATGATCATTTGATGGTCAATCCGCAATGGTTGAATTTACTTAAAGAGTCTAAAGTCAAAATATAACGCAAGTCTGACGGATTCAATCATTCACTCGGCAGCTCTTGTTTTTTACTCTGGCGGCGCCTTTTCCGGGCTGCGTTAAATTTAACAGAAGCCCAGCGGGTAAAAAGATAAGCAACGATCCCAAAAGTGACGCCCAAAGGAATTGAGCCTATCAACATGGGCTTTACAACCGGCTCCCAAATACCAACAATCCGGTCCCAGATTCCGCTGAAACCCATTTCCATCCAGTCTACTTCTGCCAGATCGTTAAGTTCATCTGCTTCACTATCGAGCGCTTCCCCTGAAAGAATAAAATTCCCCAACTTGTATGTGGAAGTCCAAATAACCGGAAAAGTAATAGGATTACCAAAAAATGTACCGCTTGCTGCTGCCAGAAAGTTCCCTGCAACAATATAGGCTGCGCCGAATGCGATGAGGAAGTGAAGCCCAACGAAAGGGGTGAATGAAGCAAACACACCGGCTGCCACCCCGGCAGCAATCGCATGAGGGGATGCGGTAAGCCGCAAGATGCGCTTTGAGACATACTTTGCTGAACGTACCCAGCTTCGCCTTGGCCAAAGCATGATACGCAGCCATTCAGCCCAGCTTGCAGGATTTTTCCGCGAAAAAAGCATGTCTTACATATAGTTTTCTGAACAACGCATGCGATCTTTATATCATTAGCGCTTTTAACAGGAAGTTTCTGTCACCGTTTCATGACATAAAAATGGAAAATTTCCAGTTGTTTGATGCTCCATCCAGTAGATGTCGTGCAATATCCGGATAACAAACAGCAGATACCGGTGCAGCCGGTCTACAAATTTCTACTGCCAGGTTTCACGGCGGGAATGGCTTCAAGTTCAGGTGGAAGTTGGTCGGCCGGATATGCCGGGACTTCATATTCTGCCAGCGCGATTAAGGGGACGCCAACATCCGACTTTCCCGCTGAACGGTCCACCAGACAAGCCGCAGCAAGCACCGATGCTCCCAGATCCTGCAATGAGCTGACCGTTTCGCGGATCGACAGGCCGGTGGTCACGATATCTTCAATGATCACTACTCTGGCGTTTTCTGGAAGTTCAAAGCGACGCAGCCTGAAAACGCCATCCTCACGCTCCACCCAAACGTTCGGCACCCCAAGATGGCGCGAGGTCTCATAAGCCGGGATTATGCCTCCAACAGCAGGACCGACGACATAATCAATTCCATCCGGGAATGCCTTCGACACCCTGTCTGCCAGCGCGCCGCACAGTATGGCGGTTTTGTCGGCATGCATGAATACTCGCGCCTTTTGAAGAAATACCGGACTGTGTAAGCCGGATGTCAAAATGAAATGTCCTTCCAGCATAGCGCCGCATTCGCGGAATATGTCCAGTACCTGTTCTGTGTCCATTTGAACTCGCCTCTTTAACCGATGATGCGCTCTACCCTGGTGGTGATTTTCTTGCCGCCAAGCTGCTTTATTATACGGGTTAAATGAGACAGATCCCAAACTTCAATATCAATTTCCATTTCTGTAAAATCATCCACCGGAACCTGCATTTTGAGGTTCTGTATGTTGCCGTCATTGTCAGCGATAACATCGGCAATGGTTGCAAGGGTACCCGGTATGTTTTTTGCGAGCACCCGCACGCGAGCGGGAAACTTCTGACTGCGGGACTGGTCAATGTCCCATCTCACATCAACCCAGCGATTTTGGCTGTCGCGGAATTTTGACAGCGATACCGATTCGCTCGGATATATCGTCACCCCCACTCCAGGCTCCATGATTCCCACGATCTTGTCCCCAGGCACAGCCCCTCCCGCCTTTGAGAAATGGATCGGCAGGTCGTTGGAAACCCCGCGTATCGGAATTGCTGCGCCTTTGTCATGACCGTTCTTTTCTGATGATGAAGCAAATACCCTTTCTGCTGCCGACTTTAACCGTGACCATCTTTCTTCCGCCGGTGACGGAGTTTGCGAGACACTTTCTTCGAATTTTTCAGGACTGACTGCCTTCAAAACATCTGCAGGCAAAATTTCACCGCGCCCCACATCAGTCAGGACATCATCAAACGTTTCTCTTGCCAGCCTTGGCACAGCGTCTCTCACCTCCTCAACATCGTAAACCCGTCCGGATTGCTCAAATGTTCGCTCCAATATTCTCGCACCCAAAGCGGAATATTGCTTCCGGATGGCTTGACGGCTCGCCCGACGGATGGAGGAACGGGCTTTACCGGTTGCAACAATGGCTTCCCATGCAGCAGGGGGTGATTGCGCCTCAGATCGGATGATATCAACTTCATCGCCGTTTTGCAGTTCAGTGATGACCGGCATGATCTTGCCGTTCAGTTTGCAACCAATGCAGGTGTTTCCGATGTCGGTGTGAACAGCATATGCAAAATCGATGGGGGTCGCACCTTTTGGCAACGAAATGATCTGGCCCTTCGGAGTGAAGCAAAACACCTGATCCAGAAACAATTCAAGCTTTGTGTGTTCAAGGAACTCTTCCGGATTATCACCTTCTGCCAATTGTTCGATGGTTTTACGCAATGTCGCATATGCCGTACTTTCAGCATATGAATCCGCGCCATCCTTATAGGAAGCATGTGCAGCGATACCATATTCAGCCACATCATTCATCTGGTGGGTTCGTATCTGCAACTCCACTCTCTGGCGGGACGGGCCGACAATTGTCGTGTGAATGGAACGGTAGTCATTTTGCTTTGGAACAGAAATGAAATCCTTGAAGCGACCAGGCACCATTCGCCAGAAAGTATGAACAAGACCCAAGGTCCGATAGCAGTCCGCAACCGTATCCACTATGATGCGGAAGCCGTAAATATCGGACAGCTGTTCAAAGCCAAGCGCCTTGCTCTCCATTTTGCGGAAAACAGAATAGGGTTTTTTCTGTCTGCTTTTGACAACTGCGTTTATGTCATTGTCTGCCAGCTTCTCCTGCAGCATGTTGGAAATCTCTTCGATAAGAGACTTGTTCTTTTCGGCCAGGTCTGACAAATGGCGCACCACCGCATCAAAGGCTTCAGGATTTATATACTGGAACGACAAACGCTCCAGTTCGTCGCGGAGATCCTGCATGCCCATACGGCCAGCAAGGGGTGCATAGATTTCCATGGTTTCGGTTGCGATCCGGATCCGCTTGTCATCCGGCATATGATCAAGCGTTCGCATGTTGTGGAGCCTGTCTGCCAGCTTCACGAGCAGGACCCTGACATCATTTGAGATGGCCAGTAGAAGCCGCCTCAGATTTTCGGCCTGTTTGGCTTTTTTGGAGACCAGGTCCAAACGTTTCAGTTTTGTCAATCCCTCGACAAGCACACCAATCTTTTCGCCGAAGAGCTCGTCAATCTCCCTCCTTGTGGCGTCGGTATCCTCTATCGTGTCATGCAACAATGCGACTGCAACGGTTTCCTCGTCGAGATGCAGATCTGTTATGATTGCGGCTACTTCCAGGGGATGGGAAAAATACGGATCACCGCTGGCGCGCTTCTGCTCGCCATGCTTTTGCATTGCGTATACATAAGCCTTGTTCAAAAGCGCCTCATCGGGCTCTTTTATGTAGCTCGCTACTCTTTCAACGAGTTCGTATTGGCGCATCATTGGCGTTTTGCATCACTCATTCAAAGAATTGAATATGATGCAAACGCTGATTAATTTAAAGCCGGATGGCCAATTATTATCATACATTAAAAGGATATCTGGCCGACAAAGCCCGATGATGGTCGCCAGGATCAGTAGTCGTCGTTTTTCTCAGGTGGAACCAAGCCTTCAATCCCAGCCAGCAACTCTTCCTCGGAAAGACTGTCAAATGTCACAACTGAAGCCGGTGCATCCGCGGTTTCCTCAAACACAGGCGTCTCAGGCGCAGCCTGGGCTTCAGGAATAACCGGCACTTCAACCATCTCACCTTCCGGCTCATCCACTTCCACCTGTTTCTGAAGAGAATGAATCAAATCCTCCTCAAGATCTCCCGGAGACAGCGTCTGTTCTGCAATTTCCCGCAAGGCCACGACCGGATTCTTGTCGTTGTCACGTGGAACCGTAATTTCCGCACCACCGGAAATCTGTCTGGCCCTATGACCAGCGAACAGAACCAATTCAAAACGGTTTTCAACCTTGTCGACGCAATCTTCGACCGTAACACGTGCCATGAAGGCCTCCTGATAAATGAGAGTCGGGCTTGACTATACGCATTTACCCCATGATTCAAGCATTTTGATTGTTTTTTGAAAAATTCCGGGTTTGCGTCTGCCGCTCATGAATATGTGATTATTCGTTAATTGCCGCAAGCAGAAGCGGACCGCATTTTAGGCCCAATCAAGATTTTGTCTGGCATTGAATTTTTATTTTTGTTTGAAGGTTATTTTACATGTTTGATCAACGGGAACGTATTGCTCTTTTCATAGATGGGGCGAACTTGTACGCGACATCCAAGTCCCTGGGTTTCGATATCGATTACAAGCGTATGCTCAATTATTTTGAAGAAAAGGGATACTTGCTCCGCGCCTATTATTACACTGCTCTTGTGGAAGATCAGGAATACTCTTCTATTCGCCCGCTGATCGACTGGCTGGATTACAATGGCTACCGCGTTGTCACCAAGCCGACAAAAGAGTTCACCGATTCATCGGGCCGCCGGAAAATCAAAGGCAACATGGATATGGAACTCGCAGTCGATGCGATGGAACTTGCGGACACGATTGACCACATAGTTCTATTTTCTGGCGATGGCGACTTTAAATCCTTGGTTGCTGCACTTCAAAGAAAGGGCCGGAAAGTCAGTGTGGTCTCCACTGCTGCAATCAATCCGCCCATGATTGCAGACGATTTGCGCCGGCAGGCTGACCATTTTCTTGAATTAACAGACCTGAAAAAGCAGATTGGACGCGACCCGTCTGAAAAAGCTGAGTATAACGGTAATCATGAGGAATATGATGATGATTACTGATGAGCGCTCTTCTCGTTGATCCCGGCCGTGATTGCTCGATCTGTCCACGGCTGAGGAATTACATCCTGGGGCAAAGAGAGAATAATCCAGATTGGCATAATGCACCCGTTGATACCTGGGTTCCAAAAAGCGGCGACAAAGATGTTCAGCTGCTGATCGCCGGCCTTGCCCCGGGATTAAAAGGCGCCAACCGGACGGGGCGACCGTTTACCGGCGACTATGCCGGAGATCTTCTCTATGACACACTACTTAAATTCGGGTTTGCAGGTGGAACCTACGCAGGCAGTCCGGATGATGGTCTCTTTCTCAAAAACTGCGCGATCACGAACGCAGTTAGGTGTGTGCCGCCTGCCAATAAACCGGTCGGTGCAGAGATCAACAATTGCCGGCCTTTTCTGATTCGTACGATTGAACGGTTTGAAAACCTTGGTGCCATCCTTACGCTTGGAAAAATATCACACGATTCGGTCGTACGTGCGCTTGGGGGGAAACTATCCGCAACGCCATTTGGTCACAACAAGGCGCAGGAAGTTAACGGATACCGGATAGTATCAAGCTATCACTGCTCGCGCTACAACACGAACACCGGGCGACTGACGGAATCAATGTTCGAAGATGTTTTTGAGACCGCCAGAAAGTTTTGCTGATTTCTATTCAGTCACGTGATGGCGCATAAGTTTGACCACATCTTCGACTTCACTGCCAAATCCGTGATTAGCCAACCCGTCAGCCGCTGCCAGACGAACGTCTTCTGTTTTGTTCTGTGACAGTTTCCATGTTCCGCTGATCTCTGAAATCTGCATCTTCACAGGCACAATTTGCCTGAGCATCTTTTCATAAACTTCCGCGGTCATTTTTTCTGATGTCCAGGGTTTCTTGGGCAAAAGGCGCGTTTCCATGTGTTCTGAAAGACGTTCCAGAACACCGTGAAGTTCCTTATGCTCCAGTAAAGACAATTCACCACGCAGATGGACCGCAACATAGTTCCAGGTAGGAACCTGATCAGGAACCTGGTACCAATCCGGGGAAATGTATGCATCCCCGCCGCTGACTGCGACGACTGCCATCCTGGGCTCTCGCAACAGCCGCAGGATCGGATTTGACCTCACAAGATGCATCTCCAAATCACTGCCATCCTCGGAAACCACGATCGGAATGTGGCTGACCAGCGGCCCGTTATCCGCATTGATGGTCAAAATGCCGAAACCACGGCCTCGTACAAAAGCCAGATTCTGTTCCTTTGTTTCCTTTCTGAAGGCCTGGTTGGGATGCATGGACTATCCCTTCTCGCGCATCAGGCGGGCTTTCTCACGATCCCAGTCACGACGTTTTGCGACCTCCCGCTTGTCGTGAGCTTTGCGACCCTTTGCCAGCACAATCTGCAATTTTGCCAACCCGCGTTCATTAAAATACAGCTGGTTTGGAATTATGGTGAGCCCCTCGCGTTGCACGCCGCCCATCAGTTTGGCCATTTCTTTTTTATGCAGCAGAAGCTTCCTGCGACGCCTCGGATTATGATTGTTTCGGTTGCCTTCAAGGTATTCGGGAATGTAGCTGTTGATCAGCCAGATTTCGCCCTCTTCCTCCGTGGCATAGCTTTCCGCGATATTTGCTTTGGAATTGCGCAGGGATTTTACCTCGGTTCCGGTCAATTGAATTCCGGCTTCGAAAGTCTCAAGAAATTCGTAATGGTGTCGAGCCTTGCGGTTATCGGCAATCAGTTTGCCGGTTGATGTGTCCTTCTTCTTGCTGGCCATTGTTTCATCGCGCTTCTGTCATTTGCTAGTTGATAAGACCGGCATGGACCATGGCATCCCGGACCATGGTTTCTGTTTCCGATGAAATCGGAACCAGCGGTGAACGCTGAACATTTTCAACTCTGCCGAGCAGAGACAGAGCATACTTGGTGCCTCCGGGACTTGGCTCTGCAAACAAGGCCTTGTGCAAAGGGGTCAATTTGTCCTGTATGGAAAGCGCAGTCTGGAAGTCACCGGACAGGCAAGCTTCCTGAAACTGCGAGCACAGTCTCGGGGCAACATTTGCTGTCACCGAAATACAACCGGTCCCGCCGTGTGCATTAAAACCCAGGGCTGTAATATCCTCACCGGAAAGCTGAATAAAAGATTCACCAAGTGCGTGACGCTGCTCGGACGCGCGACTGAGGTTAGCCGTAGCATCCTTAACACCAACAATGTTTTCGTATTTCTGAAACAACTCCAACATGGTTTCAACACTCATGTCGATAATCGAGCGGCCCGGAATGTTGTAGATGAAAACGGGCAGGCTGATTGCCTCAGCGATCGCTCCAAAATGGGCTTTCATGCCTCTTTGATTGGGCTTGTTGTAGTAAGGAGTCACAACAAGAACAGCATCCGCACCAGCCTTTTCCGCATGCCTGGCTAGGTCCACTGCTTCTGAAGTATTGTTAGAGCCGGCGCCAGCTATGACCGGAACACGGCCTGCCGCGACTTCCACACAAACTTCGACCACCCGTTTGTGCTCATCGTGGCTAAGGGTTGGAGATTCACCGGTTGTGCCCACTGGCACCAGACCGTGGCTACCCTCCGCAATTTGCCATTCGACAAACTCACGGAATGCCTTTTCGTCAAATGCCCCGTTTGTATCAAACGGTGTTACAAGTGCGGGCATTGAACCTTTAAACATCGAACTCTCCACTGATGTCTTATGAACCTAGAAAATCCTGCGGACATTATCCGTGGCTGGGAGGCTTATCAAGTGGATATGAAAGGAATTGCTGCAAACCTTTTTGGTTTATCGTATTTTCATCACTTTAGTTGCTGATAAAACCAACTGATTCTATTTGTGGCAGTCACATGTTGATCCTTAGAGCCCTTCTTGCGCCAATTTTGCTGTCGGCACTGCTGTTCGCCTTGCTCTTTGTTGCACCACTGAAAAGTGCGGCTGCTCAGGGCGTAGAGCAGCTATTGCTTGAGCGCATACCGATCCCACAGAAACGGCCTGTTGCCACAAGTCCCAAACCTCCAAGTCCAAAACCAAAATCAGTTCAGCTTGCCCTGGTTCCGGGATCACAAAAGAACTTCCCTGCGATCAAAGGTTCATTGAAGGAGGGATTGGCAGCTCTCGAAAAAGGCAGAGTTTCAAGGGCCATGGGCATTCGTGCCGGGCTGAAGCCGGGCAGTCTTGACCGCAAGATCCTGGCCTGGGCAATTGCCTTGTCGGGCAAGGACGGGATTGACCCCAATTCAATTACGAAGATTGCAAAGGACCTCCCGGACTGGCCTGGCCAGGCAGCGATGCGTCGGAATGCAGAAAGAGCTCTGGCAAAAAGAGGTGGGGTCGCAAATTCAATCCTTGCAGCCTTTAACAGGTCTCCGGCAACGACACTGGAAGGAGCCATAATCCTGTCCCGTGCCTATCTGCAGGCGGGTGAAAAGAAGAAAGCCAATCAGGCGATTACACCCTTTTGGCGCAATGAGAACCTGACCCGGGCTGAGGAAAAGAAGGTCCTTGATCAACTTGGATCTGTCTTGAACCGGAATGACCATCGGTATCGGATGCACCAACTGCTCTATCGGGATCGCGCAACAGCTGCCACGCGCATTGCAAGCAGAGCTGAGCAAGTCAGCCTTGCCAAAGCCAGATCGGCAGCATTACGGGAGGCCCCCAACGCGAAAGCGCTTATCAACGCTGTCGCCCCCTCATCCAAGCGGGATACCGGGTATCAGTTTGCCCAGATAGAACACGCCCGTCGCACTGGCAGATATGAGAAAGCGGCAAACCTTCTCTTGAAGGCACCACGCGATCCGCAAAAGCTGGTTGATCCTCATGAATGGTGGGTGGAGCGCCGGATCGCCTCACGGCAATTGCTCGAACTGGGAAAGTTCAGTAAGGCCTATCGGCTTGCTGCGGGACATTCCGCCCAAACAGCAAAAGATATAGCAGAGGCTGAATTTCATGCGGGCTGGTATGCACTTCGCTTCCTCAAGGACAAAAAAACCGCCAGACAACATTTTGAAAACCTGATCAAGATTTCAAAGAGCCCGATCAGTCTCGCGCGGGGATATTACTGGCTCGGTCGCTCAAGTACGCCGACTGACGCACGGAAAAACTATAAGCAGGCAGCAAAGCATATCGGCACTTTCTATGGGCAATTGGCAGCAATCGAACTTGGCACAAGAAAGCTCTCTTTAACCAAAACAAGAGCAAGTCCGGGAGATCGCAACAAGTTGCGGTCGCGCGAACTTTACCGAGCAATCAAGCGTCTTGAAAAAATCGGATATGCCTGGCGTACAGATCCGATTTACCGCCACCTCGCACGAACACTTGATGCTCCCGGAGAGCTAGCCATTCTTGCGGCTGATGCGGAAAGAAGGGGTGACTTCACGCTTTCTTTGCAAGTCGGCAAGATCGCATTTCGGCGCGGGCTCAAGGTCGATACCCTGGCCTGGCCACTCGGAGCGATACCCTCTTCTGCAAAAATCGGAAATACCGGACGGGCACTGGCCTATGCGATTGCCCGCCAGGAAAGCGCATTTGACAAGGCAGCAATTTCACGGGCAAACGCACGCGGACTGCTTCAACTATTACCCGGAACAGCAAAAGCGGTCGCAAAACGCAAAGCCTTGAAATACTCCCGGCGCAGGCTGACGTCCGATGCCGGCTACAACGCAACGCTGGGTGCAGCATACCTGTCCGAACAGCTATCCAGGTTTGGTAACTCTTACATTCTGACATTCGCTGCATATAACGCTGGCCCAAGCAGAGTGGACGAATGGCTTCAGCGATTTGGTGATCCGCGCGGCAAATCGCTTTACCGGGTCATTGACTGGATAGAACAGATACCGTTTACGGAAACCCGTCATTACATACAAAGGGTGATGGAAAATTATCAAGTCTACAAGCGGCGCATTGGAAACGAGAGACTTACGATCAAGCAAGACCTCATTAAAGGACGCAGCTAAATCCTGCTAAAGCTATTGGCTTTGACCCTCGTCAACCGCCTGAGGCCCTCCAAACAAACGACGCAATATCCAGCCGAGAACGCAGCCTGCCAGATAGGCCAAAAGCAGCAGGAATGCGGACTGCAAGATAAACATTGACATGGAACTTATCCTTTCCGAACAAACTACTGCTTCTGGACAGGTTTGTAATTCACCCAACCGACATACAAACCCACAACAAAAGCCACCAACAGGAGAATAAACAACTGCTCAATCAAGTAAAACATTCTGGCATACCTCCTATTCGATAACCTTGAACTCAATCCGGCGGTTTTGACTTCTGCCTTCGCCTGTATCGTTGCTGGCAATTGGCGAACTTTCGCCATATCCAACAACTTCGAGTCGCTCTGCGACCACGCCCGCATTTACCATGTAATGCACCACCGCTTTCGCGCGCCCTTCACTCAGTTGGTGGTTGTATTCATCCTTGCCTCGAGAGTCGGTGTGGCCACCGATTTCTATCCGAAATTCCGGGCAATCTATTGCAACCTTTGCCACATCATTCAGGACAGCCGTTGAATCCGACCTGATAATTGCACGGTTTGTTT
>JBCCGN010000057.1:0-15454 GCA_039029255.1 Pseudomonadota bacterium | reverse complement strand
TTGCATGATAGGAGATAATATCATGAGTGTATTTATCAAAAACGCTACAGCAGTCGCATACATTTTCGCGGCAACAACGGCAGCTACATTTTCTTTTTCCGCACCTGCGAATGCAGGATTCGGATCTTGTAGCGGCAATGTGTGCAAATCGGCTCTGATTGAAGGGGTGAAATGCGCAGCATTCGCTGTTACCAACGCTGCCGACAAATGGACAATGTCATTAAGCTATAACGATGACGGCTCTGATCCATTCTTTGAAGGTGTTGGGCAGGGCGAAGATGATACGCCAGTAAAATGGGTCAGCGGTAAAGCCGTATTCAAAGCAGAAAGTGACAGTGTTTACGTGTCGTTTACCGCGAACGGCAGCTCGGATGTGACCATGCATACAGGCGGAGGTGCCGCGGACGGTTCGGTTGGCACCATTATCAATGGTGAAGATGGAGCTGATACCGACTTCAACGACATCATTGTTGGTGTTTCCTGCACCCAGCAATAATTAAAACAGAATTGCAGTGGGGTGAATTCAGTTCACCCCATTGGCACAATTACTTGCAAACTGGGCTTTGACCCACGTTTTTGCGTTTTTAACGTGCTGTTCGCTCGTTTCCCAGGGTGCTCTATATAAGTTCTGCTTGGCAGATCGGTTTTACGAGAAGCATTTTATAAATCGTCATTATATACCCGCCGCGCCGTCAGAAGCAGCCTTGTAATGGCTGCCATAGTGTCTTCTTCGAAGATCGTGTTTACGAATTCTGCAGGGTGCCGGTTTTCGAGGCGGCGTCCTGACATGTTCTTGAGAATGTACTTGATATCTAACTAATTAGGGGATTGTGTAAACTGTCACCGTAATCCACGTAACCCGATCTAGGGGTATTTGAAAACGTTCACCGGATCGCCATGCAGGTGCAGAAACGTGCCAGCGTTCAAACAGTATATGGAAATGTCTTTCAGTAAGGCCTCAATTTTTGCTTTTGCTTGTCTGAAACGGATTTATAGTTTGAGTTGACCGTGCCGTGATGCACATCCTGGAAAGCGAATGTATGTTTTTGTTGTAAGTTCCGAACAACATAGCTTTTTGTTGGCAATTTTATATTCCGGAGATTATTCATGAAAAAGCCAGTCTCTTTTTTGTTTTCAATGGCCCTTGCGATTTCTTCAGTCGCAGTGATCCATCAAAGTGCCAGCGCCGCCGATGAAGTATACGAGTGCGACGCAATAGGGGACGGACAATACATTGTCACTATTCCGGAAAATGCCTCGCATACAGCCTTTGCAGTTTACCGGTTGAGCGCGGAATATGGGGGCAATGCGGAAGAGGGTACTCGTCTCGAACTACGCGAGGGAGAACAATATATTGGCCAGGGTCTGATTTTCTCATTTCATGGCAGTAATACGCAGCTAAACGATCTTGGTTCCAATATGATTGTCTCCTGTTATCGGCCTGCGGGCACTCAAAATCACGGAACGGGTGCCTTGGGCGGTAATGAAGTCGTTTATAACGGTGCGCCGGCCCAGTCACTCGGTGGCAAGGTGCGCGGTGGACCTGGCACGAATTTCGGACAGATTGGAAGTTTGTCAGAAGGAGCGGCGGTCTCGGTGATTGCCAATACCGGAGTGCAATTTGACGGGTACGACTGGTTTGAAATTCGGTTTAACGGTCGTACCGGTTACCAGTGGGGTGGCATAATGTGCTCAGAGGGTACGCAATTGCCTGGCATCTATCAGCAGTGTGGCAGCTATTCCCAGAGTTCGACAAGCCAATCATCTAACACTGGCGGGACCTGGATGGCTTTTGCAATCGGCAATGACGGGCGACTGGGGCATGGTGCCGGAACAAACCGAAATCAGGCGCAGGAATATGCTTTGCAGTTCTGTGGTCACGGCTCATGCCAAATTGAAAATGAAACACAAGCCCTTTGCCATGCTGCAGCTGAAACGCCGGGAGGGTTCTGGTTTGGCGCAGCGGACAGCAAGCAACAGGCCGAAAGATTTGCGTTGAACTTTTGCAGTCAGGCAGGAGCATCCTGCACTATACGCTATTCATTCTGCCGCTGATGTCTCATTGTTTGTTACGCTCCGTTATTGGTATGGTCTGCGTAGTTTGAGCTTTTGCATATGCTGCTTTGTGGTCTATGCGGGTCAGATATTCTTGAGCGCGTTCGACAGCATCATGTAAATATTGATCTGGCCCAAGCATCTTTCTTGCGTTGAGGTCTGAGGTGCACAGTAAATCGAACTCGACGTTTTCCAATCTGCAATTCCAACCTTCGGCGTATTCACCGGCCCAATTGTTAGTGTGGTATCGTAGCAGACGGTTTCTATGCGAATAACCGTGGTGATCGAAGGCAATAAGACCATCCGTTACGAAGATGTGGTTGCCCGCAAATCCATCACCAGGAATGATCCTTTCAGCATAAAAGCCGGTTAGAGGCTGAACCTGGAGATAGGTTCCAGCCAGAATGTGGCAGGCACCGTTCCCGAAGAATACCCGGTCAGGCAGATTCCATCTGCGTTCTGGGTCTTGCTTTACTCCCGGTTTCATCCTGTACATGAAATCAAGTTAAGACAGTAATCCCGACTCGATAAGTGGCATTAAGGTCGCTGTTCATGCTGCACCTAATTCCGCCAATCCAGCTGTGCTTCAATATTCTGGATCGTACATCAGTTTCTCGATGTATGCGGCCAGATCATCAGGTGTTTCGGTGTGGGCGATTCCGAGCTCGTTGCACTTTTCAGCCACCGCGACAGCAATGGAATGTGATACTTCGCGGATTTGCGAAAGTCTCGGATACAGGGCACCGGCAGCCAGATCTTTTTCTGTCACGAAAGACGCAAGTGCATCTGCAGCGGTCAGAAAGACACTTTCCGGCAATGTGGCGCTTCCGCATGCAATGGCGCCAAGGCCGATGCCCGGGAAAACGTAGGCATTATTGCCCTGTCCGGGGCGGCGAATGTCATTGTCATCCAGAATGACCGGGCTGAATGGACTTCCGGAAGCAAAGAGCGCCCGACCATGTGACCATTTGTAGGCTTCTTCTGCGGTGCATTCCGCTCGGGACGTTGGATTGGAAAGTGCGAAGACCACAGGAATTTCGTTGATTTTCGCCATTTTCCGGATCACGGTTTCGCTAAAGGTTCCCGGTGCACCAGTTGCACCGATCAGTATATCCGGGCGGATCGCATCAAGTGCAGCAAGGAAGCCCATCTGTTCGTGATCGTGCGCATACGGAATGTTGTGGGGAGCGAGGTCATCCCGGCTTGAAACCACAAGCCCCTCCTTGTCCGCAAACCACAGCCGTTTTCGGGCTTCTGATTCCGTTAAACCGGCTGCTTCAAACGCTGTTTCCATTAAATCACCGATCCCTGTCGCTGCAGAGCCTGCTCCAAGAAACATGATTTTCAGTGACTCGAACGGTTTCCCGGTAACCCGCGTGGATGCGATCACACCTGCAAGCGATACGGCTGCTGTTCCCTGGATATCATCATTGAAACAGAGGTAATTGTCCTTGTACCGATTTAGGAGTTTATAGGCGTTAGGTGTCAGGAAATCCTCAAATTGAACCAGTGCGTCTGGATATTTCTCCTTGATGGCTTCCATGAATTCATCGGCCAATTCGAGGTAGGCATCACCAGCCAACCGTTCGGATGGATATCCCAGATACATCGGGTCTTCCCGTAACTCCTTGTTGTTGGTTCCCACATCCAGCATTACCGGCAAGCACTGGCCAGGATCAATTCCGGCGCAGGCAGTATAGAGCGCAAGCTTCCCAATCGAAATGCCCATGCCGTTTGCGCCAAGGTCGCCCAGCCCAAGTATTCGTTCGCCATCTGTGATGACGATTACTCTCACATCTTTTTCAGGCCAGTTATCCAGAATTCGACTGATCTGGCCCTTGTCTTCCGGCGTGATGTAGAAACCCCGAGGACGGCGGAAAATATGCGCAAATTCCTTGCATGCCTGACCAACTGTCGGGGTGTATACCAATGGCATGATCTCTTCGATGTTGTCGATTAAAGTGCGATAGAAAAGAGTCTCATTCCGGTCCTGTAGTGCGGTAAGAAACACGTACCGTTCAATATCATATGATTTGCGCCTCATGTTTTCCAAGGCACGTTTTTTCTGACTTTCAAGATCAGTTACCGCGTAAGGTAACAACCCTTCCAATCCCAGATTCTTGCGTTCCGCAGCAGGAAAAGCCGTGGATTTGGTTCTGGCGGGATCACGCAGGATGTCGCTTCCATTTGAATTGGGCATGCTATTTCCGTCTGGTTTAGATCAGTTCTGCGTCTGTCATTACTTCGACAAGTGCAGGGCCTTTGAAATCCAGTGCTGCCTGAATTTCCGCTTCCAGTTGACTGGCATCCGTTACCTTGGCTCCGTGGCCACCGCACAGTCTTGCGAACGTGGCAAAAGACGGGTTCTGCAGACTTGTTTCCCAGACCGGCCATTCACCGGCACGTTGCTCTTTGGATATTTTACCCAACTCGCCGTTGTGCAGCAGGATATGGGTAATATCCATTCCGTATTTTACTGCTGTGGTGAATTCCATTGCATACTGGCCAAAGCCGCCATCACCGGAGACGGAAATAACTTTCCGACCTGCATATTGTTCCCAATCCTGTGTAGCGGCCCAGGCGCCAATCGCTGCCGGGAAACTAAACCCGATGGAGCCAAGGTATCCGGACATCAGAACGCGCTGGCCTTTCGATTCGAAATACCTTCCAAAGGAATAGGTGTTATTGCCGACATCTACTGCAATAATTGCATCTTCGGGACAAAGGCGGGAAAGCGCGTCGAATATTGCAACCGAGTGTATGCCTTTTCCCGCATCTTCTCCGAGACGGGTTGCTTTCTCAGCGCGCCAGATTTTCCACCGCTCCGCCAGTTCGGATACCTGGTCGGGCGCATCAGTTGATCTGGACATTTTAGGCTCAACAGCCTTGCAGAATTCCGAGATTTCGCCCCAGACAGGAAGTGTTACCGGATGGAAACGGCCGAGTTGCATCCGTTCGAAGTCCACCTGGATGATCGGTTTCGAGCGTTCTATGCCAGTGTGATCGGAAAATGATGAACCCAACGCAATAATCAGGTCTGCTTCGTTCATGAACCAGCTAGCAATCGGTGTCCCGGATCGGCCAAGCACACCTGCTGCGTTTGGATGATGATCGGAGATCAAGCCCTTGCCCTTGAAGGTCGTGAGCACTGGTGCACCCATCTTTTCGGCGAATGCTGCAATCTGTTCTCGCGCCTCCACAGCGCCGTGACCGATCACGATGATCGGGCGCTTTGAATCGTTGATCATCTTAACAGCGGCTTTAATGTCCGAGTCAGATGGTTTAATGTCTGCTCGCCCTGTGCGCCCATCCGGATTGCTCGCGGCTGCATCGCTTGGATTTGTTTGAACATCATCTGGGAAAATCAGATTTGCCACATCGCGTTCCAACAGAGCCGTTTTGCACGCAAGCGACGTAATTTCAGCATGATTTGAATTGTCGAGTACCGGTTGTGAAAATTTGGATACTGCTTCGAAGGCCGACTGGAGATCTATGTCCTGAAAAGCTCCCGGTCCAAACACTTGCGTCTGAACCTGCCCTGTCAACGCAAGGACGGGTGCGCGGTCCACTTTCGCATCCCACATTCCTGTAAGAAGGTTTGTTGCGCCAGGGCCTGCAATTGTCAGGCAGGCGGAAAGTTTTCCTGTCAACTTACCATAACCGGAACACGCAAAAGCTGCAGCGCCTTCATGACGAATTCCATAATAGCGCATGTTACCCTTGTTGACCTGCAGCCGAATTGCATCTGCAAGGCCAAGGTTTGAGTGTCCAACCATCCCGAAGACACTCTTTAGTTCCCAGTTGACCATGGTTTCCGCCATCACATCGGTAACAGTGCGTTCGTGTTCCGACTCTGGTTCGAGGCCGATAAAGATTTCTTCTTCCCGTATTTCGAGCGGGTAGAGTGTCTGACCGGTGTCCTCGTGACCGCCAGGAGGTGCGCCAGTGAGCGGATCAAAATCCCACCCATGCCAGGGGCAGCGAATCCAGCATTTTCCGTCAACGCCCTTCTCGATGGAGCCTTCGCCTAACGGGCCATTTTGGTGTGGACACTTGTTGTCCATCGCCGCCCATTGGTCATCGAAGTGGGAAAGGCAAATCGGAATGGTCCGGGCAATCACGGTCTTGACCCTGCCTTCTGGCAGATCGCTGGTATGGCCGACTTTGATCCATTCGAGGTCTTGCGTTTCCATGGGTTTTCTCCTGATGTGTTAGTTGAGGGCGACACCGCCAAAGGCTATTCCAGAAAGATCAGCCATTTCCCGTTTCCAGGTGGTCAGGTCATCAATATTGAATTTGCCGATGTGATCATGGCCACAGGCACGCGCCATGACCTGCATGAGCTCTGTTGAAGCTTCAAAAAAGTTCTTCAGTTGTTGGGCCGATTTCTCAACCACAAGGCGGCTGACGAGATGTGGTTTTTGTGAAGCAATGCCAACCGGGCAATTGTTGGTATGGCAGGCTCGCATGGCGATACAGCCAATTGCTTGCATGGCCGAGTTGGAAACCGCGATTGCATCGGCACCAAGTGCCATCGCTTTGACGAAGTCTGCCGGTTTTCGAAGGCCGCCGGTGATGATCAACGTCACATCACTTGCCCCGACCTGATCCAGATGTCTTCGGGCACGGGCAAGGGCAGGGATGGTAGGAACCGAGATATTGTCCCGGAAAATGATCGGGGCAGCTCCTGTTCCTCCGCCTCGACCATCCAGGATAATGTAGTCCATACCCACTTCCAGTGCCGCATCGATATCTTTTTCCACGTGTTGAGCTGACAATTTGTAGCCGAGCGGTATGCCTCCGGTCATGTCGCGGACTTCATCGGCAAATTCCCTGATTTGCGAGATTTTCGTCCATTCTGGAAAGCGGGCGGGTGAGATGGCGCTCTCACCTGGATTTAAGCCACGTACTTCGGCGATTTTGCCTTTTACCTTGTTACCAGGCAAATGCCCCCCAGTGCCTGTTTTGGCACCCTGACCACCCTTGAAATGGAAAGCCTGTACTTTGGAAAGTTTGTCCCAGTCGAACCCGAAGCGTGCGGAAGCCAATTCGTAGAAATACCGCGAATTTGCTTCCTGCTCTTCCGGCAGCATGCCACCCTCACCGGAACAGATACCGGTTCCGGCGAGTTCTGCTCCCCTCGCAAGCGCAATTTTTGCGGGTTCGGAAAGCGCACCGAAACTCATGTCTGAAACAAACAGAGGAATGTCCAGTTTCAGAGGCTTTTGTGCATTCGGTCCGATCACCACGTCGGTTCCGATGGGATCATCATCCAGCAGGGGTGGTTTGTGAAGCTGGGCCGTCAATATCTGAATATCATCCCAGTCCGGCAACTGGTTGCGTGGAACGCCCATGGCATCAACCTTGCCGTGATGACCGGTTCGGGAGAGGCCGTCGCGGGCATATTGCTGGATGAGACCCGCGTAAGGCTCTTCTTCCGTTCCATGGCTCGTATCGGCATAAAGGCCGAGATAACTGTCGCGATTGAAAGGCTGCGGATTTTTCAATCCCCATTCATTCACTTCGTTTTCGTCAACCAAAACTTCGTCGTTCTCAACCCAGGATTGGAATTTGGGTAACACCTCTTTGTTCTCGTATTCTGATACGCCGCTGTCGATGCGGTAATCCCAGTAATGCAGGCCGCATATCAGGTTGTTACCGCGTACAAATCCGTCAGACATCAGGGCACCACGGTGCAAGCAACGTCCGTAAAATACCGAGACTTCGTCATCAAAACGGACGACCACCAGATCGACTTCGCCGACAAGTGCATAAGCTGGTTTGCGATCCTTGAGTTCTGACAGTTTTGCGATTGAAACCTTTTTCATGAAATATCCTGTAGGCAAGTTTTGAAAAAAATTGATTGTTGTGTGTGTCAGCGGAATCGCAAACAACAGAATATGCTTATGGCAGCAAAGGGTAGGGTAGTTGTCAAATCACAACTGCAATCCTTTTAAAAATCAAAGGCTTTGCATCTGTTTTCGACGTTCTTTCATTCGCTCGTGAGCTTCTTGAGTTCCATCATGCCAAGAGCCAAACAGCTTGTCCCACGGCATTTCCAGATTGCCGTAATTGCATTCGAAATAGCGGTGATGCATCTGATGATGGAAACGGCCCAGCGCGAGGCGGTTTTGATCTCCGATTTCCAGCCCTTCGAAACCGGTATGTGATGTTGCGGCGGTCAGCGCCTGATGCTGCATGTGAAACAGGATGTGGATCGGGTGGGAAGCAATCAGGAAATGCACCAGCACAGAGCTGAAGAAAAGAAGCGTCTCGATCGGATGCATGGACAATCCCGACCAGGGCCCGACATTGGTGTTTCGATGGTGCAACGCATGCGCAAGTTTATAAAGTGGCGGCCAGTGGAGAAAACGGTGTATCCAGTAGAAATGAAATGATATCCAGAGCGGTGTCAGAAAGAGCACCGCGGCAAACCAGACCGGATTTCCGAAACCCATTGTCACCGGTGCGTAGCCGTTTGCCATTGCCCAGAACATCAAGGTCTCATAGGCTGTCCAGAGGGTCACGCCGCTGGCCAACGTCCAGAACATGTTGTCGTATAGCTGATTGTTAAACGTATAAATCCGTCCCTTTGAAGGAACTTCACGCGGATCGAACTTGAGCCTTTCGTCCTGTTTCTTTCCTGAGTGGAAATACCAGTGCAGGCCTCCTGCAACCAGAAACATCAATATGATGTTGCGGATGTAAATCTGTAGTATCCAGCCCGCTTCCAGCGACTTTGTTGTCTCAAGCGAAGGCTGAAACCATGCCCAGCATATAAAAGCCAAACCTGCCAGAATAATGTTCTCGCCGATGGTGAACCAGCTACCTGCAAACCAGCGTCCGATTTTAGCGGGATCAGGCGGCCAGGCGAACAGCGGGGATGTCTGTACCGGCACATCAGGCAGGTAGTGCCACTGCCTTGCAAAATCGGATCTTTTTGTCTCGGGCTTGTTCATTTTTCAATGCTGACAGGAAAAAGTCCGATTGGGAAGAGTGTAATGTCTAATCCCTGCAAGTGATCGAAAGCGACACGCTGCCGCGGTTGTTGTGATAATACTGCCACGCGTCGTTGGCGAAGCAATACAGGTATCCGTCTTGTTCGGGTGTAAATTCTGTTCCTGCGCCTATCAAAAAACTCTCATGCTGGGACGGATTTCCGGATTCATCGGTGCCTTTGCCGTTTGCGACAACGCCAACAAGGCTGAACCACGGCATCTTTCCCTCCCGCCGTGTCATGGCAAACTCTGCCTGTTTGTTGCTCGTGACACGCCTGAACAGGGCTTCAGCTAAACCGAATGTGCCGCCTGCGAGATGCGCAATCTGACCAGGTTGAAAGTTCCTGTCCCCTGTGCCTTCCGGTCCGGCCTTGATACTGGCATCCAACCATTCACCGGATGCTGAAAACCTGTATTGTTTGCCTGCCTGCAGAAAAACACCTGTTTCATTCCATGGTCTTACGGCAAAAATGTCCAACTTGGCGGTTTCATTCTTCTTGAGAACTTTGGTGGCTCTGTAATTAATGCCGCTCAATGGTGAATTCTTCTGCCTTTCGAATACGGAACCATCCACTGTCGCTTTCGCAGTTCTTTGCGAGATAGCCGGTATGCTTCTGGGGCGAGACTGGAGTTTCTTGAAAACCCCGGTAAGTGAATTGTGCAGCAACCCTTGCGGGTTCCCTTTAATCTGGTCTTCCAGGCCGCTGCGAAGTTTCAGTCCTTTCTGCTTGGCTTCCTTGAGCATCCAGCTCAGTGTGATGTCTGCCAGTTCGTTTTCTGCGTAGCCTCCTCCGACATCGGAATGTACGCCTGTAAACCAGACCTGTTTCACGTCTCTGGAGCCGTCAAGCTCTGTCCACAGGGTTGGTGTGAAGCTCTGACGCATCTCGTCAATTGCCACCGCGTGGCGGGCGTGTTTTACGTTTTCACCCAGAACAGTGTTTAAGAATTTATAGCGCGATGGATTGTCCAGCAGATTGAGCCAGCCCAGATGATCGGGGATGCCGAGCGATCCTACCGTATCCCATACTCCCATGAAATGAACATCGGCATCAGTATGAAATGATGCGTTGCGGAGCGCTCTTTCATGCGAGTGTCCCGCCTTGTTTTTATATCTCGCAAAAACAGCCTCGACCTGGTTCCAAATTTTATGATCTGACATATCGGCCGATGAAAAATCAATGAGGCCTGACTGATTCATCATTCCCGCCAGTGCCCTTACGGTATATGCGCCGCGGCTGAAGCCGAAAAGAAAGATCCTGTCGTCTGGCTTGTAATTAACCGAGAGCCATTTGAAACCGCTCATTATGTTTTGGTTCAAGCCAAGTCCGATGCCGCCACCGAGCAGTCTGGCTATAATGCCACCCTGTGTGCCGACTCCTTCATGATAATAGGTGAGTTGGTGTGTCCCGTTGCCGCTATCAATGTCTGGAGCTGCGGCAAAAATACGTGCAACATTTGTTGGTGCGGGATCGCCTTCATCCTCATTTTCAAGCGTATTCCATGTGCCGTCCGCGCAAACTACTAGGTTCCTCATCCCCTATAAATCCCGATAATTACTGTCTTAATACAATTCTTTAAACGTATATTTCGTCAACTCATTTAACCACCATATATATGTATGTGCAATTGGAGTACGCCCGGTGCCCGCCGGTGTGGAAAATTCCAATTGCTGATTGGCTATTCCGTAGATAAAGGGTTCATTGGAGCAAGAGGATAATCTTGATGACCCGTGCATTGATGTTTCAGGGAACCGGTTCGGATGTGGGTAAAACCGTTCTTGTCGCCGGGCTGTGCCGCGTGTTGAAGAACCGTGGAATGAAAGTTGCGCCCTTCAAGCCGCAGAACATGTCGAACAATGCAGCCGTTGCGAGAGCAGATGACGGGCAAGGTGAAATTGGCCGTGGACAATGGCTTCAGGCGCTCGCCTGTGGTGTGGAGCCTACAGTGCACATGAACCCGGTTTTGCTGAAGCCGCAAAGCCAGATCGGCAGCCAGGTGGTTGTGCAGGGCAAGGTATGGGGGGCTGCAAAGGCGCGAGAGTATCTGGCTTTGAAGCCGAAACTTCTAGCGGCGGTCATGGAGAGTTATGCACGGGTGTCAGAAGATGCTGACATTGTGCTGGTCGAAGGAGCTGGTTCGCCTGCCGAAATCAACCTTCGGGCAGGTGACATCGCCAATATGGGCTTTGCCTCGGAAGCCGGCGTCCCGGTTGTCCTCATTGGTGACATTGACCGTGGTGGTGTGATTGCCTCCATTGTCGGAACAAATACCATTCTCCCTGATGATGATCGCAACTTGGTTGCAGGCTACCTTATCAACAAGTTCCGGGGTGACATGTCACTGTTTGATGAGGGCCTGAAGCTGATCACGCAATTTTCTGGCTGGCCTTCTTTCGGGATTTTACCATGGGTTGATGCGGTCAAGCGACTGCCTGCGGAAGACAGCGTTGCGCTCGACAAGCTTGAGGGTGGCTTGCCGGACGGTTTCCGAATCGTTGTGCCGGCAATGGGCAAGATTGCGAATTTCGATGATTTCGATCCGTTGAAAGCCGAGCCCGGCGTTGCCCTTCAATTTATCCGAAAGGGCGATGCGTTTCCCGACAAGATTGATATGGTCGTTCTGCCCGGTTCCAAATCCACCATCTCCGACATGATGGAGTTGCGGGAAAATGGTTGGGAGGATCCCATAAGGAACTTTGCCAGGAATGGTGGTGTGGTGATCGGCGTATGCGGCGGCTATCAGATACTCGGTAAAAAGATTTCCGATCCGCGCGGGCTGGAGGGCGATGTTCCAGAGATTGACGGGCTGGGGCTGTTGAACGTAGAGACAGATCTGCTGCCGGAAAAGACCGTGCAGACATTTGAACCGGCCTCATGCGAGTTTGGGTGCGAACTTTCCGGTTATGAAATTCATATGGGGTATACCGATGGCCCGGATTGCGCCCGTGCGATGGTGAATTTTGACGGGCGATTTGATGGTGCAATTTCACCGGACGGTAATGTTCGAGGCTGCTATCTGCATGGTCTGTTCACTTCCGATGAATACCGCAGGCAATTGCTGAAACAGTGCGGGTTTGAAGCACAAGAAGGCATGTCCTATGCGACAAGCGTTGAGACTGCGCTAGACGAACTTGCGGATGAACTGGAGCGCTATCTGGATATCGATGGATTGCTGGAAGTTGCGAAGTAAATTTAAGATGAAGTCGTGACACAATTTTTGTTTGTATTAGAACGGCGGGTATGCGGACAAAGCTACTTGAGTATCTAAATACAGAAGTGGGATCACGACACAGATTGCATGCCAGCAAAGTGCCGATAGTGGCCGCTAATGTATTTGGGTTTATGCCTAGATTTGATCACCCAGGTTAGCTATGGTCTCCGCTGTGGAGGATGAACGGTGGAACGCAGGCTTGCAGCCATTCTAGCCGCCGATGTGGTGGGCTATTCAAAGCTCATGGGTGAGGATGAGAAAGGGACACTTGCTGCATTAAAAGTTCACCGCAAGGAACTGTTTGATCCAGAAACGGAAAGACATGGTGGACGCATCGTAAAGCTAATGGGTGACGGTGTGCTGGTCGAGTTCCCCTCCGTTGTTGACGCGGTTGAGTGCGCAATGGCGATCCAAAAGGCGCTCACCGAAAATGATGGCCCAATCAGACTTCGTATAGGTGTAAATTTAGGCGACGTAATCGTCGACGGTGATGATATCTATGGAGACGGTGTAAATCTCGCGGCTCGGCTTGAAACGTTGGCTGAACCCGGTGGTATATTAGTGTCTGATATTGTCTATCAGAGTGTCCATAAAAAGATTGATGCGAGCTTCGCGGACATGGGCGAGCAGAAAGTTAAGAATATTTCGGAACCCCAGCGAACCTATCGCATCGATGCAGACAAGCCACCGGTTACGCTGAATTCGAACAAGGGTGAACCATCTTCGGTTCAGGACAAGCCTTCAATCGCCGTTCTGGCATTCACAAACATGAGTGGTGACCCGGAACAGGAGTATTTCTCCGACGGCATCAGTGAAGACATCATTACAGAACTCAGCCGCTTTCAAGAGCTGTTCGTAATTGCGCGAAATTCGTCTTTCTCGTACAAGGGTAAATCAACGAAAGTTCAGGATATCGGAAAAGACCTTGGAGTCACCTACGTGGTTGAAGGCAGCGTGCGCAAGTCCGGTAAGCGACTTCGCATCACAGTTCAGCTCATAGAGGCGGCGACCGGCAATCATATCTGGGCGGAGCGCTATGACCGTGAATTGGAAGACATGTTTGAACTGCAGGATGAAATTACTCAAACAATTGTGAGAGTTCTTCCCCTTCGCCTGCAAGGTGCTCTGGTCGAGCGTGCCCGAAAGAAACCGAGCGAAAACCTGACTGCCTATGAATGCTTCCTGCGTGCGCAGAATCTGTACGACCATACAAGTCGCCATGCCCGGGAAGCGTTGGAGCAACTCGAAACAGCTATCCGGATTGATCCGAAATTTGCACAGGCCTTTGCACTAACAGCTTATGTGCATGCTTATAGTGTTTTCACGCTCAGCCCGATTGGCGACGACCCAACGATTGTAGCGCGCAAGAACATCGTGCGGGCTCTCGATTTAGGGGAGGGTGATCACTATGTTCACGCAATGGCCTGCGAAGTTTTTATGGTTTGCGGCGAACATGATCTAGCGGAAATTCATTCTGACAAGGCGCTCGCGCTAAATCCAAACGAAATCTTTGCACTTCTCGAAAAAGGTGTTCTCTTGAACTATTCGGGAAATTCAAAAGAGGCAGTTGAACATTTGCAAATGGCGCTGGCACACGACCCGCTGGCACCGGATTATCAGTATGAAGGTCTCGCTGAGGCTAACTACATGTTGGGCAATTATGAAGAAGCCATAAGGATTTATGAACGCTGGCGCGACCCGCCAGTGCACATGTATTCGCATCTGGCTGCATGTTACGCACAACTCGGACTAATGGAGGAATCCCGTGAGGCAGCTACGTTATTTGAAAGTGGCCGCCCCAAAAATTCTGATTTCTCATTCTATGCAGCCGCACATGCCCGCTTGTGCAAACGGCCTGAGGATGCTGAGCACTGGCTTGAAGGTTACAGAAAAGCTGGTCTCATCGACTGATATTTGATGTGCGCTTTGTGTGTCATTTCAGTTGATTGTCGCAACACTTTCGGCACGTTTTTCAACGTGTGTCTGATAATGTAATACCTAACTTTGGCTCACACTTGTCACTCGTCTCATCAAGCAAAGTGGCTTACTTCCTGTAAGCAGCTACTGACTGTTGTCGATATAACTGTCATCAATCTCAAATTGCTTGTAGAGGGTTTCAAGAAAAAGCGGATCATAGATTTCGAGCGCGTAGTTTGTGGTGAACTCTTCACCGACATTTATGTCACTTGTCGCAATCAGGGCGTAACGATCATCAAGAAGCGCTTCAGATACGTCTTCAATGTAATTGTCTGAAGTTTTGTCAAGAACTGGTTTTATCCCTGACGCAAGGTTGGCGACCAGGTTATGTTCGCATGAGTGGTTCAAAAGGACTCCTGCGTCCAGCACCCCGATCACACAATCGGGAAAGTCTGCCAATCCAAAAACATGTGTTAGTTCGTAAACGACTTCGTCATACGTCATCTTTGAAATCAATGCTTTGAACGTTGTTTCGTCGTACACACAGTATTGGCCAGGAACATGCCGCCAAACAATGCTGCCCTGCTTGATGGCTTCTTCGGAAAAGACACCCAACCCTTTGTTTGGTGTTTTTCGGATTGAGTATGAGTAAAGAAAGCCATCTTTCTTGCCAGTCATTACGAAAATGCCCCTGCTGAAACGATGTTCCAAAATCTACAATAGCAAACATTGATTGTTGTGCCATGCGGCAGACGTTTTGCTGAACTCGCGCTCATGGTGGCTGACCTTCGAACCTCTCAGGAATGGTAGTCGCTCAGGTCTTCGGGAGCATGAAGCAATGTGCTGTCATATTTCGGGAGATCATCGTGCATTTGCAGCCAGGGCAATTTGCTCTGAAAATTGACGTGAAAGGTGGGCTCGAATTCTTCAGGCTTTTCCATGGAAGCTGCGTAGAGGTGCATTCCGCCGGCATAATGGTCTGCCTCAAAACCCATCGGTGCGCCGCAACTGTCGCAAAAGTGGCGGAACACGCCTTTTGAGCTTTCAAGTGTTTTGGGTGCACTTCCGGTCCATTTGAAATTTCTAATTGGTACTCCGAGCCAAGCTACCACCGGCGCAGAACAGTTTCGACGGCAATCGTCACAATGACAATAGCACGCCCAGGTCACTTCGCCGGCGAATTCCCATCTTGTTTTGCCACACATGCAAAGACCACGCGTTGTCATAGGCGTACCTGCCTTATCTCAGTTTTGGATGATTTGTACTGTGAT
>JBCCGN010000056.1:0-17396 GCA_039029255.1 Pseudomonadota bacterium | reverse complement strand
GTTCCGGATGATACTGTACACCAATGAACCAGGGATGCATTTCGCGGGGATATTCGATGGTTTCAGGAAGCAGTCCATCCGGGGACATGCCCGAAAAGATAAGCCCTGCGTCCTCAAGCTTTTCCTGGTAGGCTGTATTGACCTCATAGCGATGACGATGCCGCTCGGAAACTTGTGTCGAACCATAGATGTCAGCGATCAGTGTTCCATCCTTGAGCGGGTGCGGATAAGCTCCCAAACGCATGGTACCGCCCATATCTCCGCTTGCCTGGCGTTTTTCCAGCATATTGCCTTTCAGCCACTCAGTCATCAAACCGACAACGGGTTCCTTTGCCTTATCGTCAAACTCGGTAGATGTTGCATTTTCAATGCCGCACAGGTTTCTAGCCGCTTCAATGCAGGCCATCTGCATGCCAAAGCATATTCCGAAATAGGGAATCTTGTTCTCTCTGGCATAAGTGACTGCGCGAATTTTGCCTTCTGCTCCGCGTTCACCAAATCCACCCGGGACCAAAATTCCATCCACCTGTCCCAGATGCGCGGATGGATCCTCCTGATCAAACACTTCAGATTCAATCCACCGGAGATTGACCTTGACCTCGTTCGCTATCCCGCCGTGCTGAAGCGCCTCAATCAGGGATTTGTACGCATCTTTTAGTACTGTGTATTTTCCAACCACAGCAATTGTTACATTACCCTCGGGGTTGTGAATCTTGCCGCTGATTTCCTCCCAGACCTGCATTTGTGGTTTAGGCGCTGGATCTATGCCGAACGCATCAAGAACTTCCTGATCAAGCCCCTCCTTGTGATAAGTCATCGGGACGTCATAGATTGATTTCGCATCCAGGGCCTGAATGACGGCGCTTTCGCGGACGTTGCAGAACAGAGAAAGTTTGCGCCTCTCATCTTTCGGTATTTCGCGGTCTGCGCGCACAAGAAGGATATCTGGCTGAATGCCAATGGATCGCAATTCCTTGACAGAATGCTGGGTCGGTTTGGTCTTTAGTTCGCCCGAAGCCCAAATCCAGGGCATAAGTGTGAGGTGCACGTATATGCAACCGCCACGAGGTAGATCGTTGCCAAGTTGCCTGATTGATTCAAAGAAAGGCAGGCCTTCGATGTCGCCAACTGTTCCACCGATTTCACACAGCACAAAGTCATAGTCATCGTTGCCGTCCAGAACGAATTCCTTGATCTGATTGGTCACGTGGGGGATTACTTGAACCGTAGCGCCGAGGTAGTCTCCGCGACGCTCCTTGGCGATGATATCCTGGTAAATGCGGCCTGTTGTTATGTTGTCCTGCTGATTTGCGGGACGTCCCGTAAACCGCTCATAATGACCAAGATCAAGGTCGGTTTCGGCCCCGTCATCGGTCACAAAGCACTCACCATGCTGATACGGCGACATAGTTCCCGGATCCACGTTGAGATAGGGATCCAGTTTACGAAGACGAACCTTGTACCCTCGCGCCTGCAAAAGTGCACCGAGTGCTGCAGAAGCCAGACCTTTACCGAGCGAGGAAACCACGCCGCCTGTTATAAAAACGTATCGCGCCATGGGATTTAAGGAATAATGCGCCAAATCCGATTCGGGTAGTAAAATCTTACATTTTCACAAAAAAAGCTCACGCCGGATGCAATTTTCCCGAAAGCCGCAAGAAATTAGTTTTACTGGCTGGTTGGAACCTGGGGTTCGTCCGTGGTGGTTTCGCCGCCAAGGTTAAGCCCTTCACCTCCAGGCAACTGATCGAGAATGCCATTTCCATCGCTTGGCTGGTTTTGCACCGGGATGGTGTCCAGAATACTTCCACCATCTACACCTGACAAAATTCCTAATCCGATTGAAGTTGCGAAGAACGCCGCCGCCAAAATCGCGGTTGTCCTTGTCAATGCATTTGCTGCACCGCGGGCAGACATGAAATTGCCGGATCCGCCGCCGCCGATACCCAATGCGCCACCCTCAGATCGCTGCAACAACACCACACCAACAAGGGCGACGACGATCATTAGATGGATAACAATAAGTACGCTTTGCATGTCCCAGATTCCATGTTCATATTCCGGCTTGTGCCGGATTGAGCCCTTTTACACGTTTAAGCACGTGGTGCAAGCTCTAGCCGCCATGTAAGGCTGCAAAGATACGCATTCAAGTAAGGTTGTTGTAAGCTGCACAAATTCCCAGAAAGTCTTCTGCTTTGAGGCTTGCGCCACCCACGAGCGCGCCATCAACATTGGGAACTGCCACTAGTTCACCGGCATTCGAGGGCTTCACGGAGCCGCCATAGAGCAACCGCATGGCTTCACCCTCGTTGCCAAATCGGTTAGTCAACCAATCGCGCATGAATTTGTGCGCATCTGCGACGTCATCGCTTGATGGCACAAGTCCGGTTCCGATTGCCCAAACGGGTTCATATGCAACTACGACACTGTCCGCTTTTGGATCGTCAGGCATTGATCCGGACAATTGGTTTTCAAGAACCGCAAGCGTTTCACCAGCTTCGCGCTCTCCCTGCGTTTCTCCAATGCAGACAATCGTCATCAATCCGGCTTCTAGCCCCGCTTCTGCCTTCTGTTTCACGGTTTGACTGGATTCGCCATGATCTGTGCGGCGCTCTGAATGTCCCACAATTACCGCTGTGGCGCCGGTATCGCGAATCATTGCCGCAGAAATGTCTCCGGTATGGGCACCGCTTTCGCCAGTATGACAATCCTGACCACCAATCTTGACTGCTTCTGATCCGCTTTCAGCGGCCAATGCCAGCAATGTGTGCGGCAGGCAAACCAGCATATCCAACCGTGCTTGCATGACTGAATTGTATCCCGCTGCCATTTCTTCAAGCACGCCAAGAGAGGCCCTCAGGCCATTCATCTTCCAGTTACCCGCTACCAACGGTTTTACACCAGGTGTCATTGTCATAACTCCAATGGAATTTTTTTCACTTTCTAACCCGATGCGGCAAAAACGCAATCGTTACATGGTTTCTTTCACAATCGCTTGAGCGACCGTGATCTTGCCGATATACGAAGCTACAATTAATTTAAGACAAGTTTTTCATACGGGAAATTTCTGATGCTTGATTCATTGCGCGTGTTTTCAAAAAGCTGGCTTGCAATAGTGCTAATTGGTCTACTGGTTGTCAGCTTCGCGATCTGGGGAATATCCGGAAGCATTATCTTCGGTGGGCAGTATACCATTGTTCAGGTCGGTGACACTGAAATTGATGCCAACGAGTACCGCTTTGCCTACGAAAACCAGCTTGTAACATTTTCCCAAAGCATAGGTCGACGCCTGAGCCGGCAGGAGGCAGATGCACTCGGCATGCGTGAAAATGTGCTCACCCAGGTGATCGCGGGTGCTGTCCTTGATGAAAATGCCCGCAAGATGGGACTTGGTTTGTCTGACCAAAGCGTTGCGGAGGAAATCGCCGACGACCCGCGTTTTCGCGACCTTTCCGGCCAGTTTTCCAGAAACGGGCTGCGTAACAGTCTGGCACAAGCCGGAATGACTGAAAATGACTATATCCAGAGCCGCAAGCGTGTTTCCATGCGCAACCAAATTCTTGACGGTACAGCCGCGTCGCTTGCAATGCCTGCCGCATATATCGATGCCCTTTCGACCTATCGGGATGAAACCCGGGTTTTTGAATTTGTCACACTTGGAACCGAGGTAGCGGGCGTAATTCCCGATCCGAGTGAAACCGACATTTCCAGCTATTACGAAACAAACAAGACGGATTTCATTGCTCCACCATACCGAAAAGTTGCAATCCTCAAATTGCAGCCGCAAGATTTGATGAAGCCTGAAGAGGTGACAGAAGAAGAGTTGCAGTCTTTATATGAAAACCGCAGGTCAAACCTGCGCTCTCCTGAGCGCAGACAGGTGCAGCAACTTGTGCTGGGCAACAAAGAGGCAGCTGAAAAGGTTTTGCAAAGCCTTGCAGAAGGAGCAACCTTTGAGGAAGTTGTGGCTGAACAGGGCAAGACCATCGAGGACATTGATCTTGGAATACTCAGACGAGATGAACTTCCGGACGAAAAAGTTGCTGCCGCTGCATTTGAAGCAAAACTGAACGAACCGACAGAGGTAATCCAGGGATTGTTCGGACCTGTAATTGTCAGAGTAGCGAAAATCGAAGAGGAAAGCACGACGCCATTCGAAGAGATAAAGGAAACACTGCGCCAGGAAATTGCGATTGAACGTGCGGTTGACGATGTTTTTGCCAGCTATGATGCAGTGGAAGACGAGCGTGGCGCAGGTGAATCAATTTTGCCAACCGGCGAGAAGCTGGAACTTGAGACCCGTGTTTTGGATGCAGTGGACATAAACGGTCAGGATCAGTACGGAAATCCGATAAGCGGTATTCCGCAGTTCCGCGATCTTGTTGCTCAGGCTTTTCAAGCCCAGCCTGGCGATGATACTCAGGCCATTGAAATAGGGGAAAACGGGTTCCTTTGGTACGAAGTGCTTGAAATCATACCTGAACGTCAGAAAACTCTGGACGAAGTCAGAGATGATGTTCGTTCAGCCTGGATTTCCGCGGAAACAGACAAAGCCATTAAAGCGGTTGCGGATCAGATCGTTGAACGTCTGAAACTCGGTGGTGATTTCAATGCAATACTGGCGGAATTGCTTCCCACAGATTCCCTTGGTGCTGCCATAACAACTTCCCGCACCGATCCGCTTCAACGTTCAGGCCAGTCACCGGACTTTCCGGCAGCAGCAGTAAGAGCCGGATTTGCTGAAAAAACTGGTGCGATCAGTACTGTAGGCATCGGAGAGAACCAGGAGATTGTTTACAGGATCAGCGAAGTTCAAGCTGCTGGTACAGATGCGCTCGAGGATGAAGTAACGCAGCAGATCGATCTCGCGGCTTCTCAGGATATTCTGTCACAGGTTGTCGAACACCTGCAGTCCAGAGAAGAGGTGTTTGTCAATCGGGACGCAATTGACCTTGCCTTCAATCCCTATGGCGGTCACGGCGGACATGGCGGTTACTGACCGCTACGAGTTTCAAGGTTAAAGTGCCCGCTTGTAAGCCCGAATTTTCCCTACTATAGGTATGGTGAAGTTCGCACAGGGTATATCATGCAGGATTTGAAACAAGCCATTGGAAAACTTGCCAATGGCGAGACATTGTCGCGCGAGGAAACACAGGCTGCCTTCAAAATTATAATGGCAGGTGATGCGACGCATGCTCAGATCGGAGCCGTGCTAATGGGACTGAGAGTGCGCGGGGAAACTGAAGAAGAGTTTGCCGGCGCTGTAGATGCGATGCGCGCTTTCATGCTTCCCGTGGATGCTCCCTCTAATGCAATCGATATTGTTGGCACTGGCGGTGACGCCAAGGGGTCCTATAACATTTCAACTTGTACCGCGATTGTTGTTGCCGGATGCGGTGTAAAAGTCGCTAAACACGGCAACAGATCATTGTCTTCAAAATCCGGCGCATCGGATGTGCTAACGGCACTTGGCGTTAACATAGAACTTTCACCTGGTCAGATCACGGATTGCATCAATGATGCCGGCATCGGCTTTATGTTCGCTCCGGCACATCACTCGGCCGTTCGGCATGTCGGTCCGGCACGGGTGGAAATGGCAACACGGACAATATTCAATCTGCTCGGTCCGATGTGTAATCCGGCAGGCGTAAAGCGACAATTGCTTGGTGTATTTGCACCCCAATGGGTTTTGACTGCTGCTAAAGTTCTCCAGAAGCTTGGCTCAAAGAAAGTTTGGGTCGTTTATGGTGAGGGATTTGATGAAATTACCATCACAGGAACGACACAGGTTGCAGCTCTTGAAGAGGACGGCATTCGGACCTTCGAGATTTCCCCAACAGATTTCGGATTTGAAGTGGTGGATGAAAGGGCGATCCTGGGAGGTGATGCAGCGGAGAATGCTGTCGCCTTGAAAAAGGTGCTAGATGGTGAACCATCGGCATACCGGAACATGGTGATCATGAACGCTGCAGCTTCCCTTGTAGTTGCAGACAAGGCTGCAAATCTGGAGGATGGTGCCTCATTGGCAGCGCAGGCAATCGACAGCGGTGCTGCTGATAAAACCCTCAGCAAGCTTGTTGAAATATCAAATCAGGGAAATGACTGATGGTTGATATTCTCAAGAAGATCGAACTTTATAAACGTGAGGAAATTGCTGCGGCCAAGGCCGCAATTCCGCCGGAAGAAATCAAAGCTCGATGTGCAGACGTTTCAGCGCCTCGCGGATTTATAAAGGCATTGCAGGTCAAACATTCCTGTGGGGAATACGCCCTAATTGCCGAAATCAAGAAAGCAAGTCCCTCAAAGGGTTTGATCCGCGAGGATTTTGACCCGTCTTCGCTTGCTTCAGCATACGAGGCTGGAGGCGCTGCTTGTCTTTCGGTTCTGACTGATACTCCAAGTTTTCAGGGTGCGCCGGAGTTTCTTACGGCGGCAAGAGATGCATCGTCCCTGCCCGCGCTGCGCAAGGATTTCCTGTATGAACCCTATCAGGTATACGAAGCACGTACCTGGGGTGCCGACTGCATTCTGATCATCATGGCCAGTCTGACAGATAAAGAAGCCCTTGCGCTTGAAGAAACGGCTTTCGAACTTGGGATGGATGTTCTGGTTGAAGTTCACGACGAAGAAGAACTCGAGAGAGCCTTACGCATCCTTTCTTCTCCTCTGCTGGGTATCAACAATCGCAACCTCAAGACATTTGAAGTTTCCCTGGAAACCAGCGAACGGCTTTCAAGCCTTGTGCCCGCAGATAAACTTCTGGTCGGTGAAAGCGGTTTGTTTGTGCCTGACGATCTGGAGCGTCTCTCCCGGTTTGACATCAACACGTTTCTTGTAGGCGAAAGTCTCATGCGTGAAGCGGATGTGACAAATGCCACCCGCAAACTGCTCACCAAACCGGCCCAAGCTGCGTGAGCGAAATGTCGCGTCTCACTCACCTCAACCAATCCGGTGAAGCGAGCATGGTGGATGTTGGCAAAAAGGAAATAACCTCTCGCGAAGCGACTGCCTCAGGTTATGTGACCATGCTGCCTGAAACACTGGAAATGGTGGTTGCCGGAAACGCAAAAAAGGGTGATGTGATTTCTGCCGCACGAATTGCCGGAATCATGGCTGCCAAGAAAACTTCTGAATTGATTCCCCTTTGCCACCCGATTGGGCTGAGTAACGTGTCAGTCGAAATCGAAGCGGATACGGATTTGCCCGGACTGCGAGTGACGGGCACCGCAGGTGTATCCGGTCAGACGGGCGTTGAAATGGAAGCGCTTACAGCTTGTAGTGTCGCTTGCCTGACAATCTACGACATGGTCAAGGCCGTTGACCGGGGTATGATGATTTCAGGTATATGCCTTGAGGAAAAGAAGGGCGGGAAATCCGGCCACTGGCGACGTGATGAAGCGCAGGTCGAAAAATAGAGGGATTCCTTGTCGAACGAGCCATCACAACTGATACCGGCGGAAAGAGCTCTTGAGATTGTACTTGGAGACGCAATTGCAAACGGCGTCGAGCATGTAACGCTCCAAGAGGCCAATGGTCGTGTATTGGGCGAAGATCTCGCGTCTAGGCGTACACAACCGCCATTCGATGCATCCGCGATGGATGGCTACGCTGTTCAGCAGCAAGACCTTGACACTCTACCCTCCTCACTCAAGATTGTCGGCCATTCAAGGGCCGGAGAACCTTTTGGCGGTACGCTAAAATCAGGTGAGGCTGTGCGAATTTTCACCGGTGCAGTGGTACCGGAGGGGGCCGACAGCATCATCATTCAGGAAAACACGCGTGCGGATGAAAGCACGGTTACGATTCTCCAAGGCATAGTGCCCGGCAAGTTCATCCGCAAAGCCGGATTGGATTTCATGGAAGGCGAAGTGCTCCTCAATATGGGGGATATCCTGACACCGTACCGGATAGCCCTTGCTGCTTCCATGGATCATGCCCGGCTTTGTGTTGTCCGGAAGCCTTTGGTCAGCTTAATTTCCACAGGCGATGAGCTTGTCATGCCTGGTGAAACAACCGGCGCAGGTCAGATCATCGCATCCAATACATTCGGACTTGGCGCATCAATTCGAAACACAGGCGCCAACCTGCTTGATCTGGGAATCGTGGCCGATACACGGGAAGCGCTCCGCGACGCGCTTATGGAAGCAATCAGCAAGCAATCCGATCTGATTGTCACCACAGGAGGTGCTTCTGTCGGTGACCATGATCTAGTCCTCCCTGTAGCAAAAGAACTTGGTTTCGAATTTGAATTAACAAAAATTGCGGTGCGACCCGGCAAGCCCTTTCTGTACGGGAAACTGAAAGTTGATGAAAGATTCATCCGGTTGGCTGGTCTGGCAGGAAATCCGGTTTCATCGCTTGTCGCCTATAATGTGTTCGTGAAACCGCTGATCCAAATCATGGGTGGAAAATCACCTGAGACTGTCCAGATGCGCAACGCGGTACTGGGGCGGGATATGCCGGAAAATGACGAGCGTGCAGAGTATATGCGAGCCACCTTAACCCTTGGCAAAGCAGGTGAACTGGTGGCTACCGCGTTTGACAAACAGGACAGTTCCATGCTGGCGAACCTTGTCCGCGCTGATTGTCTGCTTTATCGCCCGGTAAAGGCTGCCGCTGAAAAAGCGGGCCAACCATGTCAGGTCGTTATTATTGAGTGATCAGGCGTTTCTTTATGGCTGCGCGGAAAGCTTTCCTGTTGAGGTCAAGCCGTTTTCTGAATGCTTCCTGCCGACGCTTCAGCGCCTCTTTTTGTTTTGCCTGGATAGTGTTCTGCGATGAAGCCTCCGCCAGTCTCACTTTCTTTTCCTTACGCTTCTTGGAGCTCTTCGGCTTTTTCTTCAAAGCCTGTTTTCTCTTCACAACAGCAGATTTTTTTGGCTTTTCAGGGTGTTTCTTCGAAGATTTCGCGCGTTTGAAAGTAGTGGTAAGTTCCCCGGATTCTCCATAGGTCACACTGATCGAAGGTCTCTCAACCAGTCTACTCTTCGGTTCAGTGTTGCTTGCAACGACCAGTGGCTCCGGAACATCTTTGCCACCACGTCCTTTTATGTGAACCACCTTGTAACCTCCGGCTTTCAGCCGATTGAGGAGCTCACCCAAACCATTGGCGGTCACTTTCTGGATGTCATGCAACAGTATAATGCCTTTTCCCTTGCGATGAAGTTCAGACATCACACGATTGACCATGGAACCTGGACTCGAAAAACGATAGTCAAGACTATCTACGTCGATTGCAAAGACTCCGTATCCCCTGCGCTTGAGATAGCTGTTTACGGTTGCGTTTTCGGACAAATAAGGGAAACGGAAAAACGGAGCGACTTTTCTTCCCGCTGCCTTGTTTATCGCGCGAATGCTTCGATCCACATCCTGTATCGCATTCTTGCCGTTGGTACGACCAAGATCACGATGGCTATAGCTATGGATACCGATGGTGTGACCTTTGGCCAAGACCTTCTTGACAGAAGCAGGATGATTGACCGCCATACGACCAACCATGAAGAACGTTGCTTTTGTGCAGTGCCGTTCAAGTTCGAGTAGAACTTTGTGGGTGGTTGCGGGTATCGGACCGTCATCAAATGTTAGAACAACTTCCTTGTCTTTCAGGAAATTGCGATGACCGCCATGCGACGCTCCATACCGGGTGCCGCCCGACGTGTTCAATGTCACAGTGCGGCTAACTCCAAGACCTTTCCCTCCCCGGCAGGAAGCTGCTTCCGTTTCTTCAACATAAGTAAAATTCGCAAATCCGGTGGCGGCAAGTACCGCACATACTTTCAACACAGATGAGATACGCATTACCCAATCCCCAACGATTACTGCGTTCTGGGTAGATCAGGCAGGCTAGGATTCCGTGAATTAAGGCAAGATTTCTGAATTTATGGTTATCAGCGGGTTAACGCCCACGGATGTTAATAAAATTTCAATATTGCAGAACATATAAAGAACATGTATAGATGTTCCACTTATGTTTCACTGATTCTGGATGAAAATTGCACCAATTTTAGTTCAGGACAGAAAGGGCTCCTTAAAATGCTGACCAGAAAACAACAATTGCTTCTTCGATTCATTCACCAGCGCCTTCAGGAGCGCGGTGTACCTCCATCATTTGATGAAATGAAAGATGCACTGGAACTTAAGTCCAAATCCGGAATTCATCGTCTCATCATGGCTCTTGAGGAACGCGGATTCATTCGCCGCCTTCCAAATCGCGCTCGTGCACTTGAGGTTATAAAGATGCCGGAAGCCTGGGGTGCGGACGAAGAAACAGACAGCGGGAATGTTATCCAGACCGATTTTGGCCAACATCGCAATTCAGCCTCCATAAACCAGCACAGCAATGTAATGCCCTTCCCTGGCATGAAAGAACCTCAGCCCCAGGAAGATTCTTTTGGTTTTTCTGTTCCGGTAATGGGTAAAATTGCAGCGGGCGTTCCGATTTCGGCAATTCAGGACAATACTCATTCCGTTACTGTGCCACCTGAGATGATTGGCAACGGTGATTATTTCGCCTTGATGGTCGAAGGTGATTCAATGATTGAGGCTGGCATTCATGACGGGGATACGGTGGTTATACGCCAGGGTACAACGGCCACTCCCGGAGAGATTGTGGTTGCACTGGTGGACGAAGAGGAAGCTACTCTCAAGACTTTCCGCAAGCACGGCTCAGAGATCGCACTGGAGGCGGCCAATCCGGCCTATGAGACACGCCGGTTCAGTTCGGAGAGAGTAAAGGTTCAGGGCAAACTGGTCGGTCTCATTCGCCAGTATCATTGATTTTTTGAAGCGCCCGAACTTCATCAATCGTCCTGACGTCTCTGCTCCATGGACGAGTTGAATCAGGTAATCCGGTTTGAACTGTTATGGCGGGCATCTGGTGCTTGGCTGAATCGATATAGATTGCGTGGCTGCCGCGTTGTTCGAAATCATATCGTTTCAGGATAAGCTCCGGTTTTCTCGCTCTGCAGTTAACCCACCAAAGCCTCGGCGCTATCAAAATATCCGCCTGATTGCATGAGGATTTCAACAGATCCGGATCATAGACAATATGCAGTCTGTGTCCTGAACGAAGCGTGCTTATACAGCGTTCTGAATTACAGTACTCTTTGGCAATTTCAGGATCAGACACGCGACCGCCTGACCACGCCTTGGACCATATGTTCGTGACAAACTGATTTCGTCGGGGATATAGCAAAGAGATCGCTTCACCCTCTTCCAGTATGGCAATTGCCCTGCCATTTTCCGAAACAAGAACGTCTGGTCTTTCAGGAAATTTCATGAGGGGTAGAAAAATCAGGACGGGAACGAATGCCAGCATTCGAAACCATGTCCGGAAGAGAGTCAGTATTGCGAGGGACATTCCAAAAACCAGCAAGGAGTTACCGGGCATTAAACCGGGGATACCAACCGGTGAAAGGCTATCCACCCAACGAGCTATTTCAATCACCCAGGTTATTCCATAATCAACCGGCCACAATGCAATCGCCTCAAGCCCATAGGGCATCAAAAGCATGGAAAAAAGAGCAAACGGCATAATGATGAAACCGACAATTGGCATTGCCAGTACATTTGCCAGAAGTCCAAGTGGTGCCACTTGATGAAAATGCCAAGCGGCAACAAAAGCCGTTGCGGTTCCGGCGATCAGACTTGTCACAACAAGCCCTGAAACATGGCCGGTGATGCCGCTGGTTGCACGGGCAACCAAACTTGTGCCAACGGGAGAAAATGAATTCTCGGCCCTTTCCCTTCTTCGTTTGGTCAACACCTCGTAACCGGATACGAGTGCTGCGACTGCAGCGAAAGACATTTGAAAACCCGGTGCAAAGAGGCTTTCTGGTGAAACGAGAAGAATAATGCAGGCTGAAACAGCAACGCTGCGCATGGTAATCGCCCGTTTGTCCAGCAACACTGCGAGCAGCATCACAGAAATCATTATCCAGGCCCGTTGTGTTGCAATGCCGAAGCCGGACAAAAACAGGTACAGCGTTGCCGCAACAAAGCCGAAACATACGGCCCACTTTTTCACCGGGTAGTGCAAAACAACATTCGGGAAGAATGAGAAGATAAATCTGATGCAGGCGATCAGGGTCAGTGTCACCAATGCCATATGCAAACCGGAGATCGCAAGAATGTGTGCGAGGCCGGTATTCCGTAATGACTGCTGGACATTCTCAGGTATCCTTGATTTGTCCCCGGTGATAAGGGCTACCGCCACATTTCCGCTCGTCTCGGGCATTGCAGCGATAACCCTTTGCTCTATCCCGTCTCTGACCGCGTTTATCATCACCGTCATCTTTTCTCTTGCGGTCAAAGCATTGCTTCTGGTTACGATTTCAGGCTTACCCATAAAGAAGCCGCTACCACCCAAACCATTGAACCAGCCAAAGAACGAGAAGTCATAGCTCCCAGGGTATACCGGACCTGATACCGGCTGAATGCGCGCCAATCCCATCAATTGCATTCCGGTATGATATTGAACCTTGCCGGCAGCGCTGGAGACTCTGATTTTTTTCGGGAGTTGCTCTTCTGACAGGCCTTCAATGCTTGTAGGTTTCAAAATCATCCTCGGTGATCCGCGGCGGTTCTGGTCTATCCCTAGAATGATACCGGTCACTACTGCCGTCATCTGACGCTCAATCTGCGGCGTGTCTGCGCGCAATACCGATAATTTAGCCGCCAGCATCCCGGTAAGGATTGATGCCATCACTGCAACAATCAAAAAGAGCCGGCCCCGGGTCTGTATCCTGTAAGCGGCAAGACACAAGATTGCCGCCGTTAATGTCAAAACCCCAGGAAGCGGCTCTGCAGGTGCAAAGAAATACATCCCAATGCCAATTGCCAGGAATACCGGCAGAAAATTGAAGACGATGCCCCGTTCCAGTTCCCATGCGAATGCCGCACTGATCCTGTCCCGCTGTAACAACAGCAGGTTGGACAGTAAAAACCGCATTTTCGTGACACGAACCGGTTCCCGGAAACGCTTTTCAAAGTCCGAAGGTGTCTTTAAACCGGTTACTCGAAGTTCAGACTTCGTTGAATTTTCCGATCGGTTTTCGGGATGCCTGTCACCAGTCAAATTTCTTTACCTTGCGTCTGAGCGGCACTGTGGTAGATGACCGCTTAACCCGGAACACAATCAAAGTCTGAAACTGCGGAGTTTGCAAGTGTGTGTCCAGAAATGCCCAGGAACATATTGCATGTCTGATACAGTCGTAACCCGTTTTGCCCCCTCCCCAACCGGTTTTCTCCACATCGGTGGCGCGAGGACCGCGCTATTCAATTGGCTCTTTGCAAAGGCCAATGGCGGGAAAATGCTTCTCCGGATTGAGGACACTGACAGGGCCCGTTCTACGCAAGAAGCTGTTGATGCTATTATTGACGGCCTTTCCTGGCTTGGTCTCGATTGGGATGGTGATTTCATTTCACAGCATGGGAACGCTGCCAGACATCGAGAAGTGGCAGAAGCCATGGTGGCCAACGGGTCCGCCTATCGTTGTTACTGCACTCCTGAAGAAGTTGAAGCGATGCGGGAAAAAGCCAACGCCGAAGGCAGGCCGCCACGCTACGACGGAACGTGGCGAGACCGCGATGCTTCTGCTGTGCCGGCTGGCACACCGCATGTCGTAAGACTTCGGGCACCACTGGAAGGAGAAACAGTGGTTGAAGACCAGGTCCAGGGAACTGTCCGGTTTCCCAACAAAGATCTGGATGATCTTGTTTTGTTGCGTTCGGATGGCAGCCCGACATACATGCTGGCAGTGGTAGTGGATGACCACGACATGGGTGTAACCCATGTCATCCGGGGTGATGACCACCTTACGAATGCTGCAAAACAAACACTCATTTACAAGGGTATGGGGTGGGATGTCCCTATAATGGCACACATTCCCCTGATACACGGCCCCGATGGGGCAAAGCTGTCAAAGAGACATGGTGCAATCGGTGCTGAGGCATATCGCGCGATGGGATATCTTGCTGAAGCGTTGAGAAATTATCTGATCCGTCTTGGGTGGGCGCATGGAGATGACGAAATCATGTCAACAGATCAAATGCTGGCATGGTTCGGATTTGATGGTATGAATAAAGCGGCCGCGCGTTTCGACTTCGACAAGCTGGAAGCGGTAAACGCCCATTACATTCGGCAAAAACCAGATGATGACCTCCTTCACGATCTTTTGGCAGTGCTTGATGAGATAGAGGGAGGCACATTCATCGCAGAGAATATCAATCCCAAGACGCGGGAATGGTTGGTCAATGCGCTTCCAAGCCTGAAAACCCGTGCAAAAACGCTTGCTGATTTGGCACAAGGAGCCGCATTCATTGTTGAAAAACGCCCCCTACCAATGGATGAAAAAGCGTCCAGTTTGCTTGGAGAAGATGCAAGGGCCGCCATTTCCCGGATTTTGCCGGAACTTGAGGCCTTGTCCAGTTGGGAAAATGAGACAATTGATCAGACAATAAGGGGGTTTGCCGAAAACAACGGAATGAAACTCGGACAGATTGCTCAGCCGATACGCGCTGCATTGACCGGAAAAGCCAATTCACCTGGAGCATTTGATGTGCTCCAAATCCTGGGACAGGAAGAATCCATTTCACGTTTGAAGGATCAAGTCTGAACTTCAATTTTTGATATTGTGACTTGTTCGTACCATCGTCGTACTTGTGTCCTGTAGTGAAATCATATAGCTAATTCACAACCCTAAGGCTACACACCGCAGGTATGATTAACCGATACCGTCCCCCGGTATCCGCGACTTGAAAATAACCGCTACCAGACAAACGGCCATCGTTTTGGAAATTCGGACGGCTTTTTTGAAGTTGCTGAACGAGAGGATTTTGATATGGCGCACGACAAGGCAACACTCAGCATTGGTGAAAACAGTTGGGAATTCCCTGTTCGTCAGGCGAGCGTCGGTCCTGACATTATAGACATTACAACCCTTTACAAGGAAACCGGTCGCTTCACCTATGATCCGGGTTTCACGTCTACCGCTTCGTGTGACAGTGACATTACGTTCATCGATGGAAACAATGGCGTACTTTTGCACCGGGGATATCCGATAGAGCAATTGGCTGAAAGGGGTGATTTTCTGGAAACCTGCTACCTGCTGTTGAATGGCGAATTGCCTAACATGGAGGAAAGCAAGGATTTCCGTGACCGGATTATCAACCATACCATGGTACATGAGCAGATGAATCGGTTTTTCACCGGCTTCCGTCGCGATGCCCATCCAATGGCAATCATGTGCGGCGTAGTGGGTGCGCTCTCGGCTTTTTATCACGATTCAACTGATATTTCCGATGAGAGTCAGCGTGTTGCGGCTACTCTCCGGATGATAGCCAAGATGCCAACAATTGCCGCAATGGCTTACAAGTATCACATCGGGCAACCGTTCATGTATCCTCGCAACGAGCTTGATTATGCATCAAACTTTCTGCACATGTGCTTCGCGGTCCCTTGCGAAGATTATAAGGTCAATCCAGTGCTTGCCCGCGCCATGGACCGTATTTTCATTCTGCATGCAGATCATGAGCAAAATGCATCAACATCAACGGTGCGTCTCGCAGGATCATCTGGTGCCAATCCCTTTGCCTGTATCGCAGCCGGCATTGCATGTCTCTGGGGACCTGCTCATGGCGGGGCAAACGAAGCTGCTTTGAACATGCTGCAGGAAATCGGAACCGCTGATCGCATTCCCGAATATGTGGCTCGCGCCAAAGACAAAAATGATCCGTTCCGCCTGATGGGCTTTGGTCACCGGGTATACAAAAACTATGACCCGAGAGCCCGGATCATGCAAAAAACAACCCATGAAGTTCTGGCTGAATTAGGCATCAAGGATGACCCCACGCTGGAAGTGGCCATGGAACTCGAAAAAATCGCGCTGACCGATGAATATTTCGTTGAGAAAAAGCTTTATCCGAACATCGATTTTTATTCGGGAATTACCCTGCGTGCCCTCGGTTTCCCGACAACAATGTTTACCGTTCTCTTTGCCGTTGCGAGAACAGTCGGCTGGATCGCGCAATGGAAAGAGATGATTGAGGATCCAAAACAAAAAATTGGTCGTCCGAGACAATTGTATACCGGAAACACCAGCCGAGATTATCTGGAAATGGATAAGCGCTAAGCTCTGGTTATCTGCCCGCAATTTCAAGAATTTTGCGGGCAGCCAACTCACTTGTTGGTGTTTCCTGTTCGAGGCGTTCTTCAATAAGTGCAAATCCCTTGAGCTGAAGCTGTCTTTCGTGGTCATCAAGACACAAACGCTCGACCATGCGTGCGATATACTGGGGATGAGCGTATTCATTGAATTTCTCGGGAATAACCGGGTAGTCCGCAATCAAGTTCGGTAGCGACGCCGTCCATCCAGTCAACCAGTGCCGAATTATCATCGCCAGACCATCAAGTTTATAAAGCGATATTGTCGGAACCTTGTAGAGCGCCAGTTCCAGCGTAACTGTACCGGACGCCGCCAACGCTACATCCGCCCTTTCGAAAGCACTCTTTCTGGCTTCATCACCAATCACAATTTCCGGTTTCCATGGCCAGTCCTTTACCCCTTCCCTGATTTCCGCCTGAAGCTTCGGAATAGCAGGCAACACCAGTTCGAAGCTGTTACCGCGTTCAGCCAAAATCGAGAGCGTTTCGCCAATTACCGGCATCAATCGCTTTACTTCGCTTTGCCTTGAGCCCGGCAAAATCACCATACGCGGTGTGGCGGCTGCGGTTTTTTTGTCTGAAATTTCAATTTCAGGAATGTCTGCTGCCAGCGGATGCCCGACATAGGTGGCGTCGGGACCTCCCAATTCCTCAAGGATTGCCGGCTCAAAAGGCAATACGGCAAGGATGTGATCTATGTATTTTTTGATTTTCCGAGCCCGCCCGGGTCTCCAGGCCCAGACGGACGGAGCAACATATTTCACTATCTTGATTTTCGGTGATTTTGCACGAATTTTTCGGGCCACACGGTATGAAAATTCCGGACTGTCGATCAGGACAAGGACATCTGGTTTTTTTTCCAAGATATCAGCAACTGTCTTGCGTATTCTGCTCAACAGTACGGGTAATCGGGATGCGACACCCGAAATGCCCATTACAGAAATATCAGAAATTTCAAAAAGGCTGTGCATCCCCATGGCCTGCATCCGCGAACCCGCCAGTCCAGATGGATTCACCGGACCGTTGATCTCCTGAATCGACGCAAGGAGGTTCGCGCCCAGTGCGTCTCCGGATTCTTCGCCAACCACAAAGTATAGATGCAGGGGATCCTTATCACTCATGATCTGATACATCCATGCCATGGATAAACACATCATGAAAACGTGCCAGTTTAAGGGTTTTCTCACGCTCCAAGATGAGAGAACGCCCGGCTTCTATTCCCACGCCTCTCAAT
>JBCCGN010000055.1:0-18247 GCA_039029255.1 Pseudomonadota bacterium | reverse complement strand
TGCTCGCATACGGGTTCGCAGCGACCACCATGTGTTTTTGGGCCCGAACCAGCTCCTTTTGGGTTATTCCGGAGGAAAACTCAGGCGCAACACTATCTGCAACGTCCTGCGCTGAAGCCATCGTTCCAATTGCAAAAAAAGCAACAGGAAATAAGACTGCTCTGAATAGCAAACCGAAATCTGATAAGAATTTTCTCATTTGTAAGGTCTTCCCGATCTTGTCCATACAAATTGAAATACATCCGTGATGTAATTTATCAACAGTCGAGTTGAACGAAGCATTGAAATTGTCGGGTATCAAAGTCAAAGGATTTGCAGAATCTTCTGCTCACTGTTACAGAGTTCGCTATAGGGCTAATTGAGCGGGTATGGCCCGTATAACGGTGACTTATTAAAGGCAGGCCTGCAGCATGGCGATAGAACCTTCCCGCCCTGATCCGCAATACTTGGAAACCAGAAAAGTGTTGGGAATTCCCGACGGAAAGCCCGTGAGTCCCGCATTGCTTGCTGCGGTAGAAAAGCTCATCGGCATACGCAGTTTTAATCAATTGGTTGAGGACTTGGGACCCGACTGGCCAGATGCAAATTCAATGATCTCCGTTATGTTTGACCGGCTCAATATAAATTGGGATGTGAACAATCCGGAAATCCTCGAAAACCTCGACGGTCGACCGAAAGTGTTTGTTGCCAATCATCCTTATGGTTTGCCCGATGCATTTGCACTGTTTGAATTGCTGACCCGCTACCGGCCGAACATCAAGCTGTTCGCGAACAAGATACTCGCGGCGACAAAGTTGCAGGAAGAACGGCTTTTGTTTGTCGATCCGTTCGGGGCAAAAGATTCCAGGAGTATCAATCGAACATCAATAGCCCACGCATTGCGCCATGTTCGTGACGGCGGAGATCTCGCTCTTTTCCCGGGGCGGATTTGCTCACATCTCAAGACTTCAGACTGGACCATATCGGATTCTGCCTGGACGGATCAGGTGAGAAAGTTCGTCGTGGCGGGAGGAGCGGACCTTGTGCCTCTCTACATAACGGGCAGGAACTCGATGGCTTTCAATCTTTCAGGATTGATCCATCCGCGAATACGGACTTATCTCTTGCTTCGTGAATTCTTGCGGGGCGGTCACGATTTTACGTTCTCTATTGGTGACCCGATATCGGCAGATCAATTGGAAAAAGTTTCCCGCAGCATGTCAGTCGGGAATTTTTGCCGCAGTCTTGTCTATTCATTGAAAACCGGCAGTCGGAATGTTCCGGATTTGCCACATCTCATTGAACCGGCCCTGCGCAACAACGAAGAGAGCTTGCAGGTTGCTCGCAAAGCGGTTGCCGTTAGCGGTCCAGGCGTCAAGAAACTGCTCGATCGGAAGGAAATTCTCGTCCGCCAGAATGGGTACACAATCTATCAGGCCGGTCCCAATACTTCCAAAGAAATGCTGGATATCATCTGCGAGGTGCGTTTCCGGGCTTATGCTTCCGAAACCAATGTGACCGATGCGGACGAGCTTCGTGATCATTACGATGATTTTTATCACCATCTGGTTTTATGGGATGATGAAAAGGAAACCGTCGCCGGAGTATACCGCTATACGTTGCCAGATCTGGACAATCGACCGCCAACACCTGAAAACCTTGTCACAAGCAGTATTTTCAACCTGTCACCGGAATTCCAGCGAATTTTGCCAAAGGCTATGGAATTGGGTCGCGCTGCAATTCTGCCCGAATACCAAAAAAGTTTCTCGCCGCTGATGTTGCTGTGGCGCGGATTTCTGGAAATTCCGAATCGCAACAAAGATATCAAATATCTTTTTGGCCCCGTAACCATGGGGCAGACCTTCAATCCGATTTCCCGGGAATTGCTGCGGCGCTATATCATGCGAAACTGCGCTGATGAGTCCATGAAAGGTTACGTGACTGCCCGTAGAGAACTGCGACTCGATATTCCGAGAGAAGTTGAGATTGAAAAACTTGCCGATGCGTGCGGCTCCTTCTCGCAACTCGGCAATCTAATCAACGGTCTGGAAGGCGGGAAACGTGGTCTACCGGTGTTGTTCCGGCACTATGCTAATTGCGGATGCAAATTTATCGGGTTTGGAGAATGGCGTGAACTCGATCATGCGACAGCAGGCCTGACTGTGCTGGACCTGAAAGACGGTAGCAGAGCATTTATACAGCGTTATTTTGGTAAAGAAGGCGCAGAAGCGTTTTTTGCCGGTCGCTAGAATCCACTTAAAAGCTCACGGTGAATACTTGATTTCGGCGAAAATCTTGCAAAGGATTTTCAAATCAATTCTGCCGGTCATCGGCTCTGGAGGAACCGTATAATAAGATGGTATTGCCGGTAAACACGAATTTCTACTAATCCCTATTGCACATTCAAACCGGAACAGCTAAATACCCCTCAACGAACACATGGGGTGTGCATGACGGGGAATCCGCTGTGCACACTTTCTTGTGTGGGTTTGCAGACGAATGAATGGTTTGTAAACATTTGGTTTTAAACAGTTTAATCGGAAATTCGCTGCAAACTTCGGGCAAAATACATGGCCGCTAGAACAAATCCATTCACCTTCCTTCAGCAAGTGCGTACGGAAGTATCCAAAGTCACATGGCCTACACGTCGCGAAACAGTTGTTAGCGCGATCATGGTTTTCATCATGGTGGGGCTTGCGGGTATTTTCTTCTTTTTTCTGGACCAGGGTTTGAGCTGGTTTGTTGGTCTATTGTTGAGTTTGGGCAACTGATCCCTCTTATAGGGTTAAACGAGGAACGGCACGGATATGGCGCATCGGTGGTACATTGTTCACGCTTACTCGAATTTCGAGAAGAAGGTGGCCGAATCCATTGAGGAACAAATCAAGCAAAAGGGGCTCGAGCACCTTTTTGAATCAATAATGGTTCCAACGGAGAAAGTGGTTGAAGTCCGGCGGGGCCGTAAGGTCGATTCCGAACGGAAGTTTTTTCCAGGTTATGTGCTTGTGAAGATGGAAATGACTGATCAGGCATTTCACCTGATTAAGGATACGCCAAAGGTCACCGGATTTCTCGGTGCAGATAACAAGCCTAAGCCGATTAGCGATCGTGAAGCGGAACGCATTCTCAATCAGGTTCAGGAAGGTGTGGACAGGCCTAAGCCATCGGTAATGTTTGATGTTGGCGAAAGCATCCGGGTATCCGACGGACCGTTTGCGTCGTTCAATGGCATCGTTCAGGAAGTGGATGAGGAGCGTGCCCGTCTGAAAGTAGAAGTTTCGATTTTTGGCCGGGCTACGCCGGTCGATCTTGAATATGGGCAGGTTGAGAAACTCTGAACCCGTATAAACTGTGTGGGAGACTGGCAGGGCTGGCCGCCTTTTCCGGTTGTACCACGCAAACTGCAATCGCCGGTTCTCCGGCAAAACACAAAGGGCAGTAATAATGGCCAAGAAAATCGATGGATACCTGAAGCTTCAGGTTCCTGCAGGAAACGCTTCACCTTCGCCGCCGATCGGTCCGGCGCTGGGTCAGCGTGGACTGAACATCATGGAATTCTGCAAGGCGTTCAATGCCAAGACGCAGGAAATGGAGAAGGGATCTCCTGTACCTGTTGAAATCACAATATTTGCGGACAAGTCGTTCACATTCGAGATGAAGCAGCCGCCAATGTCCTACTTCATCAAGAAGGCGTTGAATCTGCAGTCCGGTTCCACAGAGCCCGGACGGTCTGTGGCCGGTACGCTCAAGCGCGATCAGGTTCGCGAAATTGCTGAAAAGAAAATGCCGGATCTTAATGCGGGCGATATTGATGCCGCTATGCGCATTGTTGAAGGCTCAGCCCGTTCCATGGGCATCGAGGTGGAGGGCTGAACATGGCTGGAAAACGTATTAAAGCTGCTGCTGAAAACGTCGATCGGAAGCATCTGTATTCACTGTCCGATGCGGTGACCATGGTGAAGGAACGCGCATCTGCAAAATTTGATGAAACAGTCGAAGTTGCGATGAACCTCGGTGTCGATCCACGCCATGCTGACCAGATGGTTCGTGGTGTGGTTAATTTGCCGAATGGTACCGGACGGTCCGTACGCGTAGCAGTGTTTGCCAAGGATGCAAAAGCAGATGAGGCCAAAGAAGCTGGCGCTGACATTGTTGGGGCGGAAGACCTGATGGAAAGCGTCCAGAAGGGTGAGATCAACTTTGACCGTTGTATTGCCACGCCGGACATGATGCCGCTTGTCGGTCGTCTCGGTAAGGTGCTTGGCCCGCGTAACCTTATGCCAAATCCGAAAACCGGTACGGTAACTCCGGATGTTGCGGGTGCTGTTAAGGCAGCGAAAGGCGGCGCTGTGGATTTCCGCGTCGAGAAGGCCGGCATCATTCACGCAGGCATTGGCAAGGCTTCATTCGATGCCGCCAAGCTTGAAGAAAACATTCGTGCATTTGCAGATGCGGTTCACAAGGCCAAGCCTTCTGGAGCCAAAGGAACATTTGTAAAGCGCGTGGCTATTTCTTCCACAATGGGACCGGGGGTCAAAATCGATCCCGCCACCGTTGTGGAAGCATAGCAAGAAAATTCGGGTCCGGTTCGCCGGACCTGATTGTTCCGATTGAGTTTCAATTGGGACACCTGTCCAAGACTGTGGGTGACCTGAGTTAATTCAAGGGTCTTAATTCTTCCCGCAATAGATGGGGTTGGAACGAATTTCGAAGATGGCTTGCCATCAGAATTTCAGTTCAAACTCGTTTGCCTTGCCGAATTGAAGCGAAGCTTCGCGTATCGGCCTGGGACAGGGCTTTAACCGTCGGAAACCGGCAAGGTAAGTCTTGTGGTCCCGGCAAACGTAACCGGAAATGCGGGGTGACCCGATTTCCATTTGGAGAGAGACTGTGGAAAGAGCGGAAAAACGTGAGTTTGTGGCTTCCATGAACGAAGTGTTTGCGAATGCAGGCGCTGTGGTAGTTGCACACTATTCCGGTATCACCGTTGCCGAGATGAGTAAGTTTCGTACTCAGATGAAGGCAGCCGGTGGCACTGTCAAAGTCGCGAAGAACCGTCTTGCCAAACTCGCTCTTGAAGGCACGGAAGCTGAACATATCAAGGAATTGTTCCAGGGTCAGACCCTGGTTTGCTATTCCGATGATCCGGTTTCAGCTCCCAAGGTGGCCGTTGAATTCGCAAAGGGTAACGATAACCTCGTGATTCTTGGCGGTGCAATGGGCGCCACAAACCTCGATCCGGCTGGAGTGAAAGCACTTGCTTCACTGCCATCACTGGATGAACTGCGCGGCAAACTTGTTGGCCTGATACAGGCACCAGCAGGTAAGATTGCTCAAGTGGTCAATGCACCTGCAGGTCAGCTTGCACGTGTATTCGGGGCGTATGCCAAAAAGGACGAGGCTGCGTAAGCACGCTTCTCGTAAACACTCAAAAGTTTGAATTGAAACAAAAGGAAACTGAAAAATGGCTGATCTTGAAAAGATCGTGGACGATTTGTCCAACCTGACTGTTCTGGAAGCTGCTGAGCTTTCAAAACTGCTGGAAGAAAAATGGGGCGTTTCTGCTGCTGCACCTGTTGCAATGGCTGCAATGCCAGGCGCTGGCGGCGGTGATGCCGCACCGGCTGAGGAAAAGGACGAGTTTGATGTCATGCTGATGGAAGCTGGCGCAAGCAAAATCAACGTCATCAAGGAAGTGCGCGGCATAACAGGCCTTGGCTTGAAAGAAGCCAAAGATCTCGTCGAAGGTGCGCCTAAGGCGGTCAAGGAAGCTGCTTCCAAGGCTGAAGCAGAAGAAATCAAGGAAAAGCTGGAAGCTGCAGGCGCAAAGGTCGAGCTCAAGTAATTCCTGCTGGGTGTGGATGTTTCCACATTCGTAAAAAGAATTTAGACCCCGGATCCGTCCGGGGTTTACTTGCATCAAAGGCCGGCAGCATGGGTCTTGAACGCGAGATTTTGGAAGTAGGGCAATTTTCGGATCGTTTTGCCCGCGGTCCCACAACGCAATCGACAGTCTGACGCGGCGTTGGCGTCTTTCGAAAGCCGAATGGATGGGCTTTTCAAAGACACGAACCGCGAAAACTGCCTATAGAGACACAAGGTGCGATAAATGGCTAAAAACCATGTTTTCAATGGTCGTAAACGCGTAAGAAAATTTTACGGTAACATTACCGAAGTGGCAGAAATGCCAAACCTCATCGAGGTTCAGAAACAATCCTATGATCAATTCCTGATGGTCAAGGAGCCGGAAGGCGGCAGAGGCGACGAAGGCCTTCAGGCTGTATTCAATTCGGTTTTCCCGATCAGTGATTTTGCCGGCGCATCCATGCTCGAATTCGTCAGCTACGAATTCGATCCGCCGAAATATGACGTGGAAGAGTGCCGTCAGCGGGACATGACCTACGCCGCACCGCTCAAGGTGACGTTGCGCCTAATTGTGTTCGATATCGATGAAGATACAGGCGCAAAATCCGTCAAGGACATCAAGGAACAGGATGTCTACATGGGCGATATGCCGTTGATGACAAACAACGGTACATTTATCGTGAATGGCACCGAACGGGTGATTGTTTCCCAGATGCACCGTTCACCGGGCGTCTTCTTCGACCATGACAAAGGCAAAACCCATTCTTCCGGCAAATTGTTGTTCGCCGCGCGCGTTATTCCGTATCGCGGCTCATGGCTTGATATCGAGTTTGACGCAAAGGACATCGTTCACGCCCGCATAGACCGTCGTCGCAAAATTCCTGTGACTTCTTTGCTTATGGCGCTCGGATTGGATCAGGAAGAAATACTCTCCACGTTCTACACTTCTTCGAAAGTCAGCCGTGACGGCGAAGGCTGGAAGATGCCGTTTGACGCGGAAACAATGAAGGGCAGCAAAGCGGAAGCCGATCTCGTGGATGCAGATAGCGGCGAGGTCGTTGTTGAACTTGGCAAGAAGATCACTGCCCGTACAATCAAGCAACTTGTTGAAAAAGGTGTCAAAAACCTAAAGATCACCAATGAGCAGTTGCATGGCAAGTATGTGTCCGAGGATATCGTCAACACCAAGACTGGGGAAATCTATCTTGAGGCAGGCGACGAAGTCGATGAAAAAGCGATTGAAGTTCTCGATGAAGCCAAGGTTAAGAGCATTCCGGTTCTTGATATCGATTATGTGAATATTGGCGGCTACATTCGTAACACCCTTGCAGTTGACAAGAACGAGAGCCGCCAGGACGCACTGTTTGACATTTACCGTGTGATGCGGCCGGGTGAACCCCCCACCATGGAAACCGCTGAAGCAATGTTCAGCTCTCTTTTCTTTGACTCTGAGCGTTATGACCTTTCCGCCGTTGGCCGGGTCAAAATGAACATTCGCCTGGAGCTTGATGCGGAAGATACCGTTCGCGTCCTGCGCAGGGAAGATATTCTTGAAGTCGTCAAGACACTGGTGGATCTGCGCGACGGCAAGGGTGACATTGATGATATCGACAACCTCGGCAACCGTCGTGTCCGCTCGGTTGGTGAGTTGATGGAAAACCAGTACAGGATTGGTCTTCTGCGTATGGAGCGTGCGATCAAGGAACGCATGTCTTCCATCGAAGTTGACACAGTCATGCCGCAGGATCTGATCAATGCGAAACCGGCGGCAGCTGCCGTTCGTGAGTTCTTCGGTTCCTCGCAGCTTTCGCAGTTTATGGATCAGACAAACCCGCTTTCGGAGATTACGCACAAGCGTCGTCTTTCCGCGCTGGGACCTGGTGGTCTTACCCGTGAACGTGCTGGTTTTGAAGTCCGTGACGTGCACCCGACCCATTATGGTCGGATTTGTCCGATTGAAACACCGGAAGGCCCGAACATTGGTTTGATCAATTCTCTGGCAACCTTTGCGCGTGTCAACAAATATGGCTTTATCGAAAGTCCATATCGGAAGGTCGTGAATTCCAAGGTGACTGATGAGGTGCTTTATCTTTCTGCAATGGAAGAGGCTCGCTACAATGTTGCACAGGCAAACGCGTCTCTCGACAAGAACAACAAGTTTGAGAACGAGTTTGTAACCTGCCGCAAAGCCGGTGAGGTGATGATGGTTCCGCGTGAAAACGTTGAACTCATGGACGTCTCTCCGAAGCAGCTCGTGTCCGTTGCTTCTTCATTGATCCCGTTCCTGGAAAACGACGATGCGAACCGTGCGTTGATGGGTTCCAACATGATGCGTCAGGCTGTGCCATTGGTCCGTGCCGAAGCTCCTTACGTTGGTACAGGTATGGAATCAGTAGTGGCACGCGATTCCGGTGCTGCGATTGCTGCCCGTCGAACGGGTATCGTCGATCAGGTCGATGCAACACGTATCGTTATCCGTGCAACCGAAGACCTCGATCCGGCAAAACCAGGTGTCGATATCTATCGTTTGCAGAAGTATCAGCGTTCAAACCAGTCGACATGTATCAACCAGCGCCCGCTGGTCAGGGTAGGTGATGAAATCACCAGGGGCGACATCATCGCAGATGGTCCTTCAACCGAGCTTGGTGATCTGGCACTTGGGCGGAACGTGCTGGTCGCGTTCATGCCATGGAACGGCTACAACTACGAAGACTCCATCCTTCTTTCCGAGCGCATTGTTCGTGACGACGTGTTCACCTCAATCCATATTGAGGAATACGAAGTCATGGCTCGTGACACCAAGCTTGGGCCGGAAGAAATCACCCGTGATATTCCTAACGTTTCGGAAGAGGCTCTTAAGAACCTCGATGAGGCCGGTATCACCTATATCGGTGCGGAAGTCGGACCGAGCGATATTCTGGTCGGCAAAATCACGCCTAAGGGCGAAAGCCCAATGACACCGGAGGAAAAATTGCTGCGTGCAATCTTCGGTGAAAAGGCGTCAGATGTCCGCGACACATCCTTGCGGATGCCGCCGGGCGGTTTCGGTACCGTTGTGGAAGTACGGGTTTTCAACCGCCACGGCATCGAAAAAGATGAGCGTGCCATGTCGATCGAGCGCGAGGAAATTGAAGCCCTCGCAAAAGACCGCGATGACGAGCAGGCAATTCTGGACCGCAACGTGTATGGCCGCCTTTCCGATATGTTGAAAAACAAGGAAACGGTTGCTGGCCCGAAAGGCTTCAAAAAGGGAACCAAGATTACCGCAGAAATCCTGGACGAGTTTCCGCGTTCTCAGTGGTGGCAGTTTGCGGTAAGCAACGAGAAACTGCAGACCCAGATTGAAGCGCTTCAGGCACAGTATGACGATTCCAAATCACTGCTTGAGCAGCGGTTCATGGATAAGGTCGAGAAGTTGCAGCGCGGAGACGAACTGCTGCCGGGCGTGATGAAAATGGTCAAAGTGTTTGTCGCCGTTAAGCGCAAGCTGCAGCCGGGTGACAAGATGGCCGGACGCCACGGCAACAAGGGTGTCGTATCACGCATCATGCCGGTTGAGGACATGCCGTTCCTTGAAGACGGAACACATGCAGACATCGTGCTTAACCCATTGGGTGTGCCATCTCGCATGAACGTTGGCCAGATCCTCGAAACCCATCTGGGATGGGCTTGCGCTGGAATGGGGCGCAAGATCGGTGACCTGATCGATGCATACAACTCAAGTGGCGACATCAAGCCACTCAAGCAACAGCTTGAAACAGTGTTCGGTGACAATGAGCGCAACGAGCCGGTGAAAGACTATGATGATGCATCTGTCCTGCGTTTGGCTGATCAGACAAAACGCGGAGTGTCGATTGCCACACCGGTGTTTGATGGTGCCCATGAAGCCGACATTGTGGAGCTTCTGGAAGAAGCGGGCCTTCATTCATCAGGCCAGTCTGTGGTCTATGATGGACGTACCGGCGAGCAGTTCGACCGGCAGGTGACAATGGGCTATATCTACATGCTCAAACTGCATCACCTGGTGGATGATAAAATCCATGCCCGTTCAATTGGACCGTACTCGCTCGTAACTCAGCAGCCGCTGGGTGGTAAAGCACAGTTTGGTGGTCAGCGCTTCGGCGAAATGGAGGTCTGGGCTCTGGAAGCCTACGGAGCTGCATACACGCTTCAGGAAATGCTGACGGTCAAATCGGACGACGTTGCAGGTCGTACAAAGGTTTATGAAGCGATTGTCCGTGGCGACGACACGTTTGAAGCCGGTATTCCGGAGAGCTTTAACGTGCTGGTCAAGGAAATGCGATCACTGGGCCTTAGCGTCGAGCTTGAGAACACCAAGGTACCGGTATTTGAGGAAGAAGAAGGTGATGACCTTCTTCCTGATGCTGCAGAGTAAAAGATAAAGGGGGCGGTTAAAAACCGCCTCCCGGCTAGTTGCTTAAGCAAAATTGAATTCAGGTTCCGGCAAGAGTGCGAAAATTACGGAACCGCAACAGGGGTAAGCCCCAAAGGATATGAGTAACATGAACCAGGAAGTCATGAATCTCTTTAACAATCCAGCTGCATCGCAGAATTTCGATTCCATTCGTATTTCGATCGCAGCACCGGAAAAAATCCTCTCTTGGTCTTTCGGCGAGATCAAGAAACCTGAGACCATCAACTATCGGACGTTCAAGCCTGAACGCGATGGTCTCTTCTGTGCACGTATTTTCGGACCCGTGAAGGACTATGAGTGCCTCTGCGGAAAATACAAGCGGATGAAGTACAAAGGCATCATTTGCGAAAAATGCGGCGTGGAAGTTACCCTCTCTCGGGTGCGTCGCGAGCGGATGGGACATATTGAGCTTGCAGCACCTGTTGCACACATCTGGTTTTTGAAATCTTTGCCGTCCCGTATCGGACTGTTGCTCAACATGACCCTCAAGGATCTTGAGCGCATCCTGTATTTCGAAAATTTTGTCGTAACAGAACCCGGCCTGACACCGCTGGCCGAGTATCAGCTTCTTTCAGAAGAAGAATACATGAACGCGGTCGACGAATATGGTGAAGACACTTTCACGGCAATGATTGGTGCCGAGGCCATTCACGAAATTCTGGCCTCCATGGACCTCGAAAAAATCGCTGGTGAAATCCGCGTCGAGTTGGCCGAGACAACCTCTGAACTGAAAACAACCAAGCTTGCGAAGCGGTTGAAAGTGGTTGAGGCGTTCCTGGAATCCGGTAACCGTCCGGAATGGATGATCATGAAGATTATCCCGGTAATTCCGCCGGACCTGCGTCCGCTGGTTCCACTGGATGGCGGCCGGTTCGCAACGTCAGACCTCAATGATCTCTATCGCCGCGTCATCAACCGGAACAACCGTCTGCGGCGCCTGGTAGAGCTGCGTGCACCTGATATCATCATCCGCAACGAAAAGCGGATGCTTCAGGAGTCTGTTGATGCGCTGTTTGATAATGGTCGTCGTGGCCGCACAATCACTGGTGCAAACAAGCGTCCGCTCAAGTCCCTTTCAGATATGCTCAAGGGTAAGCAGGGCCGCTTCCGTCAAAACCTGCTGGGTAAGCGCGTTGATTATTCCGGACGTTCTGTAATCGTTACCGGTCCTGAACTGTTGCTTCATCAGTGCGGCCTGCCCAAGAAAATGGCTCTGGAACTGTTCAAGCCGTTCATCTACGCGCGTCTAGATGCAAAAGGTTATTCTTCGACTGTGAAACAGGCTAAGAAACTGGTTGAAAAAGAGAAGCCGGAAGTCTGGGACATTCTTGATGAAGTCATCCGTGAACACCCGGTCCTGTTGAACCGCGCTCCGACTTTGCACCGTCTTGGTATTCAGGCATTTGAACCGGTACTGATTGAGGGTAAGGCGATTCAGCTTCATCCTTTGGTTTGTGCGGCATTCAATGCGGACTTTGACGGAGACCAGATGGCGGTTCACGTACCATTGTCTCTGGAGTCTCAGCTTGAAGCGCGGGTTTTGATGATGTCCACGAACAACATCCTGCATCCTGCGAACGGTCAGCCGATCATCGTACCATCGCAGGACATGGTGCTTGGGCTTTACTATCTCTCAATCGTTTCCGAAAACGAGCCAGGCGAGGGTATGGCTTTTGGTGACATGGGCGAATTGAACCACGCGATTGATACCGGGGTTGTTACCCTTCACACCAAAATTCGCGGCCGGTTCAGATCAGTAGATGAAGAAGGCAATCTTGTAAGCGAAATTCATGAAACGACACCTGGTCGAATGATTTTGGGCGAACTTCTGCCAAAGCACCACAAAATTACATTCGATATCGTGAATACCGAGATGACAAAGAAAAGCATCTCCAAGATGATCGATACGGTTTATCGTCACTCCGGCCAGAAAGAGACCGTGATTTTCTGTGACCGGATCATGCAACTGGGCTTCAGCCATGCCTGCCGGGCAGGAATTTCCTTCGGCAAGGATGACATGGTCATTCCGGAGACAAAGGCAGGTCTTGTCGAACAGACACAAGCTTTGACCAAGGAATATGAGCAACAGTACAATGATGGCCTGATTACACAGGGCGAGAAGTACAACAAGGTTGTTGATGCCTGGGCAAAATGCGGTGACAAGGTCGCTGATGAGATGATGGACCGTATCCGGGCTGTCAATTATAATGAAGAGACCAAGCGTCAGCTTCCGATGAATTCCATCTACATGATGAGCCATTCCGGAGCGCGTGGTTCACCAACCCAGATGAAACAGCTTGCCGGTATGCGTGGCCTTATGGCCAAGCCTTCAGGCGAGATCATCGAGAGCCCGATCATTTCCAACTTTAAGGAAGGATTGACAGTTCTTGAGTACTTCAACTCCACTCACGGTGCCCGTAAGGGTCTGGCTGATACGGCGTTGAAGACCGCTAACTCCGGTTACCTCACACGCCGTCTTGTCGACGTGGCCCAGGACTGCATCATCACAATGGAAGATTGTGGCACCACCAATGGTCTGACAATGCAGGCGGTTGTTGATGCCGGTCAGGTCGTTGCATCGCTTGGCATGCGTATCCTTGGACGGACCAGTGCCGAAGAACTTGTGCATCCGGAATCAGGCGAAGTGCTTTTCCCACTCAATCATCTGATTGGTGAGGAAGATGTCGATGTGATCGAAAATGCAGGCATCAAGACCGTAAAAATCCGCTCTGCCCTGACATGTGAAGCGCAGACCGGCATTTGTGCTGCATGCTACGGCCGTGACCTGGCCCGCGGGACATCAGTTAACATGGGTGAGGCCGTTGGTGTCATCGCTGCACAGTCAATTGGTGAGCCGGGTACCCAGCTGACCATGCGCACATTCCACATCGGTGGCACGGCTCAGGTCGTTGACTCATCGTTCCTGGAAGCTTCCTACGAAGGCGTCATCAAATTGCGTAACGCTAATGTTTCAAAGGACTCTGACGGCAACATGATCGTTATGGGCCGGAACATGTCAATCGTGATTGAGGATGAAAAAGGCGTCGAGCGCGCCTCTCATCGTATCAACTACGGTGCAAGGCTGCTGGTCGCTGAAGGTGATAACATACAGCAGAGCCAGCGTATGGCAGAATGGGATCCTTATACCCGTCCAATGATGACCGAGGTGGGCGGCACTGTTGAGTTTGAAGATGTCGTTGACGGCTTGTCTGTTCAGGAGAATGCTGACGAGTCCACCGGTATCACGAAACGTGTGGTCGTTGATTGGCGCGCCAATCCGCGCGGAGCTGATCTCAAGCCCGCAATTGTGATCAAGGATAAGAAAGGTAATGTCGCCAAGCTCAAGCGTGGTGGCGAAGCCCGCATTCTGCTCTCAGTGGATGCTATCCTCTCGGTCGAGCCAGGCACGGAAGTCAAGGCTGGTGACGTTCTCGCCCGTATTCCAACGGAGAGCGCGAAGACCAAGGACATCACCGGTGGTCTGCCGCGTGTGGCGGAACTCTTTGAAGCCCGTCGGCCTAAGGATCATGCTGTTATTGCAACCATCGACGGAACTATCCGTTATGGCCGTGATTACAAGAACAAGCGTCGCATTTCGATCGAACCAAATGATTCGACTTTGGAACCGGCGGAATATCTCATTCCGAAATCGAAGCCATTCCATCTTCAGGACGGTGACCCGATTGAAAAGGGCGACTACATTCTTGACGGCAATCCAGCTCCGCATGACATTCTTGCCATTCGTGGAGTGGAGGCACTTGCCTCTTATCTGGTCAATGAAATCCAGGATGTTTACCGCCTTCAAGGTGTGGTGATCAACGATAAGCATATCGAGGTGATTGTACGACAGATGTTGCAGAAAGTAGAGATTACCGAGCCTGGCGATACCGGCCTTCTTGTGGGCGAACAAATGGATCGCATTGAGATGGAAATCCTGAATGAGCGGATGGTGGAAGAGGGCAAGAAGCCGGCAGAAGGTGCTCCTGTTCTTCTTGGTATCACCAAAGCAAGCCTGCAGACACGTTCCTTTATCTCGGCTGCTTCTTTCCAGGAAACAACCCGGGTTCTTACAGAAGCCTCGGTTGCAGGAAAATCGGACACGCTGGAAGGCCTCAAGGAAAACGTGATTGTCGGTCGTCTGATCCCCGCAGGTACAGGCGGTGTCATGTCGCGTGTGCGCCGTCTGGCGAGTCAGCGCGATGATATGATTGTCGAAGAGAAGCAGAAAATGGCCGATGCCGATGCGCTTCTTGCCGATATGAGTGGTTCTGAAGGTCAGGCTGCCGAATAGATCGTGTATTTATGATCCGAAAATTGCTGAAAGCCGCCTGCGGGCGGCTTTTTTGCGGAATTTTCCGAAAAGCCTGCCATTATCTGGAATTTTGTGCATTTTGGTCCCGGATAAGCCTTGACGGAGGAATCGGCTTCGCTTATACCCGCGCCAACAAGCCGATGTGAGCCATCGTTTGTTCGGTACGTCTCGTCCTGAATTACAGCTCAAACAAGGTTTGAAAACGCTAAAATAACTGATCGCATGACCTAACGGTCCTCTGCATTTTTATGGGTTCACCGCCGGGAGGGTTCCGGTTTCGGTCGAACCTTTGTTGCATGGGAAATGTCTCGGCGTACTCGCACGGCATTTCTGAACGAAACATGTTTGGCCTGTTGGCCGAGGAAAAAGAAAAGGTCCGGATTGTATGCCTACAATCAACCAGTTGGTTAGAAACCCGCGCAAGCCCAAGGTAAAAGGGTCCAAGGTTCCTGCTATGGAGGCTTGCCCTCAAAAACGTGGTGTATGTACCCGCGTTTACACAACTACACCGAAGAAGCCTAACTCAGCGCTTCGTAAGGTGGCAAAAATTCGTTTGACCAATGGATTTGAGGTAATTGGATACATCCCCGGTGAAGGGCACAACCTGCAGGAGCACTCCGTTGTCATGATCCGTGGTGGTCGGGTCAAGGACTTGCCTGGTGTGCGTTATCACATAATCCGCGGTGTTCTGGATACCCAGGGTGTTAAAGACCGCAAACAGCGCCGTTCGAAATATGGCGCCAAGCGTCCTAAGTAAGGTTATTGGAATATGTCCCGTCGTCACCGCGCAGAAAAACGTGAAGTAAACCCTGATCCCAAGTTTGGTGATGTGGTTCTTTCGAAATTTATGAATTCCATCATGCTTGATGGCAAGAAATCAGTCGCCGAGCGCATTGTTTATGGTGCGCTTGATGATGTTGAGCAGAAAGCCAAAGCAAATCCGGTTGAAACTTTTCACTCAGCGCTTGAGAACGTTTCACCTGCTGTTGAAGTTCGCTCCCGCCGTGTTGGTGGTGCTACTTATCAGGTGCCGGTCGAAGTGCGCACTGAACGTCGTCAGGCGCTCGCGATCCGCTGGATGATTGCTGCTGCACGCAAGCGCAATGAGACCACGATGGTTGCACGGCTTTCCGGTGAGATCATGGATGCTGCAAACAATCGTGGCGCAGCAGTGAAGAAACGTGAAGACACCCACAAGATGGCAGACGCAAACAAGGCGTTCGCTCATTATCGTTGGTAAAATTGAATTTGGAGTTGTTTGAGTAGGTAACAGTCCCCCAAGACGCTGTTCAACTAGACACAAAGGTTAGTTAAATGTCCCGCGAATACGCAATTGAAGACTATCGTAATTTCGGCATCATGGCTCATATCGATGCGGGTAAAACCACAACGACTGAGCGTATCCTGTATTACACAGGGAAAAGCCATAAAATCGGTGAAGTTCACGATGGCGCTGCGACTATGGACTGGATGGAGCAGGAGCAGGAGAGAGGTATTACGATTACTTCCGCTGCGACTACGACTTTCTGGGAAGGCCGCGACGGAACAAAGAAACGTTTCAACATTATTGATACTCCGGGACACGTGGATTTCACCATTGAGGTCGAACGTTCGTTGCGTGTTCTTGACGGTGCGATTGCACTTCTTGATGCGAACGCAGGCGTTGAGCCCCAGACTGAAACAGTCTGGCGTCAAGCTGACAAGTACAATGTGCCTCGTATGATCTTCGTCAACAAAATGGACAAGATCGGTGCTGATTACTACCGGTCGGTTGAGATGATCAAGGAGCGTCTCGGTGGTAAACCGCTTGTGCTGCAAATCCCGATTGGCGCTGAAAATGAATTCGCTGGCCTTGTTGACCTCATTGAAATGAAGGCGCTGGTCTGGAACGGCGAAGAACTTGGGGCAACCTGGGAAGTTACAGAAGTGCCGGAAGATTTGTTGGAGACAGCCAACAAATACCGAGAAGAAATGGTCGAAACTGCAGTTGAAAACGATGAAGCTGCAATGGAAGCATATCTGGAAGGTGAAGAACCTACTCCGGAAAAGCTTCGTGAATTGATCCGTAAGGGTACAATTGCTGCTGAGTACTTCCCGGTGATGTGTGGTTCGGCATTCAAAAACAAAGGCGTTCAGCCTCTTCTCGATGCGGTTGTTGATTTTCTTCCCTCTCCCGTTGACATTCCTGCTATCAAGGGCATCGACGTAAAGACCGAAGAAGAAACTACTCGTTCGGCATCAGATGATGAGCCGCTTGGTATTCTGGCGTTCAAGATTATGAACGACCCGTTTGTTGGTTCCCTGACTTTCTGCCGCATATATTCCGGCAAGATTGAGGCGGGTTCTTCTGTCATGAATACGGTTAAGGACAAGCGCGAGCGCGTTGGTCGTATGCTGCTTATGCATTCAAACGACCGCGAAGACATAAAAGAGGCGTATGCCGGAGATATCGTTGCGATTGCTGGTCTCAAGGAAACAACTACAGGGGACACCCTGAGTGATCCTCTTAAGCCCGTTATTCTCGAGCGAATGGAGTTCCCTGATCCGGTTATCCAGATCGCAATCGAGCCGAAGACAAAAGGTGACCAGGAGAAGATGGGTATTGCCCTTAATCGTCTGGCTGCTGAAGATCCTTCATTTCGCGTGAAGTCTGACGAAGAATCCGGCCAGACAATCATTGCTGGTATGGGTGAACTTCATCTCGACATTCTCGTTGATCGCATGAAACGTGAATTCAAGGTTGAAGCGAATGTTGGCGAGCCGCAGGTTGCGTTCCGCGAGACAATCACCAAGGCTTATGAGGCTGACTACACGCACAAGAAACAGTCCGGTGGTTCTGGTCAGTTTGCTCGGGTTAAAATTCTGTTCGAGCCAAATACAGAATCTGAAGAGTTTGAGTTTGACAGTAAAATTGTTGGGGGTAACGTTCCCAAGGAATACATCCCTGGTGTTAAAAAAGGCATCGAGAGCGTTATGTCCTCCGGACCGCTGGCCGGTTTCCCGATGCTTGGTGTCAAGGCAACGCTTTTGGACGGTGCTTATCACGATGTTGACTCATCCGTTCTCGCATTCGAAATCGCAGCCCGTGCGTGTTTCCGTGAGAACAAGAATCAACTTGGTGCTCAGATGCTTGAGCCGATCATGGCGGTTGAAGTCGTTACTCCTGAGGAATACCTCGGTGATATCATCGGCAACCTGAATTCCCGTCGCGGCATGATCCAGGGACAGGAAGTTCGCGGGATTGCCACCGTCGTCAGTGCACATGTGCCGCTGATGAACATGTTCAAATATGTAGACAATCTGCGTTCAATGTCACAGGGCCGCGCCCAGTATTCAATGCAGTTTGATCATTACGCCCCGGTACCTTCTGCGGTTTCCAAGGAAATCCAGGAAAAATATACCGGATAACGAGTTTAGTAATTAACCTGATGCGTGGATGAAGGTGCCACGCCAACGGATGGAGAAGCCAAATGGCAAAAGAGAAGTTTGAGCGCAATAAGCCTCACTGTAACATCGGCACGATTGGTCATGTTGACCACGGCAAGACGACGCTTACTGCGGCGATCACGAAGTATTTTGGTGACTTCAAGGCGTATGACCAGATTGACGGAGCGCCTGAAGAGCGTGCCCGTGGTATTACGATTTCGACAGCTCAC
>JBCCGN010000054.1:0-18643 GCA_039029255.1 Pseudomonadota bacterium | reverse complement strand
TGAGTATCGTGATCGCATCAGGAGTTCGGCGGTCTGTGCAGTTTTGAAGCCGGAATGAAAAAGTCCGCAACAGGTTTCGTAGTCTTTCTGTGAACCGCAAGGGCAGGGCATGTCATTCAATTGTTGGTCCGATCGTTTGCTGCGATCCCGTTTCTGACCTGAAAGCCGGTCTTGTTCTGGACAAATCCGCAGTCCGAATAAAACTTCAGGGTATGCGGGTCTTTTGATCCGGTTAGAAGCATAACTTTATAGCAATCGTATCTCCATGCCTCATCAACGGCCCACCTAATCAGTTGTTTGCCAAACCCATTGCCACGAAATGCACGTGACGTGATCACGTTCTCCAACAAAGCATATGGACGGCCTTGGCGAGTGAGGTTTGGAATTACAACCAAGGTGCAGGATGCAATCACTTGATCGTTCAATGTACCGATAAGAATGCCCGATCCTTCAAAGAGCTGAAGGTTTTCCAATTGTTTTATAGCTTCAGTTTTGTTTGCGGGCTGATCATCTGGATTGAGTTCAACGTAAAGTTGGCAGATTTGATCAACATCAGTAACATTTGCCATCCGTATTAAAAACTCATCAGGCATCTATGTATCCTTGTCCCGATCCCCAAACAGCTTTTTCAGCATGTCGGCCATCGGGCCGGATTTCGGTGTTTCCACTTTTACTGCTGTATTTCTGGCCTGATGAATGTGCGATTGTGCTTTGGGTTTCGGCTTCTGCTTGTCCTGATTCTGGCCCGTTTCAAGCGCGACCCTGTTCATGAATTTTGCATCTTCGCCGGTAGTCAAGAGAGGAGCATTTTCCGCGATTGAACGAAGCAATTCGTCGAGCCATTGCTGATCGGCTTTTGCAAAGTCACCGATAACGTAGTTCAATACTTTTTCCTTTGAGCCTGGATGACCGATACCCAGCCTCATGCGGCGATAGTCCTTGCCACAATGGGCATCGATGGATTTGATGCCGTTGTGGCCGCCGGATCCGCCTCCGGTTTTGATGCGCAATTTCCCCGGTGCGAGATCAAGCTCGTCGTAGACGACAATCAGGTTGGAAAGGCTTTCCTTGTAAAAGCGCAGAGCCTCACCAACTGCCTGGCCGGACTCGTTCATAAAGGTTTGAGGTTTTATCACCAGAGCCTTTTCGCCATCCAGTGTCCCGCTTGAAATTTCTGCGTTGAATTTCGATTTCCAGGCGCCGAACGCATGACGGCGGACGATTTCGTCCGCCGTCATAAATCCTATATTGTGACGGTTGCCAGCATATTTCTGGCCTGGATTGCCTAGTCCTGCGATGATCAGCATGACCGGATCTCCATCTTGCGAAGATTACTCCTCGTCAGCGCCCTCTTCGGTTTCTTCACCGATGATTTCAGTTTCCGGTGCTTCAGGTGCGCCTTCATCTTCGCTTTCGTCGGACTTCAGTCCGGCTGGTGCTGCGATCGTGGCGATGGTGAAGTCACGGTCCGTGATGGTTGGTTCAACGTTTTCCGGCAGGGTAACAGAAGAAATGTTGATCGAGTCACCCAGGTCGAATGGCTCAAGATCAATCGTGAAACTGTCAGGGATGCTGTCAGCCGGGCAGTTCACCTCAACCGTGTGACGCACGATGTTCAGGACGCCGCCGCGCTTCAGGCCCGGGCAGGTTTCATCGTTTTCAAAGTTGACCGGGATCTCAACGGTAACGACGGTTTTGCGGGAAACGCGTAGGAAATCCACGTGCTCGATAAAGTCCCGAACCGGATGAAGTTGATAATCTTTCGGCAGCACACGGTGTTCATCGCTTCCAACCTTGATGGTCGCAATGGTTGTCATGAAGCCACCGCCATGAATTTTCATGGACAGTTCCTTGTAGGGAAGTGCAATCGAAACGGGGTCTTTTTTGTCGCCATAAATGACGCAAGGGACCATGGAGTTGCGGCGAAGTTCACGAGCGGCCCCCTTGCCAACCCGTTCGCGCAACTGGCCCTCAAGAACGTAGGTATCGCTCATAATCTTAGCCTTTCGCGGTTTTGTGCTCTTTCATGAAAAAGCATCTGTCTGGGCATCCCGGCCGAACCGGGAATTGCTGTTTTTGATGATGTCAGAAAACAACAAGCCCGCATTGCCTCCAAGGGTGTCTGTGCGAGCAGGCGGGTTATAGGGCAATGACAGGAAAAGCGCAATAGATACGAAAACCGCATTTTGGCTAAATTTGTAATGATCCAATGAAGCCAATTGCAAACAATTTGTCTTAGGGTCGGTCACTGATGATCCTTTCATCTGCTTTGTGGCGCAGGAGGGATTTATCGAAAGGGTTAAATGTTGGGGAATGAATCAATGAATCTCATTAAAATCAGTATAATTGCAGCTTCAATTGCTGTTTGTGCAACTTCAACAAATGCCGGGACGGGTGATATTCCCTTCAGTGGCAGCATCGGGAGTACATGCATAATTAACGCGCTGTCTTCCGGTACTTTACAGGTAGATGCCACCTTGCAGAACCTGAACTCTCTTGCGAATCCGGCGACTGCTGAGGTGATTGCAACGTCATCTGGGTTCAGTCTCAGTATGGATACGCCGTCGCTCACGAGACCGGCTGCGGATACAACACCACTGAACTCTATTGGTGGCGCTTATCATCCAATCAGTTTTTCAGGTGACAACAGCAGCTTGGTAAATGCGTTTGATACGACGCCGCCTCAAGCATTGAATGCCGGACGGGTCAGTCTCAATGTGTTTTTCTTCTCAGGCAAGACTGGCAATAACATATTTGCTGAAGGTACCTACACCGCGGATGTTGTGCTGCGCTGCGAATAATTCCAGATTTGCGGGAGACGTAATCCGGTGCAGTCGTTCTCGGCGCAACTTTGGAACTAGCAGTATTACGTAATTGGCCAGAGTTGAGATTAATATCAGTCGAAGAGACTTGATACGGATTTCTCAAGTGCAGTTCTGCTGATTGCTTCACCCATGAGTTCTGCGATCGAGACCACCCGTATGTTCGCAGCAGAACCCACGGCGGATGTGGGTTGGATGGAGTCTGTGATCACGAGCTCTTTTAGCTTCGATGAAGTTATGCGTGCCACTGCTCCGCCTGAAAGCACGCCATGTGTGATATATGCGGTAACGCTCGTTGCACCCATTCCAAGCAGGGCTTCCGCAGCGTTGCAAAGCGTGCCACCTGAATCGATGATATCATCGATCAGGATACAATCCTTGCCCTTCACGTCGCCAATCACGTTCATGACCTCGGACTCGCCGGGTTTGTCTCGGCGCTTGTCGACGATTGCCAGTAACGAATCCAGACGTTTTGCCAGAGCACGCGCCCGGACAACACCGCCAACATCCGGCGAAACAACGACTACGTTCTCAAGATCGAGGTGCTCTTTTACATCTCTTCCCAGTACCGGAATTGCAAAAAGGTTGTCGGTGGGAATATCAAAGAAGCCCTGAATCTGCGCTGCGTGCAAATCAAGGGTCAGAACCCTGTCTGCTCCGGCCTCCGTAATGAGATTGGCGACCAGCTTTGCGGAGATAGGTGCCCTTGGACCGGGTTTCCTGTCCTGCCGCGCATAGCCGAAATAAGGGATAACCGCTGTGATCCGCCGTGCTGATGCGCGCCGCAGGGCATCCGTCATTATCAGCAGTTCCATAAGATTGTCGTTGGCGGGGTAGGAAGTGGATTGAAGAACAAAACAGTCCTCTCCGCGCACATTCTCAAGAATCTCAACGAATATTTCCTGATCGGCAAAGCGTCGCACGTTTGCCTTGCCGAGGGGAATGTCAAGATATCTGGTGATTTGTTCGGCAAGAACCTCGTTTGAGTTTCCGGCGAAAAGCTTCATGTTTCAAATCGCCGGCAGCCCGGCCCCTGTGATTGCCTTGGCTCTTCATATGCGAATGGACTGTGCCTATCAATGCCCGTTGGTATGAATCTCCCAAACAATCTGGGGATTTATAAAAAGTGCGCTAATTCGTCTCTACCCATGTCTTCAATCGCTGCGCAGTGGCATCAGCTACCCGGGTCAGTTCTTCTTCGGTGATTGCCTGCCAAGGATCGGTTTTGCTCGAAGATGTGCGCTCCTGGCCGTTTATGCGGTGAAGTCGCTTTCCGGAAGGATCAAGGATATCCCAAATGTAAATAAGCAGGGTACCGGAACCATCGTTCAGGGCAGAAAAGTATCCTTTTACCTGGTATGCAGCGCCGGTCTGGGTAGTAGGGAAAACGGTCAGGCCATGAACGTTAGCCGATTTCTGGAGCGATCTGGAAAGCGTAGTGACTTTTCCCTGTGGCGCGCCCTGCACAGGGAGAAAAGTTACTGAGTCTGCCGCGTTGAGTGCTGCAACCTGTCTTGCCGCAACGTTTTCAGTCGATGGCGCGGGCTCCTGGGCAACCAGCGCATTTTCGCTGATCGGATCCCTGTTTTGTGTTTCGGTTTGTTGATTCTGGGCAACGACAGGCTGCGGCGTGAGTGTGTCGGTAACCTGGCCTGAACCGGTACATGCAGCCAACAATAATATTGCTGCAACCGCTGAAATAGATGCGAGTTTATTTCTCAGTGCTCTCACGCGAAACCTCTCAAATAAAAACATACTAAGCGTAGTGTCACTACCGAATGATAAGGTCAAGATCGTGGCGTGACAAATCTTCTGGACCATCGGCTGAAGTTATAAAGCTCTGGCCCAGTGTCATGGCGGTATTGGTGTCGCTGTCAAAAATGATCATGTGCACGAAAATAACCATGCTTTCCTGGATCACAGTGTTGTTGTCGGCATATATCATTGGCCTGTCCATCCAACATGGTGTGTAGGTTGCCCCAAGAGAATATCCGCAAGCATTGAGTCTGTGTCTGGAAAGTCCGGCATCATCGAGAACTTTGGCGTGGGCATGGAACATGTCAGAAAAGACGTTACCTGTTTGCATCGCACCCCTTACTCCGGAGAGGGCAGCCTTGGTTGCTTCATAGAGTTCCTGGTGCCGTGCAGTTGGAGTTCCGACAATCAGGGTACGCATCATCGCAGCATGGTAATGTGCCCATGCCCCGGACCATTCCAAAGTCAGTTGGTCCTGTTCGGAAAGGATCCTGCGCCCGGACTTGTATCTGCAAAGAAGCGCATCCTCCGCGGACCCAATTATGAATTCATTGCCGGCGTAGTCACCGCCACGCGAAAAGATAGCCGAATGCATTGCCGCGAGAATGTCACCCTCGTTGGCACCTGCACTTGTGTGCTCAATCGCTGCATCCAGTGCATGGTCTGACAACTCACCTGCCTTTCTGACATGGGCAAGTTCAGCTTCTGACTTTATCGCTCGAAGTGAGTTCACCAAATCGGAAGCGTCTTGCAACTGAGCAAATGATTCCAATCTGGCATTTAACGCGATTCCCATTTTTGCAGTCAGCCCCTGGGTATCGTACTCAACTCCTATTCTGGCGCCGACCAGATCGAGATCGGCGAGAATTTTGTGTAGATCTTTTGTCGGATCAACTCCTCCCCGGTCGGTCCAGATAACGATGTTCTCGATAATTGATGTGTGTCTTGCCTGGCGCAGGTCTGCTGACCGCGTGAGCAGGACCGTTTCACCGTCTGCACGGACCACAAGGCATTGGAAAAAACTGTATCCAAACGTGTCATATCCGGTCAGCCAAAACATGCTTTCCTGTGCAAACAAAAGCATGCAATCCAAGTTTTCTTCGGACATCTTGGCTTTCAGCCGTTCCAACCGTTCGGCAAACTCCTGTCTTGTGAAATGCAGTGCCATTACAAGTGTCCTTTTTAATCTTTGATAGAAATTACGGAAATCTGGCGTCCGTAATCAGCTTCGCGGCGATGCGTTTTGCGCCGGTATGAGTAGAACCTGTCTTCATGCGCATAAGTGCAGTGGCCAGTCCATTCGGCGGATACGCCGTTTTCTTTAAGCCGATTGACAATATATGCAGGCAGGTCGAACATCGCATGATCGGCTTTGGTCGACGGCTCAAGGAACTTCTGATTTCCTGTATCGATACTGGTTAAGCGCTCGACAAACTCCGGGCCGACTTCGTAGTTTTGGCCGCTGATAGTCGGGCCGAGGACTGCCTTTATTGAATCGCGTTTTGCTCCAAGGGTTTCCATCGCTGCAATGGTGTTTTCCAGAACGCCGCCGGTAGCACCTTTCCAACCGGCATGGCAGGCACCGGCAACCCTGTTTTTGGAATCCAGGAAAAGGACGGGACCGCAGTCCGCCGTCAATATTCCGATCGCAAGGCCGGGTGTCCGGGTTACCATTCCATCTGCCTTTGGCCTCTCATCGTCGCTCATGGGCTCAACAAGCTTGACAACGTCCGGAGAATGAACCTGATAGAGCGTCGCGAGTTTGCCCTTTGATACGCCGATGTGGTTTTCCACGCGCTGACGGTTTTCGATGACATGCTCCCGTCTGTCTGCTGATCCAAGTCCCACGTTCAGCCCGTGATAGATGCCGGTGGATACGCCGCCATCCCTTGTGTAAAACCCATGCGAGAACCCCTCCTGCTGCAGGCTGCTGCTCTCAATCGGAATGGGGGTATTCATTGTCAGATATGCCCTGGTTCAAAACACATGAATTCAACCCTGTTTTGCAAAAGGCGGCAAGTCTGGAATTGTGGAGAAAGCAAATACTTTAAAAAGATTGCCCATCTTGTCCGGTAATGCGAGGCGCTCTGCTTCCAGCTTCAATCTTTCCTGTGTCGCTGCATCTTTCCCTTTGCCCAACTCGCCCGCCCGCTGCAATAGCCCCATCGATAACAGGAACTCCCCCTGTGTCATCACTGGATAAACTTCAAGTTCTTTCCCTGTCACAGCTCTTTTCAATGCATCGAAATCTACATGGGAAGTGAGATCGCATTTACCCGGTTCTGAGAGTGGGTCCGCAAAGGAATGTTCCCTGATTGCCTGGAAGGTGTCGCCGAATCCGGATTTCATATGTCCATAATCAATGAACAAAGCTACACCCGTGTTTTTGCGAATGATCTTTGCGATATTGGTAACAAACGTTTCACGGGTGTTGGAAACTTCGAAAACCGCACCATCGGGCTCGTTGATATGTTCTTGCGGCAAGTCCTGTGTGTCGAGAACTCCAGCACCAAGGACCCACGATAAATTTCGGGTGTCATCGAACCCTACGCAGTTTTCGTGCCATTTTCCGCCCGATTTGACATATTGCCGAAACGGCAGCACATCCAGAAACTCGTTGGCTATAATAATTGAAGGCTGATCTGGGACTTTATCTATTTCTGTATGCCACTCAACTTTGGCGGCATTCCCCAGAACCTGTGACTGAATGTTTGCGAGAGTCCCGCTGATTTCAATCATCTGAACATTCACCGCATTCGCAAAGGCTTCAGAAATACTGGTTGCGCGGAGCATGTCTTTCATCAGCGTGCCGTTACCCGGCCCGAGTTCAACAAGATTAAACGGTTTCGGGCATCCAAGTTCATGCCAGGCATTCAGTGCCCATATGCCGATCAGCTCGCCGAACATCTGACTTACTTCAGGTGCTGTTACGAAGTCACCTTTTTGCCCAATCGGTTTCCCAGTCTGATAATATCCGCTTTGCCGGTCTGACATGCACCAGTGCATGTATTCTGCAAGTGGCAGCGGTCCGGACATCTCAATATGACGAATGATCCTGTTAAGGAGAGACTCAGCCATTCTTCAACGGCCGGTTTTTGGAAGAGACAATCCCCCACAGCCCAATCAGGAAAACCGGAATCGAAAGCAACATGCCCATGGTTATCCAATCTGTCCCCAACAGGTAGCCAAGCTGAGGGTCTGGCAGGCGAACAAATTCGACCAGTATCCGACTCAAGGCATAACCCATCATGAATGTTCCGCCGATAAATCCGGGGTATCGCAATTTGCCGAGTTTCCAGATCAGGAACCAGAGAATTGCCAACAGGATCAACCCTTCAAGTATCCCTTCGTAGAGTTGGCTCGGGTGTCTTGGCAGGCCGTCGGTATTGGGGAAAATGACAGCCCAGGGGACATCGCTCACGCTGCCATACAATTCGCTGTTGATGAAATTGGCCAAGCGGCCCAAAAAGATACCAACTCCGCAGCACGCGGCGATCACGTCGAACAGGCTGAACGGGGTGAATCCCTTTCTTTTTGCAAAGACAATCATGGCCAAAATGATGCCTGCAAGTCCGCCATGAAAACTCATGCCTCCTTGCCAGACCGCAAAAACTGCGAGGGGGTTTTCGAGATAGGTAGGTAGGTCATAGAACAGGATGTATCCGGTCCGGCCTCCAAGAATAATTCCGATGACGGCCCATACCAGAAAATCATCAATGTCTGTTTCTGTCATCGGGCTTTGGGAAGGTGCCCAAAGCCGTTGTGTGGTGACCATTTTTTTTGCGTACCACCACCCAAACAGGATTCCGATGACATAACCTAGGCCATACCAGTGAACCTGTAGTGGCCCCAGCGAGATCATTACCGGATCAATTTGCGGATGGTTTAAGGCAGCAAACAGGTTCAGCATGATTTAATCCCGATTGAATGTTCGATGTCCTTTGCACGTTCGACCGACATTGTCACGCTTCTGCAATGGTTGAAACTATGGTCAGTAACGCATAAATGAAAGTCTTGTTGCAGAGGAAGTTTTCATGAGCCAGGGCCCAAACAAGATTTTTGACGAGTTTGCAAAACTGATGACTGACGCAGCCGGAGCTGCACAGGGAATCAAGCGGGAAGCGGAGACGGCTTTTCGCTCACAGGCGGAACGGTTCCTTGATGATATGGATCTGGTGAAACGCGAAGATTTTGATGCGGTTCAGGAAATGGCCAGTAAGGCCAGGGCTGAAAATGAAGCTTTGAAAGAACAGATTGAATCGTTGGAAAAACGAATTTCATCACTTGAAAGTTTGAAGAAATCTGCAAAGGGCTCCTGATCTTGAAAAAATATCAGATAACGGCAAATTTTTTTGAAGCCGTGAATAAAGTCTGAAAAAGTCAGTCGGCAGAATCCCTTAGAGGGTTCCTTGAATCTTTTGATTCAACGCTTCTCCACAGAATCAGCAGCATTGGGAATCCACACGGGCTGGTAATACCGATTCAGCGTTATAGACTGAAATTACAGGATGATTCGCGGCGGACCTGACGCCTTATGTGATCCGGAAACGAGGCCGGTAATGTGGGGTATCAATCTGAGTAGCAGTACCTGATTTCATCTGTGAAAACGCCAAACCGGACCAGGAGGTCAACTGTGCTTGCAGAACTTGAATTTGAGCGGGATGTTCATCCGGTCGATCTCATTGAGTATGTAGCATCCCAGAACAAATGGGAATTTGACAGAAGCAGCGATGATGAAATTTGCCTCACAGTGGGAGGCAACTGGACAGATTACAATGTTTCGTTGTCCTGGATGGAAGAGTTCGAAGCGCTGCACATGGCATGTACTTTTGACATGAAGATTACTGAAAACCGGGTGCATGAGGTGACAAGACTGCTGTCGCTTGTGAACGAGCAGTTGCTTATCGGTCACTTTGACCTCTGGGCAAAGGAAGGCGTGGTCATGTTCCGCCAAACCCTGATGCTGAATGGAGGCGTGGTCCCCACAGGTGAGCAGCTTGAATGTTTGATGGGTAGCGCGCTTGAGGCCTGTGAACGCTACTATCAGGCATTTCAGTTTGTCGTATGGGCCGGGAATTCAGCAGAAGAATCGATTGATTGCGCGCTGTTCGAAACCAGCGGAAATGCGTAAAGCGGCCTTCACTTTTCAGACGAGGTAATATGGAGTTTACTGTAGTACTGGTTGGCGCGGGAAATATGGGTGGAGCCATGTTGCGCGGTTGGCTTTCCGGTGGCCTGAAACCGTCGAACCTTGCGGTAATCGACCCTTTGCCTTCGAAGGAAATGGCTGATTATTTGCAGGAACACTCAGTTTCGGTATTTGCTGATGCCGGTTCTGTAACACCGCCTGATGTGTTGATACTGGCGGTAAAACCGCAGATGATGGCCGCGGTGCTGCCTGGACTGAAGCAGGTGGTGGGACCTGAAACCGTGGCTGTTTCCGTTGCAGCGGGAACCACCATTTCAACCATTTCCGAATCGCTGGAACATGTTGGCGTGGTTCGCTCCATGCCGAACACACCGTCGCTGGTGGGACGCGGTATAACAGTTGCTTGCCCCGGCGCAGGTGTTACCCCGGTTCACCGTGAAAATGTCAGCAAGCTGCTGAAGGCAACCGGAAAGCTCGAATGGGTTGAGGACGAAGCGCTTATGGATGCGGTTACCGCGGTTTCGGGCAGCGGACCAGCCTATGTGTTCTTTCTTGCAGAGTGTATGGCACGGGCCGGGATTGAAGCGGGCCTGCCGGAAAAACTGGCAGCCACTTTGGCCCGGGAAACCGTGGCTGGCGCTGGCGAACTTTTGTACCTGGCAGATGAAGCGCCAGCCATTTTGCGTGAAAACGTAACATCGCCGGGGGGGACAACTGCAGCTGCCCTAGAAGTTCTTATGGAACCTGGAGCCATTTCCGAAATTGTCCAAAAGGCGGTCTTGGCAGCCAAAAAGCGATCACAGGAGTTGTCGTGAACATGGGTGATGCAGGTGAGATCACAATAGAAGATTTCCTGAAAGTCGATATCAGGGTTGGGATTGTAGTTGAAGTTTCAGAATTCCCGGAGGCACGCAAGCCTGCGTGGAAGCTCAAGATTGATTTTGGAGATAAGATTGGCGTCAAAAAATCATCCGCTCAAATAGTGGCCAATTATTCGCAAAAGGATCTTCTTGGGAAACAGGTCATGGCGGTGGTGAACTTTCCGCCACGGCAGATAGGTCCCTTCATGTCTGAGGTGTTGACCTTGGGTTTCACGGATGAAAATGACAATGTGGTGCTGGCTTCAGTCGATAAAACGGTGCCTGTGGGTGGCAGGCTTCATTGATTCCTGCTGTGTGTCGATCAGGATGGCAGGGTAACAATTACCCGTAATCCGCCCATCTTGCTGTCATAGAGATTGATGTCGCCGCCATGGTTGCGGGCAATATCGCGCGCAATTGAGAGGCCGAGCCCAGTTCCTGATTCGTCAAGATTCCTTGCTTCGTCAAGTCTGAGGAATGGCTTGAAAACTTCTTCCCGCTTATCCTCGGGAATCCCCGGGCCATCATCGTCAAACGTGAGTGTAATGCGCTCGCGACCGACTTTTACATTGACCGTAAGCACTTCCGCATACCTGAATGCGTTTGATATGATGTTTGCGAGCAGTCTCGAAAAAGCATTCGGGTGAGTTTCGAGATGTATGTCATCTGCGCAGTTAATCCTGTACTCCTTATCCCGTAGTGACGCTTCAACTTCATGGCGCTGCAATTCTTCGAGAATGTTGACGTCCTTCAGCTTTTCATCTGTCTCGCCACGGGCAAATTCTATGTAACCCTGGAGCATCTTCTGCATGTCGTCTACATCAGCCTGCAGTTCCTCGATTTCGCTCGTCTGACTGACAAGGGCAAGCTGTAATTTGAATCGGGTCAGGATGGTTCTCAGATCATGACTGACCCCGGTGAGCATGGCAGTTCTTTGCTCGATCTGCCGTTCGATGCGTTCACGCATCTGCAGGAATGCAAGTCCGGCTTGACGAACTTCCGACGCACCACGAATCCGGAAGTCCTTCGGCATGGTGTGTCCCTTTCCGAAACTGTCAGCCGCGTTGGACAGTTGTTGTATCGGGCGGATCTGATTGCGCAGGAACAAAATAGCGATGATCAGCAGAAACAAGGATGTTCCGAACATCCAGATGAGAAAAATATGGGAGTTGGATGCATAGGCTTTCCCGCGTCTTACAAAAACCCTCAGCACATTATCCGGATTTTCAAGGCGAATGCGAATTTCCAGAATGTTTGAGTCACCTACGGTATCAATCCAGAACGGCCGGCCAATCTGTTTGGTTATTTCTGTCCTGAGCGTATCATCAAGCAAGGAAAAAAACGGCTTGGCAGCAGCCGGAGGAAACGGTTCCGGAGGTAATATGGATATGTTGAGCGTGAGTTTTTCCCGGGCAATCCTTGTAATCTGGTCAAATTCCGCATCCTGGGGATAGTTTTCAATTACTTCAATTATCGCTGCAATGTCCGCAGTAACCGCCTGGGACAATCTCTGTGTTACGGTCTGCCAGTGCCTTTCCATGAATACAAACAGGAGTACTGACTGCAGCAATACCATAGGTGCAATGATGATGATAAGGGATCGTCCGTAGAGTCCCTTCGGCATTTTTCGCGAAAACCAGCGTGCTCCGACGTGAAGAAGGCTCCTTCGTCGGCTTTTTGGTTCCGGCATTACCCGGTGTTCTGCATCTTCAATGGTCAACTGAAAGGCTCCAGCATCAACTCATGCAACTGAACCCCAGTCATACAACACAGGTTTGGTATTTTACAGGGTCAATTCACACAAAGGCGGTAACCGATCCCGCGGACTGTCTGTAACCATTTCGGGTTTGCGGGATCAATCTCGATCTTGCGACGCAGTCGGTTAATCTGGACATCAATCTTGCGTTCACCCGCGACGGTTTCGTCGCCCAAAAGCTCATGCCTGGGAATTGTACCGCCCGGTCTTGATGCAAAGGTGATCATGATTTCCCGCTCGCGGTCAGTCAGGCGTACCATTTCACCATTTAGGGTAAGCTCTCCCCGTTTGACGGAAAAGTGGTATTCGCCGAACATAACCTGCTCAATAGCTGGCTCTTCCGGACGGATCGTGCGCCTGAGTATGCTGTTGATACGCAGTAAAAGTTCCCGGGGTTCAAACGGTTTTGGGAGATAGTCATCAGCGCCGGCTTCGAGCCCCTCAATCCTGTTCTCCAGACCATCAAGGGCCGTGAGCATGAGCACCGGTACATCAATCGTATCTCTCAGGGATTTGGTAAGGCTCAGACCGGTTTCCCCCGGCATCATGACATCGATCACCAGTAGATCGAACTCCAGTTGATTGAGCTTTCTTCGCGCTTCCGCAGCATCGCCCGCATTTGAGACGCGAAATCCGTTGTTTGAGAGATATCGTGTGAGAAGGTCACGTAACCTGCTGTCATCGTCAATGACGAGAACATGGGGAGCGTTGTCCTGAGGCGGAACAATCTGTTCTGCAATATTGTCCATGTCATTAATCCGGTTCGATGCAACTGTAATGCTGGATCGCGCTCACTCAAATAAACAAATGTTACATCAGAATACAAATTTCACTTCGAATTTGTCCAAATCATGTTTGATTGGATCTGCCCGGTTGCCCGATCATGCCTCTGAGAAATTCGATTACGCATGATTTTTCATTGTCATTCATCCCCTCCAGCGCCCGGTTCATCCGCACTGATTGAGGTGCGGAAAGTTCCAAAATGAGTTCGCGGCCCTCTTTGGTAGGATACAGTAGTCGCTTGCGACGGTCGTTTGTCCCTTCGGTCTGAATGATATACCCGGCGTCAATAAGCTGTTTAAGCACTCTTCCCAGGCTTTGCTTGGTGATTCTGAGAATTTCCAGAAGTTTCGCCACTGTCAAACCTGGAGACCGGTTTACGAAGTACAGCGCACGGTGATGCGCCCGCCCGAAGTTATAGTCAGACAGTTTCTTGTCGGGGTCGGATACGAAGTCCCGGTAGGCAAAGAAGAGCAGCTCTATATTTGCGAGCTGTTCTATATCTTCTTCGGTTATCGGCAGCGTCAGGTATGGCGTATCGGTAGTCATCGCAGCTACTTGTTGCACAAATCGAAAAATATGTCAGTACTATTGACATATTTTTGTGTGTTTCATACTTTTCGCTATTACATTTTTTGGAGTGATGAAAGTGGCAGGCGTATCTTACGATGAAATGAGCGGACACATCTGGCTCAATGGAGAATTTGTTGAGTGGGGAGACGCACAGATTCACGTTCTAACCCACGGCCTCCATTATGCGAGCAGTGTGTTTGAAGGCGAGCGCGCATACGAAGGGGAAATCTTCAAGTTGAATGAACATACCGAGCGGTTGTTTTACTCCGCCGAGGTTCTGGGATTTGAAATTCCCTACTCTGTCGAGGAAATCAATCAGGCCTGTCGTGACACGCTCGAAAAGCAAGGATTACGGGATGCATATGTGCGGCCGGTTGCATGGCGTGGCAGTGAAATGATGGGTGTTTCTGCACAGGCAAACAAGATCAATGTGGCAATCGCTATCTGGGAGTGGCCAAGCTATTTTGCCCCTGAAGAAAGGCTCAAGGGCATTCGTCTCGATCGCGCGATTTACCGCAGGCCTGATCCGGCAACAATTCCCTGCTTTGCAAAAGCAGCTGGACTTTACATGATCTGCACGCTCTCAAAACATGCGGCTGAGGAAAATGGCTACGCAGATGCCTTGATGTTGGACTGGCGCGGGCATGTTGCCGAGGCGACCGGCGCAAACGTATTTTTTATCAAGGATGGCAAAATTCACACGCCTACGCCTGACTGCTTTCTGAACGGTATAACCCGGCAAACGGTTATCGATCTTGCCAAGGAAAGGCAGATCGAGGTGATCGAGCGAACAATCATGCCCGAAGAAATGGCTGATTTTGAAGAGTGTTTCCTTACCGGAACTGCTGCGGAGGTTACGCCGGTTTCTGAAATCGGTGAATTCACGTTCAAGCCTGGACAGATTTCCATGTCACTTATGGAAGACTACGACAGGACTGTACGCGCCCATATCGAGAACTAAGAAGTTTCCGATGCTGGAACAACAGGTCTGATCGCCAAATTTCAGACTTACCAAGGGTAAGCATTTGCGCTAAAGATGTGGTGTGGCGAATTGGTCCAGCAGTGCGGCGGCAAATGTCACAATTTGAAATATCGATGCTTTTTTGTGTTGCGTGACTTTATGGAGAAATATTATGGAAGCAATTTTACCTCTGATTATTCAAGCCATTTCAGGCATGGTTGGCGGTGGCATAACCGGTAATATACTTAAACAGGCTGCAATGGCGCTGTTGCCCAGACTCCTTGCTGGTGGACTTGGCGGTATTGGCGGTGGTCTGGCACTCGGAAGCGTGTTGGGCGGTGGCGGTGATGGCGTAAGCATTGCCGGCATGGACACAAACCAGCTTATCTCATCAGTCTTGGGTGGTGCAGTTGGCGGAGGCGCTCTGACCGGCATCGCAGGCAAATTGCTCAAGGGCCAGTAAGAGTCTGGAACCATTCAAAAAATAAACATTAGGAGGGGTAGCCGGTCGGCTGCCCCTTTTCTTCAGACAATTAATGTATCAAGCTTTGTCGGGCTTGCGGAGGTGACACAAATGGGAAAACTCAATATTGCGATTGTTCCGGTCACACCTTTTGAACAAAACTGTACATTGATCTGGAATGAAACATCCAGGGCGGGTGTTGTGATTGATCCGGGAGGCGATGTCTCGCGCATCATGCAGGCAATAGAGCAGTCGGAAATGACTGTTGAAAAGATTTTGCTCACCCACGGGCACCTGGATCACGTTGGTGGGGCGATGGAGCTGAAGCAAAGGCTGGAAGTCGAAATAATCGGACCTCACGAAGATGACGAACCGCTATGTTCCAGTGTTGAAAAAGTTGCTGAAATGTACGGTTTACCCGGCACTTTCCGTAGTGTCTCACCTGACCGATGGTTGAATGAAGGAGACACGGTGAACATTGCTGGATATGAGTTCGAGGTCATCCACTGCCCGGGTCATGCTCCCGGGCATGTGATTTTCTATTCAGCTCAGCACGGGTTTGCCCACGTGGGCGATGTACTTTTCCGGGGATCAATTGGCCGGACAGATCTTCCGGGAGGTGATCACGAGCAACTGATCTCTTCGATCAAGAACAAAGTACTCCCGCTCGGAGATGAGGTAAATTTCATCTGCGGACACGGGCCGGGCGGAAACCTGGGCGAGGAACGGAAAACGAATCCGTTCCTTCAGTAACCGTTATTAACGGCCGAATGTTTCGTTGCCGAGGCTGCTGATTTTTGGCTGGATCGCCTTTTCAATCAGGGTGTGATTTTTACTGACAGAATAGCGTGCACCCAATTTCAGGCCTTCGACGGTTTCACGGACAATATCAAATACCAACATTGCATCTCTCCATTGCTGATTGACAGCGTTACAACTGATGCTGATATAGGTTTGATATTCGATTGCTACCAGTGCAATCCGTGCAAGGCTCACCCAACGAAAAAGCAGGGCTGGAGTGTTCGCCAGCCCTGCTTTTCTCAATCCTGGGTCAGTCCATTATCCGGACGCGATTACTGCTGTTCAGGTCTCGGCGCGGCACCGTATCAGGTAGATTTCTTCGATGCTCAGAATCGTATGGTGTATACGGTTCAGAAAGTGATTGCATTCCGCTTTTGTGGCAAAGCAGGTGCGCACCTGAAAGCGGTCAGTAAAACCGCCGCTGTCATCATCCAGACGGCCTCTCACCTTTGCAGACCAGTAATTTCCACCTTTTGAAGCAAAGGCATCACATATCCGCTTTCCTTCACCGTTGATCCGCACAACCGGGCCGCGGCCCGGTACGGCTGCTCCTGCCGGATTGATCGTTTCGATAGCTGGTATCGCGATCAGTGCGCCGAGCAACAGAGCGTTAGCAAGTTTCTTCATCATATTACGTCCGCGCCTTGCAGCGAATAAAATGCAGGTGTTCGATCTGGCTGATCTTGTGGTCAATCCTGTCTATCCAGCGATCACACTGTGCCCGCGTCTCAAAGCAGGTTCTGACCTGGAAATTCCTGAAACCGGAAGAGCGGTCGCCGCCTCCACCATCGCCTAGAATTCCTCTTGCAACCGCTGTGTAGCCACTGCTACCAAGCGACTTGCATTTGCGAAATCCTTCGCCATTAATTTTGGCTACGGCTGCTCCCGGGAAATTCGGTGCCACAGCATAAGCCGAAGAAGTGGCCGCCGCTGCGGTACCCAGTGCGATAACAGCCGCAGCTGTCAGTTTTACGATATTTTTCATCTCATGACCTCCATTTGTCTTGTGATTGGTCTTCAGTATCCGCTCACACCAACTCACTTGCAAATCACACCCGTGTTCCAAAATTGTGTTGTGTGCAATTTATCACAACGCAAACAATTTCTGGAATTTTTGATCGAATAAAAATCCAAACCGGGAATCAGTTGCGCCTGAGGCGCATGATGCCGTTCGAAACACCAACCGTCCAATCATCCTTTAATCTGCAAGCACAAACGTGACTTTCAGAATGACCCGATATTCGGAAATCTTGCCATCCTCAACGGTTACCTTCTGATCCTGTACCCATGCTCCCTGAACATTCTTGAGTGTTTTTGAAGCCCTTTTGACACCTTGCTTTACCGCATCCTCAAAACTCTTTTCCGATGAAGCGATGATTTCCGTTACTCTTGCTACTGACATCATGTTTCCTTACGTTTCCTGTTTACGTTAGGAAAGGGTAACGCAGAATTGTGCTCTGGAAAAGGCCTTGGCAAAAGCCTTTTCGCTGATAGGATGCTTCTTTCAATTCTCAGGAGAACGGCATGATTATAGTAACCGGCATCGCTGAAATCGCACCGGGGAGCATTGATGTCATTAAAGCTGCTGCTCAGCAGATGGCTGTTTCAAGCCGGGCAGAGCAGGGGTGCCGCAAATATGCCTTCTACGAAGATATCGAACAGCCCGGTCGTTTCCGCATTTACGAGGAATGGGAAACGCCGGAAGCGCTGCGCGCCCATTTCACCATGCCCCACATGCAGGCTTTCAATGCCGCACTTGGTCAGGTTGAAATTCTGAAGCTTGAAATTGAACAGTTTCTCCGCGGTGAAACAATCAAGGTCGGAGACTGATATTTCAGTTACCTCTATATCAGATTGATATCTCCTTTCAGTTTTGACCTTAGTTGCCGCCAGCGAGAGTAAAATTCGTCACTGCCCACATGGGTAAGCCTGACATGCCGGTTACCGTTGAAGCCTGTGCGGGCATGCAACACTCTTGCATTGTCAAAGACCAGCGCTTCGCCATCCATCAGTAAATGATGCATGTGGTATTTCGGCTGATAGGAAAGTTCAAACATTCGCCCGATTGCACGATAGGCCTGCTCCATCAGCTCTTCCGGCAAGTCAATCGGCCCCATTGTGCGTTCGTTGAGACGGAACTCACAGATGTTACCGAAATAGTCGAGGCGAATGATTGGCGCTTCAGCCCGCAGTCCCACATCTTCAATAAACCTTCTATGCGGAATCGGCACTTTTGTAAGCAGTTCGAAGTCTTCCGGGTAGAGTGACTGAAAATCCTCTGCCAGCTTGAAACCGTCAGTCATGACAGAGGCGCCGCCACCGCATTCACTCGCCTGGATCGAATGGAAAATCATGATGCCGGGGGGCGGCTCGCGAAAATTCTCATCAGTATGTGGGCGCAGCGGCACCGGAGCATTTGCGATAACTTTCGGTTCCGGCGTTGAGATGATCTCGAAAATCCGTCCATAATGGGTTTCGCGCACGTAGCCGACCAGACCTGCCACTTCTTCCGTAGCTTCGCGCGTTGCCGGAACGTTGCGCAAGAGGCAGATGCCATGGCTGCGGACAGCATCATATAGCTTGAGCAGTTCCGTTTCATTGCTTTGTGCAAGCGCATAGTCGATTTCTGGTACGTGTCCGGACAGGGATGCATCCCAGGTGACCGGCTTATGCCGCCGATCCGCCCGTTCCTTTTCGCTATAGCAATGCGCCCTCAACCAAGC
>JBCCGN010000053.1:0-20251 GCA_039029255.1 Pseudomonadota bacterium | reverse complement strand
TGGAATCCGAGCATCTTCAACTTGTTTGCCGCATCCTGTCCCAAGACACCCATTCCCATGATTCCGATGGATATTTCACTTGCCTGCGGTTGCGGCAGGCCATTCCACTTGTTCGCCTTTTGCGAAGCTTCATACTGGAGCTGTTGACGCAAATGCATCAGACACTGCAGGCAAACCCATTCCCCCATGCGCGTCGTAAGCGTTGGGTCAACAAAGCGCACAATCGGAATACCTTCCGGAAGTGCCGGGTTGGCCAGAACCTTGTCGACACCGGCGCCTGCCGAGAAGATGACTTCCAGATCGGGCATCCTGTCAAACAGATCATGATCGAATTCCCACACAAGCGCGTATTTTACGCCCGCTAGACTTACCGGCCGATCGCCTTTTGCCCAATCAATGACCGGGCGTCCCGGCATTCCATCACGAATATCTCCCAGCTTTTCCGCTTCAGTAAAATTGACGGAAAGGAGAAGGGCTGATTTGCTCATTGCTGTATCGTTTCTGATTTGGTTGCCTTGATGTCAAAGGCGGCTGCCATCAACGCTTTGGTATAATCTGTTTTTGGTTCTTCAAAAATTTCCTGCGATGATCCCTGTTCGACAACCTTGCCATTCCGCATGACGATCACTTCATTGGCAAGTGCTCTTACAACCTTGAGGTCATGGCTGATGAACATGTATGCCAGTCCGCGCTTTTCCTGAAGATCGCGAAGAAGGTCCACAACCTGTGCCTGCACACTCATATCAAGAGCTGATGTAGGTTCGTCCAGCATTACGAATTTCGGTTCAAGCACCATGGCCCGGGCGATTGCAATACGCTGGCGTTGACCGCCTGAAAACTCATGCGGATAACGATGTCGGGTTTCCGGATCGAGCCCGGTTTCGGCAAGAGCGTTAACGACCAGACGATCCCGTTCATCTCTGCTGAGTTGGCTTTTGTGAATTGAAAGGCCTTCCGCAACGATCTCGCCAACTGACATGCGCGGTGACAGCGATCCATAAGGATCCTGAAACACCACCTGCATTCGGTCACGCATCGCGCGCATCTGCTTGAACGAAAAGGCGTCAATGTCTTCACCGATGAAGGCTATTTTTCCCTCAGACGAAATCAGCCTTGTCAGTGCAAGGCCGAGTGTTGTCTTCCCGGAACCTGATTCTCCGACTACACCAAGCGTCTGCCCTTCACGCAGTTCCAGATTAATGCCGTCCACTGCCTTGACGTGATCCACAGTCCGCCGCAACAACCCTTTCTTGATTGGAAACCAGACCTTCATGTCATTTGCCTTCAAGACGACCGGTGAGGTTTCATCCTGTTGCGGCGGTTCGCCCTTCGGTTCTGCCGAAAGAAGGTGTTTCGTATATTCATGCTGCGGACTTGCAAATATTTCCGCGGTTGCGCCCCGCTCGACAATCTTGCCCTGCTGCATCACACAACACCGGTCAGAAATGCGCCGGACGATCCCGAGATCATGGGTGATGAACAGCATCGACAAACCGTTTTTCTTCTGCAATTCCGCCAGCAATTCCAGAATTTGTGCCTGGACGGTGACGTCCAGAGCAGTAGTTGGTTCATCCGCGATCAATAGTTCTGGCTCATTGGCAAGCGCCATGGCAATCATCACCCTCTGGCGTTGTCCGCCAGACATTTGATGGGGATACGCTCCAAGTCTCTTTTCGGGATCGCGAATACCAACCTGTTCCAGCAGTTCGATTACCCGTTGGCGGGCGGCATCCCCAGACAGACCCTTGTGAAGCGAAAGAACTTCGGTGATCTGTTTTTCGATGGTGTGGAGCGGATTGAGTGATGTCATCGGCTCCTGAAATATCATCGTGATATCGTTGCCGCGGATACTGCGCATTTCACCTTCGCCCGAATTGAGCATGTCCTGGCCTTTGAACAGAATAGAACCTGTCGGGTGGCTGGCAGCTGGATAGGGTAGCAGCTTCAACACCGACAGCGCCGAGACTGATTTTCCCGAACCGGACTCCCCAACCAGCGCGACCGTCTCGCCTTTTTTGATATCGAAGGAAATACGGTCAACGGCGACCGATGTTTCACCGCCCTGCGTGAAGGCGACGGATAAGTCCTGTATGTCGAGCAAGGTGCTGGTCATCGATCTCACTTGAATGTCTTGCGCGGATCAAACGCATCGCGCGTTGCTTCACCAATGAAGATCAGGAGTGAAAGCATGAGGGAAATAACGAAGAAACCTGACATGCCGAGCCATGGGGCCTGAAGATTGTTCTGACCTTGCTTGAGCAGTTCACCCAGCGACGCGGAACCGGGCGGCAGGCCAAACCCGAGAAAATCAAGCGAAGTGAGCGTTGTGATTGACCCGTTGAGTATGAATGGCAGGAAAGTAAGGGTTGCAACCATTGCATTGGGCAGAAGATGCCGGAACATGATGGTGCGGTTGTTCACCCCCAGTGCACGTGCTGCATTCACATATTCGAAATTCCGCGCCCTGAGAAATTCGGCACGGACGACACCAACGAAACCCACCCAGGAAAACAGCAGCAGGATTCCAAGCAATATCCAGAAACCCGGAGCGAGAATTGCTGCAATAATCAGCAGCAGATAAAGAACCGGCATGGCTGACCAAATCTCGATGAACCGTTGAAACAGGAGATCAATCCAGCCACCAAAATATCCCTGCACGGCGCCTGCTGAAACTCCGATGATCGCAGAAGCAATTGTGAGAATAAGGCCAAACAGGACCGAAATGCGGAAGCCGTAAATTACCCGCGCCATAACATCGCGTGCCTGATCATCCGTTCCAAGCCAGTTCCAGTTGCCAATGATGCAACCGGGGTCATCAACGCCAAGTGGATACTGTGCACAGCGTTCTTCACGGTCATACAGCCAGCTTGGTTTGGTGGGAGCAGGTTCGGGAATTTCCGTGTTCACAGTACGAAAGGAATAACGGATGGCTGGCCATATCGCCCAACCGTGCTCTTCAAAGGCATCATGGATTTCGGGAATTCGGTAATCGGTTAGTGGCAGGAACCCGTCGTCACCCAGAAATACCTCTTCGGGGTAATCGTTCCAGATGGGTGTATAAATTTCGCCCTTGAATGAAACGAGGATCGGCCGGTCATTTGCTATGAATTCGGCAAAAAGGGACAAGCCAAACAGGAGGAGAAATATCCAGAGTGCCCAGTAGCCTCGCCGATTGGCCTTGAAATTCTGCAGGCGCCTGAGATTGAGCGGCGAAAGCCACAGTCTTGTTGCGGTCTGTGTTTCTTCCGGATCGGCTGCTGTACGCATCAGACCTCCCGCGCTTCAAAATCAATACGGGGATCGATCGCGGTATAGATCACATCCGAGATAAGGTTCACCACGAGGCCGATCAGTGAAAAGATGTAAAGAGTAGCGAAAACAACCGGATAATCCCTTCCGATTATGCTTTCGAAGCCTAGCAGTCCCAGTCCGTCGAGTGAAAAGATTGTCTCGATGAGAAGTGAGCCGGTAAAAAACGAAGTTATGAACGCAGCAGGAAAACCGGCAATGATGATCAACATTGCATTGCGGAACACATGCCCATAGAGAACCGTGTTTTCCGCCAGCCCCTTTGCGCGGGCAGTCTGAACATATTGTTTGCGGATTTCGTCCAGAAACGAGTTCTTCGTCAAAAGGGTAGTGGTTGCAAAAGATGAGAGCGCCATGGCGGTCAGGGGCAATGCGAGATGCCAGAAATAGTCAACGATTTTCTCCGCCGTGCTCAGTTCTGACCAATTGTCCGAGACAAGTCCGCGCAACGGAAACCAGTCAAAAAATGAACCGCCTGCAAACAGCACCATCAGCAGAATGGCAAAAAGAAATCCGGGTATGGCATAGGCGACGATAATGACGCCGCTTGTCCAGATATCAAACGAACCGCCATCGCTAACCGCTTTTCGAATGCCAAGGGGAATGGAAATTCCATAGGAAAGAAATGTGATCCATAATCCCAGCGAAATCGAAACAGGAAGCTTCTCGATGATAAGGTCGATTACTTCTATGTTGCGAAAGTAACTCTCGCCGAAATCAAAACGGGAATAGTCCCATATCATTATGGCGAAGCGTTCGTGAGCCGGTTTGTCAAATCCGAACTGTTTTTCCAGTTGTGCGATGAATTCTGGGTCGAGCCCCTGTGCACCGCGATAGTTTGAATTGGCCGAGCGGACAGAATCGAACTCTCCGGAATTCTGCAGGTTGTCGCCACCCCCTGATACCCGATCACTTGCATTACCTGCCTGACCGGTGAGTTCAGCCGCAATACGTTCTATCGGACCTCCCGGCGCGAATTGGATAACGGCGAATGATATGGCCATGATCCCGAGTATGGTCGGGATCATCAGCAGCAATCTTCGCAGGATATAGGCACCCATTAGGGCATCGCTCCTGCATGGTTTGCATCAAACTGATTCGATAACATTTCCATCCCGACAGCTTTGCCTAGCAATCTGCCGATTTGCAAGCTTGGGTTCACGGCGTGTCAGTTGTCGAGTTCACTTGCAATCTGCTCGTCGATCCAGAAAGAAAACGGATCAAGGCCGACATAGGCAGGTTGAGGAAGTGGAACCTGGATATGTTTCCATTTGGCAAACCAGAGTTCGGGGTTATGCCATAGCGGAACAGCATAAAAATTCCATTTGAGAACCCGGTCTAGTGCATGCGTCAGGCTTACCAGTTCCGATCGATTGGGCGCCAGGATGATTTCCTCGATAAGTTGATCAATCACCGGTTCCTTTATTCCCGAATGGTTTCGGCTTCCCGGCGTATCAGCGGCAATTGAAGACCAATACTCGCGTTGTTCATTTCCAGGCGAGAGGGACTGTATGTGCTGACCCGGCGTGACCGTCAGTTCGAAATCGGATTCGTCCGTACGCAATTTGAATTGAGCTGTGTCCAGTATCCGCAATGTCCCATCGATCCCGATTTTCTTGAGATCATCGATGAATGTGTTGATGAACCTTTCATCATCCTGAAGCGGGGAGATGATTTCTATGGTGAACGGTTCGCCATTTGTGTCACGGACTTTACGATCGCTGCCTATTGTAAATCCGGCCTCTTTCAGCAGCTTGAGCGCCTGTCGCTGGATTTTGCGCTTGGTTCCAGGTTTGCTGTAATCAGGCAGTTCAAACGGTTTTTCGAAAAGCGCTGGTGGAAGCTGGCTGCGATAGGGTTCAAGTATTTCGAGCTCCCTTCCTTGCGGCACACCCGTGGAATCAAGTTCATCACCCTCAAAGAAACTGTCGGTGCGCTTGAGTTTACTGAAAAACAGGTTTTTGTTGATCGTTTCAAAATCGAACATCAGGGTTATGGCCTGACGCACGCGACGGTCCGAGAATTTGTCCAGCCGAGTGTTCATGAACAGCCCTGAAAACTGCTGGCCTCGGGCAAGCGGCAAGGTAAGTTTTTCCACATCTCCGTTTTCTGCGGCCGGGAAGTTATATCCGTTAATCCACCTTTGCACGCGTTGGTCCGGTTCCACGCGATAGTCTGATATGCCGCCCTTCTTGAAGGCTTCCCAGATCGCGTTTGCACTCAAAAAGTAGGTGTATGTAATTGTGTCGACGTTAAAGCGGCCCTTTCGAACAGGCAGGTTTCTTGCCCAATAATCCTCAACCCTTTCATAGGTAATTGATTTTCCGAGATCGAAATCCCCAATTCTGTAGGGGCCGGAGCCTAGTGGCGGTTCGGTTGTCGGTTTGGTGATATCGCGCTGATTGCCATCCGCCCCGACACCTTCCCACCAATGTTGCGGGAGTACAACAAGATCGCCGATAATATGTGGAAGTTCGCGGTTCCCCTTCTGGTCAAACTTGAATGTAACTTCGTGGTCACCGGTTTTTTCCACGGACTCAACATTTTTGAAATATTCCTTCCAGAGCGGATAGATCTTGCGAAGGGTTTTCATCGACCAGATCACATCTTCCGGTTTGATTGGTTCTCCATCATGCCAACGCGCGTCGCGGTTGATACGGTAAACCGCCCAGGAATGATCATCTGCTTTGCGGAATGCCTCTGCAACAAGCCCGTAGGAGGCCCCGGCCTGATCGCGGCTCTGCTCCATCATTGTGTCATAAACGATGCCGCCCCAGTAGTTGAAGGCCACTGGCGCCCGACCCTTCACTGCAAATGGGTTGAATGTGTCAAAGCCGCCAAAGGCTGATCGTTGCAGGTTGCCGCCTTTTGGGGCATCCGGATTTGCATGATCGTAGTGCTTGAAATCCGGTCCGTATTTAAGTTCCCCTACAAGCGAATCGCCATAGTGCCATTTAGTCTCATCGGCAGATGCACCTGATATCGCCAAGACAAAAAATGAAAACATGGCGCAGATGCGGAAATAGTTCGTAAAACTTGGCAAAGCAGAAGTCCTCCGGATCAGAATAATTTAAAGATAATCCTTATCAAAAACATGGCAACAAAAAAGCCGGGCTGAACCCGGCTGATGAATTAATCGTGTTTTCCGGCCTATTCGGAAGGCAAAGGTGACGGTGAAGCCGAAAGACTGCGAAGATATGCAATAAGTGCTGCCCGATCTGCCACCTTCTTCAATCCGCCGAAACCCATGGAGGTACCTTTTACAAATGTTTTTGGTTTCCAAAGAAATCCGTTGAGTTCTTCATAAGACCAGCTTTTTTCACCGCCATAGTTTTTAAGAGCTGAAGAATAAGAGAAATCACCGAGCGAAGCGATTTGCCGGTCTACGATCCCGTAAAGTGCCGGGCCAACCTTGTTTCCGCCCCCGTCTGCGTTGGTATGACAGGCAGAGCACTTCTTGAATACCTTCTCGCCGGCAGAAATGTCAGCACTTGCAAGAAGGGCTGTGATCGGCTCGTAAGCAGGACCGGCAGGCGCTTCTTCGCCACTACCGGAATTATCTTCTTCCACTTCCACCGCGTAACCCATTATGATTTCGCCATTCTCATCTTTCTTGACTTTTGAATGAAAGAGGCCGTCCGAAACGAAGTTGACCGACATAACAACAAAAACGACGCCAAGTATGGCCATTGCAAATTTATTGAACTCAAAAGAATCCATTTAATAACTCCCGCTTCGGATCAGCATACACCAATCCGGAGACTACAATATCGGCTTTGCGAAACCAAAGTTTAAACTTGTCGCAGAACCTATTGTGTTTGCGTGTTAGATACAACGCCTCTATTAAGGTTTTCGGTGAGACTTTTTGCCACTATTCCGGCAGATTTGAGCATCGATCAGCGGCCCTAACGGACATGTCACAAACAAAATGAAGAACACTCTCATTCTAATTCCGGCGCGCATGGCTTCGACAAGGCTTCCGGGTAAGCCTTTGGCAGATATCAATGGTCTACCGATGATCTGCCACGTAGTGAACCGGGCTGCCGAGGCGGGAATTGGCGAACCTGTTGTTGCAACCGATTCTGCGGAGGTTTTCGAAGCCGTAAGAAAACATGGTGCAGTTGCCGTTATGACACGGAGCGATCATGAATCGGGTTCTGACAGGATATGGGAAGCAGTCAGTCAGATCGACCCAAATGGAAAAACCGACACGATCATCAATGTTCAGGGTGACCTGCCGACAATCGATGGCGACATCATCCGCCAGTCGGTGCTTCCATTGGAGAATAGCGATGTGGATATCGCAACACTGGCGACTGAGATCACGGACGAGAACGAACGTACCAATCCGAATGTGGTAAAGGCGATCGGCACACCCGTTACCGAGAACCGGTTGCGTTCCCTTTACTTCACCCGTGCCACCGCTCCGCATGGTGACGGTCCCCTCTATCATCACATCGGGCTCTACGCCTACAGGCGTGAAGCACTGGAGAGATTTGTCTCTTTGCCGCCATCCCCGCTGGAAATGCGCGAAAAGCTTGAACAACTTCGGGCTCTTGAAAACAGTATGCGGATAGACATTCAGCTTGTTAATTCCGTGCCGCTTGGTGTAGACACGCCCGGTGATCTGGAAAAGGCCAGAGAGATACTTACGGGTTTCACGGCATGACGACCGAAAGAATAGGCTTTCAGGGGGCCAAAGGGGCAAATTCGGAAATTGCAATCCGGGACATGTTTCCTGGTGCTCAAGCCATTCCGCACGACACGTTCGAGGACGTGTTCAATGCGCTTGCCCGGGAGGAAATCGGGCTTGCCATGATTCCGATCGAGAATACGCTGGCCGGGCGCGTCGCTGATATTCATCATCTGTTACCGGAGTCAGGCACGTTCATTGTTGGCGAGTATTTTTTGCCAATCCGATTTGACCTGATGGTTTTGCCGGGCGTGCAGATCGATGAAATCAAGACTGTTTTCAGCCACGTGCATGGTCTAGGCCAGTGCCGCAAGATTATCCGAAAATACGGTTGGAAAGCAGAAGTGGGTGGCGATACGGCCGGTTCTGCAAAACTTGTTTCTGAGCGCGATGATCGTACGATCGCGGCACTTGCGCCTGCACTTGCGGCTGAAATTTACAATCTTGAAACCCTTGAGAGCAACGTGGAAGACGCTGCTCACAACACGACCCGGTTTGTAATCCTTTCGAGAAATCAGAATTGGGCTGAACCGGGGAACGGGCCCGTAATAACCACCTTCCTGTTTCAGGTTCGCAACATTCCTGCGGCCCTTTACAAGGCGATGGGCGGGTTCGCGACCAATGGAGTAAACATGACCAAACTGGAAAGTTACCAGCTTGGCGGGGCGTTTACTGCGACCCAGTTTTACGCGGATGTAGAAGGGCACCCTGAAGACGATGGTCTGAAACTTGCCTTTGAAGAGCTCGAGTTTTTCACGGACGAGTTTCGGATACTCGGTGTCTACCCCGCAGCGCATTCCCGCGAAGAGATCATTGGCGAGCGGATGATTGAGCCGGGTAGCGCCAGTTGATTTTTCGTTTCTTATGAAGGAATTTCATAGTGATTGGCTTCATCTGTAAAAGATATTTCCTCTATGTACTGGCAACTTATGCCCTGATGATCCTCGTTAGCAGCTTGCTGTCGTTGGTCGGAGTTGGATTGCCGAGCGGCTTGTCCACAGTACTGGCCGCAATGATACCGGCAATGTGGGCAGGGAACACATGGTACAAGAAGTACGGCAACGTTCCCGAATCGGCCGTCTCCTGGAAGCTCGCCTCATACTTCACCCTGATCCAGTTGGGACTTGCTGTCCTCATGCTGGTAATTCTGGTTCCGTTCACGCCGGAATTGTCTTCCCTAATGACCACTACCTATCTTGCGCTTTTTGCCGGTATATTTGTATTTCTTGGTGTTGTGGTGCTTCTGGTCAGCCGCTTCTTCTTCGCCATGAGCGTCAAAAATGCAGCGAAAGCCGCAAAGTGAGCTCACCGAATGTCGGCCATAATACTCAGCTATCACCTACGATCTCAGCCATTACTGTGAGAAACGCAGCTACTTCCTGTTCGCTGTTATAGTGGCACATGGAAACGCGGACACAATCGTTGAGGCCCAGTGGCTGAAGCACATTGCCCGAGTAATGGTCGGCCTTGCGAATGTGAACGCGGATGCCGGCTTCCTCCAGCCTGGAAACCACATCTGCACTTTCGATATTCTCCACATAAAGCGAGACAAGTCCTTCTCGCGCCGGATTATCCACCCCACCTATAATATTGACGCTTTCCATATCCGCGAGACCCTTCAGATTGCCGGTCCCGTAAAGCATGGCGTCGGTGAGAAGCTTTTCATGTGAATGAATTGCCTTGCCGCCTGCTTCTATCCGTTCCCTTTTGTCTTCATTCGAAGTGAAGTGTGAGCCGAGCCACTCGAAATAATCTACCACATCGGTAAATGTCGCATAACTTCCGGTATCCCGGGTTCCGAGTTCCCAGTTTGAATCCGGTCCGCCGACCAACCGGTTATGTGGCATGGTCATGAAACGTTCCGAGACCCAGGCAACGCCATAACCGTGACGCGAAAACACCTTGTAGGGAGAGATGACATAACCATCAACTCCGCACTCGTCGACATTGATGCCGCCATGTGATGCATGCTGGATGCCATCGACTATGATGAAGCAATCCGGAGCCTTTTCCCGTATCGCAGACGCGATTGCTGCCACATCAACCGACATGCCGGTAACCGGCGATGTATGAATGATTGTGGCAACCCTTACCTGATCTGTGATGAGTGAGGCGTAATCGTCAGCTGTTACAGTTCCTGTTTCCTTGTTGTGTGGAACCAGAACATGAGATTTGCCGGAAGTCGCTGCCCACTGCTCGCAGGCACTACGGCTAGCGGGATGTTCCAATGTACTGCCGAGCACAATGCCACCTTCCTGTGACGCCAGACAGGCAGCCGATATCAGGCGAAACAAAAGCTCAGTTCCACTTTCCCCGACAAACGCGGTGCCTCCCGATGCATTGAAGAACGCATGGATATCTTGCTTGGCCTTCGAAATTACATTCATCAGCTGACCGGAAGCCTGGTTTGCCCGTCCCTGATTGTCCGGAATTGCAGCAAATTTCGCTGACGTATCAACCACGAAATTCAAGGTCAGCGCGCCGCCGGCGTTCTCGAAGAAAATGCGATCACCGGTGAACGGGCAACTTTCCACGTGGGCGAACCGGCCGCGGATTTCATCGTGCAGACCTGGAACATCCGTAATCTTGTTAGGCAAAGAACTCATGACTGAAACCATAGTAAAAGCGTATCGTTGATCTGGATAACCTGACCGCAGAAACAGTCAACCTCAAGCTTTAAAATACCATGTAAATTCTGGAAATTGGCGTGGCTGACAGACATATCTTCGAAGAAACGGCATCAACTACAGTCGGATAGCCTGCCAGCTTTCAGAAATGAATTTCGACTTCAACTTCGAAATGCTTCAAGCGCTGCAATCTGGGTTTCTGTCAACATGACCGGATTTGTATTTCTGCACTCCAGGGTCAGTCTCGCTGCGGCCTCCAGCTCTTCCATCGCAAAAACCGCCGAATGGATATCCTGTGCAGCGACCACCGGCCCGTGATTGGCAAGCACCACGGCGGAGCGTTCGCCGTTCAACTCGCGAATGGCCTGCCCCATCGCATCGTCTCCCGGCATGAAGTAGGGTAGCAGTTTGACCCGTCCGAGTTTCATGATCGGATATGGTGTCAGCGGCGGAAGCATGTTCTCGCGATCCACATCGGGAAGCATAGACAAGGCAACTGCGTGATGTGAATGCAAATGAACCACGGCACCTGTCATAGTCCCGCGTGTTTCATAAAATGCTGTGTGCAGCGACATCTCTTTGGTGGGTTTCGGACCATCAGTCTGGTTCCCGTCCTTGTCAAACCGGGATAGATTTGCCGGATCAAGAAACCCGAAGCTTGAGTTTGTCGGAGAAACCAGAAGGCCGCCATCTTCGCACCGGGCAGAGATGTTACCGGTTGAGCCATGTGCAAGACCCCGGTCATAGAGGCTCTTTGCCAGTAGGCACATGTCTTCGCGCAGCTTGTTCTCGTTCATTGACTCAGGACCTTGTCTGCTTCTTCGAAAAAACTTTCGCCTCCGAAATTACCTGACTTCAATGTGAGGACAAGGTCACGATGGCTGGTTCTCAGGGCAGGTACGCCAGGTGCTATCTCCGGACCGATCTCCATTGATTGAATTCCGAGTGCTGTAACAACAGCTCCTGAAGTTTCGCCTCCGGCAACGATAATGCGCTTTACACCTCTTGCAGTAAGTTTGTCCGCCACCGTTCCAAAAAAGGTCTCTATCTTGTTTGCAACCTCTTCGCTGCCGAATTGACGCTGGATGATTTGAACGATCTCCGGATCTGCTGAAGTATAAACGAGCGGTGTGTGGATATGATCAAGCACCCATGCGATAACATCATCTGCCAGGATTACACCCTCCATGATGTCATGTGCTTTCAACTCCATTGCCGGAAAACGTTTACTGTAAACTTCTATTTGTTCCCTTGTTGCTGTGGAGCAGGATCCAGAGAGAATGACGCCAGGTCCGTCAGCACCTCGCCAAGCGGGCTGAACCTTGTTGATCTTTCCCTGTGTTATAAAATTATCAGGTAAACCCATCGCGAGGCCGGATCCTCCGGTTATCAGTTTTCTGTCCGATAGGGCCTTTCCCAGTTCAATCAGGTTGTCATTCGTTACAGCATCGGCAATGAAGTAGCCTGGACCATTCACATTCAAATGGTTCCGGATTGCTTGCGGGCCTGACGCAACAAGCTCAAACGGGAGATGCTTCACTCTGGTTTGGGTCTGGTGTTGCAGCCATCGTCTCAAATCTGAATCCGTCATTGGCGTGAGCGGATGGTTTTTCATCCCGCTTTCATGCAGTGGCAAGTCATTGACAAAAAGGTTTCCCTGGAAGACCGACCGCCCGGTAGCGGGAAAAGCGGGGCAGAACACTACCATATCCTCTTTCAGCAAACGTGACAGAGCATCGGCGACCGGACCTATGTTGCCCTCTTTTGTTGAGTCGAATGTGGAACAGTATTTGAAAAAAATCTGCTCACATCCCTGTCGTAGCAGCCAATCCGCCGCAGACAGCGATTCTTCAACTGCTTGCTCAATGGATGTTGTTCTGGATTTGAGTGCGATCACGCCGGCTTCAACATCCGATTCAGCATCGTTATCGGGCGCTGAAATATATTGTGTGACTTTCATCCCGCCCTTTGAAAGAGTATTGGCTATGTCACTGGAGCCCGTAAAGTCGTCACCGATACAACCCAGAAGCATTATGTGATGCCCGGAACAGGTTTTGACGGACCTTTGTCCAGTCGCCAAACATGGCCTGAATTTCCGTCTTCCGGAAAACTCACAGTAACTTGCGGATCGTGACCTGGTATGACAAGGGAAGGTGATGAGGCGAGCTTTCGTATCAAATCAAAGCCGGCGATCATCGACTCAAGATCAACGACAATCGGGAACGGCTTTTTAAGAAGGAAATTTTCATAATAGTGCGACGCGTCGGAAGCGAGGCACAAATACCCCGCAGAGGTTTTTACCCGAACCGCTTGCAGCCCGCGGGAATGCCCGCCCACGCAATGAACAGTAACACCATCTGCCACTGCTCCGTCGCCGTCATGAAAAACAACCCTGCCGGAATAAACATTACGGACCATTTCGCAGACATGGTCCACGGTAAACGGCATTTGCAGCACATCTGCACACATGCAGGGCCCGGTCGCAAATTCCATTTCCGATTTCTGAAGATGGAAGATGGCATTAGGATAACGATCAAGGCCGCCTGCATGATCATAATGCAAATGGGTGATGATTACCGTGGTTACATTCTCAGCGCTTATTCCTATGGTCTGCAGAGCATTCGCCGGGTCTCTTAATATGGGTCTGTCGCGGCGCGATGCCTCGCCTTCATCATATCCGGTATCGACTACAATTGTCTCGTCGCCCGATTGCAGCACCCAAATAAAGTAGTCCATTGCATGCGGGCTCGCATGATCATCATCAAAAATGAAACTGTCCGCTCTTCTGCGATCGTTGCGCTCAGCATACTTGATTGCTCGGACTTCCCATTCCTTTTCCATTCAATCCACCAAAAAATAAGTTTTAACCTGTTTGTCAGCAATCATCATTGATGCTTCAGCATCAAAATCCCTGAAATGTGAAGATCGCAGATGTGCATTAAATGCCTCAGGCGATGCGTATATTTCATACAGAAACACCTCGTAGGGATACATTTTATTGGTACAGACATCAAATTGGAGGCAGTCTTTTTCTAAGACCTTAGATGTCTTCGCGTTTCTTTTCACCAGATCGACGAATATATTCCAATGTTCCGGAACTATCTTGAACGTCACGCAAACTGCATACCTCATTGCGGCTTTGATCCTCCGAATATCTTTCTGGAAAGTGACTTGAAATACGGAATCTGGCTGACAACCAGGAGGACGTTCAATCCAAGAAGTATCGCGGCGCCAGGGCGGTTGAAAAATATGCTGAGATCACCATCCGAAATCAGAAGTGAACGGCGCAGGGTCTCATCAAAAAGGCCGCCAAGGATCACACCGATTACAAGCGGCGCTATCGGGTAATGCATAAGGTTCATTGCATAGGCAAGCATCCCCACACCGAACATCAAAAACAGATCATTGATGCCGCCGCCAACACTGAAAGAACCAATGGTTGTCAGAACCATAACCACCGGCAGAAACACGGTCTTTGGAATTCTGAGAATGGCTACAAATATTCTGGCAGTGAACAATCCCATTAAAAACATCGTGACCGAAGCAAGTACCAGAACTGCAACGATGTGAATAATGAGTGCCGGATCGATCGTTGGGCCGGGGATGACATTATTGATTTTCAGTGCACCAAGCAAGGCGGCAGCCGGTGGCGAACCTGGTATCCCCAGAACAAGCAAGGGTATCAACGCGCCACCAATCGCAGCATTGTTGGCTGCCTCCGCTGAGATGAGGCCATCGACGGAACCTTTTCCAAACTGTTCGCTTTCTTTCGAAGTCGTCTTGCCCACGCCGTAAGAAACCCAGCCTGCTACATCCTCCCCTACACCCGGCAGGGCTCCGATGCCGGTTCCGATTCCTCCACTACGGAGAATAACAGGCAACCTTTTTTTCACCTCACCCAACTCAGGTCGAATCCGGTCAAGCTTTGGTACCTGGCCAAGGCTGATTGCAGCCCGCATTCCGTCCATGATTTGGGGAATTGCAAAAGCTCCCATAAGCACCGGTACAACCTGAAATCCGGAAAGGAGATAGGACCAGTCGAAGATGTATCGTTCTTCCGAGAGGATCGGATCAAGACCTACCATCGCCATGGCAAGGCCGATCAGTCCTGATATCCAGCCTTTGATAACAAGGTCCTGAGACATCAGCGTGCCTGAAAGAAGAATTCCGAACAATGCGAGCAATGCCTTTTCCGGAGAAGCTATGTTCTGGGATACAAGCAGTAGAATCCAGACAAAGATCAGCAGGCAGAACGTCCCGAAAAGCGTGCCGATAAATGATGCAGTGGTGGTTATTCCGAGTGCTTCGCCGCCGCGACCTTCCTTGGCTAGCGGATAACCATCCATGGCCGTTGCAGCGGAGGCGGCGGTGCCTGGAATATTTAGCAGGATTGAAGGGTAAGAACCGCCGTAGATAGCACCGACATATGCACCAATCAGCGCGATCAGTGCCTGGTCAAGCGGAAACTTGTTTCCGAAAAACCCTGTCAGAATCGTCACCGCAAGGGTTGCCGTCAAGCCTGGCAATGCACCAAAAACAATTCCAAGAAAAACTGCCGGAATGAGATAAAAATAGGTGACAGGATCGATCATCAGGCCGAACAGGGATGATCCGAAACCGGAAAGCTGGGCGACAACAAACTCCATCAGTTTTTACTCCGCCACAACGGTCTCAGCGAGACATAATAATGATACTCCATGTGAGAGAAGATCAAACCTGTTCTATTTGGCACGTTTTGCCTGAACCCGAATGCCATTGCCAAAACCAGTATTAGTGGTGCGAGAACAGAGATCACCGGGGTTAGCTTCGTGACAGTAGAAAGTTTTCCTTTCCTGCGCTCCTTGAAAATCATGATTGTGGTCAGCAACAAAAATGCTGCAAGGGCAATCCAGTCGTCATCATGTGGCTTCGTCCACTGTGATCGTGGGAAATGCATGACCAGAGCATAGAGGGCAGCTGAGGAAATCGTGGCTGTGCCAATCAGCATCGCATTGCGATCTTGTTTATGAAAACCCCAGATCAGACAGGTCATCATGAGACTTGATGCGATGACAAAATCTACCCGGGGCACCAGGCCGAATATATAGAAAAACAGGATGGTGCAGATGCAGGAGAGGCGGATTAGTTCAGATCTCGAATAGCCGATGCCGACTGCCGTCAGTGCCTGTCGGGCGCCGCCATCGCGGATTGCGATTCCCAGCAGCACAAATGCGAGGACAAGCATGCATCCGAATATACCGAACGGAACAAGTGCAGCGGAATTGTACCAGTCCGCTGAATCAACGCCTGCCACTTTTGTGTTGAGAAAGGGAATTTCGGTAGTTTTGTAGATGAAGAAGCAGCTGGCACCAATCAAGAAAATGGATGCCCAGAAATCCCTGACGCGCAAAGTTGTTTTTTCGTCCATATCTGCTTCACCGGATTACGATCTGGCCAGTCCGGTGACTGGCCAGACCAAAGTCAGACTGTCGGGAGAATTTTCTGACTAAGGCTTTGCAATGCCAAGTGTCGATGGATCAACCTTGGCTGCACCCAGCTCCCACAAGGTCCAGGCAAATGTACTCTCCAGTTTGGAGAAGATCGCGGAAGCTTCCGCTCCTGATTTTCCCGAGACGTCATAGTTGTTTGCTTTTGCCCATTCGGCGACAGTTGAAGATGCAACCGCCTTTTCAAATGCCTCGGTAAGTGCCGTCTTTGCAGCGTCAGGTGCAGAAGCGTGGACGGCGAAACCGATCGCCTGTTTGAGCGGCAGATATTTGTCCAGACCGTCGTACATCGAGAATGCGGAGGGTATGGATTGACCGTTAAACGTTGCGGCTTCCGGTGTGAGCATGGCAAGCGGTTTCAGTTTACCGCCGGCAATGAGGGGCGCCTGCTCGGCGAGTGACGTGACCACCAAAGCGACTTCACCCGCAATTGCAGCTTCCTGGCTGGGTGCTGATCCCTTGTAGGGTACAAACTTGAATTTTGCACCCGAGCCGTTTTCGATCGCCAGCAGGTTGAGGTGGTGTATCGAACCGGAGCCGGATGCTGCAGCCGGAATTGTATTTGGTGCCGCTGATGCCGCAGCAACAAGGTCTTTAAGTGAGTTGTGAGGTGAATCGGCGGGTACGGAAATCAGATCCGGTGAACCACCCACTATAAAGGGATGCCAGAAAGAAAACTTCTGATCCCAGCCACCCTGAACAGCGGCGGTCACATTTGATTCTGACAATCCAACCAGTGTGTAACCGTCATCAGGCTGGTTCATGACGTAAACCATTCCATTGGAACCGGCCACACCACCGGTCTGGTTGATCACGGAAATGCCAACCGGAAGATGCTTCTCCATCTCCGCCATGATCATGCGATTAATGGAGTCAGTGCCGCCACCGGCACCCCAGACGACTGCGGTTGTTATGTCGCGAAACGGGTACTCCTGAGCAGATGCATGGCTGCCAACGCCCAATGCTACCACTGCTGCAGTGGCAAGTTTCAGTAATGTGTGCCTCATGATTTCCTCCCTGTGCACTATCAATTAATAAATTAATTTACGTATACATTAAAAAATTAGTTGTCAAACTCTATTTCTCAAATTATGAAATTGTGGGTTGCACACGTGTAAAAGATCATTGGAATTGTAGGCAAAGATGAAATCAGAATTCAAAATTGCAGTGTTTGAAGGTGATGGTATCGGACCGGAGATCATGGCTCCGGCTGTCGAAGTGATCGAACGTCTGCAAACAAAGAGTTCCGATTATACCTTGTCGTTCGAGACCGCACCTGCCGGCGCAAAGCACTATGCGGAAACGGGCGTTTCTCTTCCGGGTAGTTCACTTGAGTTGGCAAGGCAGAGTGACGCGGTTCTGCTTTCCGCAATGGGCTTGCCCGAAGTGCGGTATCCCGACGGAACAGAAATTGCACCGCAGATAGAGCTTCGCAAGGCGTTCAACCTGTTTGCAGGCGTGCGCCCGGTCACCGTCAGAAATGATCGTTTTTGTCCAATTATCCGTCCGAATGGTGAAATCATCGATTTTGTCCTGGTCCGTGAAAGCACGGAAGGGCTATTTCATTCCCTGGGCAAAGGTGTCGTCACCGATGATCAGGCAACTGAAACATTGCTGATAACGCGTGATGTCAGTGAGAAGCTTTTTGATTTTTCGTTTGAATTGGCGGCCCGGCGAAAGGCAGCAGGCGAAGGCAGGGGCCATGTAACTTGCGTAGACAAGGCAAACGTATTCAGGGCGTTTGCTTTCTTCAGGGAAATTTTCGGGGAACGCGCGGAAAACCATCCGGAAATAGAGTTCGACCATGCCTATGTCGATGCAATGGCATTGTGGCTGGTCCAACGACCCTGGTCGTTTGATGTTCTTGTTACGGAAAACATGTTCGGGGATATTTTGTCCGATCTTGGAGCCGGACTGATGGGCGGCCTTGGTTTGGCACCTTCCGCCGATATCGGTGATGATCATGCCGTTTTTCAGCCCTGCCACGGATCCGCTCCGGACATTGCCGGTCAGGGTATTGCAAATCCGTTCGCCATGATCCTGTCAGCGGGGATGATGCTGGATTGGTTGGGACACCGTCATGAAAACAATCGAATGCTCCAGGATTCTGTCCGGTTGAGGGAGGCTGTGGATTCGGTGTTGGCTGACGGCGAATTTGTGACAAGGGATATAGGCGGTACCGCAGACACACGCGAAGCGGCGGAAGCTGTCATTAGAGAATTGGACGGCTGAATCTTAAATGAAACGTATCACCACAGCGTGCGTCGGCACCGGTTACTTCAGCCAGTTCCACTATGATGCCTGGCGGCGGATACCGGAAGTCGAACTCGTGGCCTCAGTCAGTCTGGATATTGAGCAGGCCCGAAACACCGGACTTGTGCCGTTCGAAGACACCGCTGAAATGTTGCAACAGGTGGCGCCTTATATTGTCGACCTGATTACCCCGCCTGAAACGCATCTCGACCTGATAAAAAAATGTGCGCTTAGCGGAGCACGAACCATCATATGTCAAAAACCCTTTTGCCGGTCCATTGGTGAAGCAGAGGAGGCAGTCAAAATCTGCGATCAACATGATGTGGCACTGATCGTGCATGAGAATTTTAGGTTCCAGCCCTGGTACAGGGTGATGAAAAATGCTTTGGACAGCAACCTGCTGGGTGATGTCCATCAGATGACATTTCGACTGCGTACCGGTGACGGGCAGGGTCCGCGCGCCTATCTTGATCGGCAACCCTATTTTCAGAAGATGGAAAAGTTCCTTGTCCGGGAAACGGGTGTGCACTGGATCGACACATTTTGCTTTCTCTTCGGTCAGCCCAGATCGGTATATGCAGACTTGCGCAAACTAAACCCGGCAATAGCCGGTGAGGATGCAGGCATCTTCGTAATGGAATTTGATCACGGAAAAAGAGCGGTGTTCGATGCCAATCGTCATCTTGATCATGATGCGGAGAATTGCAGAACCACACTCGGGGAAGCGTTGCTGGAAGGAACCAAAGCAACAATTTCGCTCTCAGGGAACGGTGAAGTGAGGTTGCGAAAGTTCGGGTCCCGCGAGTACCAGATATTGCTTCCTGCCGGGAATTGGCCCGGATTTGGAGGCGATTGTGTCCACGCGCTGCAATCTCACGTGGTCGAAAGCATAAAAAGTGGAGGGCAATTCGAAAATTCGGCAAAAGATTACCTGCGGGTTCTTGAACTGGAGGCTGCGATCTATCAATCTGCGGAAGCGGGGCAAAAGGTGCTTTTATAGATGGCTGATGCCAAAACAAGGGAAGCGGGAGTGAAGGGATCTGCCAAGGGTAAATCCAACACTCAGCATGCAGTGTCTGTCCTCAAAAGTCTTATTCTGGAAAACCGCCTCTCGTCAGGGTCCAACCACCTGGAAAGTGAATTAGCAGAAATGCTTGGAATGTCGCGGACACCTGTACGAGAAGCGACTCTAATTCTGGAGGCGCAGGGGCTTGTGGAGGTAAAGCCACGCCACGGCGTTCGAATACTGTCTCTTTCCCCGGAAGACATGGCCGAGATTTATGACATTCTGACGGAGCTCGAAAGCCTGTCGGCGGAACTTGCTGCCGGGAAAGATTACGTTGAAGCCGACTTTGCAACCGCGGAGGATGCGATCAGACGAATGGACGAAGCATTGGCAAATGAAGACCGGGAGACATGGGCGGTAGCCGATGAATTGTTTCACTCTGAACTTGTTCGCCTGGGCGGCAATCGCAGGATCGGAAACATATTTCGCACATACAGCGATCAGGTTCGCAGAGCCCGTAACCTTACCTTGAATTTGCGTCCCAAACCGACAAAATCAAACGATGATCATCGCAGGGTATTGAAGGCGATCAGGGATGGAGATTCTGAACGTGCCCGGGAGATACATCGCGCACATCGCGTTCAGGCAAAGGAAATGCTTATTGGAATTCTTGAGCAGTACGGATTCCACAACGTGTGATTTGCCTTTGCTCGACCGAAATTCTGGAAATGATAATGCTTATGCGACCGTCCATTTGGTCTTGAACATCGGATCAAACACAGTCACAGGACCTGCACCGGTCTCAATTTTGGAAGGGTACGAAACAACTTCCTCACGCTTCTCCAGAGTCATTTTCCCCGTGTTGGGTTCAAGGTGA
>JBCCGN010000052.1:0-20312 GCA_039029255.1 Pseudomonadota bacterium | reverse complement strand
GTTCTTCCGTATCATGACACGCCAATAAACAGCAATGAACAGGGCTATGAGAGTAACGAGACTGCTGGGAACGGCATAGAGAAGGAGCAAAGGTCGGTCAGAGGTGCTACAATGAGTCTGCATGAATGGAAATGAACAAATCAGCCTTCACCCTCCGGCTGAAATTCAAACGTTCTCGCAACGATACAAAAGTGTCATCCTGCCTGGTAAATTGCACATCGTAGGGACCTGCATTTTCGATAACTTCCGCCAATCGCTTTGCAAATGCCAGCACTATATCCTTTTCCTTGGCGCCACCACGCCCGCTCGCACCTCCGTCAATGCCACCGTGCCCGGGGTCCAGCACGACTGTAAATCGTCCTTCCGGCTTTGTGACCGGTGTAATCCGGTCTCCCTTGACTGCAACGCCTCCGCTTTCACCCAAATCGCGGCCTTGAGTGTCCAGCAACGCAGAAAAGGTGATCGTGTCCGTCGAATCCATATCCAGAAGAAACCGGAAATGTTCTTCATCAAGACGTTTCTGCATGGAAGCTTTTATTATTTCAGCAGGTTCAGCCAATGTCAGCACGATCCGTGAACGTCCCTGTGATATGCGACCATACTGGACACTGGAAATCAGCCCCCTGCCCTGCAATACGGAATTTTCAGCAAAGTTGAAGCTGGCTTCATCCAGATCAATAATAATCCGGTAGGGTTGATCCATATAAAAGGTCTTGATGGAAAGGTTCTTGTCAAAGTCAATGAAAAAGCGGGTTGTCGCGCGATCGCCGGCGATCTGAACATTGAATGCGACTGGTATATCCTGCTGCTGCGCGTGAACCTGCCCCCCGACCGACAGGAACAAGATCAAAACAAACAGGAACATTCGATGAATCACCTTCATCTCCACCGATTATCAAAAACATTGCCAAATTACACGGTTTACGGACATTAATTGTTTTAATTCAGGCTTGGCGATTATATGGCTTGTGGAACTTAGGCAATTTGCCTATTTATAAAGTGTCAGATTTCCAATGCGTTGATTCAGTAACGAGTTTTCGGATTGGCCGGAAAGAAAAACCGGAAGCCTGGCTAGAAGGATTCGCGCGGTTTTGCGAAGAATGCAAAAACCGCTTCGATACTGCGTTGGACGCGATGATGATGGAATCACGCCTTGAGACGCTTCACCGGTCGGATAACGTTCGGCCTTATGTAACAAACGCGGAAGTAAAAGTGCGCAAGGAAAGAGTTTCATACTCCGGCATGGCCAGGACAACCTCACAGCGAGGCACCTCGACTTTGCATGATGATCCAGCGCCCAATGTTCGCAGAAATAATCCAAACCTGAGTTATCGAGAATTGGTGTACGAGTTTATCTCGAACGTGTCCGGCATGCTTCAGAGCATGATATCCCGGGATACGTTGACCGCCCGGGACTTGCGGTTTGCGGAGTCAAAAATTTATGTCAAACAAGATGCTTATAGACGCATCCCACCCGGAAGAAACCCGGGTAGCGGTGGTGCGCGGTAACCGGATCGAAGAATTCGATTTTGAATCACAGGAGAAAAAGCAGCTAAGGGGAAATATATATCTGGCAAAAGTGACAAGGGTGGAACCCTCGTTACAGGCCGCCTTCATAGATTATGGCGGCAATCGCCATGGTTTCCTTGCTTTTTCTGAAATCCATCCCGACTATTATCAGATTCCGGTTGCAGACCGGCAGGCACTGATTGAGGCCGAAGCTGCCGAAGCTCGAGCTTCACAGGCTGCAGAAGACGCCGAAGATGATGATGGCGAGGAAACAGAAGCCGCAAAACCCAAACGCAGAAGCAGAAGGCGTGGCTCCAGGAAGACAGAAACTGCAGCAGCATCAGATGATGCAACTGTCGAGGCTGATGCATCTTCCGAGGAGGAAAAGTCCACTGAAATAGCAGATAATGGTGACGTTGCTGCTGAAGTCGTTGATGGCGAGGAAGCTACCGCTTCAGAAAATGGTTCCCCGGAAGGATCCAGCGAAGAGGATGCTGTTGCAGCCAAGCCAAAGCGCCGTTACACCCGGCGCAAGAAAAAAGCGCCTGTTGAAGAAGAGAAGATAGCCGATAGCGAGCCAACAGCTGAGCAACAGGATACAGATGCAGATGGCGACAATGACTCGGATGGAGACGGCCCGAAGTCGATTGCTGCAGTTGTGGAAACTGATTCAATATCTGAACCCCTTCCCGACGATGAAGGTGACGAAGATGCAGCTGAAGCGGACGTTAGCGATGAAGCAAGCGCTGTAGAGGCCGAAAAAGAACCTCCGAAGAAACGCACAACAAGACGGCGCAAGAAACCAGCAGCGCCGCAAGAAGAGAAAACTGCAGCAGCTTCTGAAGAAACGCCAGAGGATGCGGTTGCAGAAGGCGAAGGTGCACCTGCTGAAGAAGAAAAGGTAGATGAAGCGGAAAAACCTGCCAAACCGCGCCGTAGAAGCAGGAAAAAGCGCCCTGAAAAGGCTAACGCAGCTGAAAGCGGTGAAGAGGTTTCGAACCGAAACACTGATGAAGACAACAATGATGCAGAACAGGCAGACGATGAAGATGTGGAATCCATCGGCCAGGAAGATGCACTGGAAGAAGCAGCCTCGCCTCGCAAGATGCGCAAACAGTACAAGATCCAGGAAGTTGTAAAAAGACGCCAAATTCTTCTTGTTCAGGTCGTAAAGGAAGAGCGCGGCAACAAGGGTGCAGCCCTTACAACCTATCTGTCATTGGCGGGTCGATATTCCGTACTGATGCCAAACACGGCACGAGGCGGCGGCATCTCTCGAAAAATCACGAATTCAACTGACCGGAAGAGGCTCAAGGCAATTGCGACAGAACTCGATGTTCCGGAAGGCATGGGTGTAATTTTGAGAACCGCTGGCGCGTCGCGTACGAAGGTAGAGATCACGCGCGATTTCCAGTATCTGATGCGGCTTTGGGAGCAGGTTCGTAACCTTACCCTATCATCCACCGCACCCTGCCTGGTCTATGAGGAAGGCAGCCTGGTCAAGCGCTCCATTCGCGACCTCTATGACAAGGATACTGGCGAAATACTGGTTTCCGGCGAAAAAGGCCTTGAGGAAGCGCGCGAATTCATGGGCATGTTGATGCCGAGCCATGTCAAAAAAGTCAAAGAATACAAGGAATCGCAAGCTATCTTCGCCAAATATGGCGTTGAATCACAACTGGATAATATGGTCTCCCCTCAGGTGACGCTTAAATCCGGTGGCTATCTGGTGATGAACCAGACAGAGGCTCTCGTGGCGGTTGACGTAAACTCGGGACGAGCGACACGGGAACATTCGATCGAAAACACAGCTTTGCAAACAAACCTTGAAGCTGCAGAAGAAGTCGCCAGACAATTGCGTCTGCGAGATCTTGCTGGCCTGATCGTCATCGATTTTATCGATATGGAGGAAAGGCGAAATAACCGGGCCGTTGAAAAGAAACTCAAAGAGTGTCTCAAGAATGATCGTGCCCGGATACAGGTCGGACGGATTTCGCACTTTGGCCTGCTCGAAATGTCTCGTCAGAGGATTCGCGCAAGTGTTCTTGAAAGCACAATGGATGTTTGTCCACACTGTGCCGGGGTTGGATACATTCGATCTGAATCGGCAATCGCGCTTCATGTGTTCAGGGCGCTGGAAGAGCACGTATCACGCAACTCCAAACGTGATGCAACCGTAAGAACCACTCCAGATATTGCCACGCACATTCTCAATCATAAGCGTGCTGCTCTAGTCGAACTTGAACAAAAGTTCGGACTTCAGATTACGATTTTGGGTGAGTCCCAGTTGCACGGGCAACAGTTCGAGATCGAAAAGGGAGAAAAAGCCAGGGCTAGTCGTGATCATGCGGCAATCGGATATGATAGCGATAGTGAAATGGCTGCTCATCAGGCACCGGACACAGCAGAAAGCGATTCCGGAGAGCATGGGCGTAAGCGTAGCCGTTCACGTAAATCCCGTGGAAAATCCGAGGGATCAGAGGCTGGTCAAACTGAAGCCAGTAACAATGAGGCTCTGCAGGATGCTTCCACAGTCGAAGGAAACGATGAGGATCAGCCGCGCAGAAAACGCCGCCGCGGTAAGCGGGGTGGTAGCCGTCGCAAAGAAACTGATGCTTCCGCGGCTGATGTTCTTGAAAGCGAAACCCAAGATACTGAGGCTACCTCGGACGTGGGTCAGACAACCACAGAAAATACAGATGCAGGTAATGCAATCGAACATGAGGCCGAGCCGGCGGAAGAAGCGAAACCGGCACGACGCAGTACAAGACGCAGGAAAGCTCCGGTAAACTCTCCAGAACCGGTCGCCGAAGAAACTCACCAAACAGAATCCAGCGACAGTAAAGAGGCTGAGGCAACATCAACCGAGCCGCCTAGACCAAAACGCCGGACAACCAGGCGAAAGCCTGCCAAGGATGAGGTGAAAAACGATGTTCTGGCAGCGGAAGTCACCGGGCAACCAATGGTGGAAGAGCCAGTTGAAGCATCCGGTGGGGCTTCAACCGAGATGTCTGACAGTGGAGACGCGGAGCCTGAAAAGAAATCCAAGCGCTCTGGTTGGTGGAGCCGCGGTGGCGGATTTTTCTAGGTAAGAATTATCTGAGCAAATGCGGTTCGTTTCACCATTGATAGAAACCCGGCTTGTGAAACGCTATAAACGCTTCCTTGCTGATGTCGAACTCGATACTGGTGAACGAATTACAGTGCACTGTCCCAATCCAGGTTCCATGCTGGGCCTCACAGAGCCCGGCATCCGCGCCTGGATTTCTGACAGTCAAAATCCAAAACGCAAACTGCGCTATACGCTGGAGATGGTTGAAACTGATGGCGTTATGGTTGGTGTTAACACCAATCATCCAAATCACATCGCAAGGGAAGCGATAGAATCCGGCAAAATTCCTGAATTGGCAGAATTTGACCGGTTGCGAACCGAAGTCAGATACGGTCAGAACTCCAGGATAGACATTCTGCTCGAAAGCCAAGGGAAACCCGACACATATGTCGAAGTCAAGAATGTCCACTTTGTCCGTACTCCGGGCATCTACGAATTTCCAGACAGTGTAACAACGCGCGGAGCCAAACATTTGCATGAACTTGCTGCACAGGTGAAGAACGGAGATCGTGCCGTAATGTTATATGTCATACAAAGAAACGACGGCGAACGGATGAAGTTTGCGGAAGATCTCGACCCTGGTTATGTGGACGCATTCATACAAGCCCATGCAAACGGGGTTGAAGCCATCGCATTAAGATGCAATGTGACGCCCCAATCAATTGACGCAACCGATATCATCCCTATAGATATCCCCCGACATTTGTCCCCGGGAGTACGATAATGACTGCATATATCGAAGCCGACTCCGCGCCTCTCAAGAATACAGGCAGCATCAAACTGTATTCCGCAGCCGATTTCGATGGCATGCGGAACGCATCTCAGGTAACCGCAAGGTGCTTGGATTCGCTTTCGGAAATTATCAAACCGGGGGTCACAACACAGGAAATTGATGATTTTGTAGCCGAGTTCGGCCGCACGCATGACGCTCTTCCCGCGACCCTGAATTACCGCGGGTTTACCAAATCCTGTTGCACCTCGATCAACCATGTTGTCTGCCACGGCATCCCGAATGAAAAGCCCCTACGTGAAGGGGACATTATCAATGTTGATGTAACCTACGTGATGGATGGCTGGCACGGTGATTCCAGCCGAATGTATGCGGTTGGCCAGATAAAGCGCGCTGCTGAGCGGTTGATCGAAGTAACCTACAATTCACTCATGCTTGGTATCGAAGCGGCGAAACCCGGCAATACAACCGGTCACATTGGTGAAGCCATCCAGGTTTATGCAGAGGCGGAGCGCTGCTCTGTGGTTCGAGAATTCTGCGGACATGGCGTTGGTCGTCTTTTCCATGATGCTCCCAATATATTACATTATGGACGCGCCGGAGAAGGTGTCGAACTCAAGCCCGGCATGATTTTCACCATCGAACCCATGATCAATCTGGGCCGACCAAGCGTTAAAGTCCTCTCTGATGGCTGGACTGCGGTTACACGGGACAGATCCCTGACCGCACAGTTTGAACACAGCATCGGTGTGACAGAAGATGGATGCGAGATATTTACGTCTTCGCCAGCTGGATATACAATACCTCCTTATGTATAGGGAAAAATTTCCAAGTATATCCTAAGTATGTCAGACGATTTTTCAGGATTTTCCGAACCTCAAAACCCGACAGATCATTTGCGAGGTCATCGATCTCGTGTGAAGAAAAAATTTCTTGCAAACGGCGCGACGGGACTCGCGGATTATGAATTGCTTGAGCTGCTACTGTTCCGTTCAATTCCCCGGCGAGATACCAAACCACTCGCAAAATTACTTATTCAGCAGTTTGGTTCTTTTGCAGAAGTCCTGAATGCCCCACCACAACGCCTTGCAGAGATCAAGGGGATGGGCGAAGGCGTCATCACTGACCTCCAGATTGTCAAGGCCGCAGCGGCCGCGTTGCTGCATGGCGGCGTAAGAGATAAACCATTGCTATCATCTTGGTCGACTGTGCTGGATTATTGCCGGGCAAGCATGGCATTTGAAGAACGTGAGCAATTCCGGATCCTATTTCTGGACAAGAAAAACCGTCTCATTCGGGATGAAGTTCAACAGCAGGGTACCGTAGATCACACTCCGGTTTATCCGCGGGAAGTTATAAAACGTGCACTCGACCTCTCGGCGACCGCAATTATTCTGGTGCACAACCACCCTTCTGGAGATCCAACGCCATCAAACGCAGATATTGAAATGACCAAACGGATTGCGGAAATTGCTGATTCACTGGGAATTACCGTCCATGACCATATAATAATAGCCAAAGAAGGTCACACCAGCATGAAAGGCCTGAAACTGTTCTAGTTCAGGATCAGCACCAGATATGATTGATTTTTATTTCTCCGCCACGCCCAACGGCTGGAAGGTTGGTATCATGCTTGAGGAGTGTGGCCTTGAATATAAGACACACCTCATGCGCCTCACCCATGGCGACCAGTTTACGCCGGAATTTCTGCGGATCAATCCGAATGCGAAAATGCCTGCCATTTTGGATCACGATGTAAGCGGCGAACCGGTACCAGTTTTTGAAAGCGGTGCCATTTTGCTCTATCTCGCTGACAAGACCGGAAGGTTTGCCCCGACAGATGCTACTGGCCGCAAGGAACTGATGGAGTGGCTGTTCTGGCAGGTCGGTAACCTCGGACCGATGGCAGGTCAGTACAGTCACTTCCGCAACTACGCGCCGAAGAGCGAAGATTATGGCCTGAAACGGTACAAAGGAGAATATCAGCGCTGCCTGCAGGTCCTCAACTCCCGTCTTGAGGGTCGCGATTTTATTCTGGGCGAGTACTCAATTGCTGACATGATTTCGTTTCCGTGGGTTCTCATCGCAAAAGCCATCGACTGCCCGCTTGACGAATTCCCAAACGTGGCCAGATGGCGTGGCGCAGTCAAGGAAAGACCAGCTGTGAGACGGGCAGTTGACCTCCACCGAAACACCCAGAACCACGGACAGACAGCAGAAACCAACAATGTGCTTTTCAACCAGGACGCAAGTCATCTGAAAAATCCTGCAACATGAGTTCAAAAGCTTGTTAAGTTCTTCAAATTGAACCCTATTCCCTGTCGAATTCGTTTCTTAACTGGGTTATAGAATCGTATGTGAGATGGGGATGGTTTTACAGGTGTTACTTCTAGCGGATTTGCGGCTCTCATGATTAACGGTTTCGGATTACACAAGCTCGGACTGTTTGCGATTCGACAACCCGTGTTGGCGACCATACTTTTGGCCATGATATCAGTTGCTGCGCTGGTTGGGGTGACCCGTCTTCAATTTTCTGGTGAAAACATTGAGATCCTGCGTGATGGCTCGCAGGAACTTGCCGACTATGATGAATTGCTAAGCAATTTTCGCGATTTCAACAATGACGCTGTAATTTTGATGCGACTGGAAAACCTGGCAACAGTCGAAGGAATTGAGTTATTCCGGGAATTGAACTTCGAATTCACCCTGGACGAGCGTGTTGAGAGCATATTATCGATCTTTGCACTTGTCCGATATGGAGGAGAAGAAACCGGATGGGAGTTTGCCCTGCCAGCGGAGTTCGAAACGGATGAACAGGTCGTCGAAGCCCTTCGACAGATGGCCATCGACATACCAAGTTCCCAGTCACTGTTCAGTCCTGACTACAGCTCTGCTGTCATGGTTGTTTACACCAAGGCTTCCGCGATTGCAGACAATAATGTTCAGGAAACCATGCGGAGCTTCACGGAACTTGCAAAGGAGTTCGAAACGGATGGGATTACGATAAGCATAGCGGGTCAACCGGCCATCCGTTCTGACATCATTCACTCAATTTTTTCCGATCTGGTCTGGCTCGCTCCGATGGCTCTTGGCCTATGCGCCCTTCTGGCTTTCATTCTCTTCAGGCATCCAGTGGCGATGATCTTGTGTGCCTTGCCATCTGTATTGGCCATCATGTGGTTTGTGGGCGGTGCGGGTCTGGGTGGCGTTCCGTTGAATTTTCTAACCAACATACTGCCCGTCCTGTTGATTGTGATCGTGTTTGCCGACACGCTTCATCTGTATCTGAAATGGCAGAAGAAAAATTCGCGAAACAAAGACCCGTTGGTGGCACTTGAAGAGGCAATCGAGGAAATTGGTCCCGCGTGCGCCCTGTCCTCACTTACCACGGCTGCGGCTTTGCTTTCATTGTGCTTCAGCGGGAATCATGGCCTGTTTGAGCTCGGTGTTGTCGGTGCACTTTCAGTAATGGGTGGCTTTGTCTGCCTGATTATGGCTCTTCCCCTCGGTTTGTACTGGGCGCTAAAAGCCAACTTCAGACATGAAGCATCGACCGCAAGTAAATTGTCGGCCATCGCCGCTCCTGCCATGCGTCTCTTGCACTATCGCAAGACAGTGCTGATAGCAGGCCTTGTGCTAAGCGCACTCGGTCTTTACGCGCATCAGAATATAGACAGCCGGTTCCGACTGATTGATTATCTGGGCAGCCAGTCAGAAGTCGGTCAAAGCGAAGGATATATCGACCGGACCTATTCTGGCACGACTCCCTTGTTCGCGATTGTGGATATGGATGATACGCTGCGACTGGACGATCCTTCCAACGAAAAGCGTGTATACGACACTTCCGATGCAGCAGCGGAGGTGTTTGGCACTGGATCCTTTTATTCGCTTGCCGATTTCGCTGATGAAATCAAACGTACGGGTGGAAGCATTGATGAGAGTCTGATTGACCAGCTGCCGCGCTTTCTGACCAGCCGATTCATTTCACAGGACAAAAAACAGGTTCTGGTTACGATCTTTTCATCTGCAAATCTGTCTGCTAACGAAATGCAAAAACGACTTTCAATGCTTGACGAGGCATTGGAAAAACGGGGACTTCAGGATTTCGTAAAGGTCACGGGGTACCCGGTTCTATCCGGGGTTGTTGCTCCCCGTTTGATGGACAATCTCAGGATTAGTCTGCTTCTGGCAGTAATCCTCTCAATTACGATTGTCGCAATTTCTGCCCGGTCCATACGGCTTGGCCTGTGCTGCCTTATACCGAATCTTTTGCCAATTATCTGTGTGGAGCTCATTCTCTTCCTGGCGGGCGTGCCGCTCAACATGTCGATCACCGTCGCACTAACTGTAGCATTCGGCATTGCGGTGGATGACTCCATTCATATGCTTAATCAATATTTGTTGAACCGGCGGGAGCATGACAACACACTTGCGGTAGCGGGTGCGATAAAGGAGGTCACCCCGGCAATCTTTTCAACAACCCTGATATTGTCGGGCGGGCTGGTAGTCATGGCATTCAGCAGCCTGCCGGCGATGGCGGTATTTTCAGCAGTTGTGATTATGACCCTTGTCTTTGCGTTTCTTGCGGACATATTCCAGTTACCTGCTTACCTTGCAATCACAGGAAAGCAGGAATAATTAAAACAAGGTCTGCATAAAACGCGTGCAAACCAAGTGTTCTTTGAGGGAGGTATCAATGTTCCGTAAACTGGCTTTCGCAGGATTGCTTTCTCTGCTTGTCCTGCCGATCACTCCCGAAACACAGACAGTCGAGGCATCACCGGCAATCTTTGAGAATATTTCCGGGAAGTGGCGCGGTAAGGGACTTGTTAAAGCCACTCCGAAGGGTAAAGAGGAATCCATACGCTGTCGCATGAACAATAAGCCGTCTGACAATCCAGGACGCATTGAACTTGGGGGCAACTGTGCGGTGGGCGGTTTTGTTTTCAGCCTCAATGGTTTTATTCAACAAAAAGGCAGTGCAAATTCATATTCCGCTTCCATGTTCCGCTCGCTTGCCAATCTGAAACAGAGTAACTTTTCCGGCAAACGAAGCGGCAACCGTATCAATTTCATTTTCAAGGCCAGAGACCGCATAACCAAGCAGGATATCGTCGCCAATATCGTTTTGAATAGCAAAAACGCAAAAACATTCGATGTTCAAATCAGTCGGACAGATCCCAAATCCGGCAAGATTTTCAAAGTCGGAAATATCAAATTTTCAAAACGCGGATAAAAAAAAGCGGACCGGCAAATGTACAACCGGTCCGCTGTTCTTTTTTCCGGTATTCCGGTCAAGCCTTTATATTGCAGCCCTCAGGAAAATGAAATTGATGAGCGCGCCTTGCGTGTCGCCTCGACAGCCTTCAGCAGATGCGCATCGCGACCATACATGTCGCGGAAGTATTTGACTGTCCCATCAGCTTGCGGCCAGGCGGTGAAATATGAAACATAGACCGGAACCTTGGATTTTAGCTTTTCCGTTTCATTCTTCCCTTTTGCAATGCTTCCATGAATCTGGGATTTGGATTTACCGAGCACCGCAGCAGCCATTGCGTGAGGATCCTGCAATCTGACACATCCATGGCTAAATGCGCGATCCTGTCTGCTAAACAGATGCTTTGAAGGCGTATCGTGCATATAGATCGCATGTCTGTTCGGGAACATAATCTTCAACTCGCCCAGTGCATTCTTTGCCCCGGGCGGCTGCCGCACATTGAATTTCGGATGAGTATCAACCGCAGACCAGTTTATCGACGATGAGGAAATCCGATTTCCCTTATGGTCGGTTATTTCGTAACCGCGACTGTCAAGGTAGGCAGGATTACCGATAGATTGCGGACGGAACTCATTGACGATGATTGAACGCGGAACGCCCCAATATGGATTGTAAACAACGTGTTCTATCTCATCGTAGAAAAAGTTTGTCTGGTTCGATTTCTTGCCAACCACAATTCTCATCGATAGCTTTTCGGCACCATCCTCCATGTAACGCGCACGGTACTCAGGCTGGTTTATAAACACATGACGCTCGCCAAGTTCCTTTGGCAACCAACGCAGGCGTTCCATGGCAAGCTTGATTTGCTGGACCTTGGCTTCCGAAGGGATTCCGGCAAGTTTAGAAGCTGTATTGCGTCCGATAATCCCGTCTGCTCCGAGCCCGGCTTCCTTCTGATAGGCCTTCACAAGAGATACCGCTTCCTTGGAATATACGGTTTCGTCCTGGTAGGCATCCAAAAACGGGCTGTGCTCATCAAGCAACTTTTGAGAAGCACGTTTTTCTATCGCAGCAATAAACTCCGGCAGAGCTTCATTTTCGTTGCCTGGCTTGATCAGGATTTTGGTTGGCAGATCAATGACATCTTCTTCAACTCCAGAAATCACCGCAAGTTCTGCACGCAAAGCTTCGAACTTTGAGTTGGAAGGATGCAGGCCACGCAATGTATTTATCGGCAATTTTGTGCTGAAGACCGTTGCCAGAGTTTCCGGAGCCTTGTCATAATTTACCGGCAGATCGTGGTAACCGCTCAAACGGTTCGGATTAATCGTGCCAAAGCTTGCATCCATCGCATAGCGCAATGTCGCGTTGGTCATTGCCACTTCGCGCAGAACCCGTTCCCGGGCAGGCTTTTTTTCTACATCTTCGACATCAACTTTCACTTCAAAGCGATAGTCAGCCGGATTGAGGCCGTATTCTCCGGAGTTCTCAAAAAGCCGGAAGACAGAGCGCGCTCTTGCGTTCCACTCGCCAGCTTCGTTGATCCACCTGTATTCCTGATTGTCGGAATAAAACTCGGAAACTGCCTTCGCGATGTGACTTTCTGTTGAAATCCCCAGTTTGCCGACAGCAATAAGGTCCGTGGTCATCAATGACGGATCAGCAATTTCAATTGGATCGGCGGCAGGCTCAGAGATTACAGCGCCTTCGTGCTCAGAAGTGGGCACGATGGCAGCAAACTTCACTTTCAGCGGCTTGATATCAATCGGGGCTTTTGCAACCACTTTGTAAGTGTAATTGCGGCTGGTTTTCACCTTCACCGGTTCTGCAGGTGGAAGCAGTGCCTGTTGTTGCGCCTTTTTGCGTTTCAGACGCTGTTCATGAGCCTTCGGAAAAAGCACTTCGAACAGGCTTTTTCGTTTCTGAGCTGACAATGCAGGTGTCGCAAGAACTGAACTTGCCACTATCACTGCTGTAAAAATCTTCAAAGTATTCATGTGCAACCCCGATATCCGCGATTCCTGACGTTGGGTGAGGATAACGCATATTTCCCCGATTGTCAGCTTTTAGCACATATAAGTAACAATTCAATCAGCCCGGTATTCACAAAAAAATTATGCCCGGAAGGCCCGGGCACAACATATCCATGGCTGCTGAGTTGGTGCGCTTAACGCGAATAGAATTCGACCACCAGATTTGGTTCCATCTGAACCGGATACGGCACGTCAGAAAAAGCGGGCTTGCGGACGTAAGTTGCAGTCAATTTGCTGTGGTCAGCGTCAATATACTCCGGCACATCGCGCTCAGCAAGTTGGGTTGCTTCCAGAATGAACGCAAACTGTTTCGAACGATCCCGAACCTCAATTACATCACCGGGCTGGCAACGGTAGGAAGGAATGTTCACAAGCTGGCCGTTCACACGAACATGGCGGTGGTTTACGAACTGCCGCGCCGCAAATACAGTCGCGACAAATTTTGCCCGGTAAACAATTGCATCAAGGCGGCTTTCCAGCAGTCCAATCAGGTTTTCGGATGTGTCCCCTTTCTGACGCACTGCTTCGCCATAAATACGGCGGAACTGTTTTTCAGAAATGTTTCCGTAATAACCCTTCAGTTTCTGTTTTGCCCGAAGCTGCACCCCAAAGTCAGAAGGTTTACCCTTACGGCGTTGACCGTGTTCTCCCGGACCATACTCGCGGCGGTTGACCGGCGACTTGGGACGTCCCCAGATGTTTTCGCCGAGGCGGCGATCGATTTTGTATTTGGTAGAAATACGCTTGCTCATCACATTTCCCTATAAAACAACAATTTACAACCAGAACCTCATGCTCTGGTTAAAGGAAACGCACCCTCCTTTGCCGCCTTTTAAAGCAGACTGACAGACCATTTCACGCACGTATTGTGAGATTGGTCGCGGGATACGTAATGCCCGAGGGTGCAGCGCACGCCTCAAACTTTTCGCGTAGTAGTGTTTGGCACATCGAAAGTCAAGCTAATTCAACGTGTGAAATAGACCGAATCCCGAAAGAAGGCTGGCAGTAGCCGTATCGACATTCCCCGCTGTAAAACTTGCCGTATCAGGCTTTCTGTCTGGCATGGATACAGGTTCCATCAATTTCCACAGGCTGTGAGCACGTCTGGCAATTGCTTCTGACGTATCGATCCAGTCGACAGGCCACGGCGCCATCTTCCGCATCCGGTTTACCAGGAAAGGATAATGTGTGCATGCAAGCACCACAATGTCAGTGAATTTACCATCCTTCTCGATGAAACAGGGTTCGATTTCCTGCGCCACTTCCGCCTCATCAGTAAATCCGCCGCGGAGGTATGCTTCGGCAAGCGCAGCGAGCTTTACGCTGCCAACAAGGTTTACCTCGCACTTGCCGGCATATTGCTCAATCAAGTCCATTGTATATTGGCGTTTGACCGTTCCAGGGGTTGCCAGAACTGAAACAAGACCCGAGCGGGTGCGCTCAGCTGCAGGCTTTATGGCAGGTACCGTCCCGACAAAGGTCTGGTCGGGATAAGCCTCTCGCAGTGCGTGAATACCGAGCGTGGATGCTGTATTGCATGCGATAATGCATATGGACGGCTGCCAACGTTCTATAAGTTCGCCGAAAAGCCCGACCATGCGCGTTTTCAAAGCCTCTTCTTCCCAATCACCGTAAGGGAAAGCTTCGTCATCAGCTACATAGACATATTGTGCTTCAGGCATCAGGACACGTGCTTCCCGGAGGACTGATAGCCCTCCGATGCCGGAGTCAAAGACAAGAATGATCACGCTTTGTTGGCTGCCCTCGGCCCCGAAGCACCGAAACCAATATCGCCAAGTGCCTGGGAACGTTTCCTGATTTTTCGACGCGCACGTTTGGCTGCCAGATTTCTCAGTTTAAGTTCGCCATTATCACCGAATTCGAAAAGCAAGCGCTTACGGGCAAATGAGCGCGCGTAAATCCAGGAAAACAAGACACCGAGCGCAAGACCAGCCAGTACATCACTGGGGAAATGAGCCCCAACCGCAACCCTGCTGACTGCAACCCATATAGCAACCGGCAGGAATATATATCCAATACGCGGCGCAACAAAAATCAGAGCCGCCGCCAGAGCTCCTACGGTTGTGGAGTGACCAGAAGGGAAACTTGCGTAGTGGTAAACTCCCTCAAACGGCAATGAAAGCCATACATCAAACGTATCATGAAGCACCGGTCGTGCGCGACCAATAAGGTTCTTCAGAAAAATCGCCAACAGTCCGCTGAATGCTATCGTCGTGAAAATAAAATAGAACTTCAGAAAAATGTGGTGCCAGTGAATGGTGTGCGGCGAACTGAGCTGCGGAAAATTGTAGACTGACATGAAAAGAATGATGCTGCCGGTACTCAACAAAATCCAGTGAGACTGACCAATGTCTGTCGTCAATGCAAACCAGCCAGCCTTATCCGCATTCCCTGTGGCATACCAATTGATAAAAACAGGGTCCGCAAAAGTGTGCAGTGCAATCGTGCCGACTGTTACAGTCAGCAAAATCGCAACAAGCAATTTCAAATCCGGGAGCACGCCAAACCTGCTCGTTGGTTTACGCTTACCAACAAACTTGAAATAATCCAAAACTGTAAGAAGCCAGGTATTTATGACCAATCCCCCTACGTACTCGCTGAAGCGAATAACATTTTTATCTTTCTAATGCCGTATAAAGGCGGGATTTGCAAGAGCAACCGAAGCGCGAACGGAAGGCAGGAACGGCAGCTTCCTGCATCCGGCAGCTTTTCAACAGGAAAATTAGGGTGTTTCACTGTTCGCGCCCTTGTCGGTTTGCTTTTTCAGCCAACGCCTTTCAAGTGCTGCAATGACACCGTGCAACAGGTGTATCTCCTGCTCGTTTAGGCTTGCGTGAACAAAGGTATTATGCAGGTTGAGGAGCATGCGCTCGCGCCTTTCCGGCGGGTAGAAATAATGTGCGTCGTCAAGCGCCTGCTCCAGATGTTTCAGCAGCTCGTTGAGCACATTTCGCGGAGCCGGAGCCGAAGGTGGAGCACGAAACCCCGTTTCACCTTCATCCGTGCTCGACCGCATCCACTCATAAGACATCAGCAAAACCGCCTGAGCGATGTTCAGGGAAGCAAATGCCGGATTGACCGGAAAAGTCACAATTTCATCGGCAAGGGCAATCTCGTGATTTTCGAGCCCCCACCTTTCCCGACCGAACAGAATTCCCACCGAACTTCCCGACTGCATTCTGTTTGCTGCGAGCGATGCGGCTTCATCAGGTGCAAGAACCGTCTTGAGCATGTCACGCTGACGTGCAGTCGTTGCCATGACGTGATTGAGGTCCGCTATTGCTTCCTTGAGATTCGGAAAAACTCTTGTTTCATCGATAACATGATCTGCCCGGCTCGCAGCCTTCCTTGCAGATGTGCTGGGCCATCCATCACGCGGATTAACCAGCCGTAGTTCGCTCAACCCAAAATTCGCCATGGCACGCGCGACCATGCCAATGTTTTCACCAAGCTGCGGCTCAACAAGAATGATCGCAGGACCACCGGTGATTAATTTGCGATTTCTGTTGGTTCCGGACATGTAGCGCTAATGACGGAATTTTGCAGTTCTTGCAAGGAGCCTTTCAGATCAATAAGGTGCCAGCAGGTTAACGAGGGTGTTTCCAGTTGATATATGATTACGTGATTGTCGGCGGCGGTTCAGCAGGTGCCACGCTAGCTGCAAGATTGTCAGAAGACAGCACCAAAACGGTCTGCCTTGTTGAGGCTGGCGGCGAAGGCAAAAGCATTCTGCATCGTGCACCAGCAGCTACGATCGCCATGCTTCCGGGTCGTCCAAAGATCGGAAACTGGGCTTTCCAGACTGTACCGCAGCAGGGTCTTAACGGGCGCAAGGGTTATCAGCCGAGAGGCAAGTCCCTGGGAGGTTCAAGTGCGATCAATGCGATGCTTTATATAAGGGGACACCAGAAAGATTACGATGAATGGTCAGAGCTTGGATGTGATGGCTGGTCCTGGAATGATGTAAAGCCCTACTTCCTGAAATCCGAGAATAACGAACGCGGTGCGTCTGAACTGCATGGTGACAAAGGTCCGCTGCATGTCTCCGAACAGCAAAGCCCGCGGCAAATTTCTCAGGATTTCATAAAGGCTGCCGGTGAGTGCCAACTCAGGGTTACGGATGACTTCAACGGCGAGGAACAGGAAGGCGTCGGCCTATATCAGGTGACCCAGTTTCATGGCTCGAAGAACGGAGAACGCTGTTCCGCCGCTGCGGCTTACCTGCAGCCCAACATCAAGAGAAGCAACCTGACAGTAGTCACGCGTGCACATGTCTTGAAGGTTGAGCTGGAAGGCAAGAAAGCCACCGGTGTGACGTATCGCAAAGACAAAGGAACTGAAACCGTAAAAGCGGCACGCGAAGTAATTCTCTCGGGTGGAACATTTAATTCACCGCAGTTGATGATGCTGTCTGGAATCGGTCCGGCAGAGCACCTTAAGCTCAACGGGGTCGAGGTGAAACATGACCTGCCCGGCGTGGGCGAAAACCTTCAGGATCATCTGGACATGATTCTGGCGTGGAAATCGAAGGAAAAAGACCTGTTTGGTCTGGACCTGGGAGCTGGTTTCCGGCTTTTCAAACACATTCTCCAGTGGCGCAAAGACGGTACCGGCATGATTGCGACCCCTTTTGCGGAAACCGGTGCATTCCTCAAGACTGATCCGGGCCTTGAAAGGCCGGACATTCAACTGCACTTCGTAATCGGAGTCGTTGACGATCACGCTCGCAAATTGCATTGGGGTAACGGATTTTCCGTTCATGCCTGTGTCTTGCGCCCAGAGTCACGCGGGCGAGTGGGTCTCAAAACCAGCAATCCGATGGCTGCTCCCCTTATTGATCCCAATTATCTCTCGGATTCGCGCGATCTGGACCGCCTTCTGGAGGGCACGAAACTCATTCGCAGAATTGTTGAGTCCCCAACATTCGCACCTTATTGCGAAAAAGAAATGTTCATCGACGGGCCAATCAGCGACGAGGCCATGAAAGCCCATATCAGAAATCGCGCGGATACAATTTATCACCCGGTAGGCACCTGTAAAATGGGTACAGACGAAATGTCGGTGGTTGATCCTCAATTAAAAGTGCATGGCATTGAAAATCTTCGGGTTGTAGATGCATCCATTATCCCAAAACTGATTGGCGGGAACACCAACGCTCCCACCATAATGATTGCTGAAAAAGCAGCCGACATGATCAAGGAAGGCAACGCGGCCTGATGAACGACCACATTGTCAGCCAAACCGGACGCGTATTCGTGTTCGGAGGTTCATACGGAAACCTGCAGGCGACGAGTGCCTTGCTGGAACGGGCCGAAAGTCTCGGATTTGGCAGCGGTGAAATCATATTCACAGGAGATACAGTTGCTTATTGCGGGCAACCCGCACAGACCGTCGAGTTAATCCGCAATTCCGGGATTCATGTCATTATGGGCAATTGCGAGGAAGCCCTTGGCGCTGACGCCGATGATTGCGGATGCGGCTTTGAGGAGGGAAGCGAATGCAGCCTTTTATCGGTCGAGTGGTATCGGTTTTGTCGTAGTGTCCTGGATTCAGAAGCAAAATCATGGATGCGGGGATTGCACAGATCGGCCACTGTGCGGATTGGCGAGTTTCGCCTTCAATGCACACACGCAACACCAGCCTCGATCAACCAATTCGTTTTCCCGTCAGACATTGCGACAAGAAAATACCAGATTCCAGATGCTCCTGACCTCGACGGTTATATAACAGGTCACTCCGGCCTTCCCTTTGTTGCTGAACAAAATAACAAAATATGGATCAATTCGGGTGCCGCCGGCATGCCGGCAAATGATGGAACCCCGCGGGTCTGGTATGCGACCCTGGAAGCCGATACGGAGGGCCTGGTATGTCAGACCTGCGCGTTGGACTATGATCACCAGTCAGCTGCAATTTCCATGACGCAAGCGGGACTTGCCAATGGTTATCGTGATTGCCTGCATTCTGGCATATGGCCCAGCCATGATGTGTTACCTGAAGATGAGAAATCGATAACTGGACAGTCTATCCGGTCTGAAAGGCGGATTTTCAGAAAGGCCACACTCCCGGAAGTCGCTTAAACGCATCTGCCGAAATTAAACGTCAGGCGGCTGCCCTGTTCCCGGTGGCCTGCGAACTGGCATTGTCGTTGGAGACAATGTCCTGGGCCAGATATACACGACCCCGGCCAGCTTCCTTGGCTCTGTATAACGCCTCATCTGCGCTGCGAATTATCATTTTGGCTGTTTTTGCATGATCAGGCCACCACGCAACACCTATACTGACGCCGACATTTGCCGAACCACCATCAAATTTCACTTTCTTGCAAACTTCAGCAATCAATTTGTCACACAACTCTGTCACATTCTTCTGTTCCAACTGGTTGCGTAGCAGCACGATGAACTCATCGCCACCGATGCGGGCAGCAATACCGTTGTCTCCCACAATTTTACTCATTCTTTGCGCAACGGCCCTTATAACTTCATCGCCTGCCTGATGCCCCCAGACATCATTGACAACCTTAAAACGATCAAGATCAAGACACAGGATGGCACAACGGTCCTGTTCTCCATCAGATATGATTTTCTCCAGAGCCTGATCAAAGTGGAACCGGTTCGGCAATCCGGTAAGTGCGTCATGCATTGCGAGAAACTTGTTTCTTGCCTCGCTGTTCTGAAGCGCTGTCACCATACTGTCGTACCGTCTGGATACAAAATACAGACTTAAACCAACCAGAGCTATCAGCAACACAAGGGGCCAGATAAGCTGACTCCAGATCGCAGATGACGGCTTGTCAGAGTTCCACACTGCCTGAAGGCCACGCTTGCCGATATCAATTTTGGCTTGTGAACCGTTGATTTGTACGCCAGATTTCAGGATATCGAAACCAGAAAATCCGAGCTTTTCCTGGATTATCGCAAGATCCAGGTCCGTCATTGCCTTATAGGTCAGCATAATGTGCGGCAAGCCGTCCGGGACCACGTAATTTCCGTGTGGGACAATTGCCTGAGCAATCACAATGCTGATCTGCCCATCAAGCTCCCGAATATCAGAGGCATAGATCGGGTTTTCAGACCAGACCGGATCTTCTGAAAATGTGAACCCGTCACCATGAGGCATTCTGCGTTCCATGTAGAGTGTTTGTGCATCCTGGATCAGATCAGCATTCTGTACGACCATCGGTGTACCGGATTGCGGCGACAACAAAGCAGATTTGTAGACGGTAACCCTGGGTTCCCCGTTCGGTCCAACAATAATCGTGGATATGATATCAAAATCTGACCACAGCCATTCTACAATTTCTGCCCGGATAAAGCGCCTATCTATGGGTTCGCCGAGCGCCTCAATGGTGGCGTTCCAGTTTGAAACTTGAGACTGATCACGTGCTACCGTCTCAATCTGATGTTTGATTTCGTTTCCGACCAGTTCCCTTTGTGCTTCAGAATGAATATCGTCAGCCACCGTTCCAGCATAATCGGTTATGACCAGGCTGGTCGCTGCAAAAACCAGCAACACAATACCGCACAACAGATAAATAAGACGTCCAAGGTTATTGTACATTTTTCCTAAAGCCAACGTTTCCGTAGGCGCCACGCTGTATCCAGGTGACAATTTCACCTGTTTTCGAAGCATCAAATTACCACGCCGAGCTAAATCTGCTGTTAGGAAGGTTGGTTAATTCTTTGCTATTGC
>JBCCGN010000051.1:0-20818 GCA_039029255.1 Pseudomonadota bacterium | reverse complement strand
GTTTTGATGACTAGCGATACGTGGGCAAACTAATTTATCGGGTTTCAGGAGTATATTGAATCGATGGCAAATTCGGAAATTGAGCTTGAAACCAGTCCACATGTATCCGACGAAATACGCCAGACAACCTGCTACATGTGCGCTTGCCGCTGTGGCATAAACGTACACCTGCGTAAAGGTGAAGATGGGCAGCCGAAGGTTCGTTATATCGAGGGAAACAGGGATCACCCTGTTAACAAAGGTGTTCTCTGTGCAAAGGGTTCTGCAGGCATTATGCAGCATTATTCTCCGGCCCGGCTGAACAAGCCGTTACTCAGGGTTGGCGAGCGCGGCAAGGGTGAATTTAAGGAAATCGAATGGGATGAAGCGCTGGACATAGCGGCAGGCTGGTTGGGAAGGATTCGCACAACCAACCCAAGACGCTTGGCTTTTTTCACAGGCAGAGACCAAAGCCAGTCTTTCACAGGTTGGTGGGCGCAACAGTTTGGAACGCCAAACTACGCTGCACATGGCGGATTTTGTTCGGTGAATATGGCCGCCGGTGGAATCTACACTTTTGGTGGCGCTTTTTGGGAATTTGGTGCCCCCGACTGGGACAAAACAGAATTATTCATGATCTTTGGGGTTGCCGAAGATCATGATTCCAATCCCATAAAATTAGGTCTCTCTAAGCTCAAAGAAAGAGGCGTCAAAATTATTGGCGTCAATCCTGTTCGAACTGGGTACAATGCCATTGCAGATGAATGGGTTGGTGTCACTCCAGGTACGGATGGGCTCTTCGTTTTGTCGCTGATTCATGAATTGCTTAAGGCCGGCAAGGTCGATCTCGATTATCTGATCAGATATACCAATTCATCCTGGCTTGTCATTCAGGATGAAGGTTCACCCGACCACGGCTTAATTGCTCGCAACGGCAAAAACGAACCTCTTGTTTTGGATCGTGATAGCGGCAAAATTGTTTCTTCGAGAAAGAAAGGCGTAAAGTCAAATCTGAAGGGCGAAGCCAAATTGCCCGGAGGCAAAAAAGCGATACCGGTTTTTCAGTTGCTGGCTGAAAAATATCTTTCAGATGAATACAAACCAGAAACTGTTTCCAAAGTTACGGGCGTTCCTGCAACTCAAATCAAACACCTGGCGCAAGAGTTGGCTGAAGCGGCATTCGAAAAAGAGATTGTTGTTGAACAGCCCTGGGTTGACCTGAAGGGTGAGAAACACGACCGGATGATTGGTCGACCCGTTTCATTTCACGCCATGCGTGGCATCTCTGCGCACTCCAACGGATTCCAGACTTGCAGAGCGATACATCTGCTGCAAATATTGCTGGGCTCAATTGATTGTCCCGGAGGGTATCGTTTTAAACCTCCTTATCCCAGGCCGATTGAAAACCAGCCGAAACCACACGGCGGAGCCCGGAGAAATGAACCGTTTAGAGGCCCTCATCTTGGCTTCATGCATGGCCCGGATGAGCTGTTGCTGGAAGATGATGGTCTCACGCCTCAACGGATCGACAAGGCGTTTTCCTGGGATGCCCCCTTTGCATCGCACGGACTAATGCATTCAGTCATTTCAAATGCACACGCCAAAGACCCTTACGGCGTGGAAGTACTGTTTTTGTATATGGCCAATATGTCCTGGAATTCTTCAATGAATTCGAAAGGCGTCATGAAGATGCTTGAGGACAAAGATGAAAACGGCAAATATGTAATTCCAAAAATCATATACGCCGATGCCTACAATTCGGAAATGGTAGCCTACGCAGATTTGGTCCTGCCAGACACAACCTACCTGGAGCGCCACGACTGCATCTCACTTTTGGATCGGCCTATTTGCGAACCGGAAGTAATGGCAGATTCCATTCGCTGGCCTGTTGTAGATCCAAAAACGCAGGACAAAAATCGTGATGTTCGCGGTTTCCAGTCTGCCATGTTGGATTTGGGGTGCCGACTGGGTCTTCCCGGTATGACAAATGATGACGGCTCCCCAACATTCAAGGATTATGCGGACTATATGGTCAATCATGAACGTAGGCCTGGCATTGGCCCGCTCAGCGGTTGGCGTGGAAAGGATGGCTCCAAGACAGGTAGGGGTGAACCAAATCCTGAACAATTGCAGAGATACATCGAAAATGGCGGATTTTTTGAGGTTCACGTTCCAAAAGAAGCGCACTACTTTAAGCACGCTAACAAGGCATGGCAGGACTGGGCAGTCGAAATGGGTCTCCAGGAGAAGCCGGTTGAAAACATCTTTCAGCTCTATTTGGAACCACTGCGCAAATTTCAGCTATGTGCTGAAGGGCAAATGGAACCCCATCCACCAGAATCACATCGTAAACGTATAAAAGAGTGTTTCGAACCTCTTCCGACTTGGTATCCTCCATTTGAGGGGACTGCAGTTGGAACAGATGAATTCCCGATTCATGCGCTAACCCAGCGTCCCGCGGCGATGTATCATTCTTGGGGTTCGCAAAATGCCTGGCTCAGACAAATACATGGAACAAACAAGCTCTATGTTCCCGGCAAAATTTGTGATGAACATGATCTCGAAGATGGTGATTGGGTATGGGTGATATCTCATCATGGGAAAATCAAGGTTCCGATCGCACGAATGAATGCAGTAAATGAAAATACCATATGGACATGGAACGCCATTGGTAAACGTTCTGGCGCCTGGAACCTGGCCCCGGACGCGCCTGAATCCAAGGAAGGGTTTTTGATGAATCACCTGATCAAGGAACTGCTTCCAGAAAAAGGGGATGGTCTCCGCTGGTCCAATTCCGACCCAATTACCGGTCAGGCAGCGTGGTTCGATTTGAAGGTCCGCATTGAAAAAGCGGCGACTCAACTTGGCCCCAGCGAGCCACAGTTTCCGGAACAAAAAGGACTTAAGATCAAACTGGAAGAAATTGTAAGTTTCGGTAAAGAGTGGACATCAAGATAAATCTTTTAACGAATTAGTTTTATCTAGTTGGTAAATCAACGACGCATTCACTACCCTCAGTTGGTGCTGACAACGGCTTTGTTAGGTAATGGCACTCATATATTATGCTGGTGGAAGCGTGAAAATTTCCGATTCTGTAGAACATTTGATAACAAGTGAACTTTGCGGAACATGACTTATTTGATCATGACAATTCACGCAACCTTATTCCAGGGTCGGTCAAGATAATAGCCTTATTAATAAACATGTATATGGATTGAATTACAGTAGCAAAGTGAGTGAAAAAATTTGAAATAAAATGATTTACCTGATTTACAACTGCGATAGCCTGATCAAATTTCCAAAAGATCAAAAATAGGTTGGGATCGGGTGATAATCCAGAGCAATTGATGGCGGCGAATCGTACGCTTCCGCTATTTCTCGAATAGACTACTTTATGGGCTAGCCATCCGATGATTGGCATAACTGTACTGTACTGTTTGGTTGAACGATTACAACAAATCTCTGGAAGATAATCTCTTATCGGTGAATCTACACAAGCGCCACTTTTGATGCCACAACCAATCAAAATCAATTGCACATATGTACGGCGTGCGATCAGGGTCAAGCGTATTCTTTGGGCTCAATCCGGACCTCCGAGCAGATTTCAGCGATTTAACACTGCGAATGGCGGGTGTGTGATAAAGCTGCCAACTTACTTACGAAGCACTGTTTCTGCTTTGAAAAATGAGTTGTTGCTTTATTAATCTCTTTCCTTTAATCGTCCAACAACTGCCGCGTGTGGATGATTGCATCAGCGGCGACATATTCTAAGACTTTGATTGTACGATCCCTGCCTTGAATAGCCAAAAATGGCAAAGAAGCTAAGGCAGCTAATCTACACAAGCTCCCCAATTTGAAAGACCCACTGTACTCGGCATGAACGCCGTTTGAAGCAGCGGAACAAGAAGAGACTTTTTGACTACATTTCATGAACTCGGTTTGGCCGAGCCTATCCTTAGAGCCGTATCGGCTGAAGGTTACACCAATCCCACCCCAATTCAGGCACAAGCAATTCCTCCACTGATGCAAGGGCAGGACGTTATCGGAATTGCACAAACCGGAACTGGCAAAACCGCATCCTTTGTTTTGCCGCTGCTACATCAGATTACACAGCAAAAACGCCGATCTATGCCAAGGACGTGCAGTTCACTGATATTGTCACCGACCCGTGAACTGGCTTCACAGATCGTGGACAACATCAAAAATTACAGCAAGTTTACAAGGATAAAGGTTGCTTTGGTTGTTGGCGGCGTCAGCCCAAGGAAACAGACTGGTGCACTAAATGCTGGTGTTGACATAATTGTTGCCACACCCGGACGTTTGCTTGATCACATCAACTCTGGTGCGATTATGTTGTTCAAGACAAGCACCCTGGTCATTGATGAAGCTGACCAGATGCTTGATTTGGGCTTTTTGCCGAACATCAGAAGTATCGTGGAAAAGCTTCCGTCAAATCGGCAAACCGCTTTGTTGTCAGCAACAATGCCCAACCAAATCAGAAAACTTGCTGATGACCTTCTGACTAAACCTGCGGAAATAAAGGTGGCTACGGTCTCAAGACCCGTTGAACGGATTGCACAAAGCATTCGATATGTAGAGAAGGCTGACAAACGCCGTGTTCTGACGGAAATTCTTTCAGACAAAGCCGTTGAACGCACAGTTGTCTTTACCCGCACCAAACGCGGCGCAGATCGTGTTTGCAAGCATCTGGTTGCATCCAACCTGAACGCTGCTTCCATTCATGGCGACAAGTCGCAAGGCCAACGTGATCGGGCAATGAAAGGATTTCGTTCGGGCAAAACATCAATTCTGGTAGCTACTGACGTCGCGGCGCGCGGCATCGACATTGATGATATTTCGCATGTTGTGAATTTCGAGATTCCAAATGTGCCGGAATCTTATGTGCACCGAATCGGACGTACCGCTCGCGCAGGCAGAAGTGGTGTTGCAATATCTCTATGTGATCCATCAGAAAGAACCTTTCTTAGGAATATTGAGAAGCTTATCGGCAGCAAGATTCAAAGTGATGCACCGGACGATGAACGTTTAGGGAAAAATCCATCCAAAAGATACCAGGCGAACTCCAAACAAATGAAGCGGCGTGCCTCTCAACGCAAGGGTAAGAACAAAGATACCTTAGCAGTTCAGCCAAAACGTAAAAATCGCGAGCAGGAAAAAACTGCTGCATAGCGCAGGTAATTAAACTCGTCACCAGGGCGAACAATAGTCATTGAAAGGAAAACACTATGACTTCAGGTACAGTTAAATTTTACAACGATCAAAAAGGTTTTGGGTTTATTCAACCTGACGAAGGAAGCAAGGATGTATTCGTGCATGCTACAGCTCTGGAGAGATCCGGAATTACCGGCTTGAATGACGGACAAAAAGTTGCTTTTGAAACCGAAGTAGACAGTCGTACAGGTAAAACAGCGGTCAGCAAGATTGAGCTTGTTTAATCTTCATACAAGCTGACCACGGATGTACTGGCAGCTTTAATCGAGGAATTGTTCTTCGAAAAGAAGGCGGGGAGTATCCCGCCTTTTTGCTTTTCCGGATTTTATTAGCGGATATTGGTTTGTACGGTTCTGGAATGTAACACAGGCTCGAAGCTGCCATTGCTGTTCCTAAAGCCCTTCACCATTCCCTAACCATATCTGCCTAACCTGTTTCCATGGTTCGTATTTCCGACACTGAAGAATTTCTTGTCTACTGTTCACCTGCTTTGGCGAATGAGCAGCGTGCCTGGCTGTCATGGCTTGCGAATGAAAAGCGCATGTCGGTAAAGACGATTGATGCCTATGAACGGGACGTACGGCAATTCCTGCAATATCTGACGGGTCATGTCGGCGGTCCTGCAGATGTGGATGACATTGCCGACCTAAAGCCGCTTGATATGCGGGGGTTCCTTGCCAGACGGCGTGAGGCCGGAGCGGGCGCCCGCACTTTGGGCCGAGGGCTTGCCGGTATTCGATCCTTTGTGAGGTTTCTTGAAAAAAAGGGGCTGGCCAACTCGGCAGGCCTCACATCAACCCGTTCTCCCCGGCAGCCGAAAACCCTTCCGAAAGCTCTGCAGGCTTCGACAGCGGTTAAACTGACTGAGGCCTCGGAACATCTTTCGGAAGTCCCGTGGATTGCAGCGCGTGACGCATCTGTCATGATGTTAATGTATGGGTGCGGACTGCGGATCGGCGAATCGCTGGCAATTACCAAATCCGAACTTCAATCCTGTCGGGCAGGGAGCCTCAGGGTGACAGGCAAGGGCGGGGTGACGCGCATGGTGCCGGTTTTGCCTCAGATTGTTGTGGCGATGGAAACCTATCTTGGTCTCTGCCCCTATGTTGTCGAACCTGGTGAACCTGTTTTCCGGGGAGCCAAAGGTGGTGTATTGCAGCCGGCCATTGTTCAGAAGACCATGCGAACGTTGCGTTCGGCGCTTGGTTTGCCGGAAACTGCGACTCCACACGCACTTCGCCACTCTTTTGCCACGCACCTGCTGGCGGGCGGAGGTGATCTGCGAACCATTCAGGAACTGCTGGGTCATGCCAGCCTTTCAACGACGCAGGTCTATACGGCAGTCGATGCTTCGCGGTTGATGGATGTGTATGAAAAATCGCATCCAAGGGCATGAGTTTTCTCCCGTTAGCACTTTGTAAACCCTCACATTTAGTCTGATGTTCAACATTTAAGCCGATAGTCGTCCAAAACGGGACAATGAGAATGCAAATCGAAAAAGCAGTTACGTGGTCTGAAAACACGCTTATCATCTTCGGATTGATGAAGCTTGTCCTCATTGCCTTTTTCTTTGCAAGTTTTTCTCTTGTTCAGTTGCCGGAGGCTCATTCCCAGTCTGGAGATGCATGCAAAGGCAGAAACCTGCTTGTCGACCTGAAACGGGATGATCCGGCCGCCTACGATGCGGTTGTCGCTGAAGCCGCAGAGACGGAGAATGCAGAAGCCATTTTCTGGAAGGTCGAGAAGGAAGGTTTACAGACTTCCTGGCTTTACGGGACAATGCATCTTGCTGATCCTGATATTTCATCCATTCCTGAAGATGCTCAACGGGCGATTCTTGAAAGCGAAACACTGGTAATTGAATCTGTCGATGCCCTCGATGCGGCAGCGGCTGCCAAAGCGATGGCCGGTCTTACGCATCTGACATTCCTTAAGGACGGAACGTTACGCGATCTTGTCGCAGACGAGCTCGAAGATGAACTTGAAGCAGCAGTTACCGTACGTGGTGTACCAATGCAGCTCGCCGATCGAATGCAACCCTGGCTTGTTGCCACAACAATTTCGCTTCCGGTTTGTGAAATTATACGTAAACAACAGGGCGCGAAGGTTCTTGATGCAGAACTGGCGCATTTTGCGAAAGAAAACGGAAAGGCTATCGAGGGTCTTGAAACGGTTTCCGAGCAGTTGACGGCGATTTCCTCGTTGCCGACGGAATATCATGTTTCAGCACTTGAAGAGACGCTTGCTTCCGGAAGCAAAGCGCTGGACATGATCGAAACCATGAAAGTGCTATACCTTGAAGGCAAAATGGGCCTGGTGTTTCCAATCATGAAAGCGGTCATGCCGGACACCGGCAGCGGACAAGGCGTTGCCCAATTCCAGGAAGCGTTGATTGACAAACGCAATTACACCATGGCTGAGCGTGTTGAACCTGTTCTTCAGGCCGGTCCTGCATTTGTGGCTGTCGGTGCACTTCACCTTCCCGGAGAGCTGGGGCTTGTCAATCTGCTGAGGCAATCCGGCTACACGGTGACAGCGGTTCGATAAACCCCATTATTGTCACATGACATTCCCCGAAAATCGGGTTATTCATCCGGTTTATGGCAGCAAGATTCTTCTCGATTTTAATATTGGCGTTTGCTCTGGCATTTCCGGCTGTGGCGCACGCACAATCGGTTATTACGTCTCCATCAACAACCAATGCTTCCAGTCAGGCGCAGGGCGAACCGGCAAACCCCTTTGGTGATCCTTCAGCTTGGATCCGGATACTTGATACGACCGAGCAAGCGGTTGCCCGTGAGGGTGTAACAGATGCGGAACTTGACCGGCTTTTTGATGAAACCGGTAGTCTTCGGCAAGCCGCTAACGTGGAGGCGCAGGATCTGCAGGGAAGGGTTGACCGGTTGCGCCAGCAACTTGAGGAACTCGGTGCGCCTCCGGCAGAAGGAGAACCGGAAGAAAGCCCCGAAGCAAAACAGCTCAGAGAAACGCTCAACCAGTCTTTTGCTGATGTCGATGCCCGACTGAAAATTGCACTGAATGCCTCAACCCGGGCCCGTCAGGTCCAAAAACAGATCGGTGACTTAAGGCATACCCGGTTTATTCAATCGATAAGCATCCGTACTCCCGGATTGACGAGCGCCGGTTTCTGGTCAGAATTTGTTACCGGATTTCGGGGCTTCTACCGCAGTCTTCGTCTGTTAATCCGCGACTCCTTTTCAATATTCGCAACCCAGCTGGAGGCGGATACCCGTGTTCAAGTCCTTTTGCCGCTTGCTCTGTTACTGCTGGCGATTGTCGTAATCCGAACCCGAAAGTTTCTTGCACACCTGAATGGCAGTGAGCAATCATCCTTTCATGAAGGCAGGGCAGGTAATGCTGTTTCAGGTCTGATTTACTATCTGAAAAACGGCATTGTGATAGGGCTTATCCCTTTTGTAATATACCGAATTCTGTCCTGGCTCGGTTTGCTCACGAACCGGCTTGACCAGCTACTCAACGGCATAACCATTGCAATCGGATTTGTGATAGCGGCAATTGCGCTCTTCAGGATTTTCCTCGCACCCGGGCGTCCTGATCTGCGAATTACAAATGTCAGAGACCCTGCCGCGCGCAAGATTTTCACAATTCTGTTCACCGGTGTGTTTCTCGCGGTTGCAATCTTTGTGCTGCATCGGACCGCGGTCGTACTTGTTTCGCCACTCGAAGTTAGTGTGGGCCTGACGCTGATATTCTCTTTTCTGGTTGGCGGCACCAGCCTGTGGGCACTTTTTGTGGCGCGCGGGGACAGGCGCATCCGGATACTGGAAAACGGGGAATCCGAGAAACTTACCGGGTTCTGGTTCTATCTGATCTGGGCAGCGTGGATCACGAGCATCGTAATCCTGCTTTCAGCTATTATCGGATATGTGGCATTCGCCGAGTTTCTCAGTCAGCAACTGCTTTTTGGTCTTGTGGTTGTACTTTCCGCATGGCTCCTGCTGCGATTTGTCGATTATGTGTTCACGACTGCTCCTGCCGAAGTTGCCAACGATGCCGACGAAAATCCATCTTCCGGGCAGGCCAGTATACTGGGTGCGGGCGTAATCAAACTGTCGGTGTATGTCGTTGCGGGAGCGTTGCTTCTTTTGCCCTGGGGATACCGGACTGCGGATTTCTTCGAGATATTCAAGGAGTTGTTTTTCGGATTTGAAATCGGCGGTTTGCGAATATCTGTTTCAACGCTTCTGCTTGCTTTCATACTGTTTTTCGTGGGTTACACGGTTACCGTTGCACTTCGCAACTGGCTCAACAACAAGTTCCTGCCCACTACTGAGCTTGATATCGGAATAAGCAATTCGATCTCGACCGTGTTTGGGTATCTTGGCTTCATACTTGCCGCCATCCTGGCGATCAGCGCAGCAGGTTTTGATCTCTCGAATCTGGCAATTGTTGCAGGTGCCCTTTCAGTTGGTGTGGGCTTTGGACTTCAGAGCATCGTCAACAATTTCGTTTCAGGCCTTATCTTGCTGGCCGAAAGACCGATCAAGGCTGGCGACTGGGTTTCAACTTCGGGTGGTGAAGGATATGTGAAGAAAATCTCGGTTCGATCAACAGAGATAGAGACGTTTGACCGGGCAATGGTAATTGTGCCCAATTCCACATTGATTACTGATAATGTAACCAACTGGACGCACAGTGGAAAAAGCGGTCGGATCATTATTCCGGTCGGAGTTGGTTATGACAGTGATCCGGCACAGGTACAGGAAATCCTGTTGAATTGTGCAAAGGAGCATTCGATGGTTCTGGGTAGACCATCGCCGGTGGTTTACTTTATGGACTTTGGCGCGAGTTCACTCGACTTTCAGCTGCGGTGTTTTCTTTCCGATATCAATTACAGCGTCAGCGTCCAGAGTGACCTGAGGTTTGAGATTCTGAAGCAGTTGCGTGCCGCTAAAATTGAAATTCCGTTCCCGCAGCGTGACATTCATATCAAAAGCAATGCGGCGGACAAGCCGGTGAAAAAAGCGGCCGCAAAGCAGGCGCCCGCACGCAAGAGACCCCGTCAGCCAAGACAAAGGGATGCTGATCTAGAGTGAGCGGCCCAAAAACTTTTTAAGCATAAGTTTGGCATCGTTCAGTGCTTCAATTTCTGATGCTACCTGCAATGCCTTTTTTGAAGAATTTTCGCCAAGTCCGATCACCATGCTGCAGAGCTCAATTCTATCCGGCCAGAAGCGTAGTGCGGTCTCGTTCAAACTGCTTGCAAGCGAATCCAGGCTTACAAATGACCTGTCTTCGGTGATTTGTTGATTTACATGGGACAACAAGAGGTTGCCGACCGAGTATCCTGAATAATTTTCATCGAATGCAATTTTCCATGGAAAATAGTTTCCATGCCTGCTGATCATGATCATTGAAGCCAGCAGTTTTTCGTTCTGCTTGAGGGTGTGGATCCTGCAATTTCCCTGATGCGCCATTTGCAGGACAGCGTGGCGTGCAAATTTAGTGGCAGCTTCGTCTTTGAGGATAGAAGTTCCCCTTCGGCTCTTCCAGCCATGGTCTTCGAGAAGAAGGTGCGCCTGCAATTCTCCATCTACGCAATCTGCATCTGCGCAGGTGTCAAACTTCAGAGCGCCTCCGGCTTCGAGCCTTTCGTGTGCCTTGCGCAGCCTTTGTTTTCTTTTGCCGGTTATGTTCGATACGGCGCGTATCACTCCTTCACGACCTGTAATTCCACCCCGACCAGAAACGGAAAAGCGGATCAGGCGGTTCGAAAGACGGGGTTCCAAATGGAGCAGATTTGCAAACTCGGAAGATTTCGGAAGGGCCTCAAACAGGATCACGGATGCCCATTCGCCTGAGGATGCTTCTATGCAGTTGCTCAGGGCATTAACCGTGCGGTTGGCTTCCCCATCCAGCAGGGGCGTGCTGACGGGTGCATAGGGATGGCTCCATATCCGCCATATCTTTTGCCTCCGGACAGGCGTTCTGGTCAGTTGGACCGGTGCGAACAGCCTGAGTTCACGATGATTCCCGATAATTTCCCATAAACACATGAACCGGATTTCTTCCTTGCCAAGATGCATAGCTGCAGGGGCAAGGAAGGAGGGTTCGAAAAACGGGTTGGCATCGCTGCAATTTTCCGCCAGCCGGTCGACGTGGGAAGAGATTTGATTCAGCGCTGTGTTCTCACGGATCTCGAGTACCCAGAAAGAACTTTCCAAACCTGCCCATGTGCCGAGCACACGGGATGTTTTTGATGAGGTTGCGGACTCCGGGGCTCTGCTCAAATCTTCCACCGGACGTTGATCTTTTGCGTAGGTCATCAGCTTTGCACCGGCCCAGATGTGTCCCGTCTCCGCTCAGGTATGATAAAGGCGTGAATTCCGAGCTTTCTTTTTACCATTGCATGAAGGGCAAGACTCTCGAAACCCAGTGCAATCGTGGTTGCAATGGCTGCGCCCATCATCCCGTAAACCGGAATGAGGCTGAGGTTTAGAACTACGTTTACGAGGAGTGCGCCGGCGTAGACAAATGCACAAATGTTTTGCTTGCCGGACATTACCAGCAGTGCCTCTGCAGGCCCAATACTGGCGCGCATTACAATGCCGGCAACGAGAACCCATAGCACACTCTGTCCACCGACGAATTCAGCGCCGAACAGCATCAGTAGGTATTTTCCAAGTGCGACCATGACCAGGCCCAGCAGAAGTGATGGCCAGAATGTCCATGAAACGGTTTTCTGGACGAACATTCTGTACTCATCAATTTTGCCTGAAGCATTATATGCAGCAAAACGGTGCGAGACGGTCGCACGGACTGCAAAGTACACAAAATGGACAAGCGCGAGTATTTTTGTTGCTGCGAAGTAGACGGCAGTTTGCTCAGGATCCGTAAGCCAACTGACGAACAGCACATCGACTTGCGTCACCAACACATAGAAGCTTTCGACCAGAAAGATTGGAAGGGCAACACCGAGCCAGTATTTGATCTTGTAGTCAGGTCTTACCGCTTCCACTGTCTTTTTCAGTTTGCTGTAGAGCGCCAGGAACTGGATCAGGGTTGTTGAGTAAGTCGCGATGACTGCGGACCACATTGCTGTTACTGCAGTCGGTTCGAAACCCATGAGAATTGCAACGCCCATAAGTCCCAGAATTGCCAGGGGCCTTATGATGAAAGTTGGCAGGAATGCGATCTTCAGCCAGTTGAACGGACGCCCGGTTGAATCGTTTATTCCCTCGATGCTGAATGCTGGAAGGCAAAGCAGGCCAAGGAACAGAGGCATTACAAAGTAGTTTGTTATGAGTTCTGGAAATAGATAGAGAACCAGTGCACCGATGCAGCTGGCAGCGGTTGATGCAGCCAGGGAAATCCACATGCTGCCCTTTACAATGCCCCAAACCAGCTCCGGTTGATTGCGTTCACGGTATTCAGCAACGAAACGGACGACCGCCGATGGCAGTCCCATTGCGGTCAGGGTGCTTGCGATTATAACGCCTGCCCATACCGCTACAAAAATTCCATATTCGAAAGTACCCATCCAGCGAGCGAGTAGAACCTGGGAGAAGAAGGCAATGGCGGCACTCGCAACGCGAATAATGAAAACTGACATTGCCATGCGCTGCGAAACCGCATTTTCATCCGTACCGGAGAGAATCGAATCCGCCTTCTCCAGCAGCGGTTCAATACGCTCCAGAAGTGTCGCAGGGATTAGCCTTTCGGCCATTTTCAATGCTCTTGTCTGCACAACTATCCTCACCTTGGATAAGTTGTATCAGTCACCGCTTAACAAACCGTGGAACAAGTGGATCATATGAACAGGCGTGAAATTGTAAGTGTATGAAATAAAAAGATTTATGCGGAAGGCTTTAACTGATTGGAAACCATGCTTATGTTTATCGCCAATGTCGTGATGAACAGGGCTATTTTGATGGCTGGTGCAGCAACCAAACTGGATCTCAGGGGTCTTAAGTGTCCTCTGCCCGTATTGAAAACCAAAAAGGCGATGCGGCAGCTTTCAAGCGGAGAGTTGATGGAGATCGAAACGACCGATCCGCTTGCAGTAATAGACATTCCTGCATTCTGTAACGAGAACGGTCACAGGCTTGTCGATAGCGGCGAATTTGAATGGGGACACACATTTCTTCTTGAAAAAGGCGCTGCTTAGAAGCCCGGGATTGCCAACGGGTTTTCAGTCATTGCAGCCCGGTCAGGTGTGTCCACTGCTGCGGTATCAGAGAAACTGTCGAACAACGACTTGACCATGGTAATGTCCAGCCCTTTTCCGATTACGATCAGTTGGGTTTGAGGCTGACCATCTGGCCAGGCCTGCAGTTTGACAGGATCATGGACGATCGGACCGGACATTTGGATCAGCACAGGACCGGCAGGGTGTTCGGTACAATTGGCGAACCCCTTGATGCGCAGCAGTGATTTACCGAATCTGTTCGCAAGATAATTCAGGAATCCGATAACAGCCGAAACGGGTTGTGGCTTTTCTGTTTGCAGGACTATGGAAACATATTCATCAGCGTGACCGGAATTGTTGTTTTCAAGTTCTTTTGAGATCGCTCCATCGATCTGTTCGGCTCTGATTTCAGCTGGATCGGTCACCAGGGCTGTAGACTGATTATAACCGCGAACAAGGGTTTCTGCCGCTTGCATATCGCCATCAGCATCGAGCATACTCAGATAAACTATATCAGCCAGAGCCAATTGCTGGTTTGCTTCAGCATGATCGGCCAAGTGGCTTTTGCCATTTACCTTATCGAATACGGTGATAATAGAACCGGCGCGCAACCCTCTCGCCAGTATGGGTTGAACCGTCAAAGCCTGATGAATGGGTAAGGGGTCGGCTATTCCGGTCGTCTCGACAATAATGCGATCAAACGTTTCAGTGTCGACTGAAAGAAGTGTGTCAACCAGTTCACCCCGGATCGAGCAACATAGACATCCGTTGGAAAGTTCGACGATTGTTTCCTCGTTGCTCTCGATCAGATGGTGATCAAGTGGCACCTCGCCGAATTCATTGATGATTACAAGCGTGTTGGAAAAATCCGGCCGCTCCAAAAGCTGGTTCAGCAAGGTGGTCTTTCCGGTTCCCAGGAAGCCGGACAGGATATGGACCGGTTTTGAGCCAATATTCATTTCAACGTGGTCTCGGAGTTGGGACCGGCAGGCGTCCGGTCTCGCGGTTGCCAATTGCAACCAGGATTACTTTGCCTGTCAGAGGATCATAATCAGGACGTTTTGATGGTACGGGTACCTTTCCCGTGACTGTGAATTTCCTCGTCAACCAGGCATCACTTGGGTCTGTGTCAACGCCGCCCGTCACGATTGAGAGGATGTTTGCGGACTTGCGGCGCGGTTGCAGATGTTCAGATTTGATCACGGCGGCACCGGCGCCGGGATCATAACGGGCCGCGCGCGCTGCATCCGAACACATGACCGGGCGCATGTTTGTTGGCTCGGCCCCCCGGTTTCGCGCAGCATATACAGAACCTGTTCCGGTAGAATTTGATGCTGTTGTAATTAGTTTGGCTGCTGAAACAGCCCTATCTGTCTGGGATTCTCGACCCAGCACTACCGCAATCAAATGTCTTCCGTCGATCCTCGCTGAAGCAACCATGTTGTAACCGGATGCACAGACGAAACCGGTTTTCATTCCGGTTGAGCCCGGAAACCGCTCAAGAAGCAAATTGTAGGAATAATGGGTTTTTGCCGGGGTCTTGATTGCAACGGCTGAAAACATCCCGGCATACTGCGGGAATTCCTGAAGGATGCGGGCGGAAAGCAGGGCCATGTCGCGCGCCGAACTGTATTGCGATGCATTATGCAATCCGTTCGAATTTGCAAAGCGTGTGTTGTTCAAGCCGAGGCGAGTGGCTTCTGCATTCATCCGGCTAACAAAATTCTCAAGGGTTCCAGCTACGGCCTCTGCAAGCGCCAACGAAACATCATTGGCGCTTTTGATGATAATGATCCGGAGCGCTGTATCCACACGGAGTTTTACGCCGCGCTTGTAGCCCATGCGGCTTGGCGGTTGTCTGGTTGCCGCTCTAGAGATTTCTACAGGCGAACCATCTTCGATCGCTCCTGCCTGTATTGCGCGAAACGTCACGTATGCCGTCATCAATTTCGTCAGTGATGCGGGGTACCAGCGGTGATCCGCGCGGTTTTCAGCGAGGATTGTTCCGGAATCGGCATCGATCACAATGTACGGGTTCTGGCTTGCATGCGACGGAATGATTCCAAAGAGGCAGGCCAGGAGTGTTGAAAGGAAGAGCAGACGGTTATACATTTTACCCGGATATAAAGAAGCGGCTGTCCCGCTTGTAGCAAACCAAGAACAGACTTGTCAGGAACAAACATGCCAATAATCAATCGAATGGCCGAACTTCACAATGAAATTACTGAATGGCGCCGCGAAATCCACTCAAATCCGGAACTGCAATATGATGTTCATGATACAGCAGCCGGGGTAGCGGAGAAACTCAAGGCATTTGGATGCGATGAGGTTGTAACCGGGATCGGAAAAACCGGAGTTGTGGGGATCATCCACGGAAAGAACCGCGATTCCGGTCAGGTGGTCGGATTTCGCGCTGACATGGATGCCCTGCCAATCGAAGAGGCGACAGACAAACCGTACAAATCCAAAAATGCAGGCAAGATGCACGCATGTGGCCACGACGGGCATACGGCCATGCTTCTTGGCGCGGCAAAATATCTGTCAGAGACCCGCAACTTCAATGGCAGTGTGGCAGTGATCTTTCAGCCCGCAGAAGAAGGCGGTGCCGGAGGCAAGGCGATGGTGGATGACGGAATGATGGACCGTTTCAAAATCACGGAAGTCTATGGCATGCACAATCTGCCGGGTCTGCCGGTCGGCGAGTTTGCTATTAATTCCGGTGCTGTGATGGCAGCGACAGACGAATTCCGCATCAGTGTCAGAGGTCGGGGCGCGCACGCGGCAATGCCACACGAGGGTATAGATCCAGTTGTAACGGCATCGCAGATTGTGATCGGCTTACAGACCATTGTTTCCAGGAACCTCAATCCGTTCGAGCCCCTGGTTGTTTCTGCTACGCAAATCCATGGAGGGACAGCATTCAATATCATTCCCGATGCTGTGGAAATAGTTGGAACCATTCGCAGTCTTTCCGCGGAGGCAAGGGAATATGCCAAGCAGCGTCTTCATGAAATCTCCGAAGGGATTGCCGCTTCTGCCGGTGCGACTCTGGAGGTCAACCATATTCAAGGTTATCCGGCGACTTACAATCACGAGATAGAAACAGACAAGGCTGCAAATACGGCAAAGCTGGTGGCCGGAACGGAGCGGGTTGATACCAATAAACAGGCAACCATGGGAGGCGAAGACTTTTCCTATATGCTTCTGGAACGTCCCGGAGCCTTTATATTCATTGGCAACGGCGACAGTGCCGGATTGCATCATCCTGAATACGATTTTAACGACGATGTTATTCCGCACGGAACTTCTTATTGGGCCAAACTGGCTGAAACACTGATGCCGGCGGCGTAAAACAACAAAAGTCTGGGATCAGTTTTCTTACTCTTCCCAGGCTTCGGAAATCCTTTTTTGAAGTTCTGCCACATCGGTCAGGACAAGCGCGCCGCGGGTTTTTTCGAACACGCCCTGTTTCTGTAACGCGTTCAACTCGCGTGAGACGACTTCCCGTCTTGTTCCAATACGCTCAGCCAGCTCTTTCTGGGTTTGCGGCGGGCTGATGCTGCGTTGGCCCTCGTGCCCCAGACGAGGTTTGGACAGCCTGATCAACTCAGCGTACAGACGGTGTTTCGCCTGCAAAAACGATTGCTCGGCTAGGCGCATGTTCAGACTGCGAACCCTGCGGGTCAGAACCCTCATCACTTCTAGATTAACTGCCGGGGCTTTCTGGAGGATTGTCAGAAAAATCTTCTGTGGGACGATGCAAATGCGGCTTTTGTAAAGCGTTGTTACATTCGCGCTTCGTGTGTCGCCATCAATTGCCGCGAGTTCACCAAAAAAGTCTCCGGCCTTCATTTCGCTTAGAATAACTTCCTTGCCCACGGAAAGCCGATTAATTACACGAACGCGGCCGGTTATGATAAAACGCACATCTGCAGTCTGCTCGTCTACATCGATAACCATTTCGTGGGCATCGTAGTTTTTCCATAGACAACTTTTACCGAGGACCTCACCGTCTGTCCTGTCCAGCGACGAGAAAAAAGGTATGTCGCACAAGTTTTCCATGGCCAATTCCCATTAATCTTTTCGTTTGGATCGAAAGTGTGTTTGATTTATCAATCTCAACCGAACCCCCCAGGTGCGGCATGCTCATGATCGCGCAATCCTGACAGGAACTCAAGTGCCTCATTTCCTTGAATTTTTGACGTATACGGAACTTTTGTTGTGCTGCGGTATCGTTTTGGTGGCCTCGATTCTGCAGATATCTGTGGGAATGGGGTTTGGGATGCTGGCATCCCCGCTTATTGCACTCATCAAGCCGGAGATTGTCCCTGGGACTATTTTGATCATGGGGCTGGTGGTTGCGTTTTCCGGCACCTGGAGCGAACGGCATCACATGTCGATAACCGAGTTAAAGCTTGGCATCGGCGGACGGGTGATCGGCAGTGTGATGGCATTGGGGCTTTTGCTTTTGATTCCGGATGTGAATGTCTTCATGATTCTGTTTGGTATTGTTTCTTTGTCTGCCGTATTGCTAACAGCTTCAGGATGGCAGTTGGTCTTTAACAACAAGAACCTGCTCAATCTTTCCGTGGTGTCCGGCGTCATGGGCACGATCACAGCAGTTGGTGCGCCGCCGATGGCCATTATCTATCATGATAAACCGCCTGAAGTCGTGCGGCCGACGCTTAATGCATTTTTTGGAGCGGGCGCTGTGCTGGGCCTTGCGAGCTTGCAGGTGAGCGGTTGGCTGTCAATTGATGACCTGATTGCAGCAATTGTACTTCTGCCGGCGATGTTTCTGGGAATATTAATCGCAGAACCCTTCAAGAAAATTCCATCGTTTTGGTTGTCGAGAATCCTGCTTTTATTAAGCGGTGCTGCGTCATTTCTCCTGATTGTCCGGGGTGCACTTTACTGGATTTGAATTACTGCAACCTACTTTATTATTTAAACTATTTTTTACTTGCAAGTGCGAGATTATAACAGTTGGTAAGCAGATATTAACCAAAAACTCACATATGAATGCGAGTATAAATATTTGGCCCGACATTTGTTTGGCTGAATTTTCGGGGCTTGAATTATGGACGACAAAACCTCAGTTGCTGAGGAATTGGAAGAGGGACGTTTACCCGACAATATTTACGCGTCGGTCGTACGGTCACTCTATGCTGATGCCAAGACGCTGCTCGTCGGTGTTTTGAGCATCGCTGTTGCTCCATTGGTCCTTTACTGGAAAACGTCAGACAGTGTTCACCTTGTTTTCTCAGCCTTTTTCCTGATTTTTGGAATTCTCAGGATACTCCTCGCAAAAGAATTCGAATTCAGTACCAATTCGGACACAACCCGTTCGGAATATGAGAAATGGGAAAACCGGTATATCAATATCAGTTCCCTGTACGTCGGTCTTCTTGGTTCATGGTTTTTGGTTGGCGCCATACGTTCGGACGACCCTTTCGTACATCTGATGTCATTCAGTCTTGCGCTTTGTTTCTTGATTGGCGTAAGCGGTCGAAACTTCGGAAGCGACAAGCTGGTTTCACTTCAGGTTCTGATTGCCAGCAGCATGCTGATTTCCGGTTTGGTACTTCTGGGAAACGTCTACTATGCAATTCTTGCAGGTTTTCAGATTCCGTTCTTTATTGCCATACGCTTTATGGCCACCCGGTTGCGAAAAATTCTGTTTGATGCCGAACTGAAAGCGCAGGCCAACCGGATTATAGCCAGTCGCTTCGACACGGCACTGGAAAATGTCCGGCATGGCGTTGCAATGTTCACACGGGATGGCAAGATTACCGTTGCAAATGAGCGGTTTCTTACCCTTGCAGGCCTGGATGGAGCGGACATTATTGGAAGTGATGTTTCAATTCTGAACACTGCAGGGGACATGGCAAATCAGAAAGATGCATTTTCCGGTCGCATCAAGGCTTACCTCAATTCAAGCAAGTCCCAGAAATTCAATTTCCATTTACCGGGCGGCAGAACTATTGAAGCAGACTATAACTCTATGGACGAAGGCGGAGTCGTTGTTCTTTCGGATATAACCGAACGGATGATTTCGGAAAAAGCAATCAAGGATCTAGCGAATTTTGATGCTTTGACAAAACTCCCGAACCGCCGGTACTTCATTTCGGAAATCAACCGGAAAATGATGAACAACGGGCATTTGAAGCCTTGTACCATGTTTTTTATCGATCTCGATAAGTTCAAGGAAGTGAACGATACGCTTGGACATTCAGTTGGTGACAAACTGCTCAAAGTGGTTGCTGGCAGACTGGGTGCTGCGTTGACCAAGGAAGACCTGATCTGCCGGTTTGGCGGGGATGAGTTTATTGTAGTAGTACCAGGAGCCACGGACTTTGAACGTTGTTCGCAACTGGCCGAAGACCTGATCAGCAAGTTTACCGAGCCGGTTGAAGTCGACCATCATATCATTACGATTGGTGCGAGTATCGGAATTGCCTGCGCGCCCCAGGATGGCGATAACGCGGAAGATCTTCTTCAGTTCACCGATGTTGCGCTTTATGATGCAAAAGCAAAGGGGCGCGGCACATATACATTTTATTCTGAAGACCTCGGAGAGGCAATCAGGTTGCGGCGTGAGCTTGAGATAGATCTCATACAGGCGCTTGAAGACAATCGCCTTGAGGTCTACTTTCAACCGCTAATCAACATAAGAGAATGCAAGGTCACAACCTGCGAGGCGTTGGTCCGCTGGAACCATCCGATCCACGGATATGTATCACCTGAAACATTTGTGAAAATTGCAGAGGAGTCTGGCTTTATAGAAACGCTTGGGGAGTATGTCCTGCGGGAATCCCTGATGCAGTGCGCAAACTGGTCGAGCAGTATCCGCGTTGCGGTCAATGTTTCTGCTATCCAGTTCCACAGGTCGGATGTATTCAAGACTGTGTGCAGACTGCTGGATGAGTGTGGATTGGAACCCTGTCGCCTCGAAATTGAAGTTACTGAAACCGTAATGCTGCAGAACTTTGACGACGCAATCTTCACCTTGAATCAGCTTTCCGAAATGGGTGTGAAGATTTCCCTTGATGATTTCGGTACGGGATTTTCAAGTTTGAGTTATTTACATCAGTTGCCGCTCGATAAGGTCAAGATAGACCGGTCATTTATAAAAAACGGCATCTCTGACACACGGTCATATACTTTGTTGCAAGGTGTGGTGCAGTTGATCAAGAGCCTGGGTCTGAAAGTCGTACTGGAAGGAATTGAAACGGAAGAGCAGCTGGGTCAGCTATCAAACGGCATCAAGATAGACGAGGTTCAGGGTTACCTGTTTTCCCGGCCCTTGTCTGCAAAAGACATACAGACTTTGCTTGGCGGAAAAGAACAATCCACCCTGAACTTTACAGCAGAAAACGAAAAACCCAAAACGAAAAACCCGGAAACTCAAAAATCCCACCTAAAAATCCCAACCAT
>JBCCGN010000050.1:0-21188 GCA_039029255.1 Pseudomonadota bacterium | reverse complement strand
TTTTTATTATGCAAACAAACGCACGCGTTTGCTTTGCGCGGTGCAGGCATCGTATCTGCTATAATTGAGTAAGTATTGGCTGGTCGGATCTGGCCGCAAGTGATGAGCCGTCGGCCCGTGCCGACGGTTTTTTATTATGCAAACAAACGCAAGCGTTTGCTTTGTGTGGCGCAGGCATCGTATCTGCAATAATTGAGTAAGTGCTGGCTGGTCGGATTCAGCCACAAGTGATGAGCCGTCGGCCCGCGCCGACGGTTTTTTGTTCGTCCTGTTCTTGACGGAAATGGATCAGGATGTACAAAGAAACCATGATCCTGAAGTTCGCTAAAACACAAAAGTCTAAACGCGCCTCATGCCTGGGGAAGCGTTTGTGCATGTAGTTTCAGGATCTGCATAGAGACAATACGAACCCCGCCGGTTTGGACGGGGTTTTTTATTGCCGCGTCTCCGGTGTTTGAAGGAGACAATAATGACCACTTATGAAAGATCGGAAGGCCTTTGGCTTCCACTCGCGACACCGTTCAGCGGCGGGCGACTGGATGTGATATCGCTCCGAAGAATGATCCATCATTACTCAAATACAGACATAAGCGGATTTATTCTCGCAGCGACAACTGGTGAGGGACAATTGCTTAGCAGTGAAGAGAGCGAGTTGTTGGTAAAGACATCTGCCAACGAACTGCTGGCTCTAGGATCCCGACAAAAACTCTACCTGGGAATTTCAGGAAGCGATCCTGTAAAACTGATTGAGGAGACATCGCGAACCGCAGATTGGCCGATCGAAGGATACCTTGTCAGTGGGCCAAACTATCTCCGACCTTCTCAAATTGGTTTGTTGGCGTTTTTCACTTCAATTGCAGAATCCACCAAAAAGTCGGTCATGCTCTACAACATTCCATACAGAACAGGAGTGAACATCGAGAACGATACGATGCTCGTGCTGGCCGAAGTCCCCAATGTGACAGGGGTTAAGGATTGTTGCGGGAATGCTGAACAGTCTTATGATTTGTTGCGAAGAGCCCCTGACAATTTCTCCGTTCTCACAGGAGAGGATCCGTTTTTCTACAGCGCAATGGTTCATGGCGCTGTCGGAGCGATTGTTACGGGCGCTCACATACTGGTGGAACACCACCTGAAAATCATGGGAGAAATCTCTAATGGTGATCAGAGAAGTGCGCTCGGAACCTGGAACAGAATTGCCCACATACCGCGCCTGCTCTTTGCAGAACCCAATCCTGCGCCGCTCAAGTATTGGCTAAACAGAAAGGGGCTGATCGACAGTTATGAAGTTCGATCTCCGTTCTTGCCGGTTAGCGAGGAGCTTGCATCGAAACTGGATGAACTTGGATAGGCTGGCCAAGAAAGCAAAACTTGCAGTTCCGCTTCTAATCTTACATATCGGTTAGATGTCAAAAATCGCCAAGATGTTCTGGAGTGCAGCCAACCGTCTCGTCAACGACGGCGGGCTCGCAAATGCAGGCAATATTGCGCTTTCATTGCTGCTGTCGCTCTTTCCCTTCATGATCCTGATTGCAACCATTGTTGACATCTGGGGAGAGCCCGAACTGCTCGAAGAAATTCTGACACTTCTGTTCGATCACTGGCCAGCAGGCAGTGCAGCACCGATTGCCGAACAGATGAAAATCGTGCTGAGCCAGGCGAGGGGAGAGCTGTTCACAATCGGAAATGTGGTTGCACTGATTTTGGCGACCAACGGCATAGAAAGCGCGCGTGACGGCTTGAACCGGGCCTACAAGTTCGACGAAACACGCAACTTTCTTGTCCGCCGGTTGCAGGGCTGCGCAATCGTCTGTGTATCTGCTCTGGCCTTGGTGCTTGCCGCATTTATACTGGTTGGCACACCGGTCGTGTGGAAGTTTATCGTTTCGGAAATACCGTGGATTGGTGGTTTCTCAACATTGGTCGGATTTGCGCAGTACGGTTTGGCAATTGTCCTACTGGCCACCGCACTCTTCAGCTTTCACTATTTTCTACCTGCCGGGCAATACAAGGGCGGAGAGGTCATATGGGGAATACTGGTGACAATTGCGGGCATCATTGTCGGTTCGAAATTGTTCGCGATATATCTCAATGAATTCGCCGACTATGCCAATCTGTATGCGGGACTTGCCGGCATCATGATTGCCATCGTGTACCTGTACTGCATATCCGTCCTGATCCTGTTTGGCGCCGAGTTTAATGCAGTTCTGAAGCAGGATCGCGAAGAACGGCCACCTATGTAGAACGGCAACGTTCAGGAAAACAATTTCCGCTTGAAAAATGGCGCAATGGCACGTAGTAGACAGGCCTGTTCGTTGAACGGCCTTTAGGGGTATAGCTCAGTTGGTAGAGCGACGGTCTCCAAAACCGTAGGTCGCGGGTTCGAACCCTGCTGCCCCTGCCATTTCTCGGTGTATTGTGACACTCTGTTTATCCAGCACTGCTTTGTCTCTGTCGAACCCGCGACTTCAAACATTTGCAAACCTGCGCGAGCGCAGGCTTTGCCGGGTTCGAACCCTGCTGCCCCTGCCATTTAAACCTTTGAATTAATTTCTAAAGTTCTGTCGTTTAAACGCACATTTTTAGAGCGACGCATCCATCATACTATCTTACGCTGGCCTTCCTGTTGAACCTCTGATTTTCAGACTTAATGGCATTGCCTGCAAAGACGGGTTTGGTGGCAGACCGGTTTCACTCATGTAGAGGAGGGCGTCCGCAGCCGCCGACCCGATGCGCTTTGCTGGAAGCCTTACGGTTGTAAGCCCAGGTTCCAGATGTTCGGACCCACGAAAATCTCCTATGCCCGCAATGGAAACCTGGTCGGGTACACGCAGGCCGAGATTGCTGGCCGCAAACATCATTCCCAGCGCAATGACATCATTTCCGCAGACAATTGCTGAAGGACGGTTTTGGGCCAGCAATCGTTTGCCAAGCTCTTTGGCTTCGCCAACATCATAGCGGCAGGTCAAAGTCCGCTCGGGTGAAGGGTTGATTCCATACCTGATCAATGTCTCTTCCACCGCTGTTAGCCGATCGCGTGCCCGATCATTGTTGCGTGTTTCCGGAAATACCAGCGCGATATCCCTGTGTCCCAATTGCGCGAGATGCTCCGCGACTAGTTGCCCAGCGAGACGGTTATCTGCTCCTACACAGGGAAGCGGTGCATTCTGCTCATAGTTCCAAATCGAAATCACAGGTACGTCGCGCTGCGCCAGCATATTGAGTGCCACGTTACCGTGATCGAACCCCACTAGAGCTATCCCGTCAATGCGACGCTCAAGCAGGGACCGCACAATTGCTGTTTCGAGTTCGAGATCGTAGCCGTGAGCCGCAATCAGCATGGTCCGGTCCTTTTCCTGAAGCCGGACGGAAAATGCTTCGATCATCTCCGCAAAAATCGCGTTATCGATTGTTGGAACAATCAGGCCGAACGTGCCGGAAAACCGGTTGTGCAAAGCACCAGCCATCCGGTCGCGGATGTAACCCAAATCGGTTGCTGCTGTTTCTATCCGCTTACGGGTAGGGCCTTTCACCACATCAGGAGAATTGTAAAACCGCGAAACCGTAGCCGGTGAAACTCCGGCTCTGGCGGCAACATCAACTATACCCGGTGCACCCTTCCTGGATCTGGTTCTTTGCCTCGACATAATCTCCAGTTTAGCAGAAATGTTAAAAATGAAAACGTTTGCATTTTTATTTTCATGCATTAGCGTCTGATGTTGAGGAGAAGGCAAGCATGGAATTTCTGAGCCATTTCGGAGGCGTTTTTGAACCTTTATCGTTCCTGTTATTGCTCGGCGGAACAATAGGCGGGCTGATTCTCGGGGCCACGCCTGGTCTGTCACCCACCATGGCTGTCGCTCTCCTCATCCCATTCACGTTTCATCTTCAGCCAGCACAGGGGCTGATCCTGCTCGGAGCAGCCTATACTTCCACCGTTGCCGGCGGTGCAGTCAGTGCAATTCTCTTGAAAATTCCCGGCGCTCCCGCAAACATCGCCACGGCACTGGACGGTAATGCGATGGCGAAGAACGGGCAGGGCGCCCGGGCATTGCATCTTTCGTTTCTTGCATCGGGCGTCGGCGGCATCATCGGCGTGTTGCTGCTGATTTTTCTGACGCCCGTGCTGGCACAATGGGCGTTAGCTTTCAGTTATTCGCATTTGTTCTGGATGGCGATTTTGGGTGTGACTGTAATCGGTTCCCTTGACTCAAAGTCATTTGTCAAAGGGTTGTTGTCGGGTTGCATCGGCCTTTGGCTCTCAATGATCGGGTTTGATGACAATCTGGGTGCGCAAAGATTTATATTTGTCGATGCTCTGGCTGGTGGGATCCACATCATACCCGCATTGATCGGCCTGTTTGCCATTCCGCAAGTCATGGAAATGTTCGCCAAGGGTAAGGCAAATGCTGCAATTGAAGCGATTGAAGTCCCGAGACAATCACTGATGGCATCGTTTCGTGAGCTTACCCGGAGTGTACGCGCCCTTTCCATCGGAACCGTGTTTGGCAGCGTTATCGGTATAATTCCGGGAGTGGGCGGCCAGATTGCCGGGCTGGTGGCCTACGATCAGGCACGCAAGTTTTCACCGGAAAAGGAAAAATTCGGGACCGGGCATCCAGAAGGCATCATCGCTGCTGAATCTGCAAATAACGCGATGGTCGGACCATCCCTTGTACCGTTGCTTACGCTTTCGATACCAGGTAGCCCCACAGCGGCAGTCCTTTTGGGTGGCCTGATTATTCACGGCATTTTTCCTGGCTCAGATCTGTTTGACAACCACCCGCAAGTAGCCTGGACGTTTATTAACTCAATGCTGATCGGTCAGGTTTTGATGGTGATTTTCGGCATATACACAGCGACCTGGGCGGCAAGAATTGCCCGCGCTCCGGTACCGATAATGGCAGCAGCAGTTCTGGTGCTATCTGTGTTTGGATCATATTCTGTGCAGCACTCAATGGGCGATGTCTACATCATGCTTAGCCTCGGCGTTGGCATGTTCTTTCTGGAAAAGTTTGGATTTTCAGCGGCACCATTGGTCCTCGGCTTGATTTTGGGTCCTATAGCGGAATCGAATTTTACCACCGGTTCTCTTATCGCGCAGGCGCAGGACGGGCCTTGGGTTTACTTTATGACCGGTACACTCAATCTTTTCCTGATCGGCCTTGTTATCGCATCAATCGGTTACAGTTTCTGGTCCAACATGATGCAGGGTAAATCTGCCAAGACTGCGGAGGCTACATCATGACGGCTTCCAAGATGCAACATGTCGTTTCGTCAGGCCTGATATTGTTCGTAGCCGGGCTGGTTACGTGGATCAGTTTTACCCAACAGCCGTCCGATGCATTCTTGTTTCCGCGCCTCATTGCTATCTTTTTTGTCGGCCTTGCTGTCTGGAATTTTGTTCGCGCAATATCGGGTTTGGCCAAGGTTGGCGAAGGTCTTTCGATGCCGGCATTTGTGAACATCGTGCCGGGACTTCTGGTTGTATGCATTTATGTGTTTTTTGCAGCCAAGCTGCTCGGATTTTATTTTGCATCGACCATCGCGTTTCTCGCAATTTTTACGATTTATGATCCGGCTTCGCTTTCCGATATGAAAGCCTGGATAAAGAGAATGATTATTACCGCAATTTTCATGGCGGTAATCTACGGACTGTTTGCGCTTTTGCTCAAAGTGCAGACGCCGAAGGGAATCTGGTTTTGATGAAAACAGTTATTCAAGGGAGGAAAATTATGAATAAACTGATGAAATCTTTGGTAGCGGGAATTGCCGGAACGGTAATCGCCGCAACCGCAGCGTTTGCAGGTGACTATCCTGACCGACCGATTGGCGTGGCTGTATCCTATGGTGCTGGTGGTGCAACGGATTTTCAGGCACGGATCGTTACCATGGTATCCGGTAATGAGGACGTGCTTGGTCAACCGATTTACATTGTTAACAAACCGGGCGCTGGGGGGCGTGTCGGCTGGAACTGGTTTGCAACCGAAGCTGAAGCCGATGGCTACACACTTTCTGCTTACAACATCCCGCATTTCATTGCGCAATCCATAAAGGGAGGCGTTCAATATTCGGCGGCCAGTTTTGAACCCATTGCGAACTGGGGTGCGGACCCTGCCGTTGTCGTTGTCGGCAAGGACAGCCAGTTCAATACAATTCAGGAACTGGTTGAGTTTGCAAAGGCAAATCCTGGAAAAGCGACCCTGTCAGGGGCTGGCCTCTTTGTCGGTCACCACATCGCTGCTCTGCAGATCGAAAAGGAAACTGGAGCCAAGTTTGCCTACATTCCGACAAAGGGAGGTGGCGCTGCTGCGATGAAAGCCGTGATAGCAGGTGATGTTGTGGGAGGTATCAACAACCTTTCAGACGCATTCCGTGCGCGCGAAGCCGGGAATGTCAAAATACTGGCGGTAGCTGACATCGAAAGGAATGCGGAATTTCTACCTGATGTTCCAACACTGATGGAAGCTGGCTATAACGTGGACAACTCGTCGGTGAACTTTCGCGGCCTAATGGTCAAGAAAGGCACACCGCAAGAAGTCATAGACAAGTTGGCTGCCAAGGTGCCTGAAATGTTTGCACACAAGCGTGTTGCAAAGCGCATGAAGGCTGGCGGATCGCCAATGAAAATCATGTCGCGTGCTGAAGTTCAGACAATGTGGGCCGAGCGAGAGAAGTTCCTTGCTGAACTGCTGAAAGGCCTCTAACCGAAGAAATGCCGGACGGGACATTCCCGTTCGGCTATGCTTTTTGAAAGAACAAGCAGTCATGTCAGTTGCACCAATCGCCGAAGATACTGAAGAGCAAGCCGTTGACCGGCTGATTGAGCGGGCACGAGCAGCTCAGCGAACCTTCGAGGCCGGTGCCACCCAGGAAAGATATGATACTGCCGCATTGGCAGCAGCATGGGCAATAATGGAGCCCGCGCGAAATGAAGAACTTGCCACAATGGCCGTGGAAACCACCGGTCTTGGCAATGTGGCCGACAAGATCACCAAAAACCATCGCAAGACATTGGGTCTGTTGCGGGATATCCGAAACGCCAAAACCTGCGGTATCCTGGAAAGCAATGCTCAGACCGGAATTACGGAAATTGCCCGCCCGATAGGTGTTGTCGGCTCAGTGGTGCCATCGACCAACCCGGTTGCCACACCTGCCAACAACGTCATCAACGCGTTGAAATGCGGAAACGCGATCATCCTTTCGCCGTCACCTAAAGGTGTGGCGGTATGCGCGCGACTGGTTGGCTACATGCATGCTGAGATGAAAAAGGTGGGTATCGACCCGGACCTTGTGCAAATGGTTCCAGCGCCTTCCTCGAAAATAAAGACCCAAAGACTGATGGAAAACGCTGATCTTCTTGTCGTTACCGGAAGTCAGGATAACGTTCGAAGGGCATACTCTTCCGGAACACCGGCAATAGGCGTGGGCGCGGGCAATGTGACCGTTATCGTGGATGAAACCGCAGACCTCAAAGCTGCAGCAGAAAAAATTACAGCGTCAAAGACCTTCGACAATGCAACATCGTGTTCGTCGGAAAATGTTCTCGTGATTGTTGATGCCGTCCGTGAAGAATTTTTTGCTGAACTTCATGCTGCAGGCGGCCGAATGTTGGACGAAGGTACCGGGGACCAACTGAAATCAGCCCTCTTCGAAGGGGGGCATCTCAACCGACACATGATTGCCCGTGATCTGAAACAGGTCGTCGAAGTGGCGGATGTTGAAATTGCAGATGCGGAATCTGCGAGATTTTTGCTCGTTGAGGGAGAGGGGATTGGCCCGGAGTATCCGGAATCCGGAGAAAAACTCTCTCTCGTCGCTGCCGTCTATCATGCAAGTGATTTTGATCATGCAAAGGAAGTCGCCGCAAAGGTGCTTGATCATCAGGGGGCAGGGCATTCCATCGGTCTGCACACCAATAACCGGGAACGGGCCATTGTGCTTGGCACCGAAATTCCGACATGCCGTGTAATTGTGAACCAGGCACACTGCTTTGCAACCGGCGGCTCCTTCGACAACGGCATGCCGTTTTCCCTGTCCATGGGATGTGGCTCCTGGGGTGGCAATTCCATCGACGACAATCTCAATTACCGCCATTTTATGAACATCACAAAGGTTGTTGAAACTATCCCGGTAAATGAACCTTCGCTTGATCTTGTTTTTGGAGATTACTGGGAACTGGCGGGAAAATGACCGTAGCCGCAATTCAGGCATCCGATGGTTCATCCATTCGCAACTTTGTGGACCTGCATGCTGTAGAGCAGGGGGATAATGTCTGTTTTATCGATACAGAGACCGGAACAGAGATTTCATTTGCCGACTGCAGATCACGGATATTGCATCTTGTTGCCAGATTGCAGGACACTGGCCTTAAACCCGGTGATCGTGTTGCGTACGCGTTCTCGAACAGCGCGGATGGCGCGCTTGTAATTCTTGCACTCTTATATGGGGGATACCTGGCAACTGCAGTCAATATGGTGTCCGGTGAAGAAACGATCGGTTATGTCCTCTCACATTCCGAGGCAAAGCTGGTAATTGCGGATCATGCCGGTGCCCGGTTGGTAAGGTCGGCAGTTGGAAAAAACAGTGTCGATGTGGAGATACTCAGCCTTGGCGACTTGATGGGAGAGCCTTGTTCCGCAACTCCAGCGCTATCAAATTTCCCGGCATCCTGTGATGGATTGCTCATGTATACATCGGGTACAACGGGACGGCCCAAGGGTGTTGTTCATACACACGAAAGCTTGCTTTGGGGTGGCCGAAACACTGCTGGTGCCCACGGACTGGAACCCGATGACAGAGGACTTTGTGTCCTTCCTTTATATCACATCAATGCTTTTTGCGTTTCGTTGATGGGAGCTCTGGTTTCCGGAAGTTCACTGGTAATTCCGCCAAAGTTCTCCGTGTCTTCCTTTTGGAAAATGATCCAGAAGCATAAATGCACCTGGTTTTCAGTTGTGCCAACGCAGGTTTCATACCTGTTGCACAATGCGGATAATCTGGACGGGGATGCGCTTGGTTTAGGCAAACTGCGGTTCGGCAGATCTGCTTCCGCGCCCCTGTCTCCGGAAATGCATGAGGCATTCGAAAGGAAGTTCGGCGTCCCCATGATCGAAACCATGGGATTGACGGAAACTGCCGCACAAATCCTCTCTAACCCAATGCCGCCGGGAGTTCGAAAAATCGGCTCTCCCGGTATCCCGTTCGGCAATGAAGTTATGATTGCAGATGAAAAACAGACCGCAGTCACCGAAGGCGAAGAAGGTGAGATACTGGTTCGGGGGCCAAATGTTTTGAGATGTTATCTCAAGAACGAGGCGGCGACACGTGAGGCCATAACGGCGGATGGATGGTTGCGAACCGGAGATCTTGGGAAGATAGATCAAGATGGGTATGTCTTTGTAACCGGACGCCTCAAAGAACTGATTATCAAGGGTGGTGAGAATATTGCGCCGCGTGAAGTCGATGAGGCCCTGTACGGGCATCCCGATGTAATTGAAGCAGCTGCTTTTGGCGTTTCTTGTAAAGACTATGGTCAGCGAGTGGAGGCTGGCGTCAAATTAAGAGCCAAGTCGAATGCCACCACGCAGGATCTGTTGACCCTTTGCCAGGAAAGGCTGGGCGACTTCAAGGCTCCGGACCGGATTGCAATTTTACCAGAACTGCCAAAGGGTCCTTCCGGCAAAATACAGCGGATGAAATTGGCAGAGCTGGTTTCGAAATTCGATGAAGCTTGAACGAGGCCCCGGCAGTGATCGGCTTGTGTTTCGCTGAAACAAACGTTGACCGTTAGCTGTACCAGAGGGTCTAGTGACCTGCGGCTTTTGGCAACATTTGCCCCGTCGCCGGATCTTTCTCCATTTCATAGTAAAACCAGCGGTTGGTATCGGAGCCTTTCTCATTTCTGAATGCGACTACCGCCCGCCGCCCGTCTGTTCTCAGATTGATCGCGCCATAAACCCCTACATTACGCTTGAAAAGCAGATCCAGAATAGTGTCGCGTTCTTTTTCGAGATCATCAATTTTTTCCTCGTCTTCCTCTTTCAGAAGCTTTTCCTTGATTTTATCAAGCTTCGGGCGCAGTTCTGGATCTTCCTTTTCCCGGGTGGAACGCAAAACTTCTGTGCAAAGGATTAGCGGCCGGTCGCCTCGACCCTTTCTGCCCAGCAGACCCAAAAGGTCAGGGCGGGGATGAACATGGCTTTCCTGATCACCGGAAGACACGACATATGCTGCTGGTGAAGCGGATTCGAGAAACTCTTCGGTAACATCAGATGACCCGTGATGGCAGCATTTCATCAGGTCAACTGAAAACCTTTCCGATGCTCTTTTCACCATTCCGGGTATTTGGGCTCTGGTCGGTTTCTTACCGTCATTTCCGTAGTGTCTTGTAAGGAATGTTTCAGCGGGTGAATTCAAGTCTCCACCAAAAAGAACATTGAGATCGCGATAACGCAACCGCATTAGGACTGAGTGACCATTCTTGGTCTTGCCGTTGTCCATGGATCTTGAGCTAAATGTCTTGCCGAATATTCGCAGGCCATCCTTGCCGTTTGGTGCTTTTTGGACAACGGGGCCCAATATTTCAATCGTTAGCTCCGGATTATCCGAAGGCGCAAAACCCGGTAACCAACCTTTGCCTTCCTCCTGGATGCTGTGTTTGGTGGACAGCATTTCAATGGAATCTGCGCGACCGTTTTCCAGCGCGGTCCACATCAGTTTTGGGTAATGGGTGCTTCCGCGATTGTCCTTTATTTTAAGCAATTCTCGCAGGCTGTCTGTATCGGGTCGCAGATCAGTTACAAAACCGTCCTCTATCGCACCAAGCCGCAGCTTTTTCTTTGGTGCTTTCCTCTCAACTATTCCGTTGTGATAAATCTTCTCGAAAGCTATGTTTTCATGTTCAAAAATTGGCTGAAAGCCCCGATAGTGATCTGCATCAGGGTGTGTGACAATCGCTGCGTGAAATTTGAACTGGGTTTTGAAGTCCCGAAACCGCCAGTTCAGAAATCGCATCATGTTGTCTCTGTCTCCGGCATCAACGATCATGATCTTCTCGTCGTCGCCGACCCCAGGGGTGGTCAGAATACATCCGTCTCCCTGGCCCACATCCAGAAAAATGATTTCCAGCAACCGTTCCTCCTGGAAGTCATCCTTGTGAATCGCGAATTTCTGTTTGCCCCATTTGACCTCGAACCAGTCGGCATTTATCGGATCTCCAACTCTGAGCCAATCACCCCACAAAAGCTGTTTTTTTCTCTTGCTTCTCTTTTTTTCCGGTGCTGTACGATCATAAAGGTATATAATCGGTCCTTTGGCATAACAAATTTTTGTCATCGGGAATCTCCCAAAATATTGCATCAGTATACAATTCAGGCGTCAAATTGCTATATTTGGAAGTCCAAACGGATCATTTGTGCAATAATTTTGACTCTGGGATTTTCAATGAACGATTTAATTCTCCGGCATCAGCCATGCTGATCAATGTCAATATTCGGCGTTTGTTGAAATGGCTTCAACAGTCCTGTTGACCAGCCAAAGACAAATATATAGGTTCCGACAAATGCCGGATAACTCCGGCTGGAGGAGTGAGACAGAACAATCTCGTTGATCAATCCGGGTAACGGCATTTAAGCCGGATCGCAGGCTTGCCTGCATCGGCTATTTTAGTACCAAAAGGGAGAAAAAAATGGAAAGACGTAAATTCTTGAAAGGTGCTGCTCTTGCAGGAGCTGGTGCAACCACAGCTGCGTTGGCTACGCCAGCAATCGCGGCAGGTCATGAAAAACTGACAATGGTGACGGCCTGGGGCCGCGGTTTGGCTGGTGTTTTTGACGCAGCTGAGCGTGTGGCTCAATCGGTTAATGCGATGTCAGACGGAAAATTTGAAATTGAGGTCAAAGCTCAAGGCGAACTTGTTTCGGGCCTTCCTGCGGTATTTGATGCCGTGACTGCAGGTCAGGCTGACATGTATCATGCAGCTGACTACTACTATGTTGGTCAACATCCTGCATTTGCATTCTTTACCGCTGTTCCTTTCGGCATGGTGCCGGTTGAGTTGAACAACTGGTATTATCACATGGGTGGTCAGGCACTCCACCATGAGCTTGGTGAAGAATTCGGCCTTCGTTCATTCCTGGCGGGCAACACAGGTCCTCAGGCAGGTGGTTGGTTCCGCAAGGAAATCAATTCAGCCGAAGACTTCAACGGATTGAAGTTCCGTATGCCTGGTCTTGGCGGCAAGGCTCTAGGTAAGCTTGGCGCATCCGTGCAAACCATTCCTGGTTCAGAAGTTTATCAAGCCCTTGCTTCAGGTGCGATTGACGGAACCGAGTGGATCGGCCCATGGGCAGATGAGAAAGCCGGCTTCCAGGAAATCACGAAAATCTTCTACACTTCAGGCTTCCATGAGCCAGGTGCCGGTCTTGCGCTCGGCGTAAACCTGGATCGCTGGAATTCACTGAGCCCTGCAAATCAAAAAATGATTGAGATTGCAGCCGGTGATTCCAACCAGTGGAACCTTCACCAGTATCTGGCGAACAACTCGCAGGCTCTTGAGCGTCTTGTTGCCGGTGGTGTCAAGGCTCTTGAATTCCCTGATTCAGTCTGGGATGCGTTTGGTGGAGCAGCACAAGCTGTTATGGAAGAGAATATGGGCGATCCGCTGTTCAAGAAGACATTTGAATCAATGCGCACTGCAATGAAATTGTCTGCCAAGTGGGAGACCCTTTCTTCAGCCGCCTACACTCGTCAACGTACACGCGTGCTTGGCTAATCGACAAAAATGTGAGAGCCGGGCATGGAATCTGTCCGGCTTTTTCACCAATAAAAAACATAATATTGCAGGGAAACTGATCCGGAGGGAAAACGGGGGTCACGCATAAGCAGTTCAAGTGCTTTTGTTTCATTGTTGGGGGGTATAACGTTACCCGGCTCCAGCTATTGCGTTAGTAACTCCTTCATTTCACCTTCCAGACAGACTAACGATTGGACGTGTCAGTCATGGAAATCATCGGAAACATACTGTTGAATTTCGTCATGGGGTTTGTGAACCTCATCATCTTGCCCTGGCACATCTATCAATGGCTGACGCTTGAAACTTTGAAGTTGAAACTGAATGCCATTTTGCTCGCAGGCATGTCGGTCGAGTTCTTTTTTATGATGCTTGCGGTCGTCTTCGTATTGATTGCTGCAGGAATTTACCGGCGCTCTTTTCTGCGTAAAACGGTCTACGGCCTTGAGCAGTTCAATGGAAAAATGGGGCAATTTGCAGCCTGGTTTGCGCTCTTGATGATGCTGCAACAGGTGATGATCATTGTGATGGGGCAGGTGTTCCGCGGCAATGAACTCTATTTTTCTCCCATGGGAATGCAGCTTTTTGGGGAAGAACTACAATGGCTGTCGGGACAACTTAAATTTTACAACGCGATGTTAATCGCAGTGGCATCGGCATATACGTTCATAGAGGGCGGACATGTTCGTGTCGACCTGTTCTACAGTGGAATGTCGAGGCGCAGGCAACATTGGGTCGATCTCCTGGGAACGGTATTTTTCCTGTTTCCTTCCGCGATCTTGCTTTGGTGGTTCTCCTGGCCAATCGCTATGAATTCACTCTTTGCACAAAGACCGATGAACGTGTGGTCCACGAAGGCGAGTTGGCGAGGAATGAGGTTTGAGAGTTCCGGGACAGCAGAATTCAGCTGGGTATGGAGCTTCAAGTTCCTGATTGTTGTTTTTGCGGCATTGATGTTCATCGTTGCGGTTTCATTCCTGCTTCGCAACATTCTGGGTTTGCTGGAACCCGACGAAGAAACTCCGGCCCATTATTCATTTGAAAAAGCGGGGAAAGAATCCCCGGCACCAGCGCAGTAACCGGACGGGAGTGGTAAAATGTTATTTGGTCTGTCCGGCGTAGAACTTTCTCTTGTAATCGTTTTTGTCTGCCTATTTGGAGCGATCCTGTCGGGCTATCCTGTTGCTTTCGCAATATCAGGTTCGGCATTTGTTTCCTTTGTCATCATTGCGGTACTGAGCGAAAACGGCTTTTTGTATACATTGGATTCCGATGGGGTTGAGCGAATACCGGTATTGGAAGGGGGTTGGGATAAGGCTGTCCTCTCCACCTTGTCGACATGGTCGCAGGGCGTTTTTGCGCGAGCGTTCGGAGGCAATGTTGAGACGTTGCTTGCTGTGCCACTTTTCGTGCTTATGGGCATCGCACTTGAGCGCTCAAACATAGCCGAAGACCTGTTGACCACAATGGCGAAACTCTTCGGCACGCTGCCGGGCGGCCTTGCCATAGCAGTGGTGCTGGTCGGCACCTTGCTAGCCGCCTCTACCGGAATTGTCGGTGCAACGGTTGTTACCATGGGCCTGATCTCCCTGCCCACAATGCTGCGTTATGGATACAGTAAATCGTTGGCAACGGGTGTCATCGCGACTTCGGGAACCCTTGGACAAATCATACCGCCTTCAATCGTGATTGTGCTTTTGGGCTCGATCGTCGGAGACATGTATGCGATCGGACAGGAGAGCCGGGCAAAGGAATTGGGCGTAACAGTTCTTGAGATGCTAGGCGAACCGGCGGTCCTTTCCACCGGCACACTGTTCAAGGCGGCGTTTATACCCGGCTTGTTCCTTTCGCTGCTTTATGCTGCCTATGCATTCGGTTTTGCGATGATCTGGAAAGATCAGGCGCCGCCGGTGGAACTCGGTGAACCGAGTGAATACAACCTCATGGAAAAATATGGCAACAACTCCTGGAAAGTTGCGGCTGCGATGCTTGGACCAGTGATCGCACTTGCGGGGTTGTGGGTGTTGCTCAGTGTGTTCGGTGGCATTGGCGTTACTATTGTCGACGAGAAGATTGTGCATGCACCGGTATCGCATGGTGCGATGTCAATTATCGTTTTGACCGGATTCCTTATTTCACTCGGATTTGCCTTTCGTCCCACCTATGACCAAAGACCCATGCTCATAGGCCTCAGCGGCGTACTGTTGATGTTCCTTGTGGACGCATTGCTCGTGCCTGGCGAAGCAGGTGGGGGTCAAACAACCGTTTATCAGTTCATACCGCTGGCCATGATAGCTTACGGTCTGAAACATGCGATCCCGCGTTTGATGGAAGTGGAAGCAATCCGTGTCGTTTCACCGCCAATCATACTGATTGTCGCGGTACTCGGTTCCATTTTGGGCGGCGTGACAAATCCGACCGCAGCCGCTGCTCTTGGAGCAGCCGGTGCAATCATGCTGTCGGCCTCCAGGAAACTGCAGGACAACAGTGAATCGAGCAAGATCATCATTTGGGCCGGCCTCTCGGTGGTCATCCTGCTGCTTCTGCGCGGTAACTTTGACCTTCGCACAACCCTGGAAGAAATTCGCTTCGAAAATCAAATCGCCATTTGGGCTGCAATAATTGCATATCATGTTGGTGTGTTTGGCCTGCTTTTCTCATGTTGGATCCTGATCAGGGAAAAACTGATGAGCGGCATCGTAAACGAAACGACAAAAGTGACGGCGATGGTATTCGTGATTTTGATTGGATCACTGTTTCTCAGCCTTGTCATCCGTTCCTTCGGTGGTGAGCATTACATCCAGGAATTCTTGCGTTCATTCGATGATCCGCGCATCTTGCTTATCGTTGTAATGGTGGTGCTGTTCCTGCTCGGCTTCGTGCTGGACTTCATCGAAATCATCTTCATCGTGATACCGATTGTGGGACCCGTGATTTATGCGGCAGATCCCGCATTGATGCCTCCTGAATGGATAACCATCCTTATCGCTGTGAACTTGCAGACGTCATTCATAACACCGCCGTTCGGATTTGCGCTGTTCTATCTGCGAGGGGTGGCGCCTCCGGGAATCACCACCATGGACATCTACAAGGGGGTGATCCCGTTTGTGGTCATCCAGGTCGTCGCGCTGATCCTGCTGTGGAACTTCCCGGCGATCACGACGTTCCTTCCGGAATTGCTGCCGCAAAACTAGCTGGAAAATCTGGTTCAGGCTGGTTCCGGTCGGAGAGTGCTGACTATACTGTGTTCAGCGGAAGGTGGTCGGTGTCTTTGACGTTGCCGATCACCACGCTTGTTTCAATCCCGAATATTCCCGGAAGCTCAGCCAGCACATGGCGCAGAAAGCGGTTGTAGCTGTTCATGCTTGGCAGGCGGATTGTCAGAATATAGTCGTGGGTACCGGTAATCAGGTCACATTTGAGAATTTCGGGGATTTTGAAAACTTCGGATTCAAATTCCGCAATTGAGTTCCGGTCCCGTTTCTGCAGTTTCACAAAGGCCAAAATGCAAAGTTCCAAACCGCATTTTTCCGGATCGATACTGGCTTTGTAACCCGTGATCAAACCTTCTTTTTCAAGTTGCTGGATTCTTCGCCTTGTCGGGGTAGGGGACAAGCCCGCAATTTCGGATATGCTTTCCACACTCGCGCGACCATCTTCAACAAGTGCGGAGATGATTTTTTGATCTTTATCATCAATCATTAGTGATAATGCTCCAATATGGACATAAATTTCAGCAAAAAGAATTGGAATTGGCTAGGTAAAATAGCACATATTGAACAATATTGAAATTACGGCGGTCGGCAAGCGCCGGAGAACTTTATCATCAGGAGAAATTGGATGGATGCTGCTGTAATTGCTCGGAGAGATGTTCGAGGAGTGCCGTTTTCCTATGATGCCGCAGATGCAATCGACGGGCTCGAACGCGCACTCGAGAAGGCACTTTCCTTCAGGGGCGATGCCATCGCGGAAATTGACCGGGTTCTCGAAGCGCATCCAGACTTCTTAATGGGCTGGTTGTTCAAGGCCGGATGGCTGACTCAGGCAATGGAAACCAGAATTTACGGAGATATGGTTTCTGCAGTCAAAGAGGCTGAAAAGTTAATATCCCGTGGTAACGATCGTGAAAGGGGACATTACGAAGCTGCCCTTGCCTGGATCAACGGAGATTTCTTTGGTGCAGTTCAGAAATGGGAAGCCGTACTTACAGCCTACCCGAAAGACCTGTTTGCACTTTGCCTTGTTCATTACACAGACGTGTTGCTGGGTGATGTGGTGGGGCAGCGCGATTGTGTGGCCAGAGTATTCAATCTTTGGGAGGAGGGCGAGCCAGGTTACGAATTTGTGCTTGGCTTCTATTCTTTCGGATTGGAAGAAAATCGGGATTTCTCCCAGGCAGAAGAGCTAGGTCGTCAGGCGCTGGCGATACGGCCCGACAATCCTTATGCCGTACACGCGGTTAGTCATGTGATGGAGATGCGCGGTCGGCAGACCGGTGGAATTCGTTTCATGCAGGATCATGTTGGCCGTTGGGGCACTTCAAATTTCGCAAATCATCTTTGGTGGCACACTTCTCTTTTCCATCTTGATCTTGAGGAAAATGACAAGGTTCTGGACATTTTCAGTGCGCATTTGAATTCTGCAGACACTTCGGGAGATAAGTACGAAGAACTGGATGCCGTTGCCCTTCTGTGGCGCTTGAAACTGGTTGGTGAAAGCGATGCGGACCGGTGGGAACATCTCGCCAAGAAATGGGAGCATGCGGCTGAAGATACCCTTTATGCATTCAATGATGTGCATGCGATGATGGCCTTTGTTGCAGCAGATCACAAAGATGCTCAAAAAGCATTGCTCAATGCAAACGAGCGGTACATCAACAACGCGTCGGATGCGAATGCGGCCATGAGCCGGGAAATCGGAGTTCCTTTCTGTCTCGCGATCCAGGATTTCGAAGCCGAGCACTATGAGGATTGTGTCGAAAAACTCATGGCTGTGCGATACAAGACCTACAGGTTGGGAGGAAGTTTCGCGCAACGTGATGTAATCGGTTGGACACTGCTGGAAGCTGCACTACGGGCAAAACAGTTCGATCTTGCACTCGGTCTGGCGAACGAACGTGTCTCCCTAAAATCTACGTCGGTTCAGAATTGGCGGGCGGTGGCGCGCGCCTTTGAGGGAATGGGTAACCACGCCAAGGCCGATCAGGCCAATGCACGGGCACAATCACTGAAAGCAGCTTGAACAAAAGGGAAGTCTGCGGACTTGGACACATCTGCAATCATCGGTCGGGTACAGTCGCCTCGGATCATACGCATCGGAGGGGGTGTTTCTGCCGAACTGGCGGAAGTACTGAAACAGCTTGGTCTATCCCATCCGCTTATCGTATCCGACAAAAACCTGAAATCATTGGGCCACGTAGGCAAAATTACTGCCACGCTTGATCAAAACGGTGTGCCTTGGTGCCTGTTCGATGATGTGGTGGAGGATCCGACGGACACGTGTGTCGATGCCGGATTGGCTGCGCTCGCCAAATCGCAATATGACTGCATAATAGGGTTCGGTGGTGGCAGTCCGATGGACACAGCCAAGGCAATTTCGTTCATGGCAGCCAACGGTGGTCATGTCCGCGATTACAAGGCGCCTGCGCAGGTGGATAAATGCGGGGTGCCGGTAATTCTCATCCCGACGACTGGAGGAACCGGCTCTGAACTGACCAGGTGGTGTGTTATTACCGACACTGAGTTGACCGAAAAGTATAACATTTCAGGACTTGCCTGCGTCGCGACAGCGGCTTTGATTGATTGGCAATTTACCGTGACCAAACCCTGGAGAATTACGGCTGATACGGCTGTAGACAGTCTGACTCATGCGATTGAAGCCTATGTAAGCCGTAAGGCGTTTCCATACACTGACGGTTTTGCACTGTCCGCCATGCCACTGATTGCAGAAAATGTTCGAACCGCGTGCAGGGATCCTGAAAACGGCTCGGCAAGAGAGAAACTGATGCTCGCGGCGGCACAGGCAGGAATGGCATTTTCCAACGCTTCAGTAGCCCTCGTTCACGGTATGAGTCGCCCGATTGGTGCACATTTTCACGTCGCCCATGGTCTTTCAAATGCAATGTTGCTGCCTGCTGTTACAGAGTTTTCGGTTCAGGGCAGCGAGGATCGTTATGCCGATTGTGCCCGTGCAATGAAATGGGCCGATAAATCAGATGATTCGCTTACGGCCTGCCGGAAGCTGGTTGATGGCCTAAAGAAATTGAATTCGGATCTGAAGGTGCCATCCCCAAGCGAATACGGCATTGATCGTGATGCCTGGTTCAGCAGTCTTGAAATGATGGCAGGGCAAGCACTTGCATCAGGTTCACCGCAGAATAATCCGAGGGTTCCCGACATTCGGCAGATTGTGGAACTGTATGAGAAAATATGGTGACGGAATGCTGCTTAGTGTCAATACACAAATAGCCGAATCCGCAAGCGTTTCCTCGAGCCAACGCAAATTGGTCTTATTGAAAAAGGATCAACCAGGCAGGATTTGAAGATGGTGGGCGTTGACGGGATCGAACCGCCGACCTACTCGGTGTAAACGAGTTGCTCTCCCAGCTGAGCTAAACGCCCTTACCAACCATGAAGTTCACTTTCACATTGGGATTGTGAAAGTGGCGCGAGTGACGGGACTCGAACCCGCGACCTCCGGCGTGACAGGCCGGCACTCTAACCAACTGAGCTACACCCGCGCATGTTCGAAATATAATCGCGAACAGGCCCATGGGTTACGGTTTTGACCGTTGGAAGTCAAGCAATTCCAATCGGACCAGATCAAAATTTTTCACCTGGGATAATCGTTTTTCGACGGCCCCGGTTTCCCCTTGGGATGCTGCCTAGAAATTAAGACTGATGTCCCGGTGTCCGGAATTACAACCAGCGATATAAAGGCCCAGATCGCGTGGCATATCTTCAAGCTGGCGAAGGCCTATGGTACCGCGAATTTCTGCTTCGTAACCCTCAATCTCTGCCAATAGGCCCGATTCAGATGCTTGCGCGCGCCATCTGGCTTCCTTGGTGTATTCAGAACCAGCCTTGCGAGCCTCAGTGAATGCTTTTTCAGGATCCGGCGTTTTGGCCTTCAGTGCTCGGCGCGCCTTTGACAACGCCTTCTTCACCTCACCGGGCCCTTCAATAGCTCCCAATTGATCCTCAAGCGCTTTGATCTCATCGATCATGGCAACAGGTTCAGTGGTACGGATTTTCGAAATTACCTGATCGAGCGGCTCGCGCAATTCAGTGAAAGCTTCGCTTCCCTGAAGTGTTTCAATCAAAACACTCACCGGTTCATAAGCACTATCGACGGCACGGCGGTATTGCAGCCGCAATTTGCTTTCTTCCTTGAGAAGGCCTGTGAATTGTTTGTTTGCATCAGCCCAGCCATCGGGAATCCGGGCTTCAATTTCTGACCGCTCTGCCTTTAAGGCATCGATAGAAGCATTGATGGCAGCTTTGCGTTCCTCTGCATTTTCAGCATTGCCAACCCGTTTTAAGTCGTTTTCGCGGGTCTTGAGCTGGGCATCAATTATCCGCATTTCGCGTTCAAGACTGCGTACTTGTGAATGCAGCGGGCGATATTGTGGCGTGGCTTCAATCACGGCTTCTTCCGCAGCAAGAGCATTGGTGAGAAGCCCGAAGGATTTCTCCGCTTCTTTTGTTGCGCCAAGGAACTCTTTCGACACGTCTTCTGGCAAATAGGAAATGTTCAAGGCCTGTGCGCCGCTGATTGCGGACCTGATCCTGTCACCATTTTCGGCAAACTGCTCACTCACATATTGCTCAATGCAATATTGCAGGTTCGGATTGCGCGGTGGCGGAGCAGTTTCAGAAAGCAGCAGCGACCGGTTTGGAAGATAGTTCACCAAGGCAGGATAGAGGCCGACAATGATAAGTGCGCCGATCTGCAGGCCGATGAATGCGATGACGCCCTTATACATCTGCAGGGTTTTGACAGTCGCAGGGGCCACACCTCGCAGGTAGAACAGTGCAAACCCGAAAGGCGGCGTTAGGAAGGAGGTCTGAATGTTGAGACCGATCATCACACCAAGCCAAACTGCAGTGATGTTGGCTGACGGGTCAGACAGCAGAATTGGTGCCACAATCGGAACAACGACAACGGCGATTTCAATAAAGTCGAGGAAGAATCCAAGGATAAAAATCACTGCCATCACGATGATGAACTTGGTCCAGAATCCTCCCGGGAGCCCTTCAAGGAAATGCTTCACCAATTCTTCGCCGCCAAAGGCTCTGAAAGCAGCTGTCAGCATGGCAGCACCGAGCAGAATGATGAAAACCAATGACGTCGTTTTGGCGGTTTCAATCATCACACCGCGCAGCGTGTCTTCGAT
>JBCCGN010000049.1:0-21537 GCA_039029255.1 Pseudomonadota bacterium | reverse complement strand
TGTTCCAGGCATCGGTTGGCTATGTCGACGAGAATGACATCGACTGGAACGTCGGCTACCTGTTCACCGAAGAAGGTGGGGTGGATAGTCACACATTCGGCATTTTCATCACCAAAGCGGTGGAGTTTTCAACTCAGTGAGGTAGTCTCCATTATGAGAATTGATGGAGTAACGGGTGAAAATTCCCATCTTGGTTATAACATTGTTCACTGCAGCCGCATTCGCTGCAGTGAACCAGGATGATGAAGTCCGTGATGATCTTTCAGAGAAGGATCAATTGCGGGTAGAAGCGGTAACCACCCCTACGGATGATTTTTCGAAAGCAGAACGATTTGAGGGAAGGCAGGCCGGTGCTGCGACCTCTTTCAAGAAAATCAACCGGAACGCTTTTTCAAATCCTTCGCAAAACCTGAGCTTCGAGCAGCAACAGGATTTTCTGCTTGGAAATGCGCTGTTCAGAAAGGTCTGGGTTTCATCGCCTTCTTCCAATCATGCTTCTGATGGCCTTGGTCCGCTTTTCAACGCGCGGGCTTGTCAGAGCTGCCATCTGAAGGATGGACGGGGACATCCACCCGAGGGTGACAAGGATGCAACCTCCATGCTGCTTCGCCTTGCCAGACCGGCATCTTCAGAAAAGGAAATCCAGGCACTCGCTGAATATGCTGCCTTGAACTTTCCGGACCCGGTATATGGTGGTCAATTACAGGATCTTGCAATTCAAGGCCTGGAAGCTGAGGGGAAAATCGGCATTGTGTACGAGGAAATCGATGTCACGCTCAATGGCGGAGAAGTCGTAAAGCTCAGGAAACCAACTTACAGTGTTAGAAATCTGTCTGATGGACCTCTTGAAGAAGGCATAACCCTATCCCCAAGGATAGCACAGCCAATGATCGGGTTGGGTCTCATCGAGGCAATTCATCCTGCAGACATACTGAAGCTTGCAGATGAAGAAGACAAAGATGGTGATGGCGTTTCGGGCAGGCCAGCAAAAGTTAGAGACACTGAAACCGGTGAAATCGTCCTTGGACGGTTCGGTTGGAAAGCATCGCAACCAAACCTGCGATCACAGAATGCCGATGCATTCAACGGGGATATCGGCCTGTCGTCGCCACTGAACACAAAGCACTATGGAGACTGTACCAAATCCCAGAAGAAATGCCTTGAAATGGCAACCGGTGTTCAACCGCGTCTGGGTGACACTGAGACCCCGGATCCAATTCTTGATCTTGTGACTTTTTATACCGCCAACTTGGCTGTACCTGCGAGGCGCGATGTGTCTGAACCGGAAGTCCTCGCAGGCAAAGAGCTGTTTTATGAAATTGGTTGCACCGCATGTCACAATCCCAAATTTGTCACGAGTCGAAACGCTGAAATCAAGCAGCATGCATTTCAACTGATTTGGCCCTACTCGGACTTTCTCCTACATGACATGGGTGAAGGGCTGGCAGACAATCAGCCTGTCGGGCGCGCTAACGGGCGCGAATGGCGTACTGCGCCGCTCTGGGGCATTGGCCTTACTGAAACCGTGAATGGCCATACCTTTTTTCTCCACGATGGCCGCGCACGCGATCTCACTGAGGCCATTCTTTGGCACGGTGGCGAAGCACAGAAAGCACGTGACCAATTCAAAAATCTCGAAAGGCAGGATCGCGAAGCATTGCTTCGGTTTCTGGAATCGCTGTGATGAAAAAGACACTTCTTACAATTTGCTGGATTTTCCTGATGTTGGTTCCCGCCACAGGACAATCAACAGACCAGACGATCGACGATGTCATGGAAAGGACAGTCAGCGATTTTGTGAGACCGGGCTACGAGGCATTTGGTAATTCCACTTCGGAAATGAGCGAGACGGTTGAACGTTTGTGCAAGGCTCCCGGCCAGGAAACATTACAGTCCGCCAGAGCAGCGTTTACGGCCACCGCAAAGAGTTGGGCCGATATTGAGTTGATCCGTTTCGGCCCAATATCGAGGGAAAACCGGTTCGAACGGATTCTGTTCTATCCGGACCGCAAGAGCACAGGGCTGAAGCAGGTTCAGCGCATTCTGGCAAAACAGGATGATAGTGCAACGGATCTAAACCGCATTACCGGTAAAAGCGTTGCTGTCCAGGGGTTGGGCGCGCTTGAGTTTCTGTTGTTTGGTACCGGATCTGAAATGCTGGTTTCCGGGGACAAATTTCGCTGCAGCTATGCAGCCACAGTTTCGCAAAACCTGGCAAAAATTGCTTCGATACTGATCGACGGGTGGCAGGCAAACGGTGATGCAACCAAGACTTGGACTGTTCCCGGACCGGATAACCCTGTTCTCAGAAGTCCGAAAGAGGCAGTCAATGAACTGTTGGGAACATTGGTGCACGGTCTGGAAAGCATAAGGGATCTCCGGATAGGAGCTTTTCTGAGGAAGGAAACCTCCAAGGACAGGCCGAGGGTCGCAATATTCCGGCGCTCTGAAAATACGATGACAATGATTGCGGCAAACATTGCAGCGATTAAGCGTCTGCTGTTGCAATCGGGAGCGCAGTCGCTGCTGTCGCCAGAAGACGGGCCCATTTTCGATAACATAATCTTCGAATTGGAAAATGCCGAACGGGTGGCAAATGCAATACCGGAACCTTTGGGCAATTCGATTACCGAACCCGAACATCGGGATCGCCTCGTCTATCTGAGAACCTCAGTCGGATTCGCAATTGGCATGCTGGATCAGGATTTTGCCGCAGCAGCCGGGCTTTCTTCCGGATTTTCGTTTTCGGATGGCGATTGATGATTTTCGGCAAGCCGATTGACAGAAGGCAGTTTCTGAAAGCTGCCGGTGCAGGCTTTGCGTCCATTCTGCCGGCAAATGCATATGCATCGTTTCCATACACCGATACCGTTTTTGCATCAGCGGTTCGCCATGATGATGGATCGTTTGGTGTGCTTCTTTTCAGTGAGAAAGGCGAAGCCCTTTCGCGATTTTCGTTACCGGATCGAGGGCATGACATCGTGTTCAATCCGGTAGGCCGGCAGGGCGTGGTATTTGCACGCCGTCCTGGTAATTTTGCACTCGTCTTTGATCCTGATAGTCGGCAAACGCCTGACACCATCATCGCACCCGCCAACCGGCATTTCTATGGGCATGGAGCATTTTCTCATGATGGCAAACTGCTCTATGCAGCGGAGAACGATTTTGAACATGCTCAAGGTGTGATCGGCATTTACGATGCGACCAGCAATTATGCGCGAATTGGCGAATTCTCCAGTTTCGGAGCCGGGCCGCATGAAATTCTTCTCCATCCCGAAAAGAATATTCTAATTGTCGCGAATGGCGGCATTGAAACGCATCCTGATTTCGGGCGGGCAAAACTCAACATAGCAACGATGCAGCCATCTCTGGTCTTTATTGATCTCAACTCGGGAGGTTTGGTCGAAAAACACACGCTACCGGATAATTTTCACAAGCTTTCAGTTCGCCATATAGATGTGGCAGTCTCCGGCGAGGTCATATTCGGATGCCAATACGAAGGAAGCGAAACAGATTTGCCTCCTCTCATCGGTTCTGTGAATTTGGGTGATGAAATCACGCTTTGGCCTACACCCGTCGAACAACTCGTAACATTCTCGAATTATGTCGGTTCGGTTGCGATCAATGGTTTAACTGAAAAAGTTGCATTTACTCTACCGAAAGGCAATACAATCGCCGTTTACGATTTGAATTCCAGGAAAATCATTAAAACCATGCATCAACCGGAAAGCTTCGGCATTGTACCCAGCGGAAACAGTTTTTTACGCACTTCGGTGACAGGTTTTGTTGGTCCGATTTCAAAGGAAAAGAAAACGCTATTCACAGGTGTTGCGTTTGACAATCATATCACTCGTAGGTGTGGAAGCTGATGCCTCATTTTAGCCTGTCAGTGTGTGACCGAATTTTCTTCCAAATTGATCTCAAGCAATTTGTCTATCGGGTAATGGTTCACCGCAACGTTTAAGATCGGTGCATGAATTGGCTCGGCAAAGCATCAATTACGACATCGTTAAAACTGGCAAAATGGGCTCAATCCGGACTTTAAGGCTGGCCGTTATTATTCAATGTTCTCGGCAAGAATTTCCAACTCTAGCCACTCCTCTTCTTTTTCCGCCAGGAGCTCTTGTCGTTTGGAAAGTTCTTCCGCCCAAGCGTTGAATTTTTTCTCATTTTCCTCATAGAGCCCCGGTTTTGCCAGGGCTTCATTGAGCTTTCCGATCTCAAACTCAAGGCGTTCAATTTCCTTTGGTAGTGTTTTCAGTGCATGTTGCTGCTTGAAAGTCAGTTTTTCTTTGGCTTCACCGGCAGGCTTGCTTCTGGGGACAGCTGCTGCTTTTTGCTTTTTCGGTTTTGCTGCTTCCGACTTCAGGCCCGGTACTGATCCGCGTTGGGAAACCATGTCACTATACCCGCCCGCATATTCATTCCACTTCCCGTTTCCTTCGGAAACAAGAACCGATGTACAAACCCGATCAAGGAAATCACGGTCGTGGCTGACCAGCAGGACGGTGCCTGGATAGTCGGCCAGGAATTCCTGCAGCAAGTCCAGGGTTTCCAAATCAAGATCGTTTGTCGGTTCATCAAGCACCAGGAAATTCGATGGTGTGCGCAAACCCCGAGCCAGTGTCAGGCGCGCCCGCTCTCCACCGGAAAGTGCATGGATTGGCGTTCTGGCCTGTTCCGCAAGGAACAGGAAATCCTTCATGTAGGAATATACATATTTGGTTTCTTCACCGATCACGACCGTGTCGCCGCGCCCGTCCGTCAATGCATCTTTCAGGGTCCAGTCCGGGTCTAGAACTTCACGGTTCTGGTCAACCACCAGCATGTCGAGATTGGCGCCCAGCTTGACTTTTCCTGTATCAGCTTCGAGTTCGCCGGTAATCAGTTTTACCAGTGTGGTTTTCCCTGAGCCGTTCGGCCCGACGATCCCAAGGCGGTCGCCACGTGAGACGATCAGGGAAAGATCGTCAACGATTGGTCTTTCGCCAAATGCCTTGGAAACCCCGAACAGTTTTGCCACCAGTTTACCGGAAGCCTCACTTTCCGCCATGGTGATGTTCACGCCGCCCTGAACCTTGCGTTCGTCCGCCTTGTCCCGGCGCAGCCCGGCGAGTTCACGTACCCTGCGCATGTTACGCTTGCGGCGGCCTGATACACCATGCGTAATCCAGTGCTCTTCACGTACGATCTTGCGGGACAGCTTGTGCCTGTCGGTCTCTTCCTGGGTCAACACTTCGTCACGCCAGTCTTCGAATGCAGAAAACCCCTTGTTGAGGATGCGCGATTTTCCCCTGTCCAGCCAGACCGTCTGTCTCGACATTTTTTCCAGAAACCGGCGATCATGGCTGATCATGACAATTGCAGATCGCAGAGTCCGGAGATGCTGCTCGATCCATTCAATCACAGGCAGATCGAGATGATTGGTGGGTTCGTCGAGAAACAGTATTTCAGGTTGCTTCGCCAGGGCACGAACCAATGCGGCACGGCGTGTTTCGCCGCCGGACATTTTATCCCTGTTGAGGTCGGGCGATATTTCGAGTTTTTCAAGCAGAAGCCTCGCTGTGTGATGATCATCCTGTGGACCAAGGCCAGCATCGATATAGTCGCCAACCGTCTTGCAGCTGCCAAAATCTGGGTCTTGTGGCAGATAGTGCACTGTCGTGCCCGGTTGCAGGAAACGCTCACCCTTGTCTGGTTCGATTACACCGGCGGCAATTTTCATTAGGGTGGATTTTCCCGAGCCGTTCCGGCCAACAAGACATATCCGATCACCCGCATGCACGGTCAGGTCCGCGCCTTCTAGTAGTGGGGTGCCTCCGAAAGTCAGGTATATGTCGTCAAGAAACAGAATTGGTGCGCTCATGTGCGTCCATATAGACTGCTTCAGTCATTCGTGAAAGCTGTTTGCAGCGCTGAAGGGACCAGAGCTCAATTGAATGTTGAAGTGCCAGAAAAACAGTGATCGTTTACAGAATGTTTTGGTCGATTTTTGGTGTTGGTGAGATGTCAGTTCAGGAAATAGTAGATGGTAAGGCAGAAGCCGAGGACAATAACCGTATTGGCAAGCAATTTCTGCGATATCCTGCGCGCGAAGCGAACCGCAATATTGCCCCCGATGGCTGCGCCGGCCATCATGATAATCGCGTGCGGCCAGGAAATCAGATCGCTAAATGCGAATATCAGAACTCCGAGCGCACCTATCATCGTATTTGTCAGGTTCTTCAGTGCGTTGGCTTCGTGGAAATCAGAATACCCTATGAGCGTGAGTACGGCGAGCATGATTACCCCGAGGCCCGCTCCGAAATATCCTCCATAGATCGAGAACAGGAACACTATGAACAGGTGGGTGAAGCTGGGCGCAATCTCGCCATCCGAATCGCGAGCCCTTAAGATCATTCTGATGCGGTCGGCAAAAGTGTAAATCAGTGTCGCCGTGAGTATCAGCCAGGGTATGATTTCGAGAAAGAACTCATTCGTGGTGTGGATCAGAAACAGGTTTCCCACCAGGCCGCCAGCCAGACTGGCAGCGACCAGCCAAACGGCCATTTTTCGGTTCTTTTTCAATTCCGGAGCATATGACGGGAGCGCGGAAGCATTTCCGGGCAGAACTGCGACGAAATTTGTTGCGTTCGCAACAACCGGTGGCAATCCTGATGCGACGAGTACCGGGAAGGTAAGGAGGGATGATCCTCCAGCAATCACATTTATCACGCCAGATACGATTCCGGTGGCAAACAACATGAGAATGATTTCAGCTGATATCATAGGGTTCCATTCAGTCTGGTATCATTCAATTTGTACCTAAAGGGCTGTTTTATGGACGGTATTCGATTGTTTGGCCGTTCTCAAAGGCATATTGGAGTTTTCCCATACACAGCCGCGACAAACTGCCATTTTTGTTCAATCCATCTGGACACGATATAAAGAGGATAATAGAACGCCGTTAACATGATTTCGTTACGGAATTTGTGATTTTGTTCGTATGGACGAAATCTCTTTCGCAAATTCCAGAAGCTTGAAAGGAAAGTGCCCGTGGCTGGCAATCGAAAACCAGGTGATCCAGAGCCAACCCGTAGAGATTTTCTTTACATCGCAACCGGAGCGATGGGGGTAGCGGGAGTTGCAGGTATTGCATGGCCTCTCATCCGCCAGATGGCGCCGGACGCATCGACATTGGCGCTCGCATCAATTGAAGTTGATGTTTCTTCAATTGAACCTGGTCAGGCAATCACCGTGAAATGGCGCGGGAAACCGGTTTTCATTCGTAACCGTACCGAGCAGGAAATTGAGGAAGCCAAAGTGGTTGAACTTAATGACCTGAAGGACCCGGTCGCCCGTAACCAGAATGCTGCTGACGCAGAACCGGCGACGGACGTTAACCGTTCAGCAGGTGAGGGCAAGGAAAACTGGATTGTCATGATCGGTTCATGCACCCACCTGGGTTGTGTGCCTGTCGGGCTTGCGGGTGATTTTGGCGGCTGGTTCTGTCCATGTCACGGATCGCACTATGATACGGCTGGCAGGATACGAAAAGGTCCGGCTCCTGAAAATCTTCTGATCCCGCCGTTTGAATTCGTTTCAGACAGTACGATCAAAATCGGTTAAGCAAGAGGAGAAGACATATGAGCGGTGAAGGACATTCAGAGTACGTCCCGGGCAATGGTTTCTCCAAATGGATGGACGAACGCCTGCCCTTGCCGAGACTGGTTTATGACAGCTTTATTGCTTATCCGGTTCCCCGTAACCTGAACAGTTGGTACACTTTCGGCGCCATCTTGATGGTCATGCTGGTTGTGCAGATCATTACCGGTGTTGTGCTGGCGATGCATTATGCAGCGTCAACTGCGTTGGCTTTTGATAGCGTTGAACACATCATGCGTGACGTGAATTATGGCTGGCTGATGCGCCGAATTCACGCAAATGGTGCGTCGATGTTCTTCTTCGCCGTGTTCATTCATATCTTCCGCGGCATGTATTACGGCTCCTATAAGGCGCCTCGTGAGGTGCTATGGATTCTCGGTGTACTAATTTTCTTGCTGATGATGGCAACTGCGTTCATGGGCTATGTGCTTCCATGGGGGCAGATGAGCTTCTGGGGTGCGACTGTTATCACTGGTTTCTTCTCGGCCATTCCATTGGTTGGTGAGGGTATTCAGCAATGGTTGCTCGGTGGTTTTGCAGTGGACAATGCAACGCTTAACCGTTTCTTTTCGCTTCACTACCTGTTGCCGTTTATGATTTTCGGTGTTGTGATTCTGCATGTATGGGCACTTCATGTAACCGGACAGACCAACCCGACGGGAGTTGAAGTGAAAGACATGAAGAAGGAGACGGTTCCATTTACGCCGTTTGCGACTCTCAAGGATGCGCTCGCTATTATCCTTTTCATGCTCCTTTTTTCCTGGTTTGTTTTCTATCTTCCGGATTTTCTTGGTCACCCGGACAACTACATAAAGGCTGACCCACTGAAGACTCCTGCGCACATTGTGCCTGAATGGTACTTCCTGCCGTTCTATGCGATCCTTAGGGCGATCACATTCAATATCGGCATTCCGTTTACGGATATTGTGCTGATTGACTCGAAACTCGGCGGCGTGATTGCCATGTTCGGCTCAATTGCGATCCTGCTATTCCTGCCGTGGCTTGATACATCGAAGGTTCGCTCAGGTGCTTACAGGCCGCTTTTCAAGCAGTTTTTCTGGCTGTTTGTGATCGTCTGCATCATTCTGGGTTGGCTTGGCGCGAAGCCTGCCGAAGGCGGTTATGTGATTGCTGCGCAGATTTGTACAGCATACTATTTTGCACATTTCCTGATCGTATTGCCGTGGCTCGGTTGGTATGAAAAGCCGAAGAAAGTCCCACCCAGCATTGCGGATGCAGTTCTTGTTGACAGCCCAAAGCTGGGTCGTGATAGCGCAGCACAACCTGCTGAATAACATTAGGCTCGGAGAGACAAGATGAAAAAGATCATTGCAACAATCGCTGGCCTTTCCATTGCGGGAATAATGTCGTTCAGCACGACTTCTGTTGAGGCTGCAGGAGGTCCAAAGAACAAACCACGTGAACAGTCATGGAGTTTTTCAGGGCCTTTCGGCACTTGGGACATGAACCAGTTGCAGCGCGGTTTTAAAATATATCAGGAGGCCTGTGCTGGCTGTCATTCGATTGACTTGGTGGCTTTTCGAAATCTGCAAGAGATAGGGTTTAGCGAAGCACAAGTTAAAGCGATTGCTGCAGAATACGAAGTGGAAGACGGCCCCGACGCTGACGGCGAGTACTTTGATCGTCCTGCCGTCCCTGCAGATCGTATTCCGGGGCCCTTCTCGAATGCTCAAGAAGCTGCAGCTTCCAATGGTGGTGCAGTTCCTCCGGACTTCTCACTGCTGGCAAAAGCACGTGCTCCGGAACGCGGATTCCCGACATTTGTTTTTGATGTTTTCACCCTCTATGCGGAAAACGGACCTGACTATATCTATTCACTGTTAACTGGTTATAAGGATGCTCCTGCGGGCGTGGAGGTCGCTGAAGGTACGCATTACAATCCATACTTTATTGCAGGCGAAACTCTTGCAATGGCACCTCCGCTATCTGATGATCAGGTAGATTATGATGATGGAACCCCACAAACACTTGATCAACACGCGAAAGATGTAGCCGCTTTCATGATGTGGGCTGCTGAACCACATCTTGTCGAGCGTAAGGCCCTTGGTTTCAAGGTGATCATTTTCCTGCTGATTTTTGCAGGTCTGCTTTATCTTACCAAGAAGCAGGTTTTCCGGGAATTGAAAGAGGCGTGAGGTTTTCCGAACTCGTGAAAATGCGAAAGGCCCTCAATGGGCCTTTTTTTATTGTACGATCTGGTTTGTCAGGGCGACAACCGGCGGCCCCCATGAAGTCATCGGACTGCCGGTGCTTGTTCTGACAATACTGTCATAAACCGCCAGAGCCTGCTTGACGCGTCCCTGGTCCGTACATTTCTGGAAGATGCCCGCGATATAGGAAACGCAATCGCTGATCGAACCTGGCACACTACCGGTCGCCCAATCCTGGACTACGCCATTCTGACCCACCTTGAAGTAGGAAAGACGAAAATTCGTGACTTCCTTTTGTGTTCCCACCAAGCCCGCAAAATCAGAGGAACTGGTAGTCTTTGCGGCAGGTGCGATATGCCGATAAACCGTTGTTCCATCAGCGAGTGATGATTGGCCGATGAGTTGCCCAAAGCCGACTGGCTCGGTTGATAGTTGATCGAGAGGACGATTACCGAGTGCAGCAACCTGACTGTAGGGTTTGCCCTGTGCCCAGCTTGTGCTTGAACGGTTAGCTGCGGCTTCAATTTTCTCTGCAGTTTGCGAACATCCGGCAATGAGGCCCGCGATCATTAAAAGCACAAAAAGCTTCATGGTATCCCCCAACCTAATGTTTGAATTTGGGATCTTCTGGCACTAAAAGGGTATTCAAATCAACCTGAATCCGGATTGAAATAGGCTGCACCACTATGGAACATTCGCTGCGTACCCATCTGGAGGCTGCCATAACGGCAATTCCTGACTACCCGCATGAGGGGATCATATTTCGGGATATCACCACTTTGTTGGGTGATGCGTCTGCCTTCAGGCGTTCAGTGGATGAGTTGGTGCATCCCTATAGCGGCTCCCGCATCAAGTATGTTGCCGGAATAGAGGCTCGGGGTTTTATCCTTGGTGGTGCAATGGCACATCAACTCTCATGCGGGTTTGTTCCAATCCGGAAAAAGGGAAAGCTGCCGCGCGAAGCTGTTTCTATGTCCTATGAGCTTGAATATGGCGAAGACCAGATTGAGATCCACGAAGATTCCGTTTTGCCCGGAGACAAGGTTCTGCTCGTTGATGATTTGATTGCAACAGGTGGCACCGCGGAGGCGGCAATCAAGCTCCTCAGCAAGTTTGAAGTCGAACTGGTCGCTGCATGCTTTGTGATCGATTTGCCTGATCTGGGGGGTCGCAAGCGTATCCAGGATATGGGTGTTACGGTCAGAACCCTTGTCGAATTTGGTGGTCTGTAACTTTTCCGACTACGTCGCACCTGTCGTTTTTGTGCCTTTTCAAATCAGGAAAACTGGCTGAACTTTCTTCCATGAATTGGAGGATGAAATGAAGGTTGGATTTATCGGTCTTGGCAATGTTGGCGGGAAGCTTGCCGGCAGTCTCATACGCAATGGCAGGGACGTAACAGTTCGTGATCTTGATCGCGATTTGGCCCAGAGGTTCATTGATATGGGCGCAAAGTGGGCGGACAGTCCGAAAGAGATGATGGAAGCATGTGACCTGGTCATCACGTGTCTGCCCAGCCCGGCTGCCTGTGCCGCCGTTATGGAATCAGAAGACGGCATCCTGGCAGGCATGGGACCTGGAAAAATTTGGGCGGAGATGTCGACCACGGATGAAGAGGAAGTTAAGCGGCTTGCTGCGCTTGTCGAGGAAAAGGGCGGTGAGGCCATCGAGTGCCCGGTATCGGGTGGGTGTCATCGTGCGGCTACCGGTAACATATCCATCTTCGCCGGTTGTAAAAGGGAAACCTTCGAAAAGATGCTGCCCTTTCTCACCATCCTTGGTCGAAGGGTTCTGCATACAGGACCAATCGGAACTGCTTCCATGCTCAAGGTCATGACCAACTATCTTGCAACTGCCAATCTGATTACAGTTGCTGAAGCACTTGTGACGATGAAGGCTGCCGGGATGGATCTTGCGACAACCTATGAGGCAATCGAAATTTCTTCAGGAACCTCATTCGTAGCGGAAACGGAAGGTCAGGTCATTCTCAACGGCAGCCGTGATATTTCTTTCACCATGGACCTTGTCAAAAAGGATATCGGGCTCTTTCAGGCAATTGCTGAAAAGCACAATGTTCCGCTGGAGATGTCGCCTCTCATGATCGATATTTTCGATGACGGGATCAAACAGTACGGCCCCAGGGAGCTTTCCCCAAACATCATAAGACGGCTGGAAGACAAAACGGGGCTCGAAATCCTCGCAGACGGGTTTCCGCCGGAAATGCTGGACGATGAGCCGGAAGAGCCCGGTTATGAAGTCATCCCGCGCAACCGGAAGTAGGAGCAGGCACATGATTGATCCAGCTGACTTTGTGGACATTGATAAATATCCGATAGATCAGCCTCAGTCATCGGGTTTTGAAAGGATGCTTGCAGGTATTCGGGCCGACCTGGAAAAGGATGGGTGTGCGGTTCTGAAAGGATTTGTGAAACCCGAAATGCTTCCGGCCCTTGTGGCAGAGTCGGACGATGCGGCGCCACATGCGCACAATTCCAAGAACCGGACAAACGTTTACTTCAGCCAGGATGATGAAAGCCTTGATGCAGCGCATCCCAGGCGACGGTTCTATGACCGGTCGAATTCGTTCATTCCAGCGGATAATTTCGGTGACGAATCTGCTCTTCGCGCAATTTATGGATGGGAAGCATTTTTTGAGTTTATCCGAACAGCACTTGATGAAGGCCCCCAGAATTTCTTTCGCTACGCTGATCCTCTTGCCGATGTGATCGTCAACATGGCCGATGAAGGGAACGGGTTCCCTTGGCATTTCGATACCAACAATTACACGGTGACACTTGCCATCCAGAACGCGGATGAGGGCGGTGATTTCGAATACGCGGCGAACATTCGCAGGGGTGACGAGAATTTTGATGTTGTTCGAGAGGTTCTGGACGGCACTTCAGAAAAGGTAACCTCCCTTCGGCTGGAACCTGGCGACCTCCAGATTTTCAAGGGTCGCTATTCGCTCCATCGGGTCGCTCCCTTAAAGGGAGATACACCGCGTTATGTGGCGATATTCTCTTATGTGGAAGAGGCGGGCATGGTTGGTTCACCCGAGCGAACCAAACAGCTCTATGGCAAAGTACTGCCCATTCACCTGGAACGGGCAGGACTTAGGGCAGACGCATATATGGATTAGAGGACGTCCATTACAACACACTGTTCAGGTAGCTTTTGGTTGTAAGGAAATCCCAATTTCAGGTGGTTGGAGAAACGTTTGTGATGTTCAGTCCTTCCGGGCTGCGTTGACCAACTTGCTTCCATGCGAACCCTTTGCTTGCCATACGAGGCATCTGGCACTGCCGCCCATGGAACAGACGCTGCGGCTGGGGATTGGAACAACTGCCTTGCGGGTATTTTTGCGAACAATATTCAATGCTTCGCTATCCAGGCTGCTGCCGAACACCGGCATATAAATCGTGCTGCCAGTGACCACTGCGTTCACATAAATGCCGCACGCAGACCCAAACTTTGGATCATAGGATCCACCACTAAAGCGAACAGGAATTTCAACAATTTTCACTCCCGGAAACGAAGTTTGTAGTTCATCCATTACCTTTTTTCGAAACGCGCCTTTGTATTGGTTTACAAAAAGGGTACGGGAATCTCCGAACATGACCATACCATCTGCATGTGCCAAACCGGGATCATCACTTGGAATTATCGCAACCTTGGAAGCACCCAACAGATTTTTCAGTACTGTTTTGCCTTCTTTCTTCGACAATCTGTTGTCACGAAGAAATCGTTCGGTGACGATTACCTTGTTTCCTACACCTACAAAATTTCCGCCATCAAGGATGTATTTGGTCTTTCTCGGGCGAACACCGACACTCCCGACTACTGTATTAAAGCTGCGTTGAGTGGAATCTGCTGCAGCTCTGCCACCCCCTGCATACGACGTATAGCGGAACTGCAGGTTGCTCTTGTGTGCAACCGGGGAGAAGTCGCGGGCCCAGATGTCATCGACAGGTTTTCTAAGAAGCATGCTTTTTGGCAAATGTTTGGAGAAGTACTCGTATCCCGCGTCATCTGTTAGAATGACAACTTTATCGCGTCGGGAAATCGCTTTGGCATAATTAACCTGAAATTTCAGTATGCTTTTGTATTTGCGAGCGTAATATGAGTCTCCTTTGTTCGGTGCAGCAAGAACCAAGGTTTCAGCATTGGAAGAATTAACGCCTGCAAGAGTTGCCGCTGCTACAGCCAGTGCAATTCCTGCGCGGGTGACAGAAAACTTCAATAAATCCATAGTGTTTCCTCTTCTTTGTCAAAACTTTTGCACTGGTCTCTAACCAGCAAAAAGTACATTTTTACAAATCTCTGTTCATCAGTTTACCTCATGATAGTCGTGAGCATTCTGATCGACTTGGTCGCTTTTGCATGCTATTTGAATATTTCTCGGATGACTAACGCGAATTTTTCAACCTATTGATTAAATTTACTCATGAATAAAAAACCCAATTATATGCCCCCACTGAGTGCTTTGCAGGGGTTCGAGGCAGCGGCGCGTCTGGGTAGCTTTTCCAGTGCGGCCGAAGAACAAAACATGACGCAGTCTGCCATCAGTCACCAGATAAAGTCTCTTGAAACATATTTTGGGCAACCGCTCTTCAACCGGGTTGGCCGTTCGATTGAGCTGACAGACGCCGGGAGAGACTTTCAAAAAACAGCGGAAAACTCACTGGAAATGCTGGCTCGCGGCACCAGGCGACTTGATACTTATCTAAAACCAAATCAGGCGATCATATCCGCTTCATCAGCGGTTGTGGCAAACTGGTTGCTGCCGAATTTTAACTGTCTCATAGGTTCGCATCCGGAAATTCAACCCTGGATTTATACGTCAGATGAACATGACGATTTGGAGAATTTTGAACTGGATATTGGTATTTGGTTTGGAAGTGGAAATTGGCCCGGCTTGAAAGTTGTAAAACTATTTGATGATTGGGTGACACCGTTGTGTGCGCCCAGTTTGGTGAGCTCTTTTCCGGACGGCCAAATTCCTTTGGACTTGTCAGGCACCAGACTGTTGCACGACGAACGGGATGTAGAGTGGTTTGACTGGTTCAATGCCATCAATGTTCAACGAGATTCCTTGAGTGATGGATTTAACTTCAGCGATCCAGGGCACCTGCTGGACTGTGCCATTCGGGGCCATGGGATCGCATTGGGTAGTTTGGTTTTGGCCGAACGCCCGATTGATGAAGGATTGCTCGTTCAACCCTTCGGTCAGGCAATCAAGACAAAGGATGCTTACTATCTGACTTGTTTAGAATCTGAATTGCGAAGACCTGTAGTCAAAAACATGTGGGACTGGTTGATTGCTCTTGGAGAAAAAACCAATGAGCGACTAAAAGCAAAGCTTGATGCGCAATCAGGATAATCCAGGATATCCAAGTATACACATTCAGATGGTTGATTGTGAATTTTTGGTCCGGTTCGTCACAAACTTCCCGCAACAAACAAGTCGGCTGCCGTCGGACTGCATGCAATGGGTATGTCATGCTGAATAGACAATCTGATCAGTGCGAGCAGATCGGAATCGAGTGTTCCTGGGCCCTGCGGGTCGGCAAAGAAGATGACCGCGTCGAGTTCTCCAGTTGCAACCAAGGCCCCCAGTTGCTGGTCTCCGCCGTGGGAGCCGCGTTGCAGGCGGTGGACGGACAAGTCTGGTTCCGCCTTTCCAAGCAAAGTGCCGGTTCCACCCGTACAGACGATCCTGTGATGTTTCAGCGTCTCGGAATGCCTGTTTACCCATGCCAGCAACTGTGATTTGCGGTTGTTGTGCGCGACGAGCGCGATGCGCCTTGGTGCAGAAGAATGCTGTCTTGCTCTTCCGGTCATTGCCAGAATGCTCTGTACCTGCGCCACCAGTCCTTCGCGTGAGGCTGGAAAGGTTTCGCGGAATGCAGCAGTCCCAACCGTGAAACCCCGTGCACCGGACTGGGCCACAGCAAGTATCCGGTCTTCCTGATCAATCGAGCCGGCCATGATGACCGGTTTGTTGGTGGCGTTGCATACGGACTTCATGAGAGCAGGAACGTCACCCTCGAAGCGGTAGGCCAGAAGATCGAGCCCATGTACCGTTTCAAGATCGGCAAGCCTTTTGGCGCTCTCCGTGATTTCTTCAATTGTCCCGGACAGGACACTTGGGTGTCCGATGATCTCACCGGGGAAGGGGTAATATCGTACCGGGTGATGGCGCAGCATCGGCGCAACCGTATCTGCGCGGGTTCCCCCGAGCAGGCAGTCGACTTCCAGATCGATGGCAGCCTTCGCTGAACGTAATTCGCTTTCCTCATCAAGGCTGACCACCTCAAGATAGGCGCGCCCGCCAGCAGAGCGAATGTCGCCTGCCAGTGCCTTGAGTTCATCGAAAGGAAGACCGATATCCTTGAAGCCTATATGCCGGGCTCCACCGGCAAGCACATCCTCGAGTCGGTCCCGCGCGTCGGAAATTGTCCGGTCATCTTCTGTCAGCATGAAAATGAAGTCGAACGCCATCTTCGGATTACCTATACATTGAACTTGAACAGCATTACATCACCGTCCTGTACCACATATTCCTTACCTTCGTCGCGGGCTTTGCCTGCTTCCTTGGCCGGAACTTCTCCGCCCAGAGAAACATAATCATCATAGGCAATGGTTTGGGCGCGGATAAATCCCTTTTCGAAATCCGTGTGGATGACGCCTGCGGCCTGTGGCGCCTTCGAACCCTGCTTTACAGTCCAGGCCCGCGTCTCCTTCGGACCAGCGGTAAAATAGGTTATGAGCTCCAGCAACCGGTATCCTGCTGCTATCAGACGATCGAGACCGGATTCCTCCAGTCCGTTCATCTCAAGAAACTCGCCCTGTTCCGCTTCTGGCAATTGGGCAATTTCTTCTTCTATTGCAGCGGAAATCACGACGCTTTGCGCGCCTTCTCTTGCGGCGAGTTCAGCTATCGCCTCACTGTGCGCATTGCCGGTTGCTGCGTCGGCTTCAGCCACGTTGCAGACATAAAGAACAGGCTTGGAAGTAAGCAGGTTGAGGCCTTTTAGAATTTTAAGGTCTTCGGCTGCAATGCCGTCCAGCAGCATGCGGGCAGGTTTGCCGTCTTTAAGAAGATCGACGGCAGCTTCCATCATCGGCAGAATGGTGATTGCTTCCTTGTCTTTGCCGGTTGCCTTTTTGCGGGTTTGGTCGAGGCGTTTCTCAAGGCTTTCGAGATCTGCCAGCATCAATTCGGTCTCAATTGTTTCTGCGTCTTCTGCCGGGTCTATGCGTCCGTCTACATGTGTGATGTCATCATCCTCGAAACAGCGCAGAACGTGGACGATGGCGTCCACTTCCCGGATGTTTGCAAGAAACTGGTTTCCCAACCCTTCGCCTTTCGAGGCACCTTTAACCAGCCCCGCAATGTCCACGAAGGAAATCCGGGTTGGTATGACTTCCGCAGACTTCGCAATTGCCGAAATCTTGTTCAGGCGCCCATCCGGCACATTCACCTCACCCGTATTGGGCTCGATTGTACAGAACGGATAGTTCGCTGCCTGCGCAGCAGCGGTTTTCGTGAGCGCATTAAAGAGTGTGGACTTGCCGACATTCGGCAATCCGACAATCCCGCATTTAAATCCCATGGACCGGGTCCTTCAAATTCAGAAAATTTAGTTGCGCATGCTTTATTGGAAGGCAGGGATTAGGGCAAGGGGAGGTTTGAAACTGTTCTGACTGAATTGCACGTGTGCGGAATAAAGCGCTTCAACCGGAAAACCAGCGGAAGTGATCTGCTGAGAGGAAACCAAACGTTGGTCAAAATAAACAGGCTCTTAGCTGGGTCGACAAGCAGACATTCAAAACACTTGGTTGACAGGTGGATCAATTCACACTTCGAGCCCACAGCGGACATACAGTCCATTTCGCAAATGAAGCATGCAAGCCAAGCTAATGGCTGTAAGTAAGTAGCAATTGAAAGGGGAATTTACCTACACTGAAGTGCATGAAATAGGTGAAAATTTGCGCTGCTACGTGATTTACATCGAATAACCTATTCTGAAAGGACTTGCTCAATTCTGGTTCGTAAATCCTCGATAATGCATCCATTCTTAAATGACTTGAATTTTGTTATATCCTGCTCATCGCATTTGCTATTTGATGAGGCTTGGCTGGCAGTACAATATTGTTTAATCTTGAAGCCATAAATCCTGTTACTCCACCGCTCGTTGTTTTCAAAGAAGTCAGCTAGTTTTGCTTCGGTAGTTTTCTCTCTGGAATATATTAAGATTTTTGTTTTTTCCGTCTGTTGCAGAACTCTCTTTAACAAACCCCGCAATCTTTTGCGCTTCTCCTTTCTAGTTTTAATTAGAATTCCCTCACGCGTAACATTGAAACTGGAGTGGTGTACCACAATCAGGTTGGGTTCCCGCTTGCGGAAAAGTTCTTGTGCATTATCCCAATTTGGATAAAGGGGTTCAATATCAAAGGTCCAATTTGAATCTACGAGTTGGTCGCGAATAACATGAGAATTCATCTCACCAGGCTCTGCTATTGGATCATAATTATCAGAATCGCATATGGATTTGGCCCAGTCAGGTAGTTCTCGTACCGCTATGTTTGAGGGTCTATCATATACATTTGTATAGCTATCCATGAGCATTATTCTGGGCCAACTGTGTTCCTTAGCAGCAGAAAAAATCCGATCCTGAAAACCATTTGTAAAAAATTCGCCTAATTGAAAATGTGAGCCGCCATCTTCAATTTTTGGAGGCTTTGCTATAGTTATGTGGTTGGATCCTCCAATTGGGATAGCCTCGAAATGTTGACCGCCGGACTCTGGATTTACTACAGCGGGCAACGTGTAACTTAAGCCGTCATGTACAAACTTATCTTCGATAAGCGCAATTCCCGACATGTGCGGAAGCAAATTCGCATTTCTTAAATTGTCAAAATCCTTTCTAAGTTCCAAAAGAAAAATATTGTACCATTTCAATTGTTCAGCAATTGCATTTTTCTGAAATCCGATCTCTTTCAGGTGTTTTTCATCGACACCAAAAACCAGTGATATCAGCGGTTGCACATAATCTTTTAGTGACTTTACAATTGTGTCTATGTGCTCAACTGAATCGCCGGCAATATCGGCATAAATTGATCCCAAAGTTGGGGATGCTACTAGAACGACACCGATTGCCTTCTCCTCAAACAACGGAATGTTTTCGGGTCGAGTTAGCATATGCCGTACTGCAATACCCCCGGTACTGTGTGCTACAAACACAATATTTTTCTTAGTTTCCAAAACCGATGGCTTGCCGTCTGGCATAGAACTATTCAGAGAGCTGAAAATCTGTCTCCCTACGGCGCGTATATCGAAGATGCTGCTCTCTATTTCCGTAGGGTATCCGACAAGAAAAATACTTGGGTTATTAAATCGATTGTCTATCCTGACAAGTTCTGGCCAATACTCAGGATCCGTTGTTCCACTTCCAGGATAAAACCAAGTATCACGATTGTCTCCAATAATGCCATGAACAAAGACAAACACCGTTTCAGAATCGTTGTATTGATACCATTCTCTTAAATTAACGCACGGCGGGATATCTGTGTATTGCTTGTGAAAGCGTGTAACTGGCTCTTCTAAAGAAAATTTTGGATGAGGATCACATAGGGGTTGAGCTACGGTTTTGAGATCAAAGGTGACCATTTGGAAAATGATGGTGATTAAAAAAAATGGAACTCCATATTTATTGAACATATTTAAACCCCAATGATCTGCCGATTAAATCAATTCAATTTAAAATCTACTTTAATACATTGCCGAGTTCCAGATTAATCTGTCACAACCCGGTTTTTGCTTTGTCACTATTTGGATGTTTTCTGACCTGCATCAGGGTCGATTGTCTGCTCTGCTGACATTGGTTTCAGGCTTTTTCAAAATTTTTTATATCTGGTTTCAGGAAGCAGCGTGAATATCAATTCTGTTGCCGAATGCCCGCTACGGGCCGAAACTGATTTAAATCTACGACATCACTACAGTACCTTAGAACAACACGAACCAAGCAGAGTTTCTAACCTGCATAACAACAAAGGTGGCCCTAAGAGCGGACCACATATACCGAGCATTTTGCATGGGAGACGACGTGGCTTGCAGTGGTTCCAAGGATGTAATCCTTGATTGTAGGATTGGCCGATCCCATCACGATGACATCGACATTTCGTTCTTCTGCAAACTTGACTATTTGGCGGTGCACGGCCCCCAATAGAACGACTGTTTCCACTTCCACTCCCTCAGCCGGATAGGCCGCGATGAACTTTTTCATTGCCTTTCCCCAGTATTCTTTTGAATCGACAATATTCAGATTGCGCTCCATTTCCGGCGCTACTGTTACCACCAGAAGCTTGGCACCGCGTCGGCGCGCCATCGCTACGGCTTCTTCGTATCCGCTGAAATCCAGGTTCGCATGGCGTAGGTTTATTGGGCTGAGGATCAGCTTTGTATCGCGAGGCATTCAGGTGGCTCCTTCAATTGGTGATACGGAAATTATCTCATTGAACACAGTATAGTATATGGGACAAGGATGCTGAAGCGTACTGTTGTTTCGGTGTTGATCGGAGAATGTTCCGGATTGTATTCGGAAGACAATTCCTGGCTCGAAGCCATCACTCACCCCAAGGCCTTCACGTAGTACCACCTGCCGTTCTTTTTCCGGAAAAGACTGTTTTCGGTCTGTTCGCTGAAGTGTTCACCCATCATTGATTTTGCGGTAAAGCGAACTGTTCCGCGTGAATCCTGTACTGTACCTGCATCCGTTTCGCGGATCGTCAATCCAAGCCAGATGCTGTTCGCTGCGCGTTCGCGATACCCTGCTTCGTCAAAATGTTTTTGATTGGCCGGCCAGGTGGTTTCCTTCAGATAGGCAATTTCCTGTTTAACGAACGCTGAGTATCGTGATCGCATCAGGAGTTCGGCGGTCTGTGCAGTTTTGAAGCCGGAATGAAAAAGTCCGCAACAGGTTTCGTAGTCTTTCTGTGAACCGCAAGGGCAGGGCATGTCATTCAATTGCTGGTCCGATCGTTGGCTGCGATCCCGTTTCTGACTTGAAAGCCGGTCTTGTTCTGGACAAATCCGCAGTCCGAATAAAACTTCAGAGTATGCGGATCTTTTGATCCGGTCAGAAGCATTACTTTATAGCAGTTGTGTTGCCATGCCTCATCAACGGCCCGTCTTACCAGTTGTTTGCCAAAACCATTGCCGCGAAATGCACGTAAGGTGATAATGTTCTCCAGCAAGGCATATGGACGGCCCTGGCGAGTGAGGTTTGGAATTACAACCAAGGTGCAGGATGCAATCACTTGATCGTGCAATGTACCGACCAAAATTCCCGATCCTTCAAAGAGCTTAAGGTTTTCCAGTTGTTTTACTGCTTCGGTTTTGTTTGCGGGCTGATCATCTGGATTGAGTTCGACGTAAAGCTGGCAGATTTGATCAACATCAGAAACATCGGCCATGCGAACTGAAAACTCATCCGGCATCTATGTGTCCTTGTCCCGATCTCCAAAGAGCTTCTTCAGCATGTCGGCCATTGGACCAGACTTTGGTGTTTCCACTTTTACTGCTGGCTTTCTTGCCTGATGAATGTGCGATTGTGCTTTGGGTTTCGGCTTCTGCTTGTCCTGATTCTGCCCGGTCTCGAGCGCAACCCTATTCATGAACTTTGCATCTTCGCCGGTAGTCAAGAGAGGAGCATTTTCG
>JBCCGN010000048.1:0-21671 GCA_039029255.1 Pseudomonadota bacterium | reverse complement strand
GGACTGATGGCTGAGAAGTCTCAGGAGGCTCTGAAGGAGGGTGCGAATGGTTCGTCAGAGTTTCATGAAAACAAACTGATGACCGGTCGTTACTTCATGGAACGGATCATGCCGGAATGTACAGCTCATCTGGCACGCATTCAGAGCGGTGCCGACTCCATGATGGCGCTCGATGCGGAAGCCTTTTAAGGATCAGTCCGATGACAGCAGCTGAGGTCCTTTCCTTTCCAAAGCCGGTCTGGATGGATGAAGAGGTTTCGCTTGTTTCAGACATGGCGAACCGCTTCATGGAAAACGAGATCGCTCCTTACTACGAGCAGTACGAGAAAGACGAGATTGTTCCGCGGGAGCGCTGGGAAAAAGCTGGAGAGAATGGTCTCTTGTGCGCCTCTACTCCGGAAGAATATGGCGGCGCAGGTGGTACCTATGCCCATGAAGCTGCAATTATTGAAGCCATTGGACACCACGGTGTCGATGGATTTGGTATTGCGCTTCATTCCGGGATTGTAGCTCCCTACATACTTCACTACGGTTCCGAAGAGCAGAAGCAAAAGTGGCTGCCTCGCATGGCATCGGGGGAGTTGATCGGTGCCATTGCCATGACCGAGCCTGCTGCCGGGTCTGATCTTCAGGGTGTTAAAACCACGGCTGTACGGGATGGCAATCAGTACCGGATTAACGGCTCCAAGACTTTCATCACCAACGGCCAGAACGCAAATCTCGTTGTGCTTGTTACGAAAACCGACCCCAGCCAAGGAGCGAAAGGTACCTCACTGATCGTGATCGAGACCGATGAGGTGGAAGGTTTTGAACGTGGGCGCAACCTCGACAAGATCGGATACAAGGCCAACGATACATCGGAACTGTTCTTCAATGATGTGAAGGTTCCCACTTCAAATCTGCTGGGTACGGATGAAGGTCAGGGGTTCTTCCAGATGATGGCAGAACTTCCGCAAGAACGACTGATCATCGCCAATCAGGCGATGGGTTCGATCGAACTCGCACTTGCCCTTACCATTGAGTATGTCAAGGAACGCAAGGCATTCGGAAAGGCCATTATTGAGTTTCAGAATACCCAGTTCAAGCTGGCGGAACTGAAATCAGAGGCCACCATGGCAAAAGCGTTTGTGAATCACTGTGTTGATCAGCACCTCCAGGGCAAGCTTGATACAACAACCGCCTCCATGGCTAAGTACCTGCTTTCGGATCTGCAGGGCAAGGTTATGGACCAGTGCCTGCAAATGTTCGGCGGATACGGTTACATGAATGAGTATCCGATCGCCAGGATGTTCCGTGATGCACGGGTGCAGCGGATCTATGGTGGCACAAATGAAGTTATGAAAATCCTGATTTCGAGGACATTGTGATGGCCAAGGGTTATTGGATTGCACACGTAAGTGCACAGGACGCAACAAGCTTTCAGTCCGATGCATACCAGTCCTATGTGGCCGGAGCAGCGCCGGCTTTTCAAGAATTTCAAGGAAAGTTTCTTGCCAGGGGCGGTGAATTTGTAACTGCCGAAGGTCCGGATATCGGCGCCCGTCACGTGGTGATCGAGTTTCCATCCCTGGAAGCAGCGAAAGCCTGCTACAATTCGGAAACATACAGTCAGGCCAAACAGCACCGGACTGTGGTTTCCAACGCGACAATCATATTGCTTGAAGGCATCGACGGATAATGGCTGACTATACGCTCAAATGTTTTGTTGAATCCGGGAACGCCTACAAGGCGGCTTTGATGCTGAGCCTGTGTCAGGCGGACTGGCAACCCGAATGGGTAGATTTCTTCAGTGGAGAGACCCGTGGTGACGATTTCCGCAACACCAATCCGATGGGTGAAGTACCGGTCCTGATTGATCATACAAATGATGACATGGTACTCAGTCAGTCTGGAGCAATTCTTCTGCACCTTTCAGATCGGTTGGAGCACTATTCACCTGAAAATCGTGCTGACGAGTTGCAGATGATGCGCTGGATGTTTTTCGACAATCACAAGCTGACAAGTTATGTCGCCACTTACCGTTTCATGAGCAGGTTCATGAAAAAGGAGGGTGAGCCGGAAACCGAATTCCTCAAAGGTCGCGCCATGAGCGCACTGAAAACATTGGACGGTCACCTCCGGCAAAATGACTGGATGGTGGCCGGCGAACCCAGCCTGGCCGACATTTCGATATGCGGATACCTGTTCTGGCCGGATCACATTGGTGTCACCTGGGATGACTACCCCGGCATCAAACCTTGGTTGAAACGAATACAGGAATTACCTCATTGGGCGTCGCCGGAAGACATTCTTCCTTCGGCAGCCACTGCTTGATTTTTTAGGAGATGCAATCATGAACGAAGCTTTTATTTACGACCATGTCCGCACCCCGCGAGGCAAGGGCCGAAAAGACGGCTCCCTGCACGAGGTTCCTGCGGTGCGCCTTTCGGCGAAAACTCTGGAAGCAGTGCGGGAACGGAACGAAATCGAAGATACCAAACTCGTTGACGATGTCATTCTAGGATGCGTCGATCCGGTTGGTGAGGCAGGCGCCGACATTGCGCGCGCTGCTGTATTCGAAGCAGGTTATGATCACTCGGTTCCCGGCATGCAAATCAATCGCTTTTGTGCATCAGGACTTGATGCGATTAACATGGCCGCTTCCAAGATCAACTCAGGTGCTGATGATGTAATCATAGCAGGCGGTGTTGAATCCATGAGCCGGGTCGGCATGAGTGCTTCCGGTGGCGCATGGCCAATGGACCCTTCTGTGGCAGTACCATCATACTTTATGCCGCAAGGTGTTTCCGCTGACCTGATCGCTTCCAAGTACGGATTTTCACGGGATGATGTGGATGCGTATGCGGTTGAAAGCCAGAAACGTTCCGCCCAAAGCTGGGAAGAAGGCCGTTTCAAGAATTCGGTTCTTTCCTTCAAGGACCAAAATGGGCTGACGATTCTTGATCATGATGAACACATGCGCCCGACTAGCGACATGCAATCTCTGGCTTCCCTGGACCCTTCCTTTGTAATGATGGGTGAGATGGGAGGATTTGATGCCGTTGCAACAGCTGCCCATCCTGATGTTGAAACGGTAAATCACGTGCACCATGCAGGCAATTCTTCCGGCATAGTTGACGGTGCAGCAGCGATCCTCATGGGTTCAGAAGAAGGCGGCAAGAAACTCGGTGTAAAGCCCCGCGCCAAAATACGCGCCTTTGCAAATATCGGCTCTGATCCGGCATTGATGCTGACCGGGCCAATTGACGTTACTGAAAAGCTTCTGAAGCGTGCCAACATGAAACTCGGCGATATTGACCTGTTCGAGCTCAATGAGGCTTTTGCTTCCGTTGTTCTCCGCTACATGCAGCATTTCGATATCCCGCATGACAAGATCAATGTTTGCGGCGGCGCAATCGCCATGGGTCATCCACTGGGTGCAACCGGCGCCATGATTCTTGGCACCGTTCTTGATGAGCTGGAACGCCGTGATCAAAACACCGCTCTCGTCACGCTCTGCATTGGGGCAGGCATGGGAACTGCAACGATCATCGAGCGGGTTTAACAAACCGATACTGGACACGATATGACTTACAAAAATTTCACCATAGAAACAGACAGCGACGGCATTTCCGTGATTACCTGGGACAGCCCGGACAAGACCATGAACGTGATTGACCTTTCTGTCATGGAAGAACTGGACGCGATAATTGATGCAACACTTGCGGACGAAGCTGTAAAAGGTGCTGTTATCGCATCCGCAAAGAAGGCTTTTGGCGCCGGAGCTGACCTCACCATGCTTCAGGAGATGCTGGGGAGATACCGCGAAGAAGAAGCCAGGGATTCAGAAAACGCAGCACAGATGCTCTTTGATAATGCATTCGGTCTCAACCAGATGCTTCGCAAGATGGAAACCGGAGGCAAGCCGTTTGTTGCTGCAATCAACGGTCAGGCACTCGGCGGATGCCTTGAAATCTGTCTCGCCTGCCATGCCCGCGTTATGGCGGACAACGCCAAGGTGGGCCTGCCGGAAGTTAAGGTTGGCCTCTTCCCCGGTGGAGGTGGAACCCAGCGTGTTCCGCGCCTCGTTCACACACAGGACGCACTGCAAATGCTTCTGAAAGGCGGCAATGTGCATGCGTCAAAGGCGAAGGCACAAGGCCTCGTTACAGAAGTCGTTCCAGAGGGTGAACTAGTTTCCAAAGCCAAAGAGCTCATCAATGATGGTCTGAAAGGCGTACAGCCTTGGGATGTTAAGGGATTCAAGTTCCCAGGCGGCCAGGTTTATTCACCGGCCGGATTCCAACTTTTCCCTCCGGCTAATGCGATTTACCGCCGCGAAACCCAGGACAACTATCCCGGTGCGCGTGCCATCATGAAGTGCGTCTATGAGGGCTTGCTGGTGACGTTTGATACTGCGATCAAGATTGAAAGCCGCTATTTCTCCGAAGTGCTGCGTTCAACCGAAGCGTCAATGATGATCCGGACTCTCTTCATGTCCATGCAGGAGTTGAACAAAGGCGCTCGGCGTCCTGCCGGTGTCGGCGATCTGTCCATCAAGAAGATTGGTGTGCTTGGCGGTGGTGGTTTTATGGGCGCGGGCATTGCCTATGTGTCTGCCAAGGCCGGCATTGAAGTGGTCGTAATCGACCGTGATGAAGAGGCCGCTTCCAACGCGATCAAACATGCCGAAGGTCTGGAAGACAAAGCCATTTCCAAAAAACGTTCAACGCCCGAGAAGAAGGAAGAGCTTCTTTCCCGGATCGTTGCAACTGCGGATTATTCAAAACTTTCCGATGTGGACATGGTGATTGAAGCGGTTTTTGAAGATTCGAACGTCAAGAAAGCCGTTACCGAACAAGCCGAAGCGCATATGCCGGAAGATGCAATCTTTGCATCAAACACTTCGACCATTCCGATTTCCGATCTCGCAGGGTTTTCGAAACGTCCGGAACAGTTTGTCGGCGTGCATTTCTTCTCTCCTGTTGATCGCATGATGCTGGTCGAAGTCATCAAGGGCAATGAGACAGGAGACAGGGCAATTGCCATGGCTCTCGATTACGTCGCCATGATCAAGAAGACACCGATCGTGGTCAATGATACGCGTGGCTTCTTTATCAATCGCTGTGTCCTGAACTACATGCTCGAATCCTATTACATGCTGTATGAAGGTGTACCGGCAGCGATGATTGAAAATCTGGCCAAGCAGGCTGGCATGCCGCTAGGGCCGCTGCAGCTCAATGACGAGACAGCAATCGATCTGGCGCACAAAATCCTGCATCAGGCGATACGCGATCTTGGAGAAGGCGTTGTCGATCAGAAGCACGTTGATTTTCTCGACAAGATGGTTGGCGATCACGAACGTCTTGGCCGCAAGAACGGCAAAGGTTTTTACGAGTATCCGGAAAAACCCGCAAAGAAACATTTGTGGCCCGGCCTGAAGGACATGTTCAAGCAAGAGGACCCTGACAAGATTGATCGCGACGAGATCAAACAGCGCTTTTTGGCGGTCATCGCGCTCGAGGCTGCCCGCTGTGTCGAAGAGAATGTCGTGACAGATGTGCGTGAAGCAGATGTCGGCTCGATACTTGGTTTCGGATTTGCCCCATTCACCGGTGGCGTCCTTTCATATATTGACAGCGTTGGCACTGCAAAATTCGTGGAAATCTGCAACGCCCTCGAAGCCAAATATGGCAAACAGTATAAGGTCAACGACCTGCTGATTGAAATGGCGAAGAACAACGAAACCTTCTACGGGCGTTTTGCTTCGGAGGAAGCAGCGCAAAAAGCCGCTTGAGGCAGGAAAATACGTTCTTTAGAAAAACCGGCCCAGGCCGGTTTTTTTGTATATACCGGAAATGCCGCAACGCTTTTTCTTGATGCAAATACAAATTGGCTTCATGATCACCAGATAACAATCTTGATATTTCAAACCAGCTTGAGGAGAAGCTCCATGTCCTTGCGAATTAATGATGAAGCACCGGATTTCACCGCTGAAACCACTATTGGCGCAATCAATTTCCACGAATGGATTGGAGATGGATGGGCAATCATGTTTTCCCACCCGAAAGACTTCACGCCCGTTTGCACAACCGAATTAGGATATATGGCCGGGTTGATGGGCGAGTTCGAAAAGCGGAACACAAAGGTAATCGGAATTTCGGTTGATCCGGTTGAAAGCCATCACAAATGGAAAGAGGACATCCAGATCGTAACAGGCCAATCAGTTGACTATCCAATGATAGGAGATCCAGAACTGAAAGTAGCAAAACTCTTCGGAATGCTACCTGCAGCGGCTGGAGATACGTCCGAAGGCCGAACACCAGCTGACAATGCTACGGTCCGATCCGTATTTGTCATTGGCCCGGATAAGAAAATCAAACTGATGCTGACCTATCCGATGACCACGGGTCGTAACTTTGATGAAATCCTGCGTGTCATCGATTCAATGCAGCTGACAGCACAGCATCAGGTTGCAACTCCGGCACAGTGGAAACAGGGTGACAAGGTTATTATCACTCCTGCAGTTTCTGACGATGATGCCAAAGAAAGGTTCGGTTCCTACGAACAACCCGTGCCTTACGTTCGCTTTACGGATCAACCCGGTTAAAAAAGATTCTAACTATTGGAACGCTGCCTTTCGAGGTGGCGCTCCATTGCAACTGCTAATCTGCGTGCACCCTCACGCAACCTTTGCGGTGGTGTGAAAGTAAAATTCAGCCTTACCGAACTGCGATCCGTTCCAAGCGGATCGAACGCACTAGATGGTGAAATGCAGACTTTTTCAGCCATCGCGTCCTCGAGCAACCTGTCTGTATCAGCAATATCCTGTTTGGCAGTCGCCCATACGAACATGCCTCCAACCGGCTTTTCCCAATAAAAATACTGGTTAAGAGACTCCGTCATTGCATCGCAGAGGGCATCACGCCTTGTGCGGTAGGTATCCAGAATTTCGGGTAATATTCTGTCGGGCAGACCTTCTTCATAAGCTTGCTGCGCAATCATCTGGGAGAGGCCGCTTGTACACATGTCCGACCCCTGCTTTACGATGGTGAGTGTCTCGATCATGTCCGGCGGGCCAATGATCCACCCAACCCGCAGACCCGGCGCAACCTGCTTGGAAAAAGTCCCCAGGTAAAGGATTGGTCCACGGTATTCGCCGGGGTTTTGCTTCGACCACAAATCGATCATTCGTGGCAGCGGTTCATGGTCATAAAAAAGAGCGCCATATGGATCGTCCTCAAGAATCCACGAACCGCACTCCAATGCTGCCTCAATCATTGCTTCGCGCTGCGCTACGCCAACCAGTTTGCCGGTTGGATTTGAAAAGTTCGGCACAGTGTAGGCAAATTTGGCATTATGAAACTGTTTTGCCGGTTGAAAATCATTGGCATCCGGAAAAAAGGGATCGAGCTGCGGCATCCGGGGTTTCCATGCATCGAGTGCCCCGAGGTAAGCCGGCGACTGAACAGCGATCTTGTCACCGGGATTGACCAGACCCTTTCCCACGAGGTCGAGGCCCTGCATGCCGCCTGTCAGAATAAGCACATTGTCTCGCGTAAGTTTCAGATCTGTCGTGGTGTAGCGTTCCGCAATGCAATCGCGTAACTGCGGCAGTCCGTCTATTGGCGGATAGTTCAGACAATCACCGGGATTATCCAGAAGCACACGGTTCGAGATTTCTGCCAGTTCTTCGTGCGGATAAAGCGATGCTTCAGGAAGTCCTCCGGCAATATTCACCATATCCGGGATGCGCCCCGCAGCAAGGAACATTCTGGTAATATCGTTGGTTTCATTCAGCCAGATTGCATTTTCAGGTGGACTGAATGAAGGAGTTGAGAGGGTTTCCATACCTGCGGGCATCTCCAATTCGCGACTCAAATCTGCACCCTTCATGCCTGCCCCAGACCGCGGCCCTCCAAAAGAGCCTCAATGCCCGGCATTTTACCGCGAAATTCCATGTAAAGTTCTGCCGGATCGCGGCTGCCACCGGCAGAGTAAATAAAGTCATGAAGTTTGCGCGCGGTGTCCGCATCAAAAACATTGCCCGTTTCCTTGAATGCCTGAAATGCATCTGCATCCATAACTTCTGACCACATGTAGGAATAATAGCCTGAAGAGTAACCATCACCCGCAAACGCATGGGAAAAATGCGGCGTGCGGTGCCGCATGGTAATTTCTCCAGGCATCCCGATTTCAGAAAGAATTTCTTTCTCAACCGCACTGACGTCCCGTACCTTTTCAGCGGGGGTTGTGTGCAGTTCGAGATCGACGAGCGCTGAAGCTGTATATTCGACAGTCGCAAATCCCTGATTGAAATTCTCCGCAGCCTTCAGGCGATCAATCATCCCTTGGGGCATCGGTTCCCCGGTCTTGTAGTGAACCGCAAATTTGGAAAGAATTTCCGGCTCACCCAACCAATGTTCAAAAAGCTGGCTCGGCAACTCCACAAAGTCGCGGGCTACGGAAGTTCCTGAAATGATCGGATATGTTACATCTGAAAGCATGCCATGCAGCGCATGTCCAAACTCATGAAAGAGGGTACGCGCATCATCAAATGTTAGGAGCGTCGGTTCTCCCGCTGGTGCCTTTGCAAAGTTCATCACATTTACAATGATCGGCCGGATATCACCCTTGAGTTTTTCCTGGGAACGGAAGCCGCTCATCCATGCTCCTGAACGTTTTGATGGGCGGGCGAAATAATCAGCCAAAAACAGGGCAATATGCTTGCCGGCGCTGTCCGTGACATCAAAGGCACGGACATCAGGATGGTAAACCGGAACGTTCTGCACTTCTGTGAAAGACAGCCCAAACAGGCGGGAGGCAGTTTCGAAAGCCGCTTCGATCATTCTGTCCAGTTGCAGATATGGTTTGATCTCGGCTTCATCCAGATCATGCTCATTCCGACGCACTTTTTCTGCGTAATACCGCCAGTCCCATGGTTCGATGTCAAAGTTTGCACCTTCCGCGTTTGCAACTTCCTGCAACTTCCGTGCTTCCAGTGACGCCTGGATTTTTGCCGGCTCCCATACATTCATCAGCAGTTCGCGGACGGCTTGCGGGGTTTTTGCCATCTGGTCATCAAGTTTGAAGTTTGCAAAATTTGTGAAACCAAGAAGTTTGGCACGTTCCTCACGCAAACTAAGGGTCTCGGAAATTATGTCGCGGTTGTCCGTTTCACCACCGTTCTCTCCCCTGCTGATCCAAGCTTGAAACGCTTTTTCCCGCAAATCACGACGCGAAGAGAACTGCAGGAACGGTTCGATCAGTGACCGCGAAAGCGTGATGACGTGTTTGCCGGAATGGCCGCGTTCTTCGGCTGCCGAAGCAGCAGCAGCAACCAGAAAGTCCGGCAGGCCGGCAAGGTCTTCTTCAGCCTCAAGAACCAGTTCATAGCTTGCCTCATCGGCCAGTATGTTCTGCGAGAACGATGTGCCCAGTGTAGCAAGTCGCTGGGTGATCTCCATCATCCTTTCACGTTCCTTACCTTGCAGATTGGAGCCGGATCGCACAAAGGCCGAATGATAACGGTCAAGCACCCGTATTTGTTCTGAGGTCAGATCGAGTTCATCTTTCGCCTGATACAGTTTATCCACGCGTTCGAAGAGGTAAGCATTCAACATGATTTTCGAATGGTGCTGGGCCAGTTTTGGCGCCATTTCCCGCTCAATCGCCTGAAGGTCCGGATTGGTGTGCGAGCTGGCGAGGTTGAAATAGACCCCGGATACCTTTGAAAGCGTCTCACCTGCGAGTTCCAAAGCTTCAATCGTGTTGGCATAGGTAACTGCCTCAGCGCTACCGGCAATAGCCTCGATTTCCTGCTCGTTTTCAGTGAGCGCAACCTCGAAAGCCTCGCGGTAATGACCTGTTTCAATTTTGTCGAATGGCGGCGCTTCAAAAACGGTTTTCCAGTCAGTGAGAAATGGATTGGCAGATGTCATTTGGACCTCGATATGAATTTCGGCAATCGTTTCAGATATAAACACCAGGCTCTTGGATTACACGCAAAATCAGCAGAATTTGATCTATTTTCTCAGCGCGGGCAACCCCACACCGGTCGCCTCAAATCCGCCGTCAGCCGCCAGCACCTGCCCGGTTATGTAACTCGCCTGTTCACTGCAAAGAAAGAAAATCGCGTTAGCAACCTCATCCTCTGATCCGTATCGGTTGAGCGGGATGGCATCATGGTAAGCATCAATAATATCCTGCGTATGAACCGCCATTGCCAGTTTGGTACGAACCGGGCCTGGACATACACAATTGGCGCGGATGCCGTGTTCACCCAATTCGGCCGCCTGCTGCAATGTCAACTGTATTACGCCTGCTTTCGAAGTGCCGTAAGCTGTACGCAGAGTAGAAGCCCGTAGTCCGGAAATCGAGGCGATGTTGACAATTGCGCCGCCTTCCACCTTCAGCAGGTGGATGGTAGCTTGGCTTACCAGAAATACACCGTCAAGATTTGTTGCCATGACCTCCCGCCAGCGTTCGAATGTCGTCTCTTCAATTGGTCCGAAATCGGCAACGCCTGCGTTGTTGACGACCGCATCCAGCTTTCCCATGCGTTCATCAATTTCCGCTACAAAGTCCTCCACATCATCAGGTACGGACACATCTGCAACGATGGCAAATGCATTCACAAGTGGCTCCGAAACCCTTCGCAGTTCCGGCTCGTCCCTGTCCACCATAACGACTTTCCAGCCTTCTTCTAGGAACCGGTTGGAAGTTGCAAGACCGATCCCTCTTGCGGCACCAGTTACAAGAGCAACCTTGCTCATTTCAGCCTCTCCCAGATTATGAACCACCCTTCAGGCTCATTCGAATCCTCGTAATAAGTGCCAAGTTCCCGATACCGTGTCCGGATGATCTGGCCACCTTCAAGTCGCGAAACGGTTTCTTCAAATCCGGCAGTAAGCCATACGTCCTTTTGCACCGTGCAGGCAAACAATCCGCCCGGTTTCAAAACCCGGAACAATTCATCGAGACAATCAGCCCCTACATGTGCGTGAGTGAAAGTCCCTGTGCAAATTATCGCATCGTATGCGGCTGATTCAATGGGAACCGGTCCGGTCAGGTCAATTACGAGAAGGTTCGCGTAAATGCCACGCTTGTCAGCTACCGCCAACATTTCAGACGAGTAATCCAAAGCATCCAAGTTGGTGAAACCCAGTCTAGAAAGTTCGATGCCCGCCAGGCCTGTACCACTGCCAACATCCAGTATCCTTGCGGCCTTGTCAGTTACTTCCGGTTCCAGTAATTCCGCAGTCTTTTTCGGTGTCAGATAACCAAGGTTGTCAAGCATTGTGGCATCGTAAGTCTCGGCCCAATCCCGATACAATTCCTTGCTCTCGCTTTCGGTCTGAAGGCTGTATGCACGTTCAAGCAACGCATCAGCCTCGTTCTTTTTTTCGCTCATGACCTTTCCTTTTTTGCTGGCGGACCATATTTCGGAATAGACCCATGACGCAAGACAGTCCCGACCCTTAAAGGAAAGCAGCAATGGCAAGCTCTATTGATTACTATTTTACATCCATATCACCTTTCTCTTACCTCGGACACAAGACCCTGATGGAGATTTCATCCCGCACTGGGGCCGCAGTTAATTTTATGCCGTTTGACCTCTTCGGCGTGTGGGAGAATTCCGGTGCCGTACCTCCGGCAAAGCGCCCTCCCCTTCGCCAGCGTTACCGGCTCGTGGAACTGCAGCGGGTTGCTGCAATGCGTAACACCTGCCTCAACCCCAAACCTGCACACTTTCCAACTGACCCCTCGCTTGCAGACCATTGTATCTGTGCACTGGCAAAGTCCGGTTCTGATCCGGCGACCTTTGTTTTCGAGGCTGGACGCGCTGTATGGGAACGTGATTTGCAGATAGCCGACGAGGCAGTGATCAAAGAACTTCTGAAAGAGTGCGGGCATGATGCCGAGCTTGTACTGGAACAGGCAGCAAGTCCAGAAATTGCTGCGGTGCGCCAGTCGAATACCGAAGCTGCAAAAGCCAGCGATGCCGTAGGTGCCCCAGCATATGTTTATGAGGAAGAAGTTTTCTGGGGACAGGACAGGCTGGAATATCTTGAACAGATGATTGTTTCTGGCAGAAAAGCATTCCAATCCGACCTGTGAATTAAAAGTTCAGGTGTGGACAAGAAAGCAGCAGTGCTCTAAACAGGAAATTATTCCTTTTTTGAGCCCCACCATGGACGCACTGACTCATGATCAGATATGGGCTGCCATAGATGCGCTGGCAGCAAAGACCAAGCTCTCTGCATCCGGACTGGCGAAAAAATCGGGGCTTGATCCGACTACATTTAATCGATCCAAGCGATTCACGGCCACAGGTCGGGAACGTTGGCCTTCAACAGAATCAATTGCCAAAATACTCAAATCCACCAACACCAGTGTCGATACTTTCATGATGCTGATCGGCAGTTCGGAATCATCTGCTAAAAGCAAAAGTTTCAACTACCGTGAGGCCTACAACAGGCAGTCAATTCCGGTAATCGGTTTTGCCCAGGCCGGAGTCGGCGGGTTTTTTGACGACGGCGGATTTCCGGTCGGGCAGGGATGGGAAGAAGTAAACAACCCGATCAGGGCGGGCGACACATCCTATGCCCTTCGTGTATCGGGCGATTCCATGCTGCCTTTGTATCGCAATGGCGATGTCATCATCGTAGATCCTTCTGTCCAGGTCAGAAAAGGTGATCGCGTTGTCGCCAAGACGCTGGACGGAGAAGTATTTGCAAAAGTGCTGAGCCGAAAAACGGCCAGTCTGATAGAATTCCAATCGCTGAATCCTGATCACCCCGACCTGCGTTTTTCACCTGATAATCTGGATTGGATTGCGCGTATCATCTGGGCAAGCCAGTAGGCCCGGAACTGATGCGGGGATGGATAGCGCCGATAGCAATTTCGACGCTGCTTTCAATTTCATTTGTCTGGTATCTGGTGCAGCTTGCGCCTGAAGTTCGCGAACCGCATCCACTGCGACCGACTGCTCCCAAAATTCTGGAACCTGCAAAGCCGATTCGCGATGTTACACCGGATGCAATTCTGCAGGGCCCCAAACTGGAAGAAGGGCTTCTTGAGAGACTACCTGCAGTGGTACCACCGCCATTGCCTCCACAAAGAACGCATAAAGAGAAACTGCAGCGACCTATAGTGCTGGCGGCCGGTGTCATCACGATCGGCAAACGCAAAATTATTCTGGCGGATATCGACCCTGTCGGACTTGATGAAGCCTGTACAGATCATGAGGGTATTGAGTGGCCATGCGGCCGGTTTGCCCGTACTGAAATGCAACGGTTTGTCCGCGGAAGGCCAATTGATTGTGACGCAACCGACCAAAATACCAGTACTGTTACAACCCGTTGCCGCCTAGCTTCCTATGACATGTCCGCTTGGCTTGTTCTTACCGGATGGGCCCGACCAAAGGGGGATCATTTTTCCGAAGAACTTGCAAAAGCCAAATCGGGAGAGCGCGGGATCTGGCGCAAGACGCCCCCGTAAAAACCTTTTCGGCCTTCAACCGTCAACCGTTTCCATATTCCAGGCTTCCAGAATTTTCGGCAGCACGATACTCCAGTCCAGGACACCGGTTCTTTGCGCCCAGCTCGAATACTGTTGCAGCAGATCCTTTTCCAACGGCGAGTTTTTTCCAGTCAGATTGTTCAACTCCGTACGATCTACATGCATGTCATACAGTTCCCAATCGTGATCGAACTGTCTGACCAGTTTGAAATTGCCAAAACGGATTGCACAATTTCCTTCATGCTCAAAGTAGATTGGCTGCTCCCGTTTCCAGTCACATCCCTTAATCAGCGGAATAAGCGACTCGCCTTGCGCGGGCTGTATCTCGTGGCCGGAGAGTTCCTTGAGATAATTGCTCCCGGTAACCTCCAGGATAGTCGGCAGTATATCGGTCACATGGCAGGGTTCCTGTGCAATGGAAGGTGTCTTTATCCCGTCCGGCCAATGCGCAATCAAGGGTGTTGATATGCCGCCTTCATGGACAAAGTGTTTGTATAACCGGAATGGAGCATTTGAAACATTCGCCCAGGGCTTGTCATAACTCTGATAGGTTTCATCACCTCCGGGCATCAGATTTGGAATGTTACCCATCGTGATCTTGCGGCCATCCAGAGTATGATCAGGGAAGGACTGCGCCCAGCCATCCTCCGCCATGAATTCCGCGCAACCTCCATTATCGGACAAGAACAGAATCAAGGTATTGTCAAACTGCCCGAGCCGTTTGAGCGCAGTAACAAGGCGGCCTACCGACTGGTCCATCCGGTCGACCATCGCCGCATAGGTTGCCATCTTGGCGGCTTCCCAATGTTTGTGCTCAACCTGCTGCCACGGCATGACTTCACTATCGCGCGGAGAAATTTCCCAGTTGGTATGGAACAGCCCTTTCGCATTCATTTCCTCGTGACGCGCTGTCCGGATTTTGTCCCATCCGCAATCGTAAACACCATCATATCTGGCAATGTCCTCCGGGAGAGCATGCAAGGGCCAATGGGGTGCGGTGTGCGCAAGGTAGAGAAAGAAGGGCTTGTCCTCATCAACCGAACCGCCGATCATATCAATCGCCTTATCCGTAATGGCGTCGGTATAATAAAAACTGTCCGGCGAGACCTCTACCTTGTCATCATCTTCCAGTATGTAGTGCGGGTGGAAAAAATGAGTCGCACCGTCGAGCGTGCCATAAAACCGATCAAACCCGCGTTGTCTTGGTGTGGGATGATCGAAGTCCCCTACCCGCCAGCTATCTGTGTCACGCGGGTTGAAATCTCCTGCCACGTGCCATTTGCCTGACATCAACGTACGGTAACCCGAAGCTCGCAAGTGTTCGGCGATCGTCGCACTGTCGTTGCGCAAAAAGCCTTGATAAGCCGGCGTGCCAAGATCAACACCCATATGCCCGATGCCCGCGTTATGCGGATAAAGGCCGGTAAGCAAAGAGGCGCGCGTTGGGCAACATCGCGCGCAGTTATACATGGAGGTCAGTAAAGCCCCGTTGTTCGCCAGAGCATCAAGGTTGGGAGTTTTGATCTCAGAGCCTGTAATCCCCAGATCGGCAAATCCCATGTCGTCCACGAGTATGAGAATTACATTCGGTTTCTGAAGTTCTGTCTCTGGCATATTCACGAATCCCGTTCCATCACAGACAGATTTGATCATCGTTGGTAATTTGTCGACCCTTTTGCCGGTTCCAGCAACTTGAACAAGTATTACGGATGGAATAATAGCGATTCAATCAATCCGTTGCCGCAGAAGAATTGTGGGACTCACACCTTGTTGCGCACATCATCTGCATCGGTTGATGTTGAATAGATCAACCCACCCAACAATATGAGAATTCCCATGCCGGCAAATGCAAACCTGTATTGATCGTTCACGCCAAAACCAAGGTGATCGGTGAAATCCAAAACAATTCCAAATCCGATCTGCATCAACGGAATTGCTGCTACGGAAACAAGGGAAAGCAGAGTGGAAGCACGCCCCAACATATCGTCGGGAACCGACTTGCGCATGTGTGCGCCCAGAGGGATATAAAACTGCTGGAAAAATACCATTGCGATTAAAAGAGCGACAGTGAGATAGGCATTCGAGAGATTGAAAACAGCAAGCGACAACAAGCTCAGGCTTGATACACCAGCGGTTACCAATATCAGCATCCGGCGTGATGACACCTTCTTGTCCATCAGTCCAAATGTGTATCCAGCCACAATTGTGGACGCAAAAAGCAACAGCAGAACCGCCCCTGTTTTTTCCGCAGAAAAGCCCACAACATCTTGCAGGAATGGACCTCCCCACAAACCGGTAATGGTCACTATTGGTGCAAATGTTACAAAGCCAAGCGCGAGAATTTTCAAAAACTCAGCCCGTTTCAATAACGAAACATAACCACGCTCCGATGGGTCGGTTGCATGTTGAAACTCTTGATCCTTGTCACCGCGGATGGAGAAAAACACAGCCATTGCGAGGACCACAGTAACAGCACCTACACTTCCGAATACCAAAAGCCAGGGTAAGTTTTCCAATGCCACTGCCAGCGGATAGGTTCCGAGCAGGCCGCCGATTCCACCGAGGGTAACCACCAGACCACTAACATAACCAAAATCATTCGTGTCAAAGTTCCGTGCGATGATGATATGGGTTGCCGCTCCCATGGACGCCAAACCCACGCCAATCAGTATTCGAGACAAAAACGACAATTCAAAACTGTAGTTAAGTGCAAAGACGAGTGTGCCAAATGCGATGAGGAAGACGCACCATGTGAGGACCATACGCGGTCCCTTTTTGTCCAACACAAATCCGAATGGCATTTGAGACAGGATCGTTGCAAAAAACATTGCGGATATCAGTCCACCAACCGTTGCTGCAGAAATGGCAAAGTGCTCGATCAGGATCGGGGCAAAGATGCTTCCAGACGCGCGGTGAAACTGACCGAGCGCAAATATCCCGACACAAACCAGCAAGACTGCGAGTTGCTTTCTTGAATACGGTAGTGGATTTTTCATGCTGTAGGTCAGGGATGAAAAGCTGCTGTTCAGACCTGCTTGCACACGAGCAGGTTTTCACAGGCACAACTCGACATTTCCTCAAGATTTTTCAGCAAGCGCCCCAGTGCCTGTATTTCAACTTTCACGGACTCGATTTTATCGGAGATATCCTCCTGAATGCAGGATTGCTGAAAGTTCCCTTCCGAAACCACTGTCTTCAGCCGCTTCATATCCGAGATGCTGAACCCGAGCTTTCGTCCGGCCGCGACCATTTTTGCCATCCTGACATCCTGTTTGCTGTAGTCACGCCATCCGTTTTTACGAGGAGGCTCGTTCAACAGGCCTTCTTTTTCATAATATCGGATCGTGTGTTGTGAGAGTCCGACGCGACGCGAAAAATCACCGATGTTCATCAGATTTTCCTTCTTGACTTAGAGTGCACTCAAAATCCCATGGTGCCGTTAAACCAAACATAAAGCTGGACCACACAATGAGCAAACTTGCATTTTCTGACCTCCCAATGATTGTACGAATTATGACATGCGCGAGCATGTTCATGGTTTGGGTTTTGATCGCCGAATTTGTAATTGACCGGTATGGGTTTCATGAAGTCATACCCTATTATCGGCTCGGTGATGTTTGTCCCTACGAGTTGCTGATACTATTCGGCATAGGCGTTTTCTGGGTTAAAGCCCACAAGAACACCAATTGAAAAAGCTGAAATTTTTGTAACTAAAATGGATTTCGCACATGCACGGAACACAGGTCTTGTAGCAACGGTTGCACGCAGCTGTTTTGACTTCATTCCGGCCAACATTGATAGTTCTTCTTCATGTAATCCATGCCATCCATCACAATTTCTTCCAAAACCTGCTGATCAATGTCCGTAATACGGTTGATATAGAGACAGCTCTTGCCGGATTTGTGCTTGCCGAGCCGGGAGAGCTTTTCTGTCATATCGCGATAACCGGGCATGATATAAATGGATATCGCTGTCTTGCGAGGGCTGAAACCGGTGATGAAGTACTCTCCTTCCCGACCGCTCTGGTATTTGTATTCATAACGACCGTAGCCAATGATGGAGTCACCCCACATCTTCGGTTTCCAACCCGTCACCCGGTTGAAAAATTCTAGAAGTGCAAACCCATCCTCACGGCGGCGTTCGTGTTCAACCGACCGAATGAAGTCCAGCGCATCGGCATCGTTCTGCCGGGTTTTCATGTCTGCCTTTGCCATCCTGTATCATCCCAATCAGGGCACTGGATTTCTAACCAAGCTCCGCCGCCAGTCCTGCGTCAATCATGGCGACGGTTTTATCGATTCCGTAAAGCGCCACGAAAGATCCGAACCGGGGTCCCTGATCCTGACCAAGCAAGACCTGATAAAGTGCCTGGAACCACTCCCGCAGGTTCTCAAATCCGTGTTCCTTGCCGACGGAGAAAATCTCAGTCTGGATTGTTTCCGAATCGCTGGACGCATCGAGGGCTGCAAGCCGGTTTCGCAAATCTTCCATAGCACTGCGTTCACGATCTGTTGGTGCACGGAAAGACTTGTTCGGTCTGACAAAATCCTCGAAGTACCGGATCGCGTAACCGACCATTGCGTCAAGCAACGGATGAGTATCAGCACTCAAGCCTTCTTCGTATTGAGAGATAAACCCCCAAAGCGTTTCTGAATCCGAAGCGTTGGACGCGCTGACCAGATTGAGCAGCATTGCATAGGTAACCGGCATCGAGGTTTCAGGCGGGTTGCCATTGTGAATGTGCCAAACGGGGTTGTTCAACCGTGCCTTTGCATCTTGATCCCGATAGGCGGCCAGATGCTGGAAATATTCATCCACGGTCTTCGGAATAACATCAAAGTACAGTTTCTTGGCCGTCTTCGGCTTTTGATACATGAAAAGTGACAGGCTTTCGGTTGGCGCGTAGGTCAACCATTCATCGATTGTTATCCCGTTACCCTTCGTCTTGGAAATCTTCTCGCCCTTTTCGTCGAGAAACAGTTCGTAGATGAAATGCTCCGGTGCCCGGGCCCCGAGAATCCGGCATATCTTGTCATACAAATTGGAATTGATCTGATGGTCTTTACCGTACATTTCGAAATCAACGCCAAGCGCTGCCCAACGCATTCCAAAATCCGGTTTCCACTGCAGTTTTACATTTCCGCCCTTCACACTGAGTTCTGTTTCAGTTCCATCTTCATCATCAAAGGTCACCGTACCCGCCTCCGCATTCACCGCTTTCATCGGCACATAAAGAACGCGGCCCGTCTTCGGTGAAATCGGCAGTATCGGGCTATAGGTTCCCTGACGTTCCTCACCTAAAGTGGGCAACATCACATCCATGATTTCCTGGTACTTTTCCAGCGCCTTGACGAGAGCATCGTCAAATCTCCCGGATGTGTAATAGTCGGTTGCACTGGCAAATTCGTATTCAAATCCGTAGCGGTCGAGAAACGCCCGCAATTTTGCATTGTTGTGATGGCCGAAGCTTGGCTCTCCATCTTGGCCATCTGTTACAAACGGGTTGGGTACCTGCGTCAGGGGTTTGCCGAGGTAAGGCTCAAGCATTTCCGCATTTGGAACATTGCCAGGTATCTTGCGCATGCCGTCCATATCATCCGAGAAACATATGAGCTTCACAGGCACTTGATCATTGGTCAGTATCCGGAATGCATGAATCACCATGGTAGTACGGGCAACCTCACCGAAAGTGCCGATATGCGGCAGGCCTGACGGGCCGTAGCCGGTTTCAAACACGACCGTTTCAGGGAAGCCGGATTTGGCATGACGCTTGACCACCTTACGGGCTTCCTCAAACGGCCAGGCTTTGGAATTATTTGCGGCTTCTTGCAATTCTGCGGACATGAGACGGGGCCTGTGAAAAGGTTGTTCAAAGAGTTGAATTCGAGGCTTGTTATCGCATCACAAAGCTTTTTCCAAGCCGCTTGCACAATCCGGTTACAAATCCTACTTTCACGCTTAATCGATTCAACCAAAGGCATCATCATGTCACTCTATTCACCACATCAAGCCATGATCCACATCATGGTTACCATGTCAGCCGCAGACCGAACCATGACCGATGAGGAACTGTCCAAGATAGGCAACATTGTCCGGTCCCTGCCGTTTTTTGACGGATATGACCCTGAAAACCTGATCACGGATTCACGCGAATGCAGCCAAATTCTTCAGGAAACAAACGGGTTGGGAAATGTGATTTCCAATGCCCTGGATGCACTTCCAGATGACATGCATGAAACGATTTATGCTTTGGCAGTGGAAGTCGCAGCGGCGGATCAGGCTGTCGCCCAAGAAGAATTGCGGCTTCTGCAAATCCTGCGGGATTCCCTTAGCGTGGATAAGCTGGTTTGCGCAGCAATTGAACGCGGTGCAAGGGCGCGACATCAGCCACTGTAATTTGATTTTGGCATTGCGCCGTTCCAGATTAGAATAAGCTCATGCCCGAATTGACTGAACCCCAGATACGCCTTGGCGTTTTTATCGGACTTTTTGTTCTGCTGGCGGCGCTTGAGTTTCTGGCTCCAAGACGAGAACTCGAACATGTAAAGTCAAAACGTTGGCTGACAAACTGGGCGATCGTATTTATTGATTCCGCAGTTCTGCGCCTGATCTTTACAGGAGCAGCCGTGGGAGCGGCAATCTGGGCCGAAGAAAACGGCTACGGCCTGTTTAACCTGATCGAAACACCAGTTTGGTTTGCAATCGTGATGTCATTTATCATCCTGGATTTCGCCATCTGGTTTTCCCACCTAGCGTCACACAAGGTGCCATTGCTGTGGGCGGTTCACCGCATGCATCATTCCGACGTCGACATTGATGTCACCACCGCAATCCGGTTTCATCCAATCGAAATTGTGCTCTCGATGCTATGGAAGATACTGATCGTGACATTGCTCGGTGCGCCGGCTCTAGCAGTACTGATCTTTGAAATTGTCCTCAATGGCGCGGCGATGTTCAATCATTCAAATATGAAAATCCCGCGCAGTGTTGACCGGTTTCTCCGGCTGCTCATTGTCACACCCGATATGCACCGGGTCCATCATTCAATCATTCATAATGAAACCGATTCCAATTACGGGTTCAATCTAGCGGTTTGGGATCACCTGTTCAGAACCTATATTGATCAGCCTGAAAAGGGGCACGAAGATATGACCATAGGTCTTGCAGAATGGCAGGATGAAAGGCCGACCCGACTGTTCTGGTCTCTCAAAGTTCCGTTTATCAGGCAGGGCTAAAACAACCCAAGCGGAAAATAACGCAGATAAAGTTCGGCAAACTTGCCTTTTGCGTTTAACCGGTAAAGCGCAAAGTTAAGGGTGTTAACCAAATCCTGACGATCCCTTGCAACCGCAATTGCCATACCATTACCGAAATGCTCCGGTGACATGAATGCTCCATCGAGGAAAACGCAGCATTCGTTGGAAGCGTCTGATTGCAGCCAGAACGATGCGGACAGAGCATCTGTGAACACAGCGCCTATCTCTTCTTTCTCCAAAGCCGACAATGCTGCTTCCCGGGAATCAAACTCCTGTAACTTGCGGTTGGAAAAAACCTTGCTGAAATAAGCCTGGTGAGATGAACCTTTTACGACGCCAGTCAGTTTTCTGAAAATTGCTTCATACGCAGGCCCGGACAAGCCGCTGTTTTTCTTAACGACAAACCTGCCCGGTATAAGCATATATTGTCTGGTGAAATCCAGTTGTTTACGTGTCTCCTCGGTCACCGCCAATCCCGCAATGATTGCTTCTCCTTCACCTTTCTTGATGGCTGGCAGGAGTTCATCCCAGGGCAGGGCCTGTATCTGGCACCTCGGCAAAACATTCAATTCCGAACAGATCGCGCGCGCCAGATCCACGTGAAACCCCGCCAGACGTTTTTTCCGGTCTATAAAATTGAAAGGCGGAAAGTCGGTCGTAGTCAGGAACTTCAAGCGCACAAGTGAAGAGAGTTCCGGCTTCTGAAACCGTTCGTGCCTGTCCCAGAAATTCGGAATTTTCACTTCCTGAGAGTTTGCAGCCACGCTGTAAAAGACAAGCGCAAAAAACAACACAAGTGACTGAAATACAGTGTTTTTCATGCGCCGCCTTTCTTTACTCAAAATGCCATAAAGGCAGATGTGGAAAGGTCTAATACCACATTTTGCAACGGGCTCAACATAAATCCAAAAG
>JBCCGN010000047.1:0-22181 GCA_039029255.1 Pseudomonadota bacterium | reverse complement strand
GATGCAGCAGTTTCAAGTTGTCCCTTGGGGACGGCAGTCAATGCCCCATCAATTACGTTAGCGGCAAAAGCTCCAAAGACTATCGCATAGGCTACAACTGCAAGCGAAAAGTTATAGGTTGAATGTACCCATGCATCAGCTGAACTCAACGGCATTTTTGCGGCATCGCATACTACGAAATCGATTCCGCGATAGACGGGTTCCGTAACATGTGAGCACAGGGTTTTATGCCGTGTATATTCAATGGCCTGATCCATCGCGATTGGGACAAACAGGAAGAAAATTATTTCCGGCACTCCGCGGATCATGTTTGTGTACACTTTTCCAAACAGGGAAAGCGGTAGAAAACCCGAACGTTTTGCAAGTGCGCCGCCAAATCCCAGAAGCAGGGCAGTCGGTGCTGTAAATGCCAGCAGCACCAGAACTGTGACGAAGCTCAAATAGAATGAAAAATGGATGTTCGTCGTCAAATAACAACTCAACCACACCAGGCCTTCGAGGGAGGCGGGATCTTTGCAGTAAGACATCATGACGCGAGTGCTCTTCTGCTTTGTTCAAATCGGTTTAAACGATAAGGCGCAAACAGGTGCTCGTTTGCATCGTACATAATCTCGTCTGAAATCATTTTGGCAACGACAGGAGCAAGTGTAATGCCGGAATGCATAACCGCCAGGTGAAGATTACTGTATTGTGGAGTTGCTCCCATTACCGGCATTCCATCCAGCGGCTGAGGCCTGATGCCAAGAGAATGGTTTTCGACACAAAGATTATTGGTGCCTGGCAACAAGCGTTTCAGTTTTGCGATCAAGGAATGTGAAAAAGCTTCAATATCTTCGGCTTCCGTTTCTCCGGCCTGATTTTCCCCGGCCAGGATAGTTCCGTCTTCCATTTGCCAGAAGTGTGCCTCAGGTGCGCTTACGATTGCATCGATCAGCTTCGGTTGGCTGTTGGTACGCACAAGCAGGCCGGATCTGTTATCCATTGGCAATTCGATCCCGAGCGGGTTCAGAATATCTGTACTGCCACAGCCGGCTGCGATTACAAATGCATCGAATTCATGGGTTTGATCGTTGAGTACCACGCCCGTAATACTGTTATCTTCTGGTATCAACTGCGATACTTCGCAGTCATCTATTACTTTTGCCCCCAGGTTTCTGGCTTGTGTCGCGAAGAATTCTCCGATCTTTTCAGGAACTGCAACCGCATCACCCGGGCATACGATCGCGTAATCTGTTCCTGGTGAGAGGTTTGGGAACCGTTCTTTCAAATCAGATAAACTGAGCATTGCGCTTTCATAGCCCAGCCGGTTGTAGGCGCTGACAGTATCAGCCATCTCGTTTGTCGGCATATCCCAGTCTATTGCGGGAATGAAACGGACCGGAATGTCACGATGCTGTCTGGCAAGTTCCTGCCAGCAGTGAATGCTTTCTAGCCGTAGTCTGAAATGGTGTTCATTATGATGGTTATGGGCATTGATCCAGCCGAAGGACCCGAGTGTGGCTTGAGCGACTTTTCTTCCTGCATCAAACAGCGTCACATCTGCATTTTGCCGGGATAGTTCATGTGCAATGGCTGCACCAATTATGCCTCCGCCAACTATGGCTACCTTCTTTTTGGCCATTGCATTGCCGCCTAAGAAAATTGGGGCCTGCATTGCAGGCCCCAGCTTTTTATCAGTATTTAATGTCTGTGCGGTCCGGGAACCATTTTGTGAGCATCTCGTTCAATGAACCATCGCTTTTCATGGTGTCGATGGCTGCGTTGAGTTTTGCTTTCAACTCGCCGTCGCTTTCACGCACGCCAAGACCGATACCGCCGCCAATCGCGACCTTGTCGCCAACGAATACGAGTTCTCCACCGCTTTCCTCAACAAATTTTGCGAGAAATGCATCATCGGCGAGCACTGCATCTGCTTCGCCGGAACGAACGGCTGCAATGGTTTCATCCGGAGTTTTGAATTCCACCAATGTAGCACCTGAGTCTGCGACATAGGCTGCCTGAATAGTGGCTGTTTGTGCTGCTACAACACCAGAGGTTGCATCTCCTGATGCACCTTTTAGTGCAACATATGCGCTTGGGTCTGGCGGGAAGTATTCCTGTGTGAAGTCAATGACTTCATCGCGTTCTGCAGTGATGCTCATGCCGGCGATGATTGTGTCATAGTTGCCCGAAACAAGGTTTGGAATGATACTGTCCCAATCATTCTTCACCCATTCGCACTCCAGTTTTGCAAGTTCGCAAATGCGGTCACCAACCTGACGCTCAAAGCCGTCAATTTCGCCTTGCTCATTGACAAAGTTGTATGGAGGGTAAGCCCCTTCAGTGCCCATACGTACGACATCGCCTGCAAGTGCAGTCGTTGCAGTGAACGCAGCAATAAGTGTTGCTGAAATCAGTATCTTCATGTTTCTTCTCCCGTACTAATGTACTCAATTAATGGCGCATTTATAGATTAGGCCTTCGCAGTCGCGCTTAAAAACTGCTTCAGGCGTTGGGATCTGGTGTTATCGAAGACTTCGTCTGGTGTGCCTTGTTCTTCGATTACTCCCTGATGCAAAAATACTACATGGTTTGCAACGTCGCGTGCAAGCTTCATGTCGTGCGTTACAATGATCATCGTCCGGCCCTCCTTGGCCAGATCCTTGATCACTTTTACAACCTCTGCTTCAAGCTCCGGGTCAAGGGCCGATGTCGGTTCATCAAACAGCATGGCTTTGGGTTCCATGGCGAGTGCCCGTGCGATTGCGGCACGCTGTTGCTGTCCGCCGGACAGTTGTGCCGGGTAATTGTCGCACTTGTCGCCGATTCCGACCTGGTCGAGCAAGGCGCGCCCCAATTCGGATGCCTCCGACCTGTCGCGGCCAAGGACCGTTACCGGAGCTTCTATAACATTGTCCAATACTGTCATGTGCGCCCAGAGGTTGAATTGCTGGAATACCATCGACAGATTGGTTCTGATCTTTCTGACCTGGGTCTCATCAGCCGGAACCCGGCCATGCGATTTGACCTTCCAGTCAATCGCTTCACCGTCGAAAATGATGTCGCCGTCTTGCGGAACTTCCAACAGGTTTGCGCATCTCAGTAAGGTGGATTTTCCCGAGCCTGAAGAGCCGATGAGTGAAATCACATCACCACGATTGGCGGCGATGTCGATCCCCTTGATGACTTCCAGGTTGCCATAGGATTTGTGTATGTCTTTCAGTGCAATTACCGGGACGTTTTCATCACCATGTGTGCCCGATTTCACGTTTTCCATGCTTCCCCGCTACGCATTACTACAGCCCTCCCAAGCACTGAGCCAATAAAGCATCAAAATCAGATGGTTGCAACGGTATTCCCGATGCTGTGCGCTGATCACCGAACCGGCCTGAATGCGGTTTATGATGCACGGCTGATCATCCCGAAAAGATCACGGGGGTCATCCGGGTCTGCCAGCATGTCCAGCTCCATGTAATGCCCGGTATTTTCGAGCTGGTCATGAATGTATCTGAGTGCTGAAAAGTCCTCGGTTGCAAAACCGACGCTGTCGAACAGTGTGATCTGGTCTGAAGAGTTGCGTCCTTTGGCTTCGCCTGTCATTACACGCCACATTTCGGTAACCGGATGATCTTCATCAAGTTGCTGAATTTCACCCTCAATGCGGGTCTGCGGCGGGTATTCGACAAAAATGTCCGACCGCAACAGAATATCTCTGTGTAATTCTGTTTTGCCAGGGCAATCGCCGCCAATCGCGTTTATGTGGATGCCGCTACCGACCATATTATCTGTCAGGATTGTTGCGTATTGCTTGTCTGCAGTGCAGGTGGTGATGATCTGGCTGCCGGTGATCGCTTCTTCCGAGCTTTTACATTCAACCACAGTCAGACCGGTTCCTGCGAGATTGGCGACTGCTTTTTCGGTTGCCTTTGGATCAATATCGAACAGTCGAACCGTGTCTATTCCGATGATTTCCCTGAATGCCAGTGCCTGAAATTCGCATTGTGCGCCATTCCCGATCATAGCCATGGTTCGGGAGTTTTTTGGGGCGAGGTACTTCGCGACCAAAGCTGATGTGGCAGCCGTACGTAATGCGGTCAGAATGGTCATTTCGGAAAACAGAACCGGATAACCGTTATCCACCCTTGCCAACACCCCGAAAGCGGTTACCGTCTGAAAACCCCGCGCCATATTGGCCGGGTGACCGTTTACATATTTGAAGCCATATGTTTCGCCATCGCTGGTCGGCATCAACTCGATCACGCCTTCGCGGGAATGTGCGGCGACCCTCGGAGTTTTGTCAAATCTGGTCCACCGTTTGAAGTCTGCTTCGATGTATTCTGCAATATCGGCAATGGCTTTTGGCAGACCAATCGTGTTGATGATTTTCATCATGTTGTCGACGCTGACAAATGGTACCATTGCGAGTTGAGAAGGAGAGGGAGGGGTGGACATGTGTGGGTTCCTGTTATCGTTTTGCCAGATGAATGCCTGCGATCATGCAACGGATTGAACCGCCAGCGGTTTCGATTGTCGGGATATCGACTGATAAGGTATCGATCAAAGCTTCAATTTGTGTCCTTTGATCTGGGCTCAGAGACGCGAGTGCTCGCGCGGAAATCACCAGTGTTCTTTTGCCGTTTGCCGAGAGTTCAATTGCATTTCCGGCAAACTCAGTGACCTGATCGCGTGTGATTTCTATGATCTGCCTTCCGGATTCCTGCAGCCTTGCAAGGACCTCCTGGCGGCGTTGTTCATCACTGATCATTTCTGAAGCAACAATTGCCAGGTCCGTACCAATCGTCATCATGACATTGGTATGATAGACAGGTTTTCCCAGCTTGTCGGTTGCAAGAAATGTCATGGGTTCAAAATTGAAATTCGTGCAAAACCGCTCGAGGATTACCGGATCAGCCCGGTTGGACTGTGCCGTGTAGGCTATGCGCGCAATGTGATCGAGCACCATTGCCCCTGTTCCTTCAAGCGCAAGACCATCCTGCTCTAGCCCTGAATAATCAATTACGTCCTGTACCCGGTATTTTGATTTAAGCATTTCGATGATGTCCCAACGTCGCTCGCGCCTGCGGTTTTCAGTGAACATCGGGAATATTGCGATATGCCCGCCGGCATGTGTCGAGAACCAGTTGTTCGGAAAAACGGAGTCGGGTGTGTCCTGCTCTCCGTAGTCATCGAAAACGTGTACCGAAATTCCGGCAAGCCGCAGCTTTTCAACTGTGGTGCCGAATTCTTCCAGCGCGGCGGCGGCTGTTTGTTCGGCAGAACTCCCTTCAACAACCTGAAATGAATTGTCCGATGCCGTCTCCGGGTTGGAGTGAAACCGGTGGGGTCTTACCATAACAACAGCATCAGGGGCCTGCAGAAATCCCATCAGTAACTCCTTGTCGGCCGGTCGAGCACTTTTCGACCCAGAAGGCTTGCGCACAGATCGACAATCAGTTTAGCGGTGCGCCCTCGCTCATCGAGAAAGGGGTTAAGTTCAACAAGGTCCAGAGAGGTCACAAGGCCGCTATCGCAGAGCGTCTCCATTATCAGATGCGCTTCGCGGAAAGTTGCACCACCCGGCACCGTGGTGCCAACAGCGGGTGCGATGCCAGGGTCGAGAAAGTCAACGTCAAGGCTCACGTGCAGTCTCCCGCCAACATTTCTGATCTTGTCGAGAAATTTCTGCAGCGGCTGAATAATTCCGTATTCATCAATCGCCCGCATGTCGTGTACGACGATTTCACTGTCAGCCAAGTGATGATTTTCAGCCGGATCTACTGACCTTATACCCATCATGCAGACATTTTCCGCAGGGACGATTTGATTTATTGGCGGATAATATCCTTCAAACCCGCTGCGGCCCGTGAAATAAGCTACCGGCGTACCATGCAAATTACCGCTTTTGGTTGTATCCAGTGTGTGAATATCAGGGTGCGCATCAAGCCACAGAACAAATTGCTCCCGATTGTCCTCATGGGCTCTGCTGGTAATGCCCGACACAGTTCCCGCGGAAAGGCTGTGATCTCCACCCAGGAATATCGGAAAGTCAAATTGCGAAGCGGCTTCGAATGCTTCTGACTTCAGTTTCCTGGTCCATTCAATGGTATCAGGCAGGTTTCTGATGAACGGGTTCGAATGTGAACGCTCACCATCGCCTTCAGCCTGAATGTTCCCTAGGTCCGTGATGGAATGACCCAGATTGCGAATGGTCTCAATGATGCCTGCCGTCCTAATGGCGTCAGGCCCCATTAGGCAGCCCGGCTGACTTGCTCCCGTCTGTACGGGAATTCCTAGCAATGCGCAGTTCAGGGGAGCCATGCCAAACGTCCGAATTTAGTGCCTGAACACAGCATGTCATTGACAAGAATGTGCATATAGACGAAAAATTGATCAATACGATTTGTTTGATGAGCAAAATGATCAGCATGTTTTCAAAATGATTGAATTAAATTCAAATGACAGAAAACTTGTAGCTGCTCTAAAGCGGGATTCCAGGGCTTCTGTTACAACACTAGCTGGTATGCTCGGATTGTCACGCGCAACCGTGCAATCCAGAATGGAGCGGCTCGTCGAACACGGGATAATCAGGCGGTTTACGATCGAAGTTTCTCCCGAGGCGTCACCGGAAACGATACGTGCGGTAACTACTATTGAAATACAGGGCGGCAATTCGCGATCTATTATCAGGTCTCTGAGGCAGATACCTGAAGTCACAGCGCTTTATTCTACCAATGGTGCTTGGGATCTTGTTGCGGAAATTGAAACCGCAAGTCTGCCGGAATTTGATCGGGTTCTTCGGCAAATACGTGAGGTAAAAGGTGTTCTGAACAGTGAAACCAGCCTCCTGCTGGACAGAGTATAATTAACCGGTTTGCGTAATTCTAAACTCCGCGAACGGTATGAAATTCACAATGTCGCCCTCGACCACCTCGGTTTGATCTTCTGCGATTTCGATAAGCCCTTCCGCCGCACACAAGCCACTGATCAATCCGGACCCGTCCCGTTCAAATTTCTTTACAAATGGCTGGCCTTGTTCATCATGCCCAATAAAGCCTCGAAGAAATTCGCGGCGGTCTGGTTTTGATTTGATGCTGAATTTTGCGGGAAGGGGGAACCTTTGAGGTTCTCTCCATGATCCGCCTCCCAATACGGAAAGCGACGGGCGAACATAGAGCAGAAAGCATACAAAAGCTGCGACCGGATTTCCGGGTAACGTAAAGCATGGCGTTTTGCCTATCTGTCCAAAGCTCATTGGTCTGCCTGGTTTCACAGCGAGTTGCCAGAGATGACATTTGCCAAGCGTGTCGAGGGCCCTCACGAAATGATCTTCTTCACCTTTTGACGCGCCGCCGGTCGAGATGATGACGTCATGGTTGCTTGCTTCTGCGAGTAAGAGTATTTCGAGTTTTTCAGCATCGTCCAAGCAGATACCGAGGTCTGAAACCTCGAAAACGGGACTTTCGAGTAACGCCTGCAACATGAAAAAATTGGCGTCATAAACTTTACCGTCATTGTAGGGCATACCCGGTCGGAGAATTTCATCGCCGCTCGAAAGCAGGCCGACCCGCAAGGGTTTGTAGGCTAAGAGTTCCGACGTTCCTGTCGAAGCGATAGCCGCAATGTCCTGGGGTCTCAGCGACTTTCCAGCGGAAACAACGCTCTCACCTATTTTCACGTCCTCACCGGCGAGACGGCAATTGGCTCCCTGCTTCAGACCTGCGGGAATAATTACGAAACTGGTGCCGTCCTGTTCATGAATTTCACAGTCCTCCTGCATGGCAACCGTGTCCGCGCCTGCGGGCATGCGTGCGCCGGTAAAAATGCGGGCAGCAGAAAACCCGGGCAATTCTACATCTTGGACTTGCCCTGCAGCTATTCTGGTCGTTAGCGGAAAGAAGCCGCCTGTCGGCTCGTGATCTGAATGGGCAAAGGCATAACCGTCAACGGCTGTGTTATCGAATGCAGGGATGTTGCGCGGTGCAACTATTTTGCTTGCCAGAACTCTGCCGGAAGCCTGAGTCAGAGATAGTTTTTCGGTTCCAACAATTGGTGTCATGCGTTGGCGAAGAATGTCGATCGCCTCGGAATGTTTCATCCGGTCCTTATCATGAACAAAACAGTCGTCTGCCAGATCTTTCATTGCGAATTTTCCTGAAAATTCAGAATAAAGTCAGCAATTTCAGTGGTTTGTGCGCGTTTGAACTGTGGTAGGGAGCATCCGCTCACATCGCTATCGCTGGCGATAGCCCTTATGTTTTCATCGCCAGGCCACAGATGATCATCAATATTGTCGGGCCCGATAATCTCAATCTTCGGGATCGGCTCTTTCTTGTATCCTTCCACCAGAATGAGATCGCAGGATGAAAACCTGGAAACCATCGCTTCAAAGGAAGGTTCTTCATTACCGCGCAATTCATGCTGAATTGCCCAGCGATTGGCGGAAACCAAAACAACTTCATTTGCGCCTGCTTCACGGTGCTGGAAACTGTCGGTGCCAGGCGTATCGAGATCGAATGAATGGTGGGCATGTTTCATCGTTGAGACGATCAGGCCACGGGAGGCAATCTCTGTCACAAGAGCCGAAACCAGAGTGGTCTTGCCGGAGTTTTTCCAACCGGCAATTCCGAAACACTTGCGGACCGTCATTGCTGTTCCTGCCTTGCTAATATTTCCTCGGCAAGACGCATATCATCTGGTGTGTTTACGTTAAAGAACGGGTCCGGATCATTGCCATCAAAAATGGCTATACAGTTGGGGAAGCGCTCCACGAATATCATGACTTTGCGTTCTCCTTCATCGACCAGGAAGGTCTCCAACTCATCGGCCAAATCCACTGGCCACAGCCCAAATACCGGATGGCGCCTTCCGTTGGAAAAGGAGAGTGCAATCCGGGCGTTTTCTTCCATAGCGACTTCACTGATGATGGCCGCGTAATTCATGGGGAAAAACGGTGTATCAGCGGCCACTGTCAGTATGTGAGAGGCGTCGGTGTTTTCTCTTGCCCAACGCATGCCGGCAAGAACTCCGGCAAGCGGGCCGGCAAACCCCTCAACCGTATCCTGGATAACCGGTTTATGCAGAAATTCGAACCGTTCCGGGTTCCCGTTGGCATTCACAACGATACTTGATACCTGCTGAACCAATCGATCAGTGACGCGCTTAATCAGGGGGACTTCACCAAGTTTTAGCAGGCTCTTTTCAGGCCCCTCCATGCGCCGTGACAAGCCGCCTGCCAAAACAACACCCAGCATATCATTCATCGGATGTAGCCTTGCGCTGGTGTTTGCCTGACTCTTCGGTGACATTTTCGGGGTCGGCATCAAAATCAATGCGGTCCTCACCTGACAGGGCAATGAAGCGTTTTCCTCTGGCGCGCCCGATCAGGGTGAGGCCTGCCTGTTTCGCCAATTCGACCCCTGAGGCAGTAAACCCCGAACGAGAGACCAGAATGGGTATTCCCATCATGACCGTCTTGATCACCATCTCCGAGGTAAGGCGTCCTGTTGTATAGAATATCTTGTTTCCGGTCTCGGTTTTGTTCTGAAAGATCCAGCCGGCAATTTTATCGACCGCATTGTGGCGTCCGACATCTTCCATATAAACCAAGGGTTTGTCCTTTTCGCAAAGCACGCATCCATGTATGGCGCCTGCTTCCAGATACAGGCTCGGGACCGTATTGATTTTACGCGTCAGTGAGTAGAGCCAACTTGTTTTGAGCATTGCGTCGGTGGGCAATACAATCTTCTCAAAACTCTCCATGATGTCGCCAAAAACCGTACCCTGGGCGCAGCCGGAAGTTCGTACCTTCTTTTTCATTTTCTCTTCAAAGTCTGTTTTGCGGTCAGTGCGAACGACAACCACCTGCAGGTCGTCATCGTAATCTACTTCTGTAACGGCTTCATCTTGCGATAACATGCTTTGGTTGATGAGATAACCAAGCGCAAGCAGTTCGGGGTGATCGCCGATCGTCATCATCGTGACCACTTCCTGCGAATTCAAAAACAGGGTGAGCGCGCGTTCATGAACAACCCGCATGTCAACAGGATTGCCGTCATGATCGATCCCCCTGACCGGGGCCGTGAGTGCCTCATCGTGGGGATCAGGTTTTAAGAGGAATTCTTCTGCCATCCTGTTCAGCCTATCAAGATTCCTGCTGTCTCAGTTTTGCGATATGAATAACATAGAGTGTGGAGACAATTGCACAAAGAATAGAAAAAATCATTACTCCCAACAGGTAAGCAGGGCCGTTTTCCAGGTCAATGTAATAGCCGCTGATTGCTGCGAAAATGGCGCCCCCGCCAATCTGGAGTGTTGCACCAAGACCAGAAGCAGCTCCTGCTATTTTTGGCCTAACATTGACAATACCGGCATTCGCGTTGGGTAGTGTTATACCGTTTCCAAGGCCCACAAAGAATATCAATCCGAAAAATGTGAGCGCTTCCTTTTCGAACAAGCTTGAAATGAACAGAGATGCCAGCAGCCCCGTCAGAACAGCGAGGTTTCCGATCATCATCATGCGGTCAATGCCAATTGTGCTAGAAAAACGACCTGCAAGAAAATTTCCAAGCAGATATCCAGCAGCGATAAATACAAAATAATAGCCGAATGTTGTGGGACGAAGTTCGTAATAGTGAATTGCAAGGAGTGAACCGCCGCCGAGGTAGGCAAAATACGCACCGGACGAAAAGGCGCAGGTTGCAGAATATCCCCAAAACCTCTTTGACGCGAACAGTTCCGGATAAGAGAGGAACTGATCTGTGAACTTGCCGCCCCTGAACCTGTTGGTTTCGTTGAGGTCATACCAGAGGACGGCTATTGTCACCGTCGTGAAGGTGAAGACGAGCCAGAACGATGCCTGCCAGCCGAAATTTTCGTGCAACATACCACCCAGCGTAGGTCCTATCATCGGTGCAAACGTCATTGCCATGGTGACATAGGCAATCAAGCTTGCGGCATCGTTGCCGCTTACAAGGTCTCGAACAACAGCACGTGACAGGACAATTCCAACCGCGGCACTAGCTTGAAGGATTCGACCCGCAAGAAACATCTCAATGCTGGTGGCAAATATGCACAACAGTGTTGCGAGCAGCATCATGCACAGCAGTGAAAGCATGACGGGGCGACGACCAAATTTGTCGGATAAGGGACCAAAGACCAGTTGCAACACAGCCATTGAAACAAGAAACAGGGAAACTGAAAGTTGGGCAGTCGCGGCCGATGTTTCGAAGTACAGCGTTATATCAGGCAGCGACGGCAAAAAAACGTTCATTGCCAGCGGGCCAATTGCAGCAGCCATCGCGAGCGTTATGATGCTGGGCGCTCTGGAACCTGAAATGTTCATTGTTCTGCGGTATCCGGAGTTGCGCTTATGCGCTCGCGGTAGAGTGTATACAGCCCGCTCAGTACAACAATTATTGAACCGGTAACGGTAAGAAAATCCGGAATTTCTTCAAAGAAGAAAAACCCTATAATCACCGCAAACAGAAGCACAGAGTATCGAAATGGCGTAACGACGCCAACCTCTCCTATGCGCATGGCTGATATGATCCCGAAAAATGCTGTTATCAGGAAAACAGATGCGATGGCCAACGCAGCATAATCCGAAGCCGCAGCCGGTTGCCAGGGCTGAAACAGACTGAGGAACAGTCCCAGAACCACCACAACAGCAACACTGACCAGGCTGACGAACAGACTGGGAATGTCCTTTGCGAGCTTTCTTGTAGCTAGATCGCGCGTTGTGGTGCAGCAGACTGCGATCAGGCAATAGAGGGAATAAACGTTAAATCCTTCCAGGCCGGGCTGAACAATCAACAAAACTCCCACAAAACCGACAGAAATAGCGATAATTCTCCGCCACCCTATTAATTCGCCAAAAAAATAGGCGGCTCCCAGACTCACGGTTAGCGGCAACGCCTGCATGATTGCAGATGCATTCGCAAATGGCATGTTGAACAATGCTGTCAGAAAAAAAACTGTTGCCAGAACTTCTGCTACCAGTCTGACAATGAATGGAATGCTGAGTATGATTTTCGGCGACCTCAACTGCCCCATGTAGCTGGCAATCAAAAACAGTAAGACAGTTGCGAAAACTCCTCGTGTAACAAGTATTTGGGAAAGCGGCAGGTGACCGCTCACATGCTTCAAAATGGCATCTCCGACGGCGAAGCTTGCCATTGCAAGGAGCATGAACAAGCTGCCTTGAAGATTATCGGCAGCACTGAACTTTAGTGTGGGCATGTAGCGGTTGACCTGTAAAGGCGCGCGATGTGGCGCGCCAGGGGAAGTTTAAGGTTTCACAGTGAGATGCCGAAAGCAAATGGTATTTGAAACGGCGAACTTTAATGAACCGCTTTACCGATTGCTAACCACACTATTCAAATCAGAACCAAAATCCGCGTGTAAATTCGGGCTCTTAACGAAATATTCCGCTGCCATTGTTATTGAAAGATAAAAAATAGAGGGAGTGGAGACTTGTACTCCACCAAAGGCGGATTGAAATGCAGGGGTTAATTGAAAGAATGGGTGGAATCCATTTCAGGGTGTTGATGCTGGTTACCGGACTGGTGACCACGCTTATGATCGCCCAATTGGTCATTGATACCGCTGTTGAAATTCGCGAATCCCGCCAGGAAAGCCTCGATGAGGCCCGTTCAATGACAAACGTGGTGGCCCGCAGCCTTGAAAAACAGTTCGATTACATCGAATTATCCGAAATCGAGGAAATTCTGGCTTCTGTAAGATCAAGGCATAACGTCAAGCAGGTTATGGCAGTTGACAAGAACCGGACGTTTTATCTCGATGGTGATCCGGTGACACCCACACTTCTGGGACTTAAAGGTTCGGAGGAAATCAAGAAAGCTCTTGAGACCGGCCAGGTTGAACACACAATTGTGGCTCGCACGATCACCGTAGTAGAACCTCTGCTTCGGGATGGTTTCGTTATCGGTGCCATCATGATCCGGTTTGATAATCCGGGATTTGCCCTAGTTGCCTTGCCGATCATACTGGCAAATCTCTCCTTTTCCGTTCCGATACTCTTTCTCGGTATGCTGTTTGCCACATTGCTGGTTCGACAGATAACCGGACCTTTGCAGCGGCTTTCCGAATCGACCCTTGCCGTTACTTCAGGAGACCTTGATTGTAAAATTCCGATTGAGGGACCGAGGGAAATCAGGCAACTCGGATCGGCATTTTCAACAATGATTGCGAAGTTGAAACACAATATCGAGCAGGTTTATGAACTTGCGTATGTGGATAAAACCACGCAGCTTCCCAATCGGGAGCTCTTTCGCAAAGAGTTGACCCGGGCTATCCGTCGTTCCGTCCGTCATGAGAGCACAGGCGCTTTGCTGTTTGTGGATCTGGATGGATTCAAAAAGGTCAATGATACTCATGGACACGATTGCGGTGACGAGCTTTTGGGGCAATTCTCCGACAGACTTGCAAACGTATTGCGGGCCGAAGATCTCATAGCGTTCAAAGTCGCCAATGCGATGTCTGAAGATGAGGGGCAGGATACATCGCAAGATGGACAGAACCGTCAGATGCTTGCACGCCTCGGTGGTGACGAATTCACAGTTCTGCTTTCCGATCTTCGGGAAGCGACAGACGCCGCAACGGTTTCCCAGCGGATCATAGATGTGCTTTCGGAGCCGTTTGAAATTAACGGGTCCGAAGTCCGCATCGGTGCATCTATTGGGATTTCGATATTTCCGCGCGATGGTTCAGATTACCAGGCAATCCTCAAAAGTGCCGACATGGCCATGTATCAGGCGAAGGAAGAAGGCAAGAATACATATCGATATTATTCCGAAGAGCTCAATGAAGAGGCTTCAAGACGCATGGAGATCGAACGGGATCTGCGGATTGCTCTTAAGGAAAACAACCAGCTTGAACTTTTCTATCAGCCCAAGATTGAAACCAGCTCTGGCAAGCCAAGATCGGTCGAAGCACTGATACGCTGGAGACATCCGGAGAAAGGTATGATCCAGCCACTGGAGTTCATCAATGTGGCTGAAGATTGCGGACTTATACTGCCACTTGGAAAGTGGATACTTGAGGAAGCCTGCAGCCAGATCAACCGGTTTGATGAATTGGGACTGGATCTGTCGATTGCCGTAAACATATCAACAGCACAATTCAGTGGTGCAGATCTGTCACGTGTGATTATCGAGGTGTTGAACAATACCGGCGCTAATCCCCACCGTCTCGAATTGGAACTTACAGAAAGCATGGCGATGCAAAACCCGGAAATGGCTTTGCATCACATCAGGACCCTGAAAGGTTTGGGTATCCGTTTTGCGATTGATGATTTCGGTACCGGGTACTCCAATCTGTCGCAGCTTTCACAACTGCCGTTCGACGTTTTCAAAATCGATCGATCTTTTGTCGACATGCTTACCAACAGCAATGAAGAGCATGGCCGGATCATTGTTAGGACGATTTTGGCAATGGCAAACAGCCTCAACTATGAGACAGTTGCCGAGGGGGTTGAAACGCGCGAGCAACTGGAATTCATGGCTGAATACGGATGTACGTTTGCGCAAGGTTACTATTTTGCGAAACCCATGCCTGAGCAGGAATTCCTGTCATGGTATCAGGACTGGAATGAGCATGACAAATCCGAGGAAATCGCTGCGCTACGACAAGTCGCTGCCGCCTAACCTTTCCTCGAAATCTGCCTTACCGCATCGGGAAGCTCATCAAAGTGATTTATGATGATGTCTGCTCCCAATTCGTTTACGGGTTTGCTTGAATATCCGAAAGACACTGCGATGGCCGGAATATCCGCATTTTTGGCAGCATTTATGTCCGTTTCTGAATCGCCGATCATTATTGCCGACTGAATATCCGTTCCCATAAGTTTCACGGTTTCCCGCAAGTGACGCGGGTCGGGCTTGCTGAAGGAATACGTATTGCCTCCGGTCAGAGCTTCAAACCGGTCTGAAATATTGAAAATATCAAGAAGGATACGTGCCATGTTTTCGCGTTTGTTTGTGCAAACGCAGAATCTGAATCCTTCTTCTTCAAGTCTGTCAAGCGATGGAATTATCCCATCAAACAGGTGAGATTCGTTGGCGATATTCTTCTCATAGTCTTCCAGAAATTCGGTGAACAGATCATCCAGTAATTTGGCCGGCAGCTCCTTTCCCGACATCGTGAATGCTTTTTGAATCATGGCTTTCGCGCCATGCCCTACGATGTGACCCACAGATTTTTCTTCTACCGACTCCAGTCCATGTGGTTCGACAATTCGGTTCAACGTTCCGATCAGGTCGGGTGCAGTGTGGGCGAGGGTTCCGTCCAGGTCGAAGATCAGTGTGTTTTTCTGCATTGCGTTAACCGTAGGCTGTTGAAACAAGACAAATGGGATAGTGCGGCATACCCGTGCGTGTTAAGCCGTTTTCAGGATTATAGGAAGGGCAAATTCGGGCAATGAGTCAGGAACTTAAAGTTGAGGCAGCAAGAGCCGCGCTGGATCTGGTTGAAGATGGCATGCGGCTCGGAATTGGTACTGGTTCTACTGCTGATGAATTTATAAAGCTCCTGGCTGAAAAGGTTTCCAGAGGACTTACTATCACTGGTGTTCCGACTTCTGAAAAAACCAGGCTCCTTTGTGAGACACTTTCTGTTCCACTGGCGACGCTTGACGAGCTTCCGCATCTGGATCTGGTTATTGATGGAGCGGATGAGGTTGATCACGATCTCAATTTGATAAAAGGCGGGGGTGGCGCATTATTGCGTGAGAAGATTGTTGCTCATGCTTCAGACAGGATGGCTGTAATTGCCGATGACAGCAAACTTGTGGACACGCTTGGCAAATTTCCTCTGCCCATCGAAGTTAACCCATTTGGTTTGAAAGCAACAGTGAACGTGATTGAAAAGGGCGCGTCATCTCTTGGTCTCAGCGGTGAACTGAAGCTGCGGGGAGGCGAAAACAGTCCCTTTGCAACGGATGGCGGACACTACATAATCGATGCTTTTTTTGGCCACATTCCCGATGCACAGGCTCTTTCAGAAATGCTGCTTTCAATACCGGGTGTGGTTGAACATGGCTTGTTTTTACGATACGCCAATGTCGTATTTTTGGCAGGGGAAGATGGAATTCGCCGCATTGGCGAATGACGATCTACAGAATATAATATCTGAAGGTATTTAGTACGGAGATAAAATAAAATGATAAATGGCAGAAAAAAAACAAGAGCTTGGCAAGTGCTGATGCTGGCATTTTCACTCGGGTTGTTTGCCCACATGCCTTCGCATGCACAGGAAATATCTCCTGAACACACAGCCGCAGCCAAGTCTGCCATGGTTGCAACTGGCGCAACGGCAAGGCTTGATAAAATTCTGCCAGAACTGGCAGCGTTCACCAAAGCGGGCCTAATTGCAAACCGTCCTGATATTGAGGCAGAAATCTCGAGCACGGTAGATGAGGTTGCGATTTCACTGGCAGCGAGACGTGGGCCTTTGGAAAATGAGGTCGCGGCAATTTACACAAAACTGTTTTCACAAGAAGAACTCGAAACCATAGAGGTATTCTTTTCAAGCGAAGCCGGAACTAAATTCCTGGGCCTGACACCCAGATTGTTTCAGGAACTTGATGAGGTCTCCAAGGTCTGGCGTGCTGGCCTGACGCGAGACATGAGCTTTATGGTTCAGAAAAAACTCCAGGAAGCCAACTTGCAATAGCAGACCAGGATCATATTTCAGTATAACCCGGCAAATTGCCGGGTTTTGTTTTCTAGCGAACGGATAGCCCAATGGAAAATTTTGATTATGATTTTTTTGTCATCGGAGGTGGTTCCGGTGGTGTAAGGGCAGGGCGGCTAATCGCCGGAATGGGCAAGCGTGTCGGAATTGCTGAGGAATATCGCTGGGGAGGCACCTGTGTTATCCGTGGCTGTGTCCCCAAAAAGCTCATGGTTTATGCATCGAGTTTTTCAGAAGAATTTGAGGCAGCCAAAGGTTTTGGATGGACCGTTGGCGAGTCCCGGTTTGATTGGCAGACCCTGATTGCAAACAAGGACACAGAAATCGCGCGCCTGGAAGGCCTGTACCAAAAAGGTCTTCGGGGCAACAACGCCGAGTTGTTCGATTGCAGAGCTGAACTGGTTGGCCCGAACGAAGTGCTTCTAAAGGGCATGGACAGAACCGTTACAGCCGACAAAATACTGATAGCTGTTGGAGGCACTCCCAGCCGCGATGCGGGTATCGAAGGTGTGGAACATTGCATTACATCGGATGATGTTTTTCATCTGGAAAATCAGCCTTCGGAGATTGTAATTGCTGGCGGCGGATACATCGCAGTGGAGTTCGCCTGCATTTTTGCCGGCCTCGGAACCAAAGTGACGCTTATCTATCGTGGAGAGGAAATTCTGCGGGGGTTTGATGGTGATCTGCGTACGTTGCTCCATGAAGAAATGGCTTCCCGCGGGATCAATGTGATCTGCGGTGAAGTCTTCACCAAGATCGAAAAACGCGATGATGGAAAACTGATTGCGGAAACCTCTGGCGGGCGTGAATTGTCCGGAGATCAGATCATGTTAGCCATCGGCCGTGATCCGCTGACACGGGATCTTGGCCTGGAGAAGGCTGGCGTCGAGACAGATCGTCGTGGTTTTATCAGAGTGGATGCTTATTCGAAAACCAGCGCGCCGAATATCTGGGCAGTAGGTGATGTCACAAACCGTGCAGCGCTAACCCCGGTCGCCATTCATGAATCAATGTGTCTGATCGAAACGGAGTTCAAGAATAATCCGACTTCACCGGACCATGACCTGATCCCAACGGCCGTGTTTTCGCAACCGGAAATTGGAACAATCGGATTGGGAGAGGAAGCGGCGTCTGAAGTTTACCGCGAACTTAACGTATACAGAGTCCATTTCAGGCCCATGAAAAACACCCTTTCAGGGGCATCTGACAAAATGCTCATGAAGATTATCGTTGATGCTGCAACCGATAAAGTGGTTGGTCTGCATGTTATGGGTCACGGAGCTGGTGAAATGGCCCAGACCTTGGGTATTGCGCTCAAGATGGGAGCCACAAAAGCTGATTTTGACAGGACGATGGCTGTTCATCCTACTGCCGCCGAGGAACTGGTTACCATGTACTCACCGACATATCGCGTGATCAATGGTGAGCGACAGGATACATAACCATGTCCAGTGACGGGCTGGTCGGCTACTTTGGTTTCGGTTCGCTTGTAAACAAGCATACGTTGCGCACCAGTTATGTTGATATAGTGCCGGCAACGCTGAAAGGCTGGCGACGGCACTGGCAGGCGCGGACGATTGCCGTGGAAGAAGATGTGGCACTGCTCTCCATTCACCAGGATGAACATTGTGCCATCAAAGGAATGATGGTTGTTGATCTTCTGGAAAATCTTCCGCTGGTTGATGAAAGGGAAGCAGGATATACGCGTCATAAGCTGACGATAGCCGATCTCGAGTTGCCTGAAGGATTTCAAGCGCCTGCTGATCTTTATGTTTATGTGGCGGATGAAGCGGTTGAAATTGAAGATACCGGATCATTACTCCAGTCTTACACAGATGCAGTATTGCAGGGCTTCCGGAACGAATACGGCGAGGATGGTGTCTGGCACTTTGTCGAGACCACCAAGAATTTTCACCGACCTCTGATCACTGATCGAAATTCACCTCTATATCCAAGATATGTTTCGCTGGATCATCAGGAAATGGAATTGTTTGATCGCGCACTTCGCGGTGCTGGCGTTGAACAACAATAAGCGAACTCTTTCGGTCCAAATTGCTCCAGCCTAATGCTGCCTGACCTTATAGCCCGACCTTGGAAAGTGAATATGAAGGTTACCGGCCTCTGGGTCAGTCCTGAGCACGGTAATCCGGTTTACATCCATGTAAACCAGTCTCCCTTCAACGGGCTGTTCACCACCATCGACGTCAGGTGAAACGGTTACGCTCTCACCAACGTTCAATCCCTGTGGCTCATGTTTATCAGTTGTTGGATTGAGAGCCAGCGGCTCTGAAGCGCTTGCGACATCAATTGCTGATTGGGCAGACATTTCCATCATCCGGCCATGCCCGATTTCTCTTATGCGGGTCTCCCATTTACTCAGGTTCTCAAACTGGCCCAGGAATTCCGGGCCGCGGTTCCAACGTTCACGCATGAACCAAACCATGTAATATAACTGAGCATCAAGCACGGCGGGTTTCTTCCCAAGCAGGAAATTACGCCCTTGGGAGAGGTGGCCTTCCAAAGCAGAGAATGCGCCCCTCAACTGGGCTACGAGATGTGGCAGATCTGCATTAGCCTGTTCCAGTCCTTCGGCCCAGTCGCGTCCGAAATAGAGCCTCCCGCGATCAGCTGCAAAGTCCGCTGGTAGTTGATCGTTTGCCGAACCAAGGACAACCTTCACAACCAAATCGAAAAATGCACCGTCTGTCCATCGGCTGAGACACCAGGCGAGGCCGCCATTTTTCCCGGGATAGAGGCTTGGGGATGGAAAGCGGCTTTCCAGTTCGGAGACAATGCAAAGACTGTCGCAATAGATGTCAGATCCGATCTGCAAAACAGGTGTGCGTCGATATCCTCCGGTGAGTTTTGTCAGCATCGGCTTGGGCGGTAACCTCGGAATTTCCACCGAATGCCACTCCAGGCCTTTTATACCAAGGGTTATTCTGATTTTCTCCGCGACCGGGGACTGAGGGTAGTTGTGCAGTATGACTGAGGATGCAAAATCCGGCATGAAATCGATTTTCCGTATTTTTTCAATGCATTTAAGGCAAGATGAAGAAAAGTCACCCCCGTCGGTTTGGTCCGGGGGATATAATTGAGCACGGAAACAAACAATCCTGTGGAAATCTTTTTACTCCCCCGTTATAACCCCATTTCGGCGAGGCAATCAGAAACCAGCCGAAACTTTAAACGTGTAAAAACAGGCAGAGACCAATGGCACAACAATGGACCCCGAATTCCTGGCGATCTAAACCAATCATCCAGGTTCCGGATTATCCGGACAAGGCAGCACTTGAAATCGTAGAAGGTCGTCTGGCTTCATATCCGCCTTTGGTTTTTGCCGGAGAAGCCCGTGCACTTAAGTCGCATCTGGCTGACGTATCCGAGGGCAGGGCGTTTCTACTACAGGGCGGTGACTGTGCTGAGGCTTTTGCCGAACATGGTCCCGACAACATCCGTGATTTTTTCCGTGTTTTCCTGCAGATGTCTGTTGTCCTTACTTTTGCGGCTGCAAAGCCGGTTGTGAAAGTCGGTCGAATTGCAGGTCAGTTTGCGAAACCAAGGTCTTCAGACACTGAAACCAAGGGTGACGTTACGCTTCCAAGTTACCGGGGCGATATCATCAACGAGATCGGATTCGATGAGGCGTCCCGAATTCCAGATCCGGAACGCCAGATCATGGCATATCGCCAGTCTGCGGCAACGCTTAATCTGCTGCGGGCTTTTGCCCAGGGCGGGTATGCCAATCTGGAACATGTGCATGAGTGGACACTGGGCTTTGTCAACGACAGCCCTGCCGGTGAGCGCTACAAGGAACTTGCGGACCGTCTGGGTGAGACCCTGCGTTTCATGCGGGCAATCGGGTTTTCCGCTGATGATCATCAAAGGTTACGCGAGACTGAATTTTTCACCAGTCACGAGGCCCTTCTGCTTGGTTATGAAGAAGCAATGACCCGGACAGATTCCACATCAGGCGACTGGTATACGACGTCCGGCCATATGGTGTGGATCGGAGACAGGACCCGCCAGCCCGATCATGCGCATGTCGAGTTTTTCCGCGGGATCAAAAATCCAGTCGGACTGAAGTGTGGTCCATCCATGACCGCCGACGGACTGTTGGAACTTTGCGACATTCTCAATCCTGAAAATGAGCCTGGCCGTTTGACGCTTATCAACCGGTTTGGCCATGAAAAGGTCGGCGACCATCTGCCGGGCCTGATAAGGGCGGTTGAACGCGAAGGCAAGAAGGTTGTGTGGTCATGTGATCCGATGCATGGAAATACTATTTCTGCGGGTGGCTACAAGACACGTCCGTTTGATTACGTATTGTCTGAGGTGCAGAAATTCTTTGCAATTCACAAGGCGGAGGGCACCTATGCGGGTGGTGTGCATTTCGAGATGACCGGGAAGGATGTTACCGAGTGCATGGGTGGCGCAAAGGAGGTGACCGAGGCTGATCTCGGCTCCCGTTATCACACGCATTGTGATCCGCGGCTCAACGCAAGCCAGTCGCTCGAACTGGCGTTTCTGATTGCAGAACTTCTGCAGGAGGATCGCGGCGCAGGCGATGCAAAAATTGCCGCCAACGCATAACCGGAAATCTTAAATTCGGTAAATCATGAGGCATCGGAATTTTCCGGTGCCTTTTTTTCTGGAGGATAGCATGACAAAGATCACCAAGGGTTCCTGCAATTGCAGCGGTGTGAAATGGGAAGCGGAAGGCGAGTTAAGGCCGATTATCATGTGCCATTGTGGCCAATGCCGCAAGCAGACCGGATCTTACTATGCTGCCAGCAATGTTGCTGATGAAAAACTGAAGATCAAGGACGATGGCACGCTCAAATGGTATCAATCATCCCCTGTTGCAAAGCGCGGATTTTGCAGCGAATGCGGTTCTGCTCTTTTCTGGAAGCATGAAGGAGACGATTTCACATCTTTGCTAGTCGGTGCGATCGATGGCCCTACAGGTCTGGAAATTGCTGAACATATTTTCACTCAGGACATGCCGGACTGGTATGATATTACAGATGGCAAGCCAGTCAGGCCCGGGGACAATGATTGATGAACACACTGTTCGCAATTTGACGGCTGGCGGGATTGTCTCCAATCCCTAGATTAAGCTCCAAAGAAACGGAGTTGTCCATGTCTCAATATTTTCCACCATTGTTCCTTTCCCATGGCGCGCCGAATATGGCGCTTCACGATACACCTGTCCGGAAGTTCATGTCCGGGCTCGGTCAATTGTATCCAAGACCGGATGCAATCGTATCGGTTTCAGCGCATTTTGAGACAAAAGGCCCCGTTGTGGTAACAGATCCAAACCCGGAAATGATTTATGATTTCAGGGGTTTTGAACCTGAACTCTATCAGATGAATTATCCGGCACCCGGCCACCCGGAACTTGCCGCTGAAATAGCGGAATTGATCTCCGATGCAGGTTTGCCGGTCACCAAACTTTCGAAACGTGGATTTGACCACGGAACATGGGT
>JBCCGN010000046.1:0-22857 GCA_039029255.1 Pseudomonadota bacterium | reverse complement strand
GTCAGAAGAAGACAAGAAGATGATCGAGTCCCTCGGCGGTTGGGAAAAGCTGATGGAAACGCTGAAAAAGCGCCTGGAAGAGCAGCACAAGCGCCATCAGGGTGGTTCCAAGATGATTGGAACAGCGGGAACATCACCCTTTGGTGCGTATGGCTATAATCCGGAAGGTGTGCGGATTGGGCAGCATGAAAGTCGTCATCGCCGGGCGGTGAAGGTCTGGGACAAGCGCGAGTTCAAGAATCTCGACGACTCCGTAGAACTCGGTACCCGTAACATCAAGGTTGCGCTAAAGCGCTTGCGTAGATGGGTGCGCGATGGCGCGGATGAGGAACTCGATCTCAACGGCACGATCCGGGCTACCGCAGAAAATGGCTATCTGGACGTCAAGACAAGGCCGGAACGCCGCAATGCCGTCAAGGTTCTGTTGTTTCTCGACATTGGCGGATCAATGGATGATCACGTGAAGCTGGTCGAAGAACTGTTTTCTGCGGCCAGAATGGAACTGAAAAACCTCGAGTATTTCTACTTCCACAACTGCCTTTATGAAGGAGTTTGGAAAGACAATGCCCGCCGCTACACAGAGCGCATGTCCACTTGGGATGTGCTGAACACCTACGGGTCAGACTACAAGGCAATCTTTGTCGGGGACGCAGCCATGAGTCCCTACGAGATCGTTTATCCCGGTGGATCGGTTGAACACTGGAATTCCGAATCCGGTGAAATCTGGTTGCGCAGGGCAGTCGACCATTGGCACAGTGCAATCTGGCTGAACCCCGTCGCTGAAAAGGTGTGGCGTTACACTCAATCCACACAAATGATCAACCAGCTGTTTGGTGGGCGCATGTTTCCGATGACTCTTTCGGGACTTGACGGCGGTTTGAAGGAACTGGCGCACTGACCGGAAATGATAGGGCGTTGGTGTTGAGTCGAGCTATCTTGGTACTGCAAGAAACCCAAACTTCCACTTAATCTATTGTGCTGACTTCTTTCAGGATCGAGAATGTACGGTCAATTACTTGGCGAACCTCTGGCAGAAATCTGTCCTCATGGTGTGTAACCAACCATTGTTCGTGCTCCAATTCTTCGATACTTTCTGATATCCGCTGAAGACTGGGTTCTCGATCACCGATAAAAGTGGGCAGGACTGCGCGGGCAAATCCCGCAACAGCAAGATCAAGGGCATTTTGTGGCGACGTAACTTCGATCGCGTGAGCGTGCTCGATATTGTTCTTTACCCAAATGGCGGAAGGGGTTTTTGCTCTGACATGAGCCCATTTGGTGACTCCCGAATCACTCGCGTAAACCGCAAATCTGACCCGTCCGATTTTCCGACCTGCCAGCCCGGTGCCTCCGGGCCTCCTATTTCGAATGCCAATCGCTGCCTCCCGTCGACCTATATCCAGGACTTCTTCCGCATTGATGAATCTCAGTCTGACCGGTGTTTGCCCTGTCACTTCATCCACCCTGTCGATCAGAATTCGTGTGACCCACGTTCCCGCTGATATTTTCACCAATGGAGGAGTATCGTTGTCAGCGAGATCGAAAACATGCGCTTCAATTTTGCAGGCTTTCTCCAGCAACTCCTGACCGGCTTCTGTCAGGTCATACCCACGTGGTCTTCGGTGAAAGAGTTCAAGTCCGAGACTGCGCTCTAGCTCAAACATGCGTCGACCCAAAGTCGGAGGACTTTTTCCTGTCAGATCTGAAGCCGTATTGAGTACTCCGGTTCTTGCGATTGCAAGAAACAGCTTCAGGTCATCCCAGTTAAACTCGGTTTCATTCATGAATTGATCATTTCATTTTATTCTATTTATGAAAATACAATTTTGTAGCCTAATTGGAAAGGAAGCGTTGGAAACTGACACATGAAATTTTTGGGCCACGATATTTCCGCCCTGGGTATGGGCTGCTGGCCCATCGGCGGTGAAATGTTTTTCGGAGATCAGTCATTGGGTTATGCTGGTGCCGATGATGCGACTTCAATTAAAACAATACATGCTGCCCTGGCCGGAGGAATTAGCCTGTTCGATACTGCTGCAGCATACGGGGCAGGACATTCGGAACGGCTGCTGGCCAAGGCACTAAAAAATCGGCCCGATGCGTTGGTAGTGACCAAAATCGGGCACGGCATTGACGAACAAAGCAAGCAAATTTCCTTCGGAAAGTTTTCGCCCGATATGGTTCAGCAATCCATCGAAGACTGTTTGAGACGGCTGGCACGCGATCGGATAGACGTGCTTCTTCTTCATGTGAATGATATGGAGGTGTCCAAAGCCGAAGCCATATTCGATGAGTTCGAAAAAGCACGAAGCGCTGGAAAAATACGTGCCTATGGGTGGAGCACTGATATATCACAAAGTGTTGCAACGATGGCGGCGCGAAAGGGGTTCAGGGTTATCGAGCATGTGATGAATGTGTTCTTCGACGCCCGCCGAATACAAAACACGGTCCGTGAGTGTGGACTCCATTCGCTGATCCGTTCGCCGCTTGCTATGGGTCTGCTGAGTGGAAAATACAATGCGACAACAGTTGTTCCGGCGAGGGATGTACGGGCCTCCCGCGAGGATTGGATGGAGTATTTTAAAGACGGACGCGCCAATCCTGAATTGGCGAAGACGCTCGATACGGTTCGTGACCTTCTGCAAACGGATGGACGGACGATGGTTCAAGGTGCGCTTGGCTGGTTATGGGCAAAAAGCGAGACGAACATACCGATCCCGGGTGCCCGTACGGTCGAGCAAATTGAGGACATTGCTGCATCGCTTGAATTTGGCGCATTACCTGCGGCAGTCATTGCGAAGATCGAGACGCTTGTTGAACGGCATCCTGATGAGTCGGATCGTCCCCGATAAACAACATTGCCAATTCAATTGAGCGGCACCCGGTGCACGGGTAGTGGAGAACGGAATTGTCCTGTTAAGCTATGATTGGGGAACAATGGAGAGCGTATCTGACCTCCGGCCAACCTCGATCGGTCATCCTTTGCCCAATAGCGTTTTCGGGCCCCAAACTCATTTCATTCGATGCAGTGCACAAATCTTGTTTCCGTACGGATCGCGCAGGTAAGCAATATACAATTCACCATTTGCGCCAGCACGAACGCCCGGAGGGTCTTCGCAAGCTGTTCCGCCATTCGCAAGCCCGGTTGCATGCCATTTGTCCGCGATTTCGGGCGTCTCTGCCAAAAAACCGATTGTGCCGCCATTTGCACCGCTACAGGCTTCTCCATCGATCGGCTTGCTGATCGCAAAAACGCCGCGCTTTGTGAAATAAAAGCATCTGCCCTTGGGATCAATTACACCCGGTTCGTGCCCAAGCACCCCCAGCGTTTGATCATAAAACGCTTTTGATTTCTCAACATCATCCGCCCCGACCATCACATGACTAAACACAGCAACTCCTCTTTCAAATGTAACCAATTTCTCAATCGCGAAAGTAAGCTGCATATTTCTGGAATGCAATTGTCAGGCTGATGTTTGGTCGCTGATTAACAGTAGTGGTTTGGGTAAATCTGCGGAGAAGGTTTCCTTTGAGCCCTTTACAGTCATTGAATTTAATTTTCAAAAACGCAAATAAGTACCAAAATAAACATCAATTTTTGGCGCACCAAGTCTGAATTTCCATATTCGCTAATCGAGATTGTTTAGTAAAATCTTGACATTATCAATGCGTCTCTCAAAGTATTCATCATGTCGTTTATCATCAAAAGACTGATATATGCTCCACGATGCTTTGTAAGATTCGATTGATTCATTCAGCCGAATCTTATTGCTTTCAAGCTCTCCCAAGACCGAAAGGGCGTTACCTAAATTGTTGTGAGTTTGTGCCCAGTCAAAAGGCACTAAATCTTTCGGTCGTTCTTCAAGAGCAAGTCGATAAGCGGAGATTGCTCCATTGATTTGCTCTAGATCACCATTTAGTTCGCCGTGCGCCTGAAGCGCAACGCCAATATTATTTTGTATTCGTGCCCATTCGAATGGAATTAGTTCTCTCTTCCGAACTTTCAGGGTCAAATTGAAGGCAACTACCGCTCTTTCAAAATAGAGAGTATTGTTCGTTAAACTTCCAAGAACTGAAAGTGCTACACCAAGGTTATTCTGCGACTCAGCCCAGTCAAAAGGCGTACTCTCTAACGTCCTTTCCTCGAGAGACAACTGATATACCAGTATCGCATCTTCCAGGAAATTTACGTCACCTTCGAATTCTCCAACCGTATTAAGTGAAACCGCCAAATTGTATTGGATCTGTGCCCAATCTAAAGGAAACCTTTCGCGAGTTCGTTCTAACAGTGCCATCCGATATGAGGTGATTGCCTCATGTATTAATGCGGTTTCACCTTGAAGAGTACCGAGATTCGAGAGGGTGTTCCCAAGGTTGTTCTGTACATTGGACCATTTGAAGGGTTCTGATTCTCTTTGCAGGACTTCGAGAGCCAACCTATAAGCAGCAATCGCCTCTTTTAGAGCAATTGCATCGGCCTCTTTTTCTCCAAGTGTTGCTAATGCGCTTCCAAGATGAATTAGGTTATGCATCCATTCATCGGCATGGCTATTGCGATCAAGGATTTCCAGATGTGCTCTTATGGCAGAGATTTCTTGTTTTAGTGTTTAGTTTTTATCTGTTTCACCTGCAGCTATAATCAGAGATGTTGTTCTCCTTTTCTGTTTGATATTCCACGTATTCGTTTCTTCGTTGAAGCAACAATCGAACACAGTAGTTTCTTTTGAATTCACTCTTACATCCATAAAGTCGATAGAGATCGACGTTCTGGGTTGGCTAGGAACTGGAAAATTAAGAACCAAGCATAGTATTAGAAATGAACTCTGTGACAGCTGAAGCAAGTGACGAAATTCCGATGATAGCAATCAAGTTTAACCATAGATAAATATCTACGAATTGAACGTCAAATTCTATACGAATATATATTTGCTAAAAGTGTGCGGGGATTTTGATTTCAAAAAACTGATTCCTGTCCGCTTGTTGATCAGAAGCAATCATTGGAGTGATCAGACTTCGTGGTCGCTTTGTCCGCACACCGGCCGTTCAAAGGACTTCCTCCGCATTTCATTACACCGACACACGTTTCTTGATACGGCTTAGCGCCACTGGTGTTACTCCCAGGTAGCGGGCTATTTCGTTTTGCGTGACCAGATTGAAGATATCCGGCGTGCTTTTCATCAGTCTGCGATATCGATCTTCTGCTGAAAGGCAAAGCAGTTCATACTCCCGCATTTCCTTTTTCATGCCAAACTTCAGTAGAAACTCGATAATGGCTGCAGAGATTTCCGCATCCTCGCGGCTGGCCTCGTGGATTTCGTTGAAGCGCAGTACAACCCGTGTTTACTCGTTCATTAGCTTTTTGATGCCATCGATGAATGTAGCATCATCCTGTGCCTTGCGGTCGTCCAGCAGACGTTCAGCATCCGCCCCGGCCCGAAAACGCAGCCGATCTGTGGTGTCATAGGCAGCCTGCCAGATTACATCCGCCACGGTTTCAGGTGGCGAAGGGTTTGACGCCAGATTACCAAACAGTCTGCCCATAGCATCTGCCGTTGGAGCATATTCTGGCAAGTTCTCATCTATTGCCATGTCAAAGGAACGGCTGCCAAAGTCGGTTTTGATCATCCCCGGTTCGACAATGCGCACAGCAATGCCCAGAGGTTCGAGCTCATAGTGCAGTGCTTCCGAAAGGCCTTCTACTGCAAATTTGGTTCCATGGTAGAGTGAGCCGAGCGGGAAAGTGATTTGCCCGCCGATAGAGGAAATATTGATGATCGTTCCAGAACGGTTCTCGCGCATATGCGGCAAGACCGCCTTGGTGACTTCCATCAACCCGATCACATTGGTATCGAACTGCCGACGGATACGTTCCATGGAAAAAGCTTCAAGCGCGCCATAGGCCCCATATCCTGCATTGTTCAAAAGTACGTCAATTTTGCCGAAGCGGGAGATGCCTTGCGCAACAGCGTCGGCGATCGATTCGGCTTCGGTCACATCGAGACGGGTCACAAAAGTGTTCTCAAGGGAATTCAGTTCAGCGTCGGTCGAGGGGTTCCGCATTGTTGCGATTACGTTCCAGCCCTCAGACTGAAAGTACTTTGCCGTGGCTTTACCAATGCCTGATGAGGCGCCGGTTATAAAAATGGTTCGCATGATTCATCTCCTTAAGAATTCTGGTCGGGCATGTTTTCGATGCCGAAACTGGCCAGGCCAGCGCATGTTACGTTGTGAAGCACATCATTTTGGCTTTTGATCTCAGGATCAACTTCAGCCTCGGCTACTCACGCTGTCATCGACCTCCTACTGTCGATCCAAAAGCGTCAATGCTGTTGGTTTGCCGAATGTATCTGTGACAGCCGAGATGCGGATGTTCATAACCTAAAACCTCTATAACATAGCCCTGTTGAGAGCTCTGGCGTGAGCCTGATCACGCCAGAGGCGATTATTACTAGACGGTTGCAGCGGCTAATGATCCGGCATCGAGATTAAATACTTCGCCTGTGATGTGTTTTGCCGAACCGCTGGCAAAAAACTTGACCAACTGCGCAACATCTTCCGGCTGAAAGGCAGCAACCGGTAAAGGGTTTATGTTGCGCATTACTTCCTCGACTGCTTCCCAGGTGGGATTTTGCGGGTTGAACATGTGAGCAAGTGAACGCGCCAACGGTGTGTCCACCAACGTAGGGCAAATAACGTTGCAGGTTACACTGTGTGGGGCCATCGCTAGGGACGTAGCCTTTGCAAGTCCGATGACCGCCCACTTTGAGGCACCATATACAGAATACCATTCGTTTGGCCTGCGCCCGAGAATTGACGAGATGACCACGATGCTCCCGGACTTCTGTTCCTGCATGATTGGAACCGCTGCCTGAATGGTGCGAGTGGCACCAACAATGTTGATATCGACGACTGTTTGCACAGATTCGTCACCAAGCGAGTCGATTGCACCGGCCTGCGTGATTCCCGCATTCACCAGAACATGGTCGAGTGACCCGTATACTGCAGTCGCCTGCTGCATTGCGTCTACCAATCCTGAGCGATCACGAACATCGCCTTGTACTGTCATACATTGGACGCCATGTGCTTCAATTTGTGCCTTGGCCACAGCCATGTCTGCTTCGGTGGACATATCATAGTCGACGTGTTCCAGATTGCGGGCCACATCGTAAATCACTATGTTTGCGCCGGAACGAGCCAAAAGATCAGCGCTCGACAGCCCGATGCCACGTGCGCCACCGGTGATAAAAGCTGTTTTGCCTTCCATCTCTCGCGTCTCAACCTTATCTGCGGCTGTGGCGGTTTCCGCCATTGTCGTCGCTGCTGCAACAGCGGTGGCTCCAGCTCCCAATATCACTGATCGACGTGAGGCGCCTGGGCGTTGTTCACTTGCCGAGTTAATTGAATGGTCATCATACATTTGAGTGGTCTCCAGTTTTGATATTAGCGTGAATGGTAAAATAGACGCCGTTCTCATTGTTTTCTCCCACTTTTATCCAAATTACTTGCATAATAATCCAAAGAACTGGGTTTTTATGGTGTCATAGAGAATTATGTGTTAGCAGAATCTGCAAGGAGGCAGTCATGGCAAACATCTCATTGACCAACCAGATATCAGCTCAGCTTGATCAAGCCAGAGTCCGCGAAGGCGGGATGAATCACGCCCCAAGCGGCATGCATTTTCTGCGACACAGCACGGTCACACTCCAGGACTCCACCATCTACTTGCCGTTGCTGTGCCTTGTTCTACAGGGAGCAAAAGAAGTGGGCACCAGCATCAAGACATTGACCGTCTCGAATGGAGAGTCTTTGCTAGTCAGCCACACCCTGCCAGTGACATCGAGAATTACCGTGGCAACGTTAGATCGCCCGTATATCGCACTTGTTTTTCCACTGGACTTGGACGTTTTGAGGGGGCTTGCAGCGGATGTTCCACTAAAGCCCGGCAAAAGTTCGCATGACCCGTTCTCGATTTCTCTATGTCAAACAGACCCGGAACTTGAAGACGCTCTATTTCGTTATCTCCAACAGACCAAAACTGACCGAACCCAACGGTTGCTTGCGCGAATCACGCACCGTGAAATTCATGCTCGACTTTTGTTAGGCCTCCACGGTGAACAGCTTCAAAAGCTTCTCTGGCATGAAACCATGGCCAGCCGTATCTCTCAGGCCACGCGACACATTCAATCCGACCTGTCCAAGGCGATTGTTATAACAGAACTCGCTCAACAAGCGGGCATGAGCAACTCAGCCTTTTTCGAGCACTTCAAATCCGTCACTGGAATATCTCCGCTGCAATATCAAAAAGACCTGCGCCTGCTGCGTGCACGTGATGCTCTGCGCATTTCGAATGATAAAATATCCGAGATCGCGTTTAGCGTGGGATACGACAGCCCAGCCCAGTTCTCCAGGGAGTATTTACGAAAATTCGGCGCGCAGCCAAAGCAAGACCGTGTGCTCAGTCTTGCGGGTTAAAAACAACAAGACAAAATCCTCGGTATCTGCAGACAGCTTTACGTGAAGAGCCATCATACCTTCACATTTGTCTGCTGAGATTCCTGTCTGTACCAGCTGCTTTGGCGGTGATTAGCTACACCGACACACGTTTCTTAATTCGGCTTAGCGCCACTGGTGTTATTCCCAGGTAGCGGGCAATTTCGTTTTGCGTGACCAGATTGAAGATATCCGGCGTGCTTTTCATCAGTCTGCGGTATCGATCTTCTGCTGAAAGGCAAAGCAGTTCATACTCCCGCATTTCCTTTTTCATGCCAAACTTCAGTAGAAACTCGATAATGGCTGCAGAGATTTCCGCATCCTCGCGGCTGGCTTCATATAGATCGCTGAAGCGCAGAACAATCAGCTCGCATGCTTTCAGACATACGAGGCTGAAGGTGCACTCCTGACCCGAATAGAGTGCAGTCAAACTGCCAATGTTGTCACCGGGCAGAATGAAAGACTTGATGTTTTCCTTGCCGTCAGCAGACAAGTAGTAAGCTTTGAGCAATCCGCTTTTCACGATGTAAAGCGAGTGGCTCAGGTCACCCTGCCGGAACAAATGTTCATCCGCCTCTGTCGATAGAGGTTTGCCGTTTGCTGCAATGAATTCATTTAAATTCATGATTTTTAACCTGGGTTAATTTCACAACCTGGATTGGTCTCTAATTTGGAGCGCAACAACCCGATAACCGATTTTCAGGAGCCTTTAGTGAAAATAGTCGACAAACATATCATTATCACCGGTGGTGCGTCAGGAATAGGCCTTGAGCTTGTGAGACACCTCTACAATGACAATGTCATTTCAGTCGTCGCCCGCCCTTCATCGGGACTGGAAAAACTACGCCGGGATTTTGACGGGGTCAGAATCCTGGAAGCAGATCTCGCGGACCTGAAGTCGGTGGAAAAAGCCGCTGATCAGCTGATCAAAACCGGCATGGAGATTGATATCCTGATCAACAATGCTGCGGTTCAGCATGCACCGCATTTTCTGGATGACGACTTCAGGTTTGAAACCATAAAGCGTGAGATAGACATAAACTTCACGTCAGTCTGCACTTTGATCTATCTCCTTCTTCCGGGCCTCATCAAGGAAGAGCAATCAACAATTCTCAATGTGAACTCCGGCTTGGCTCTTGCACCGAAAACCGGTTCAGCCGTTTATTGCGCAACCAAGGGCGCGCTCAACATCTTTTCCCAGTCGCTCCGATATCAGCTCGAACACACCAACATCAAAGTGAAGCAGGTCTTCTTGCCGTTGGTTGATACGGCAATGACAAAAGGAAGAGGAACAGGAAAACTATCTGCAGCGCGCGCCGCATCAGAAATTATCAACGCATTGTCTTCTTCAGATCCTGTCGAAGATATCGGCAAGGTCAAACTACTCAGAATTGTCCAACGTCTCTCGCCAGCCCTTGCCGCCAGAATCATGAAAGCAGCCTGAAGCATGAAACCACTTCTCAAAGTCATGATCATTCTTGGTTCAATCTTTGCTTTGACATTTGTCGTGGGCAGAGTGCTGGGAATATTGACCGTTGAAAATGTAAAAGAGTGGCTGGAACTGGCCGCGAATGTTGATCCGTTATGGCTTGCCGGTACGGTCATACTGCTTCTCTTTGTTGATTTGTTTGTCGCGGTACCAACACTGACAATCACCATACTGGCGGGTTTCTTTCTGGGTTTTCCGGCAGGTGCTGCGGCCGCATTTACAGGAATGAGTGCAGCTGCATTTGTCGGGTATGGGATCAGCCGGATCTGGGGTGAACGGCCAATTGCATTCCTGGTTCGCGATGCGGATGACAGGCAAGACATGGCCCGGACGTTTCAGCGAAACGGACCGGTTATGATTGTTTTGTCCAGAGCCGTTCCGATTTTGCCTGAAGTAACGGCTTGCATGGCCGGCGCTACCAAAATGAACTTCGGCCGCTACTTCTTGCTTTTTGCTTTGAGCACAATTCCTTACGTGCTGATCGCAGCTTACGCCGGCTCGATAAGCTCCGTTGAAAGTCCGCAACCTGCAATCTTCGCAGTCTTGTTTTTGTATGGAACGTTGTGGGGTGGATGGTATCTCTTTCAGAGAAAATCACAGCCGAAATCGGAAAGCTGAACTCTAGAAGGGTGTACAGTGATGCTCCAAAAACATGCCGCTGGATCATGACTTCATATCTGTTCGCGATGCATAACCTAGTCGTTGTCGCTCAAACCGGCGCCGGCTCCCTTCGCGCGGGATTCTTCGGTAGAAGGGGCGTAGGTTTTATGGGCGAATTCTTCCAACGCTGAAACAAATAGTTTCCGGTCTGATCGCACCCGTGTCTCCCGGTGCGAGGTGAGGGCTGAGACAACGCCTTCCCGGACTTGGCACCGGTGAATGCCACCACCAATTGCTTCCTCGCCGACATGGCCCGTGACTCCGGCCGCGTTCAAAACAACGCTGTGATCACTCCATTCCAGTACAACACTTTCAGATCCGAGAACGCCTGCCAGGAACGGCACAACGAGAATTGGTTGTTGAAGTTGTCTGGGAAACTGATCGCGCCAGTCGCCAAAGTCTGAAATTGCAGCTCCTGAGGCTATCGGGCATACGTCGGACTTATGCTCGGACAATTCCTGTAGGTAAACGGCCAATGCCTGGACGCCGCGGATGCTCCTTTCCTCAAGCCATGTAACTGAATACCCTGCTTCCTCGGCCAACCCCCAAGGCATCCCAGCGCCGCGGGTGGCCTTTATTGCGAGGGAGCGGATTTCTCCCAGAGACCAACTCATACGGTTTCCAAAGGCGGATAGGCACAGTCATCCGGATCTACAGTCGCGAGTTCATCAGGGTACGGTGCGTCCTGATACATGGTTATGCGCACCCAGCGGTCGGAACGGGGGTCAAACTTTGTTGCACCGAAGAAAGACAGCTTGCACCGCAAAAGATCGATCGGCAGCATTTTTGCATCAATGGTGTTGTCACGGATTTCTCCATATGTGCACAATTTCAGTTTTTGAATACGCCGAACCATGTGCCGGTGCTCGGGGTGTGCCATCAGGAACTCCGCTGCTGCACTTGCGCCATTCCATGTTTCAAGGTCCTGTTTCAGGCGGACGGCATCCCGCGCTGGTGACAGCGGCTGTTCATAAGGTTCGATATCCTCTTCAAACCGTTCACCAAGTCGCGGTTCAAGCTTTTCTTCTGATGTATACCAAACCCGGGCATTGGCTTTCTGGGCATCAAAATCGATATCCCGGGTCCAACCATAAACGCTTTCAACAGCCTCGCCCAGCTCTGCAATTTTCATTGTTCCATCAATACGGAAATTTGCTGTCTCGTCTGAATGCATGGTCTGCGCGAGGTCATCAATAAGCTCACCATACGGTTCGAGCATCAACGAGACAAGCTGTTCCTGCCCCTCAAATCCAAGATTGTCCTGCGCCCAATGGAGCAGCCTTGACCATGGGAAATCCTGGTTCAGGAAATCGCCCGCCAGTATTTTTTCCAGTCCGTCGATATCCTTCAGTAGGCAGGCTACCTTGGCTTTTTGATGATCATGTCCTGTCTGCCAACCTTCTGCATTCACCCGGGCGCGTTTGACAAGTTCAAGGAACTTTGCCTGCTCGGCCGGTCCGGCCCTTTGCAATTCGCAGACCCTTGCAAGTGCGGTTTCCCGCGCGTTGATCCAGGCATGAATCAGGGTTGGGTGATTGATCAGAAACGGTGCCATACCAAGACCGGTCGAATTTCCGATGCCCAACCTTCTTCGCAGAACAGGATCCAGTTTCGCAGCTTTACTCCCGCCTTTCACGCTCGCAAGATGTTCAACCCAGTCAATTGCAAAACACCGGATAAGCCAGACCGAAAGGAGTTCCGGCTGAAACGATCCGGAGAACTCAGGCCTGTCTGCCCAGGCGGAACGGTCTGCAGCGCCGAATTTTCCGGAACCGTATACGGCTGTGGTCCGCATCAGGTATCCCACATTTTCGATCTCGCTCGGGTCTGGCTGAGTGCCGCTGGCAAGCGCCTTAAGCACATGGTCAAAAAGGCGAACGGATTTGTTGGCACGAGAGAGCACAAATTCCCGGCCCGATATCCGGCCCGCTTCCTGTAGTGGTACGTTCTGTGAAAGGCGCCTGATGTCGGTCTCATCAGGTTCGCCGTCAACAAGAGTAAAAGTTGCGTCCCAGGCATCCGCAATCACCCGGTCCGAGCGTTTTTCATCTGGTAGGTCATGGGCAAATGCAACAAGTGTGTAGGTCCGATCTGGTCCTTTGGCACGATAGGTTGCGATGCCCACGCCTTTTTCATCAACCTCAAACACCGGGCGGTCAAACTGCCAATTTTCCTGTCTTAATCGACGCAGCAAAACCCTCATGAAACTCAGGCGTGACTGATGGAAACAGCCCATCCGTTTCAGCCGCATCACGGTATCAGGCGATCGCAATTTTGAAGTAGATCGATTTCTTTCAAGTGTGGATGACAAATCTATTCTCCCACTGGTCCGAAATTCTCGTCATAAAACCTGAGCCAGTTCTCGCCCATAATGGCAGCGGTTTCGCTTTCCGAAAAGCCTGTTTTTTTAAGACCCCGCTCGATGTTACCAAAGTGCCGGTTGTCCTGGAACCATTCGGGCATGGGCGGAAAACCCGAATTGGATGCTGATCCTTCACCATAATCGATTTCCTTTGACCATCGACCGACCCGCATCCATTCAACCACCGAGTCCGGTTGATCCTGGCACAGGTCTGAGCCAATCCCGATGTTTTCCAAACCCATTAGATCTGCGGTCTTCGCGATCATCGTACAGAAGCTCTCCAGCGTGCAGTTCGTCTTATCTTTCAGATGATGCGGATAAAGTGAAAATCCCAGCATGCCGCCAGATTCGCCAAGCTCCTTCAACACATCGTCAGATTTGTTGCGCAGGGCAGAATGCCAGAAGGCTGGATTGGCGTGGGTGATGGCGATTGGTCGTTCCGAAACTTCGATTGCTTCGAGGGTGGAACGTTCAGCGGAATGGCTCATGTCAACAACCAGTCCGACCCGGTTCATTTCCTTTATAACCTGCCTGCCCATGCGGGTTATGCCGGTGTCTTCCGACTCATAACATCCGGTCGCCAATAGCGACTGATTGTTATAGGTAAGCTGCATAAACCGCGCGCCTAGCGTGTGACAAATCTCCACCAGACCGATATCGTCTTCAATTGGGGAGGGGTTCTGGAAGCCGAAGAAGATCGCCGTGCGTCCCTCCTGTCTTGCCGCACGAACATCATCACCGCTCTTGCCGTGAAAAATAAGGTCTGGGAACTGTTCAAACCAGCGGTTCCATTGTTCAATGTTTGCAACCGTTTCACGAAAGTTCTCATGGTAGCAGATGGTTGCATGCACAGCATCCACGTTGCCCTCGCGCATCTGCCGGAAAATCTTTTCCGACCAGTTGGCATATTGCAAATTGTCAATGCGATACATCTTCAAACCCTTGTAGAACGTTGACGGTATTGATTCCGATTTCCTCTACCGCGTAACCACCCTCCATTACGAAAAGGGTCGGCAGTTTCAGTTCGCCCAGATCTCTTCCATACGTGATGAAGTCATCCGAGGTAAGCTTGAAAAAACTGATCGGGTCCTTTTCAAAAGTGTCGGTTCCCAATGAAACAACCAGACAATCGGGAGCAAACTTTGAGATTCTGTTCAAAGCCTGATCAAGACAGTCCCGCCAAGGATCAAATGGAGTTCCCGGAGGCATTGGAAGGTTGAGGTTAAAGCCTTCGCCTACGCCGTTTCCTGTTTCATCAGAATAACCAAGAAAATGTGGAAACGCATCTTCCGGCGCACCGTGAAGGGAAATGAATAGAACATCTTCCCGATCATAGAAAATGTCCTGAGTGCCGTTCCCGTGGTGAAAATCTACATCCAGCACAGCGACCCGATCCGCCCCCTGATTAAGCAGTGACTGCGCGGCAAGCGCCGCATTGTTGAAAAAGCAGTAGCCTCCATACATGTCTAGCGCAGCATGGTGACCTGGCGGCCTGCAGAGAGCAAAAACTGCTTGCTCCTGCGCAAGCTTTGCTGCTGCTTCCAGAGCTACATTGGCACTGGAACGTGCAGCTTCCCAGGTCCCTTCCGTAATTGAGGTTTCCGCAGCCAGAGCATAGTAGCCGAGTTTGCCATCTATATCCGTCGGACAGCGCTGTTGCATTCTTCTTGCCGGCCATGATGCGGCGATGGCCTCACCTTCCATTCCGGCCTTGGTCCATTCTTGCCAGCAGGTTTCCAGAAACGAGACATAGTCTGCATCATGAATTTCGTGAATCGGGTCCAATCCGAACTCCCTGGGTGAGAACACCTCACCGAGACCTTGAGTCCGAATTCGCTCCAGAATGAAATCCATGCGTGATGGTTTCTCAAACGGTGGAACCAGCTTGCCGCCATACAATTCGGTTTTGGCGTCACGCTTTCTGTGATCTTCGCTGTATATCGTAAGCATGTATTACCCCTAATCCCCGAAAACCTGTGGTTCCCGAGACAAGCCTTTATCATCAAGTTCTGCAAGATAGCCTGCCCACTTTTCTTCCTTGTTTTCACCCAGGTCTTGGAAGTACCGCCAGCTGAATATACCGGTATCGTGCATGTCATCAAATGTAATGCGAACCGCGTAGTTCCCGACTGGTTCCATTTTCATGATCCCGACGTTCAATTTGCCGCCCACTGTTTTACGCTGTTCGGGGGAATGGCCCTGGACTTCGGCTGATGGTGAAAGTACGCGCAACATCTCTGCCGTAAATTCATAACTCTCGTGTTCACCAAATTCGATTTCGAGTGATTTGCGATCTCTACGCACGGTGAGTTTTGTTGGCTGCATGCCATCGTCTTTTCAGCTGATCAAAGTTGACCACGGAAGAAAACACCGGTTCTGCAAAATTGCAAACATGTTTTTGTTTGACTGATCAAAGGCAATAATTATGTATAGACATAATAAATTTTGCGAACTAGCATGATCGTGGAAATTCGATTTTTGAGATTGGAAAATGACGGCGCCGGCAATTGATCATAAGACGTTGGTAGCGAACCTGAGCGACGAACAAAGATTGAGGCTGACGACCAAATCTGATCGCGCGGGAATCATGAATTTTCTGACCCACGTTATTGGCCTGATAGTTACCGGTTCATGGATTGTATTTGCACTTCCGATTTGGCAGGCAGCAATGCTTATACATGGCATTCAGATCGTTTTTCTTTTTACGTTGCTCCATGAAACCGTTCACGAAACACCGTTCAGTTCACCGTTTCTGAGCCGTATCGCGGGCTGGATTTGTGGAATCTTGATAATCCTTCCGCCGGTCTGGTTTCGTTATTTTCACCTTGCACATCATCGTTACACACACAATCCGGAGAAAGATCCCGAGCTTGAGGGGGCACCGATCGACTCCGTGGGTCGTTATTTATGGGCCGTAACCGGAATATCCGTCTGGAAATTCCATATTGCGACATTGTTCGCAAATGCTTGCGGCAAGAGTGATTATCACTATTTGCCCAAATCTGCGGCAGACAGAACCCGCCGGGAGGCTCAGGTCATGATTGCGCTGTACTTTGCCCTGATTGCCTTGAGTTGGTATCTCGCAAGTGCAGTTCTTTTCTGGGTTTGGATATTGCCAATGCTTTTGGGACAGCCTTTTCTCCGGCTTTACCTGATGGCGGAACACGGCCGTTGTCCCCACGTGGCAAACATGCTCGAAAACACACGTACCACTTTTACAAACCGGATCGTCCGATGGCTGGCTTGGAACATGCCCTATCATGCGGAGCATCATGCTTATCCGTCTGTACCATTTCACAAGCTGCCTGAATTTCACAAGGTCGCAAAAGAGCATTTACGCGTGACAGAAAACGGATATACGGCATTTCATACTGAGCATCTCGGTGAGTTGGCAAAAGGTAATTCAACATGAATAAAAACTATGATGCAATCATAATTGGCGCCGGTGTTATTGGCGCATGTACAGCTTTTGAATTGTCCAAAAAAGGTTGGAAGACGCTCAACATCGATAAACTTCCGGAAGCCGGTTACGGTTCGACCTCAGGTTCATGTGCGATCATAAGGACCTATTATTCGGCTTATGAAACCTGCGCGCTTGCCTATGAAGGCTGGTTTTACTGGAAGGACTGGGCGAACTATCTTGGTGCGGATGATGAGCAAGGCCTGATAAAGTACAATGACACCGGATGCATGGTTATCAAGACCGAGCACAACAAGTTCCTTGAGCAGGCATGTGAGACCATGGACCGGATCGGTTGTCCATATGAACACATAGCGCCGGAAGATATTTCCGGGAAATTGCCCGGGGCCGATATTCGCAAGTTTGAACCAGCCAAGCGGATAGAAGATGAAGATTTTGGTGAGCCAACGGGTGGAGAGGTGCCGGGTGCGGTTTTGTTCAAGGCGGGTGGCTATGTCTCTGATCCCAAGCTTTCCGCGCATAACGCACAGCGGGCAGCTGAGGCGCACGGTGGCGAGTTCCGTTTCAATACGGAGGTAACAGAAATCCGGCAAGCAGACGGCCATGTCGCAGGTGTCACGCTTTCAGATGGGACAGCAATCGACGCGAAAGTTGTCATAAACGTTGCAGGCCCGCACTCTTCAATCATCAACGAAATGGCAGGTGTCCGCGATGGCATGAACATGACTACCCGCGCACTTCGTCATGAAGTGGCCCATGTTCCTGCTCCGACTGATATTGATTATGGCAACGGAGGCTTTGTGTACTCGGACAGTGACATTTCCACCTATGCCCGCTCGGAAATCGGAAACCACATTCTTATCGGTTCTGAAGATCCTGCATGCGATGAAAAAGAGTGGGTGGATGATCCGGATAACTACAACACCGAATTTACTGACCAGAACAAGACACTTGTCATGCGGCTTGCACAGCGTCTTCCGTCGCTCGGCATTCCTGAGCAGGCTAAAGGTGTAGTTGCACTTTACGATGTTACCGAAGACTGGATTCCAATTTATGACAAGTCTGATCTTCCAGGTTTTTACATGGCGTGTGGTACGTCCGGTAACCAGTTCAAGAATGCGCCGGTAGCGGGAAAAATGATGACGGCGATTATTGAAGCTTGCGAAAACGGTCATGACCATGATGCAGAACCGCTTCAGTTCGAGCTGGAAAACATCGGCCAAACCATTTCGCTCGGCACATTTTCGCGCAACAGGGAAATCAATCCAAATTCTTCGTTTTCGGTAATCGGCTGATTGTTCAAACAAAAGACTGGGTGCGCTTGAGCGCGACGGGAAAGTAAAAAGAGATGAGGAGCGCGTCAGCGCTATAGGGAGATCAAATGAAAGAGCAGTATCGTGCAGTTGTAATCGGTGGCGGGGTAGTCGGCTGTTCCGTCCTGTTTCATCTTGCCAAGGCGGGTTGGGAAGATGTCATTCTGATCGAGCGGTCCGAACTGACTTCGGGGTCATCTTGGCACGCAGCCGGTGGGTTCCATACGCTCAACGGTGATCCGAATGTTGCGAAACTTCAGGCTTATACCATCAGTCTTTATGAGGAACTTGAGAAGATTTCCGGTCAGGAGTGCGGTCTCCACCTTGTCGGCGGCTTCATGATGGCTGATAGTCCGGAGCGCATGGATTTCTTGCGCACGCTTCATGCTAAAGGTAGGTACCTCGGCATGGAGACAGAGTTGGTAACGCCTTCTGAAGCAAAGGCCATGTTCCCGATCATGGATGAAAGCAACTTTGTCGGCGGCTTATGGGATCCTGTCGAGGGGCATCTCGATCCATCCGGAACAACGCACGCCTATGCAAAGGCTGCACGGACTCTGGGAGCAGAAATCGAACTCCGCAACAGGGTCGTGGAACTGACGCAGGATGCCGACGGAATGTGGAATGTGGTGACTGAGAAAGGCACCATAAAAGCAGAACACGTTGTGAATGCCGGTGGACTTTGGGCCCGGGAAGTGGGCCGTATGGTCGGCCTTGAACTGCCGTTGCTCGCGATGGAGCATATGTATCTCCTGACTGAAGAAATGCCGGAAGTCATTGAATACAATCAGGAGACCGGTCGCGAGCTGGTTCACGTGATCGACTTCAAGGGTGAGATATACACCCGGCAGGAACGTACCGGCATGCTGCTGGGGACTTATGAAAAAGCATGTGTTCCATGGTCACCGCAAAATACACCCTGGGATTTCGGCCATGAACTGCTGCAACCGGATATCGACCGTATCACGCCTTCGCTGGAAATCGGGTTCAAGCATTTCCCTGCGCTTGAGAAGGCGGGCATCAAACAGATTATCAATGGACCGTTCACGTTTGCATCGGATGGTAATCCGTTGGTAGGCCCGGTTGATGGTCTTACCAACTTCTGGTGTGCCTGTGCTGTTATGGCCGGGTTTAGCCAGGGTGGTGGCGTCGGACTGGCTCTGTCCAACTGGATGGTTCATGGCGATCCCGGTCATGACATCTTTGGAATGGACGTCACCCGTTTCGGCGAGTGGGCAACGCTCCGCTATACCAATGCGAAAGTGCGTGAAAATTACTCTCGTCGCTTTTCAATCCGCTTTCCGAATGAAGAGCTTCCGGCAGCACGCCCGCAGCAGACAACGCCTCTCTATGACACCATGAAGGATGAAAATCACGCGGTTATGGGTGACACCTGGGGACTGGAAGTGCCTCTATGGTTTGCTCCATCCGCGCAAGAAGCGCATGACGTATTGTCATTCCATCGTTCGAATGATTTTGAGCATGTTTCAAAAGAGGTCAACGCTGTCCGCGATTCGGTCGGTGTCACCGAAATCTCGAACTTCGCCAAGTATGAGATAAGAGGCGATGGCGCGGAAGCCTTTATGTCCCGGATGCTTTGCAACAACATGCCCAAACAAGGCCGTTTGACACTGTCTCCCATGCTCAATGAAAACGGCAAACTGATTGGTGACTTCACCATCGGCAAACTCGATGATGACCGCTTCCTGATGTGGGGATCGAGCGCTGCACAGAAATATCATATCCGCTGGTTCGAGAAGCACATGCCTGAAGACGGTTCCGTTTCAATCCGCAGATTTGGAATGAATCTCGTCGGCCTGTCGATTGCCGGGCCCAATTCGCGCAATGTACTTGAGAAAATCTGTGATGAAGATGTTTCCGGCGAGGCGTTCCGGTTCATGGACATCCGGGAAATGGATGTGAACGGTGCGCCCTGTGTCGTGAACCGTGTGACATTTTCCGGTGATCTGGGTTACGAAATATGGATGGAGCCTGCTTATCAGCGCAAGGTTTATGCCGGATTGAAAGAAGCCGGAGAAGAGTTCGGCATTGTCGACTTTGGAATGCGCGCGCTGCTTTCGATGCGATTGGAGAAAAATTTTCCGACATGGTTTGCCGAACTTCGCCCGATTTACGGACCATTTGAAGCTTCAATGGACCGTTTTGTAAAACTCTCGAAAAACGATTTTATCGGTCGCGAAGCAGCAGCCCGAGAACATGCGGATGGTCCCAAACTGCGACGCGTGTCGTTTGTCATCGATGCAGAGACAGCGGACATCATGGCCGATGAACCGATCTGGGCAAAAATCGGAGATGAGGATTACGGCACGATTACCGAGCCCCATGGATACGGCGCCGCCCGCTTTGATGCGGATGGAAATGAGGTCAAGCCACAACCGCCGGCAAGAGATGGGGACTGGCGTGTTGTTGGCTGGATTACCTCCGGTGGTTATGGTCATTCAGTCAAGGCATCTCTTGGTCAGGGCTACATTCCGGCAGCTTTGGCAGATAGCGATGAAGAAGGACTGTTCGAAATCGAAATATTGGGCGTACGCCGCGCTGCGCGCATCAATCGAGAGCCCCTGTTTGACCCTGCCGGTGAACGCATGAGGATGTGATGCCACTCTACATTCTTGTTCCGATGATCCTGATTGGCCTGCCGGTTGTAATCATACTGGTATATTGGACAACGCGAGACAGACGATCCGATCCGCTAAATCCACAAACCGTTGAAAAAAGGTTCACCAGGGATTTTGCGGGTTTTCGGTCAAGTAGTGTGATCATATCCGACAGCGGCAATTCCGCGTTCCTTGTTTCCAAGGATAGTGACGAGGTTGGTCTGCTATATGCGGTCGGGAAGAATTACCTGACCCGATTGCTCGACCGGAATGCAATCCGGAAAATTGAGGAAACCAAATCAGGGATTGACCTTTACGTAAACGACTTTACTTTGGGGAAAATATCGGTGCCGCTTAGTGACATCGAAACCCGGCAATCCATGGTAAAAAGGTTACACGGAGGCAAGTAGTCGATGGATCTTGTTGTTCCAAATTTCCCGGCAGTCACGCAACTCGCAATCCCAGCATTTGTCGGACTGATACTGATTGAGCTGTTTTACCTGCGAAAGCTGAGAAACGCTGAGGGATTTGAAACGCGCGATACGACCACCAGTCTGCTTATGGGAGTTGGCAATGTGGTAAGCGGCCTTATCTTCGGATTTGTTGCCTATGGTGTTTTGACATGGGCATATGACTTCCGGTTATTCACGATTGGCTTCGAATGGTATTGGGTCGTTCTATGCTTCATAATCGATGATCTCAGATATTACTGGTATCATCGAATTGCCCATCGCTGCCGCTGGGTGTGGGCAGAGCATGTAATTCATCATTCAAGTCAGCACTACAATCTTTCAACAGCGCTTAGACAGAGTTGGACCGGCGTTTTCACCGGCATGTTTGTACTCAGGATTCCTCTGGTTTTAATCGGATTCCACCCGGCACTGATCGTCTTTGTGGGCGGTATCAACCTGCTGTACCAGTTCTGGATTCACACAGAAGCAATCGGAAAAATGCCGCGCTGGTTTGAAGCGGTGATGAACACGCCTTCCCATCATCGCGTGCATCATGCCACAAATCCGCGATATCTTGATGCTAACTATGCAGGAACCCTGATCGTGTGGGACCGGATGTTTGGCACATTTGTTGAAGAGCTTGAAGAGGATTTGCCAAAATACGGATTGGTCAAGAACATAGGAACCTTCAATCCCTTTCGCGTCGCAATCCATGAATGGGTCGACATGTTCAAGGATGCATCGCGACCGGGCCTTACGCTGAAACAGCGCCTACAATATCTCTTCAATCCGCCTGGCTGGCGTCATGATCAGGAGATTTCCGGTTCAGAGGCGATCAAGACTGATTTTGTCAAACGCAATCCGCATGAGGCGGGCAAACCGGGACTCCCGGCAGCCTGATCTTATCTGCCAGGGAAAAGGTCAGTTGGCATTTGTCCGGTAGCGATTAAAAACAAGAGCGCCGAAACAGTGAGAACCGAGCACAGGGTCGTGACCATCACAGAAGCCGATGCCCTCTCCACCCACACGTCATATTGTTGTGCGATTACATAAACGTTGGTGGCGACAGGCAGCGAGGCGAGCAATACGGCTGTCAATACCCAGGTTTCGTCAAAGTCACCTGCCCAACTAAGGCCGGCCAACATCAGTACCGGATGCAAGACAAGTTTTATCGGAACGATATAGGTCAGAGACAATGGCACCCTCTTCAGCGGTTTGAGCGCCAGTGTGACACCCATTGCAAAGAGAGCGCATGGTGCGGCTGCCTGGGCGAGGTAATCAATAAGACGCTCTACCGGTATGGGCGGTTGGAAACTCCAGGCTGCTGCAATGACACCCAGATAAGTGGCAATGATGAACGGGTGGAAAAGAATCTTCTTCAGTATTTCCAGGACCAGTTCTCCGGCAGACTGTTCCTTCTGTCCCGAGATTGCCATCATCGAGGGAGCAATCGCAAAATGCATGATGTTTTCAAAGCAGAAGATTATGGCGACAGGGATTGCTGCTTTTTCGCCAAGTGCGAGGATTGCGATCGCAGGTCCCATATAGCCGATATTGCCGTAGGCACCTGCCAGGCCTTGAATGGTGGCTTCCGGAATGCTGCCTCGTGCATTGATAATGCCAATCACAAAGGTCAGCGTGAAGATCATGAAAGTAATGCCGATATTTGCAAAAATGAACTGCCAACTGGCAAGTTGATCGACTGGCGTTTTTGAAAGCAGTTTGAAAAACAGGCAAGGTAAAGCGAAATAGATGATGAAGGTGTTTAACCAGCCGAGCGCCTCAATTGGTTGTTTTGTGATTTTGGCACCGACAAACCCCAGCAGGATAAGTCCGAACAACGGCAGTATCAGTCCCAGAACGTCAAGCATCCTTGCCCCCGAACAGGTCAATAAATATTGCGGTCAGGATAAGCGCTGCACCGATCCAGGAAACAAGAGGCATCATCGAAACACCAAGAATGGTTGTTGAGATGGTGGCAGCCAGAATTTCCGACATGGTCAAAAGCGCAGCAGTCGTTGCCGCAACATATTGTGCGCCCCAGATTTGACC
>JBCCGN010000045.1:0-23467 GCA_039029255.1 Pseudomonadota bacterium | reverse complement strand
TGCAGCAATTGCCAGGTATGGATTGGCATCAGCCCCGATTACTCTGTTTTCCACCCGTCTTGCAGCGGGTGACGAGCGCGGCGCCCGCAACCCGGCAGATCTGTTGTCGTGAGCCCACTCGAGGTTGACCGGGGCTGACATGTTGGGAACCAGACGTCGATATGAGTTCACATAAGGTGCTGCAAACGCACAGGCATTGTACATGTAAGTCTGCTGACCGCCGATAAAATAGTAAAACAGGTTTGAGGGGCTGCCATCCTTATTGGAAAACACATTCTTGCCGGTCTTTGCACTCACGACGCTTTGATGAATGTGCATTGCGCTGCCGGGTTGATGCTCCATTGGCTTCGCCATAAAAGTCGCATGGATGTTGCATTGCAGGGCAGCTTCTCGGATCAGACGCTTGTACTGAAAGACTTCGTCTGCGAGCTTCACCGGATCGCCGTGCATGAGGTTTATTTCGAGCTGACCGGCACCTGATTCATGAATGATGGTGTCGATTTCCAGGTTTTGCGCTTCCGCGTAGTCATAGATGTGTTCGATCACCCGATCATGTTCATCAACTGCGGAAAGTGAATAGGCCTGATTGGAAAGGCTTTGCCGACCCGAACGCCCGATTGGTGGCTCCAACGGATAATCAGGGTCAGTATTCATCTTCGTCAGATAAAACTCTATTTCGGGTGAAACGACGGGAATCCATCCCTTTTTCCGGTAAAGATTGACGACCTTTTTCAAGACCTGTCTGGGCGCATAAGCAATCGGATCACCGTTGCGGTCATATGCATCATACAAAATCTGGATCGAAGGGTCAGGCGCCCAGGGTATTGCCCTTGCAGTTGATATATCCGGTGCCAGATAGATATCAGCGTCAATATCATAACCCTCCACATCAATATCCGGGAACTCGCCGGTAATCGTTGAAATAAAGAGCGAAACCGGCAACCGCATCTCGGACTCTTTAATGTACTTGGACGCAGGCATCACTTTCCCACGCGCGACCCCAGCTGTGTCTGGAGTTACACATTCCACCTCATCAACGCGATGTCGGCGTAACCATTCATACAATTCCTTCATTGAGTTGGATTCCAACTCCGGCGAAATATCGAGGCCTATTTCCGGCTTTTCTCTAGTCATCAATCACCAATTGGTTTTGTTTTCCAGACGGTCGGTACCTACACAGTACGCAAACACCATCCAAGATCGCGGTCAGGAACTTCCAGATGAAAGTTTTCTTCTTCCGCATATTTTGCACGCAGATACATATCAACGAATTGATCGCCAAACCAGTCCCTGAAAAACTCTGATTTGTCGAATGCATGTATGGCTTCGCGCCACCGGGTGGGTAGCGGGACACCAAGTTCAGGAGGCTGACCCTCCAGCGATTCCGGACCCGGATCCATCTGGTTTGTAACGCCATGATGCATGCCTGCCAGTACGGCTGCGGTTAACAAGTAAGGATTGACATCAGCGCCGGCGATACGGTGTTCAACGCGTTTGTCTTTAGATCCTGATATGGGGATACGCAGAGAAACCAAGCGGTGATTCTTGCCCCAATTTCCCGCATTTGGCGACCAGCCCGCCTTTTGATAGCGCCTGTAGGAATTTGCATGCGGAGCGCAGACAGCCAACGATTGACCCATTGTGTCCATCAACCCACCAATTGCATGCAGCAGTTTTGCTTCATCTTTGCCGAATATGTTGTTCCCTTCCCCGTCGAGAACACTGACATGAATATGACACCCGCTCCCGCCACTAGTCGCGAGCGGCATCGCCATGAAGCTAGCGAGTTGACCGTTCGCCACAGCAATGTTGCGTATTGCATGCTTCAGCATGATAAAATCCCGGCAGTGACTAGAAATGTCGGAACTGTGGTCCAGGTTCGTTTCAAACTGACTGTCGCCATACTCACATAAAACCGAAGTCATCGGAATGGATTGGGCATGTGTTACCTGCTTGACCTGATCGAGAAACCCCTGCACGTCCTTCAACGGCTCAAGTGCATAAACCTGTGGCCCTTCGAATGCGGGCCATCCGTTTGCTGGTTTCAACGGCTCAGGAGGATTTTTGGACGGATCGAGGAGATAGAATTCCCCCTCCAGCGCCGTTACGGGGAACATGCCGTCCGCATTTAGCCGCGCAATGACATTCTCCAGCACTGTAACCGGGTCCAACTGATTATTATTCCCTTGGGAATCCACTGCCCTGAACATAATCTGTGCTGTTGGCACCTTTGCCCAGGGAACGGATCGCAGTGAACCTTCGATTGCGCGGTAGGTGATATCCGGATCACCCATTAGGGGCGGCTGCAAAAGCTCCGCTGAAGTCTCTCCCCTCACATCACAAAACAGAAGAGATACGGGCAGGTTCACTCCGTTTTCATAAAGTTTCTCGAGGCCATCACCCGGAAACTGTTTGCCCCGTAAAATTCCGTTTGAATCGGCAATCAGAACGTCGATTGACTGCGGCGCAGGATTGTCTGCCAGATAGGCTTTGATATCAGAATGCATTGAATTCTCAGGATACCTTTTGCCAGGTTTCATCCAGTGTCTTACGCATCTTCTCAACCATTTCATCAATTTCAGCGTCGGTGATGACGAGCGGTGGTGACACGACCATAGTGTCTCTAACAGCGCGCATCACAAGGCCATTGCTGAAGGAAATGTCGCGACACATGCCGCCGACCTCTCCATAATTGTCAAACCGCTTGTGGGAGGGCTTTTCCGGGACAAGCTCAATCTTGCCCAGCAAACCCCGCGTTGCAACTTCACCTACAATCGGATGATCAGCCAACGTTGCCATCTTTTCTGCAAGCAGTGGCGCTGTGTGCTGACGCGTGCGTTCAATCAGATTTTCTCGTTCAATGATCTCAATGTTCTTCAGAGCTGCCGCACAACACGCCGGATGACCCGAATAGGTGTAACCGTGGACAAACTCGCCAGCGGTAGCAAACATTTCCTGTGCGCGGGCTTCAGAGAATGCGACTGCACCAATTGGCAGATATGCAGAAGACAAACCCTTGGCCATTGAAATCATGTCCGGTTGAAGGTCATAATGTTGCGAACCAAACCATTCGCCCAGTCGGCCAAAGCCGCAAATAACCTCGTCGGCGATGAACAAAATATCCCGTTCCCGGCAAATGCGCATTACTTCCGGCCAGTAGGTTTCCGGCGGGATTATCACACCACCTGCCCCCTGGATCGGCTCTGCCATGAATGCAGCAACGCGTTCTTCTCCCAGACGGTCAATTTCCGTTTCCAGCGCACGGGCACGCTGCAGCCCGAATTCTTCCGGCGTCATGTCACCGCCCTCATCGAACCAATATGGTTGGTCGATATGACTGATATCCGGAATAAGTGGCCCGCCCTGCCCGTGCATGGCACCCATTCCTCCCAGCGAGACACCTGCCATGGTTGAGCCGTGATAGGCGTTCTTTCTGGTAATGACGACGGTCTTCTCCGGTTTTCCAACTGAAGCCCAATACGTGCGGGCAATTCTCAATACTGTATCATTGGAATCGGAACCCGAAGTATTGAAGAATATCCGGTTGAGATCGCCCGGGGTGTGGGACGCGATCTTCTCGGCCAGCGCGGCTACCGGCGCATGGGTCGATTTGAAAAATGTGTTGTAATACGGAAGCTCTTTCATCTGTGCAGCTGCAGCTTCGGAAATCTCATCCCGGCCGTAACCGACATTCACACACCACAGCCCTGCCATTCCATCGAGGATTCGCGTGCCATCGGAATCCCAGATGTGAGAACCATTTGCCTGCGTTATCAGACGAAGATTGTCCATTCCCAGTTCGGCAGTATCCATAAACGGATGCCAGTGATGCGATAAATCGCGTTTCTTTATCGTGTCTGCATCCGGAAAATTCGGTTTTGGTTCCATCAGAATCCCCTCAATCTCTCAACGGCAAAATCTCCTAATTTCCCTCTGTTGGCAACACCCCAAATTATCATACTTGCCACCATGCTTGTTGCTGTTGTAGCGAATAATCAAAATGAAAATGAAAAAACGTGTCAGGAGAACCGAATGCGAAAAGCTCCACTGCCCGATGATCGCTATCCGGCGATTTCCGATTTGCGGAAAAAAGCCTACGGACAGATGCCGTTTTTCGCATGGGAATACCTTGATAGCGGAACCGGCGAAGAAGCTGCGATGCATCGCAATGCCGAAGCGCTGGGCAATGTTACGATCATGCCACACTTCATGAAGGGTAACATACAACCCGACACAGAGACGGAACTCTTCGGCAAGACATACAGCGCCCCGATCGGAATTCCTCCGATAGGGTATACGAGCCTTATGTGGCCGGGCGCGGAACAAATTCTTGCAAAGACAGCCCGTGACAAGAACATCGTCCACTGTCTGAGCACCATGGCTTCCGATACCCCGGAAAATTGTGGTGCCATTACCGGTGACAATGGCTGGTTCCAGCTTTATCCGCCACGTGACAAGAACATACGGGCAGATCTTCTGAAGCGCGCAAAAGACAGTGGCTACAAAACAATGGTGGTGACTTGTGACGTGCCGGCACCATCCATGCGAGAACGGCAACGCCGTGCTGGAATTTCAATTCCCCCGAAACTGAACCCGACAATTCTTTATCGCATTTTGATGCGTCCAAAGTGGGCTCTCAAAACGCTTCAGAGAGGCCGCCCTACTTTTGCGGTCATGCAGGAGTATGTTGATAGCAGTACAGGCATTACATTCAACAATATCGTCGACTTCGTCGGCCAGGAACTGGGCGGATGCCTGGATTGGCAGTATCTCAAGGAAGTCCGAGAACTGTGGGATGGTCCGCTTGTCCTCAAAGGGGTTCTTGATGTGAACGATGCCAAACAGGCCGTTGGTTGCGGATGCGATGGTATTTGGGTGTCCAACCATGGGGGGCGTCAGTTCGAAGCCGCTCCAGCAGCAATTGATGTGCTGGCAGACATTACAAAGGCAGTAGGAGCAGACGCAAAGATCATTTTCGATAGTGGCTGCCGCTCAGCAAATGACATATTGCGAGCGATCGCGCTCGGTGCAGACTTTGTATTTCTGGGCCGCCCGTTCATCTACGGGGTAGGCGCATTGGCAGAAAAGGGAGCAGATCACGTTTATGATCTCTTGGTAGCAGACCTGATAAACAACATGCATCAGCTCGGCATCGAAAAACCGGAAGATGTTCGCAACCGGGAAGTGCGTATCAACAATCAGCCGGTCCATTTGCCGAAATAGCTTTCGAGGAACTCAAGATATACCGCGGTCAGAGTGTCCAGATCAGCTACCGGAGTACATTCGTCGACCTTGTGCATGGTTTGCCCTACAAGTCCAAATTCCACGACCGGACAATAGTCCTTGATGAAACGGGCATCGGAAGTTCCGCCTCCGGTTGAAAGATCCGGTGCGTGACCGGTAATTTTCTGGATCGAATTCTTGAGAGTTTCCACAAGCTTTGGTTCTTCGGTGACAAAGACCTGTGAAATACGTCCAATCCACTTGACCGAGAAATCAACCGGTGCATCCTTTCTTTGTCTTATCCGGCCGGAGCGTGCGCCCTCATCAAACCGCCGCATGATTTCCTGCTGAACGGATTCACCCGTCCAGGTATCATTGAAACGTATGTTAAAGGCTGCTGTTGCTACGGCGGGAATCACATTGTTTGCCGGATTTCCAACATCAACAGACGTAACCTCCAGGTTGGTGGGCTGGAAGTAATCTGTTCCATTGTCAAAGGGCGTTTCCAGTAACGCGCTGAGCAAATCCGTCAAACCGCGAACCGGATTGTCGGCCAAATGGGGATACGCTGAATGTCCCTGTACCCCGTTAACGGTCAAAATTCCAGAGAGCGATCCGCGCCTGCCATTTTTTATCACGTCACCGATACGATCCGTGTTTGAAGGTTCGCCCACAATCGAGGCATCCCAATTTTCTCCCCGGTCCGCTGCCCAGCGAAGCAATTTGTCGGTACCGTTTATCGCTACCCCTTCTTCATCACCCGTAATCAGAAACGAGATTGAGCCGTAAGGTTTTCCCGAAGTCAGCAGTTTTTCAACGGCCGCAACAAAACAAGCAATACCGCCCTTCATGTCTACCGCACCCCGACCAAACAGCACCCCGTCCCTTACATCGCCAGAAAATGGGGCGTGAGACCAGTCATCCTGATTACCTACTGGAACAACATCCGTATGCCCAGCGAACATGATATGGGGGGAGCCGTCACCAATCCTTGCGTAGAGGTTTTCCACGTCGGGCGTATCATCATCCGAAAAAGTCACCCGTTCCACAATGAAGCCCAGGCGGCCCAACCCTTGCTCCAGGAATGACAACGCACCCCCTTCTTCCGGGGTGACAGAAGGACAACGGATCAGTTCACGCAGAATTTGCGCCGGACGGGAAAGTTGTTCGCTCATTCAGGTTCCATTTTTCATTAACGCGTGAGCGGCGATCTCACAGATCAAGCCAATACAACGCCTGTCGCATGATTGCATTTTGTGAAGTCGAATGGAATGGTTCAACCTTCGGCATGCCGAGCCGCTGCAGTGGTTGGTAAGGCAATTCCAAAAATTCTGCTACGCCCTTCCACCCCGTTATCATTCGCATCTATGTAATTGTATATTTTGTGAGTCATCCAGATCGCTGCAAGGGAAGCAACAATGCCGCCGATTACATCTGCCACGTAATGGTTGCCCATAATCGGTGTGGAAAATATGATTGCGGCATTCCACAGCAAGGATAAAAAGAAAAACCAGCCGGTTCCACGCGCCATCCAGACCAGGAGAAATGACAGGATCGTGTGAAATGACGGAATGCCAACAACACCAATCCCGTCTTCGACATTAAGGCTAAGATTCGTGCCAAAGCGTAACTCGTTGATCATCTTCGTCACCTCGAAATCCATTATCGGATTGATCTTGGCCATTGTATCCAGGGATATAGCTCCTTCGCGATATATCCCGTCAATCGGGAAAAACCCGCCACACAGGCCACATATGAATCCACTGATAACGATGGCGGTAAAAAACTGATGCACCTGGATGGATTTTCGGAAGAACAGACCAACTGCGAAAATGCTGATCACCGAGACATGCAACGAAGACGTGTACGCCAGAGCCATCCAATCCAGCAAATCCGGATAATTCGCGATCTGAGTGCCCAGGGTAGTCCAGTCGAAACCAATCGCCTTGTCAAAGGCAAGGAGTTCCTCGTCGATTTTTCCCCCGCCTATGCGCAGCGACACATATGAAAACATGAGCGCCGGTTTCAGAAACAGCCCGAAGGAAAACATGCCAAGCGCAGTATGCGCAATGTTCTCATCTTTTCGGATGTAAGTGTAATACCAGGCCACAGCACCGGTGACGACGCAAACAACAAATGGAAACTTGAAGGCACCAAAGCCCGGTAACTCGAACCCGGTTATCAACGCTCCAATGACGGTTATGAGAAACATCAAGGAAACGAAAAGACAATTGTAGTGAAAGTACCGGTAGTTCATGTCGGCAACCCCAAAGAATATCCCGGGATTTATGCTGCCAGCAATTGATTAAGAAAGAAAAAACAATCCGTTTGGTTCGGCACTGTCAATCGGATGAAAATGGTGGCGGGCCATATTCATTTTCTTCGTCTTTTGAAGGAATGACTGCCAGCGCAAGTATGAAAATCCAATTTACAGTTGGTAACAGGATAAGAAGTGAAAGCCAGCCGGTCACACCCAGGTCGTGCAGGCGTTTTATTACAAGCGCCAATGTGGACCAGAATGTAAGAACTACCACCACCACGAGCACAACGAACCAGAGAGCAAGCGCTCCTTCGTTTCCATCATTGCGAACAAGCTGCAGCACCACCACAATTTGCGGCAGCAGGAGGAATAGTATCGAAAGCGCATAAGATTGGCGCGCAATTCGACCCTTGAAACTGAAAAACAGCCAGGAAAGGGACGTGTTCGCGCCAGACATTTTTCTTTAATCCCGAAGCAGTTCGTTAATGCCGGTCTTTGATCGTGTCTGCTCGTCCACGGTCTTGACAATTACGGCACAATACAGTCCCGGTCCGGGCTCACCGTTGCCCATCGGTTTGCCGGGCATGGATCCCGCAACAACGACCGAGTAAGGAGGCACCTCTCCATAGGTGATTTCTCCGGTATCGCGATTGACTATTTTTGTCGACTTTCCAATGAACACGCCCATACCAAGCACGGAACCTTCCCGGACGATGCAGCCTTCAACGACCTCGGATCGCGCACCGATGAAACAATTGTCTTCAATGATTGTCGGACCTGCCTGCATTGGTTCAAGAACACCACCGATGCCAACTCCACCCGACAAATGCACGTTTTTCCCGATCTGGGCACACGAGCCCACGGTTGCCCAGGTATCGACCATGGTCCCTTCATCTACATAGGCTCCAAGATTGACAAATGATGGCATTAGCACAACGCCGGGAGCGATGTACGCGGACTGTCTAACAACGCAATTCGGAACGGCTCGGAAACCGGCGGCACGCCACTGATTGTCACCCCAGCCTTCAAACTTCGAAGGGACCTTGTCCCACCAGCCGGACGTACCCGATCCTCCTTCGATTGTTTCCATGTCGTTCAACCTGAAAGAAAGCAGCACGGCTTTCTTGAGCCATTGGTTAACTGTCCATGACCCATCGCTTTCCCTGTGAGCGACGCGGGCCGAACCGGAGTCGAGCATATTGAGCGATTCCTTCACCGCTTCACGCACCTCTCCCTGTGTCGATGTGCTGATACTGTCGCGGTTGTCAAATGCTGTTTCAATTGTGGCTTCAAGGGACATGAAACTCTCCGAAATCTAAGGATATTGGCCAAGCCATTTAATAATTTCGAACGGTCTATGGCATAGTGTATCAAACGTCAATCTGAAGGATTGAAATGAGGAAACCAATGACCAACAATCACCGATTACGTTACAAGGCACTCGTTCGCTCGCGCGATGATCTGGCAAAAGCACAGGAGGTCCCCGAAACACCACAAACAGTGTCTCCTGTTTACCGGCTCGCCTTCGACGACAAGGATTTCCTGACGAGTGAAGAATTGCGCCCAGTGCGCCTGCAACTTGAACTATTGAAACCGGAACTGACTCTGGCCGAAGCGGGAATTGAATCGACGGTGGTCCTGTTCGGCGGAGCTCGTATCCCGGAACCGGGCGGTGAGGCATGGGCTGCAAAAAACAAAATTCAGAAGAAAAACCTGGAAGATAATTCGCGGTTCTATGAAGAGGCTCGGGAATTCGCAAGAATCTGTTCGCGGTATTCCAAAACTACCGGGTACAAGGAAATGCTTGTAACCACGGGTGGTGGCCCGGGTGTTATGGAAGCCGGGAACCGCGGTGCACGCGATGAGGGCGCTCCAACAATCGGATTAAATATCGTGCTCCCACACGAACAGGCTCCGAACCAATATGTAACCCCGGAACTTTGTTTCAATTTTCATTATTTTGCTATCCGCAAAATGCATTTTTTGATGCGTGCCAAGGCAATTGCGGTATTTCCCGGAGGTTTCGGAACACTGGACGAGATGTTTGAAAGCCTCACGCTGATCCAGACGGAAAGGATGGATCCTGTACCATTCCTTCTGTTTGGAAGGGAATTCTGGAACAAGGTAATTGATCTTGAAGAACTTGCAAATCAGGGAACCATTTCACCGGATGATCCGGATTTATTCCACACAGTCGACACTGCCGCTGAAGGTTGGGAAGTGATTTCCGGACATTATGGTCTTGAAACTTAAGACAACTTTTGTCTGTTCACATTCGCTCAAGCAGCCGTGCAAAGATGTCAACTCACAAAATGTGTCTGATTACACAGAATCGCCGCATTGCGCTTCATATATCTAAAATTGTTCCGAATAAGTTCAGCGTAAGATTAGAATTTTCGGGCAGTATGGCTGGCATAAACAATGCCCGTCTCAGTTGACAGGAAAATCTCGCAGGGAGCGCGAAATGGCAGATGCACCATTCTATACAGCCACCGAAGGCAAATCACGGTTTGATACCCGCGATATCGTGCGCATTTCTGCTTCAAAACTGCGCAGAATAAAGCCGGAAGGGAAACGGGTTTTCGTACCTTTCGCCGGTTTTGACGGTCAGTCACTTGCCGGAACGGGCGCGCTCGTTTTCGAAGGTGAGTTGCTGGAGTTGCGAAACTAGGAAACCCTCTTTCAGAGATTTTTCAGTACAGATTTGATGAAGCCGTCCAGGTCGTCTGTGCGATGATCGACATAGCTTTCACCAGATCCAACATGCTCCCAACTTTCCACTTTGTATTTGCTGGAGTTTTGCGGCGTGACCAATACCGTTACCATGCCGCAATCCTTGGCAGGTTCCAGATTCCGGGGCAAATCTTCAAACATTGCCGCTCTTGAACCGTCGACATCGTGTTCCTTCAGGAATTTCCTGAAGGGTTCAGGATGCGGCTTTGGCTCGAAATCAGACGCTACAATGTCAAATATGCTGTCAAACAGCTCGTGACTGATATCCATTGCCCGGAGCGTATTTTGAGCGTGTTCTACAGAACCATTTGTGTAGATCAGCTTTCTGCCGGGAAGAGCTGCCAGCATTTCACCAAGCTCCGGATTTTTTGGCAAAGGTGAGTAATCAATATCGTGAACGACACCGAGAAATTCGTGTGGATCAATACCATGGGTTGTCATCAATCCCCGCAATGTTGTTCCGTAGTCGCGATAGAGGTCCTTTTGCAGTTTGCGAGCCTCGTCGCGCTCCATTCCCGTCAGGCGGGCAACATAGCCCGTCATCAATACATCAATCTGGGAAAACAAATCGCAGTGCCTGGGATACAGTGTGTTGTCTAAGTCAAAAACCCACGTATCAATTCCGCTAAAATTTTTCATGATGCGCTCTAACCATGATTCTTGACCTTTATCCAGCGATGATGCACGGAAACGCATATGGAACTCTGGGTTTTTATTACAATTGCTGCGGCATTTTTTCAGAATATCCGATCGACGGTGCAGAAATATCTCAAAGGCACCCTCAGCACATCAAGTGCCACCTTTGTGCGGTTCGGTTTCGGAGTTCCATTCGCGGTTTTCTACTGGATTTTGGCGATCGCCGTAACAGGGTCGGAATATCCCGGGGTGACTTCGCAATTTTGGTTCTGGGTTAGCGTAGCAGCGGTTGCCCAGATCATCGCCACGTTCCTGCTGCTGAAGACTTTTGCGTTCAGGAATTTTGCCGTCGGAACCGCCTACTCGCGAACTGAACCGGCACAAACCGCTTTGTTCGCCCTTATTCTGTTCGGTGAAAAACTCTCTGCCGGCGGTATGGTCGCAATAGCGGTCAGCATAGTTGGCGTCATGATAATCTCGGTCGCCCGAACAGCAATAACATTTCAGTCTGTCCTTAAATCCGTGTTTTCCGAGGTTGCTGCTATCGGTCTCGCGTCGGGCACACTGTTTGGATTGGCAGCGGTTGGCTACCGCGCTGCGGCATTAGCTGTCGAACATGATGTCTTCTTTATTCAGTCAGCGACCACACTTGTCTTTGCGATCGTGCTTCAGACGCTGATCATGGTGGTCTGGATTGCGTTACAGGAACGCGAGCAATTTCCACTCATCGCAAAAGCCGCAAAGCCTGCACTTCTCGTGGGATTTGTTGGAGCAACTGCATCCTTCGGCTGGTTCACCGCATTTACCCTTCAGCAAGCTGCACTTGTAAAAGTGGTCGCACAAGTAGAAATGCTTTTCACGTTCGCTTCGGCAATCTTCTTTTTCAAGGAGAAAATCAACCGACCCGAGGTGATCGGTTGCGTACTTATAACAGCGGGGATCGTAATGCTGCTAATCTGGAACTGAGCTCACTGTTTAATCAGTGTGCCGGCACCGTGTTCGGTGAAGAGTTCCAGAAGCACCGCATGGGGCTTTTTGCCATTCACGATAACAACGCCTTCCACGCCATCGCCATCTTCACCCAGCGCATCGATACATGTTTCCACCTTTGGTATCATGCCGCCACTGATGGTTTCGTCAGCAATCAGTTTATGCGCTTGGTCTACCGATAGTTCCTTGATGAGTTTCATCTGCTTGTCCAGGACGCCCTCGACATCAGTCAGGAAAAGCAGGCGCTTTGCATCCATTGCCTGAGCCAATGCGCCGGCAAAAGTGTCTGCATTCACATTGTAGGTTTTACCATCCTTGCCGAAGCAAACCGGGGCAACTACCGGGATTAGCCCTGCTTCTATTACGAGATCCAGAACCGTTGAATCCACTTCCTTCGGCTCACCGACGAAACCAAGGTCAATAATACGCTCAATGTTGGAATTCGGGTCCACTTTCGTGCGCCTGGCCTTTTCAACCAGAACCATATTTCCGTCCTTGCCGCACAAGCCCACAGCACGGGCACCTTCCGCATTGATGGAAGCCACGATCTGCTTGTTTATGGAGCCCGCCAGGACCATTTCGACAACTTCGATGGTCTGGGAATCAGTCACCCGCAATCCATCGCGGAATTCGGACTCGATGTTCATGCGCTTCAACATGCTGCCTATTTGAGGTCCGCCGCCATGAACAACAACAGGATGAACACCGGACTGCTTCAGCAATGCCACGTCGCGACAAAAGGCTTTTCCCAGTTCCTCATCGCCCATTGCATGCCCGCCATATTTAATCACGACGGTGCGACCGGCATAGCGTTGCATATAAGGCAATGCTTGAGCGAGTATCTCGGCTTCTGCAAGGCCCTTTGATGCCGATTCTTCTGTCATGGTGACGATTACCCCGTTATTTTCCAAAGCTGTCTTAACTGGAAAGGGTAATAGCGGCAACGGCTTAGTTTTGTGAGAACTTTGGCATTGCCCAATTTACAATCAGTGCGGCTATCGCCAGCTCCAACCAAGCGAGTGGCAAAGCAACAATCATGATTTCAAGCGTGGCAAGATTCATGTTGTACAGGCCCAGCCACAAGATAATGAATGTTGCTGCCCAAAAGATGGATGCTGAGACAACGGAATTCCGGACATTGTATCCAAACCGTTCCAGATACAACCATACAAATACCGTCAATGTTACAAGCAGGACTGTCATCCAGACACCCCAGCTAAGAAAAACAGGCACATTCATCGGAGCAATTCCTGGAACAATTGAGAATGCCTCCCGCATCATGGGCATAACAAACGCAAAATACCGGAATATTTCGGAGATATTGATCCAGACCGCATTGATCAGAAGCGTAATCATGAAAGCTTTGCCGGGAAACGGCGCAGATGAAAATTCAGGGGTTGCTGTATGATTCATTTTCGATCCTTTCTTTGACAATGCAGACCAGGGTTCGTGCATGTTGGCGCACAGGTTCCATGGTCCGTGCTGTTCTGGAGAAGAGCCAAAGCCCCTGGGTTGAAACCGCCAAAAAGCCGGCGAGTTGATCAAGGTCTAGTTCCTTTGAATGCTTTGGTCGGCCAACTGAATTCTGGAGAGCGTTCAGGAAACCACCTTTCAGTCGTGCGTTATGGGATTCAATCGCAGCCAGCACCTTTTCATCGTGGGAACCGGATTCTGCTGCTGTGTTAGCAACAAGGCATCCCGGGAAGGGCCAGCCACTTTCTCTGGCGCGTTCTATCTGAAAGTTGAAGTAGTTCTCAACTTGATCAAATCCGGCGTCCGGCGCCTCCACCTGCTCAAATGCGGGACTGACAACGAGATATTGATAAGCCTTCAAGCAATCGATGAAGAGTTCTGTTTTTCCGCCACAGTCGGAATAAATTGCGTGGCGACTGGTTCCGATTTGCCTGACCAGATCGTCCATGGATGTTGAACAAAACCCATGCTGCCAGAACTGGTGCATCGCGGCAGTTACAATCTGTTCCTTTGTTTGAGATCTTGATCTGGGCATAAAACAATTTTAACAGAATGATCGTTCTGTAACAACCAAAATTTTTTTAGTCAAGCAATTGAGCTATGTTCGCCCTCAGTTCCGCTATCCCCTCTCCTTTTTCAGAGGATGTCAAAACAAGTCCGGGATAAGCGGCTGCGCGCTTGGCGATCCGTTTAAGAGTCTCGGTTTGTAGTGTGGAAAGTGCCGATGCTTTGACTTTGTCTGTTTTGGTCAAAACGATCTGGTAGGAAACGGCGGCCTTGTCGAGCAAATCCAGAACTTCTTCATCATTCTTCTTGATACCGTGCCGGGAATCGATGAGCACGAAGACACGCCTCAGGGTTGACCGCCCCCGCAGATAAGAAAAAACAAGCCTTGTCCACGCTTCAACCTGTGATTTCGGTGCTTTGGCAAAGCCGTAACCCGGCATATCCACAATTGCGAGCGACGGGATCTCTGCCGAATCCCCGGGAATGAAATAATTGAGTTCCTGGGTCCGCCCCGGCGTATTGGAAGTTCGCGCCAGTCCCTTTTGATTGACCAGAGCATTGATCAAGGATGATTTCCCAACATTTGATCTGCCCGCAAATGAAATTTCCGGTGGCCCTTCAGGCGGCAGAAATTTCATGGAGGGCACTCCGCGAATGAATTCCCAAATCGACGCAAACAAAAGCCGCCCCTTTTCAAGGGCGGCCTCATCAATCTCTGATTGTGGATCGGTCATTTCTTGGATTTATCTTTGCCCTGATCGGGTTTTTCCTCGCTGTCGCCTGATTTTCTGCTGAATATACCCTTCAAGTTATCAAACAGCTCGATTTTTGTTCCGTGGCGTTTCATGATGTAACCCTGTTGAAGTATCGACAGGAAGTTGTTCCAGGCCCAGTAGATGACCAGACCCGCAGGGAACGTTGCCAGCATGAATGTGAAAACCACGGGCATCCATTTGAAGATCATGGCCTGGGTCGGATCGGGAGGTGCCGGGTTCATCTGCATCTGAAGGAACATGGTGATACCCATCAACAGTGGCCACACACCGACAAGTAGCAGCCCTCCGACTTCAAACGGCAACAATCCGAACAAGTTGAACATCGATGTCGGATCAGGCGCAGCCAGGTCCTGAACCCAGCCGAAAAATGGCGCCTGCCGCATCTCGATGGTGACAAAAAGCACCTTGTAAAGTGCAAAGAAAACCGGAATTTGAATCAGGATCGGCCAACAACCAGCCGCCGGATTGATTTTCTCCCGTTTGTAAAGCGCCATCATTTCCTGTTGTTGTTTCATCTTGTCTTCGCTGTAGCGCTCGCGAATTTCCATCATCTCCGGCTGGACTTTTTTCATCTTGGCCATCGACGCATAGGACATGTTGGCAAGCGGGAAGAATATCAGCTTGATAACCACGGTCGCCATCAGGATTGCCACGCCAAAATTACCGACAATCCCAAAAAGCCAATCCAGAAGCCAGAAAAGCGGTTTTGTAATAAAGTAGAACCAGCCCCAATCGATCATCAATTCGAAGTTCAAAATTCCGAATTCCGCCTGATAACCATCAATAATTTCAGTGCTTTTCGCACCTGCAAACAGCTTCTGGGTATATTGTGCAGATGCACCCGGCTGGATGAGTTGGGCTTCACCTATGAAATCGGCCTGAAATGATGCCTGACCGGTATCACGGTAAGAATAAGTCGGCTTGAAGGAAGCTTCCGGAACAAGTGCAGTAGCCCAGTACTTGTCGGTTATTCCCAGCCATCCGCCTGTTGTGCGGCCAAAGCTGATTTCTTTTGAATCCTGCAGGTCATCATAGTCAATTTCCTGCAACCCTTCATTTTCGCCGATAACGCCGATCAAACCTTCATGAAGAACAAAAATGTTTTCCGTCTCAGGAATCCCGAACCTGGCAATCCGGCCATAGGGGGTGAGTTCGAGTGCATCTCCGGATCCGTTTGTGACGGAGTCGGAAATCGTGAACATAAACTTGTCATCCAGCGATATTGTGCGTTCAAACCGAATTCCATGATCGTTTGACCAGTTGAGCACAATGGAGCCATTCTCCGACAATTCAACTGAATTCGATTGCCACTGGGTTGTGGGACCGGGGACTTCTCCGGAACTCGCACTTGGCAAATATCCAAATTCAGCAAAATAGGTGTTTTCGCTGCCACCGGGCGAAAGCAATTCGATCAACGGGCTTTCGGGATCAATTGTCTCGCGATACTGGCGCAGTTTCAGATCGTCAATTCGCGATCCTCTAAGATTGATAGAGCCTAATAAGGTTTCCGTTTCCAACTCAACTCTTGGCGTATCCTGAATTGCAACTTCACGGCTGATTTCAGCCTGAACGTCACTGCTTCCGACAGGCGTTGTTTCGTTCGTTTGAGGAATCGCGGCGCTCCCCTCTGCTTCGGCCTGCCCTGTTTCGACAGCCTGGCGCTGAGCTTCCACTTCTGCTGCAGTTCGTTCCTGCTCAATACGCGGGCTTATATAAAACACCTGCCAGAGTATGAGCACCAATATTGAAAGTGCCACAGCAAGAATTGTGTTCCTGTTATTGCTTTCCATCGTGCCTTTTCCTGCGAAGGTGGGTGTTGCCGGCTTACTGAATTCTGAAACCTAAACTGATTTTCCTGCGCCTTTTGCCCTGTTCATGTGAACATGGTCAAGTGCATGCTTTAAATCCTGCACAATTGTCGCGAAATCTGCGGTCAAAGCATTACGTCTTGCAATCACTGCATAGTCGTGTCCCGGTTTCGCCTTATCGGGAAATACTTCTGATACCGCCGCTCTCAAACGGCGTTTTATGCGATTTCGAATTACAGCAGATCCGTTCCTGGTCGTCACCGTGAACCCAACGCGACAGTTTGAATTTTGTGATTGCGAAATGCCCTGGAGGACAAAGTTGGCACAAGAATAACGCTTTCCACTCCGCAGCCGAAGAAAATCCGCTCGCTTAGGCAGTCTTTCGACGCGGAATTCTTCTTCAACAGATCCGGGAGATTTGTCCGACACTGACCCGACCTCAGATCAGTCACCGCCTGCTCAGGCAGAGAGCTTCTTGCGACCTTTTGCACGACGCATCGCAATCACACGACGCCCGCCTTTGGTGGCCATACGCGAACGAAATCCGTGCCGGCGCTTGCGGACAAGGTTACTAGGTTGAAACGTACGCTTCATCGTCAATATATTCACCTGATCGCAGGCGAACCCTCATATTCGAATTTGAGTTTGAGCAGAGCTTCCGGTTTCCTGGCAGATGATGGTTGCTTGACCTTTTGTGTCGAGAACGCGCACCCGTGTTCAGCAGCTCAATTTTCGCGAGTTTATATGGGGCATGCTGACCCAAGTCAACAAGCTTCATGCGCCAATTGAACCCAAATGCTGACGCGAAACACGCAAATGTCAATTTGTTTGATGGAATTCTCGATGCACATCCGGTATTGCTGCTTCAATATTGAGACCTTTCTTCTTATCTAGGTCGAGATCAGGCAAATTGATTTTTCTATTGAACATACCGATTTCAGATTGACATGATTAAACGTTGGCTCCCTCTCATCCTTGTTCTCGGCCTGCTTGCCACTGCCTATTTGTTCGGCCTGCAGGAGTACCTGACATTGTCTAACCTGATCGCACAGCGGGAATCCTTAAGTGATTTTGTTTCCGGCAACCTGGTCCTGGCTCTTTTTGGCTATTTGGTGATGTATGCCTTGCTGGTTGCCATTTCTTTTCCTGGAGCCTCGCTGATAACCATGTCCTCCGGCCTGTTGTTCGGCACCGTGCTCGGCGGCACCGTCACGGTAGTGGGAGCTACACTGGGTGCCATTATAATATTCCTGGTTGCAAGGAGTTCATTCGGGGATTTTTTACAATCCAAGGCAGGACCATTTGTGAACCGGATGATCGAAGGTTTTCAGAAGGATGCGTTCCAATATCTCCTCACCATTCGTCTTACTCCGGTATTCCCCTTCTGGGTGGTGAACATCGTCCCCGCCCTCTTGAACATGAAGCTTGCGCCTTACGCAATCGCAACTTTTTTCGGAATCATACCCGGCACCTTCGTTTACGCTTCGATTGGCACTGGCCTTGACAGTGTCTTCACGAAGGTTCTCGAAACACAACCGGGATGCGTGGCTACAAATAGCTGCGAATTTGATTTGACCTCCTTGGTAACACCGGAGATCATCCTCGCACTGGTAGGACTCGCAGTAATTTCCTTCTTGCCGTTCATAATCAGAAAATTGAAGGGCACGAAATCCGAACCGGAAACTGACGAAACACAGGTTAATTCTGGAAAGAACAATGAGTAAAACACTGACACCCGATATTTGCGTAATTGGTGCAGGTTCAGGTGGGCTGAGCGTCGCAGCAGCCGCGGCCGCATTCGGTGTCGAAGTGGTGCTGGTCGAAAAGGGCAAAATGGGCGGTGACTGTCTGAACTATGGCTGCGTGCCTTCAAAGGCAATTCTCGCCGCCGGAAAACAGGCACAAACGATGCGGGATGGCGAAAAGTTTGGCATCTCATCAGTGGAGCCTGAGATAGATTATGAAAAGGTCAACGAGCATATCAAAGGCGTGATTGCGGCAATCGAGCCCAATGATTCCGTTGAAAGGTTCACCGGATTGGGTGTGCAGGTAATCCAGGCTGAAGGAAAATTTTCAGATGCAACCACTCTCGTCGCCGGTGATAATGAAATCCGGGCGAGGCGTTTTGTTGTGGCCACAGGTTCTTCAGCTTTTGTTCCTCCAATTCCCGGGTTGGACAAGGTACCGTATCTTACCAATGAATCAATTTTCGAAAACAAGCAGAAAATTGAGCATCTGATCGTCATCGGAGGGGGGCCAATCGGGATGGAGATGGCACAGGCCCATCGGCGTCTCGGGTCCGAAGTGACTGTTATTGAGGCTCAGACTGCGCTCGGACAATCCGATCCCGAGCTCTCTGAAATCGTACTGGACCGCTTACGCAAAGAAGGCATCAAGATTCTCGACAGTGCTTCGGTCAGTTCCGTTGCGGCGAATGGTTCCAACGGCATCAAGGCTGAGTACGAACTTGACGGCAAATTGCAAACTGTTTCGGGCAGTCACATATTGGTTGCCACAGGACGCGCAGCAAACGTTAGCGGTCTCGATCTTGAAAAGGCGGGTATTGAGTTTGATCGCCGCGGAATAAAAACCTCACCGGACCTTAGAACCACAAACAAACGTGTTTATGCCATCGGAGATGTTGCAGGTGGACCGCAATTTACTCACGTTGCCGGATATCATGCCGGGCTGGTTATCCGAGGTATCCTGTTCCGCCAAAGGGCCGTACCCGATCATGAAAACATTCCCTGGGTCACCTTTACCGATCCGGAGCTTGCGAATGTTGGATTGTCCGAGAACCAGGCCCGGGAAAAATATGGCGAAGTGCAGGTATTGAAATGGCCCTATCATGAAAATGACCGGGCGCAAGCAGAACGCAAAACTGAGGGTTTCATCAAACTGATCACTGCCAAACGCGGACGGATCGTCGGAGTGGGCATAGCAGGTGCCAATGCAGGCGAGATGATAAACATGTGGTCACTCGCGATAACGAATAAAATGAAACTCAAAAACGTTATCGGGTATGTGTCACCTTACCCGACCATGAGTGAAATCGGTAAACGTGCTGCCATAACAAGTTACAGCCCGCTTGCCAAAAAGCCTCTAATTCGCTGGATAATCGGCTTTCTCAGAAGATTTGGATAGTTTCGGAAAATGACTTTGCAGGAAACTTCAAAGGAGGAGAACTCAACCCCGCGAGAGAAAAGCGGTAATTTGAAGTTTTACCGGGGTCTTTCAGCCAAACTGCTTCTTCTGACTGTGGGATTTATCATGTTGGCGGAAGTACTGATTTTCGTGCCTTCGGTCGCCAATTTTCGCAATGTCTGGCTCAGGACGCATCTGGACACCGCTGAAGCAGCCAGCATTGTCCATCTCGATTCCAGCGATCTGATGCTAAGTGAAACGGCCGCCAATCACCTGCTTGAGACGACCCGATCTACGACGATCGCGATCAGGAAAGATGGAATATCGAGGCTTATTGCATCTTCAAAGCAACCCGCCAACATCGTTGAAATCATTGATCTCGAACAATCTTCGCCATTCGGTTCAATCAGAAGCGCTCTTTCGATGCTTGTCAGGGATCCTGACGAGCAATATCGTGTCTTCGGTTCAATCGGATCCGATAATGCCATCCTCGAACTGGTTCAGCGGATGGAGTATATACAGAACGCCATGTGGCTTTATGCTCGCAATATCCTTTTCCTGTCGCTTCTGATTTCAATTTTTGCGGCAGGGCTGGTTTATCTTGCGCTTTACCGCCTGATCGTTCTGCCGATTATTCGGATTTCTACCAATATGGATAATTTTTCCCGTGCACCGGAAAACGCCTCGCTGATTTACAATCCCACAAACCGTGGTGATGAAATCGGAATTGCGGAACACCGCCTGTCATCCTTCCAGCTGGACCTGCAGAACACATTGAGGCAGAAACAGCGGCTTGCAGATCTTGGCCTGGCGGTATCCAAGATCAACCACGATTTGCGTAATATATTGGCGTCTGCCCAGCTCTTTTCGGACCGCCTGAGTTCGCTGCCAGACCCGACTGTACAACGGTTTGCGCCAAAGCTTCTCCGCACAATAGACAGGGCAGTTGATTATACCAAGTCTGTTATCGACTACGGTAAGGCGCTTGAGGCACCTCCGAAACGCCGTGAACTTCTCCTCAAGAACATCATTGATGACGTCGCCGAACTTCTCGGCCTGGAAAACGACCCTGCAATTACATGGCAAAACAAGGTCGATACGGAACTCATGGCAGATGCGGACCCCGAGCAACTGTTCAGGATTTTGATGAACCTGTGTCGAAACGCTCAGCAGGCAATGCACGATGTCGAGGACGACACACGGGTAATGAAACTCTCGGTTGAGGGGCACCGGGATGGTTCACGTGTCCATATCTATATTCATGATACCGGCCCAGGGATTCCCGAACATGTGCGAGAAAAAATCTTTCGTGCATTTCAGGGTTCCACGAAAGCGGATGGCACCGGGCTTGGTATGTCAATTGCTTATGAACTCATCAAAGCACATGGCGGCAGTATTGACATAAAGGATACAAGCGTTGAGGGGACAACATTCCAGATAGAAATTCCTGATACCCCAACGACCAAGGAAAACGGTGCGATTACCCACCAGGTTTCGTAACGGTTTGACTTCAAATTGCAGCTGATAAGTTCAGCTGGCGGAATTGTTTTAAAAACACTTGCTTTTGATATTGTCTGCGATTACCAAGTCATCTCGCAGCATCGGGAAAAACATCGTCCTTCGAATGTTCCGATGCAAGTGGCAAAATGCGCCCGTAGCTCAGCTGGATAGAGTACATGACTACGAATCATGGGGTCGGGAGTTCGAATCTTCCCGGGCGCGCCATTTCACAATTTTGGCTTAAATTCTTTGGCTATTCGCACAGCTCACTGAATGAACGATTTGTGCCGATCAATCTTGGCGTCCAGTGCAGTGATAAACCTGCTATCTTCAAAGACAAATACCGGAGAACTTTAGTGCTCCCTGAGTCGCAGAGATCCCATTAACATTGGTCTTTCAACCAGAGCAGTTTCAAAAACTCCTTGGAAGGCCAAGTACGTGCTCCGCAATATATGCCAATATCAGATTGGTTGATATTGGCGCGATCTGGTAAAGGCGTGTCTCCCGCAATTTCCGTTCAATATGATAATCCCTGCTCATGCCAAACCCGCCGTGTGTCTGCAGGCATATGTCGCCTGCCTTCCAACTGATTTCTGCAGCCAACATCTTGGCCATGTTTGCCTCAGCTCCACATGATTTTCCGGCATCAAAAAGGTTGGCGGCCTTCTGTACCATCAAGGCTGCAGCCTCGGTCTTGGCATAGGCATCTGCGATCGGAAATGCCACTCCCTGATTCTGACCGATCGGCCTGTCAAAAACCACACGTTCGCCTGCGTAGGCTGTAGCCTTATCGATGAAGTAACGCGCGTCGCCGATACACTCTGCTGCGATCAGTATCCGCTCTGCATTCATTCCGTCGAGGATAACCTTGAAACCATTATGTTCTTCGCCAAGCAGGCTGTCTGCCGGCACTTCAAAATTGTCAAAAAACAGTTCACAAGAGTGGTGATTGATCATTGCATCTATGGGCCGGATGGTCAGTCCGCGTGCTTCTGCATCTTTCAATTCCACAATGAAAGCAGACAGACCATCCGTCTTCCGGGATCGCTCCTCAACCGGCTTCGTGCGCGCAAGCAAAACCATAAGGTCAGAATGTTCAACGCGGCTGATCCAGACTTTCTGGCCGTTTATGAAGTATCCATCGCCACGTCTTTCTGCAAACGTCTTGAGGGATGTTGTATCGGTTCCGGTCGTCGGTTCGGTGACACCAAAACTCTGCATGCGCAGTTCCCCGGATGCGATCCGTGGCAAGTATTTCTGCTTCTGCTCATCGTTTCCATGTCTGAGCACAGAACCCATCACATACATCTGCGCATGTGCGGCTCCTGGATGGCCGCCGGAACGTGAGATTTCTTCCAGAATGACAGTTGCTTCCTGCAGACCCAACCCTGCGCCGCCATAATCCTCCGGTATAAGGCATCCCAAAAACCCGCTTTCAGTGAGCTCAACAACAAACTCCGTCGGGTAGTCGTGATTTCGTTCCAGTTCTTTCCAGTAATCTTCCGGATACTTCTTACAGATCGCGCGGACGGCATTTCTGATACCGGCAATTTCAACGGATTCTTGTGAGTTGGCTTCGTGCATTTTGACACCTCCGGCACTGGCACCATCATATCCATGATCTGACCTTGATCTGCAAGATTGCCCGGTCAATATTAAGGTACAAGTTGCTTAGTAAAAGGTGCGTGCGCAATGGCTTTGAAATCTCCATATCTACTCTTCATTGGTGATGTTCCAGATGATCTGGCCGCAAAAACTGCACAAGGCGTTGTTGACTGGCGACCCGAGCGCGTGGTTGGCCAGATGCGCTTGCCAGGGTGTCGTGCAGATCTCGGCGTCGAGGATATGGACATAGAGGCTGCCACTGCAGCTGGCGCAAAAACATTTGTCATCGGTGCGGTAAATGCCGGCGGAGTGCTGAAAGAGGACTGGATTGGCGTAATCGTCAAAGCAATTGATGCCGGGATGGACGTAGCAAGCGGGCTGCATGTTCGTCTCCGAAGCGTTCAGGCAATCGCGGAAGCAGCGACCCGTAATGAAGTTGAACTTCATGACCTTCGACATACCGATCATGCCTTTGCCACCGGTAAAGGGGTAAAAAGGTCCGGCAAACGCCTGCTGGCAGTCGGCACTGACTGTTCTGTGGGCAAGAAATACTCGGCACTTTGCCTGGAACGGGACATGAAAGCAGCCGGTTTCAGCGCCGAGTTCTGCGCGACCGGGCAAACCGGCAAGCTAATCGCTGAGCGCGGCGTTGCGCTTGATGCGGTTATCGCGGATTTCATTTCTGGAGCAGCAGAGTGGATCACACCTGAATGCGATGAAAATCACTGGCAGGTCGTGGAGGGACAGGGCTCACTCTTTCATCCATCGTTTTCCGGAGTTACGCTTGGCTTACTTCACGGTTCACAGCCAGA
>JBCCGN010000044.1:0-26340 GCA_039029255.1 Pseudomonadota bacterium | reverse complement strand
TTAGTAACAGGGCATCGTCGCGGTTACGGGTGGTTTTTTCCGAATTTATCGTGTCATGAAGCAGATCCGGGGAATCTGCCAGGCTCTTCAGTTCTTCCAGCTTTAAATCTCCCGGTAACCGGCACAACAAATCGTCCCAGAATTTGTCATTCAAATATGCAACCCAGGCAGAGGTGGCCGGATCGTTTGAATTGGAAAATGCTTCATGCAGTTGCTGTTTCGAAATGCCAGTATCGCTTGTACACGCCAAGGCACCTGTGGCCAACAACGTTGCGAGGCTCAACGAAACCGTAATCTTATACAACTGCCTTGCGAAAGCTTTCATGTAATTCCTCGAGGTATCTTGCAAATTCTCTCTCCACAGTTCCGTTGGATTGAATAATCTTGTTCTGATATGGTGTGCTTTCCCTTGTGATAAAACCGGCACTTTCCAATTGTCCAAGTACGCGCCTCCCGGTTTCGGGAGAAAACAATAATACAGTTAAGCGCTGAATATCGGCCTGATCAAGGCCGGGCCTCGGCAAAGTCAGGTTTGCTTTGGCTTTCATGATTTGTGTCGGAGAAAAGGTTCCGCGTTTCAATCGCTGTATGTCAAGACCGAGAAGCAGGCGCTTTTCTGAATTGTCGATAAGCTCTTTCATCTGGACATTATGGGCTTCCAGATAACTTCCCAATCGCTCCTGTTCTTTGTCCATTTCAAAATTTCTCAATAGAAACAAGAACTCAGCCATGGAAAATACGTTGTCGCTACGTAGCGCTTTCAACAGCAGTATTTCCTGGCTTTCTGATGCCATACACAACCGGTTGTGAAACTCTATTCGAGCTCGCCGAAGTGTTTCCAGGGTGAAAATCTGACTGTTTTGTATCATCACATTCAATTTTTTTTAGCATACCTACCCAAAATTAGTTGGGTAAACCTAAATTAGGTGAGCAAACCTACCTTGAGTGAGCACAAAAAGTTGCATATAGTCAAGTCACAAGTTAAATTTTTGAAACAGGAAAACTAAAATGTTCAAGATACCAACCTTATCAGTTGCATTGACTGCAGCGGTCCTGACAGCAACTGCAACAACCTGGGCTGCCCAGGATAACCAAAGCCGATTTTTAGAGGTTACGGTTGAGGAAGTCGCGGAAAAGCCGCTTGAAGCAAAGTTGACAGGCGTTGAAGTTGCGAAGCCCGATGAGGTCGCACAGGGTGTGGTTCGCATAGGAGACAAGATTGCGTTTGAAATCGGTGGCGTGAAAGATTCCTTTATATACATCATGAACATGGATGAGCAGGGAACCCTCCGCCTCATTTATCCGAACCGGTTCGCACCGGAAGCAGAGCAGTCTGAAAAGGACGTGCTTATTCCTGCGAAGGAAGACAAATACAAGTTTCAGGTCTCTGGTGAGCCCGGGAAAGAAGTTGTGAAAGTTATTGCTATCAACGGCAAGAACGGTGTTTTTGAGACGCTTCTTACCGAACTTTTCGAAAAAGATGCTGCATTTCCAAAAGCAATCGTTCCTACGGATGATGCGACCGACAAACTCGAAGAATTCTTTTCTACATCCAAACTTGGTGATGTTCGTGAGACTTCTCTCGAATACACAGTGTTGAAGTAAAGCAAAGGAGGCGGGTCATGTGCTCTTTCATCAAGAAGTCTTGCCAGATCGGGTTAGCGCTTACTATACTCGGATTAGCCAAGACTGAATATTTCACGGGGCATGCATGGGCTAACTGTCAATCGGGACAAAAAATGATCACACAGGATGCCAGTACTGAAGAAATCCATTGTGCATTGGTTCAAAGCCACGCGTCTGCAAAGGCGAGGTCAATCTCGATTGTTGCAGATGATGCAGAAATTCCCGAGCCCGCCCGTTTTGCGATCACGTTTGATTTTGGAAGCGCCCGACTGACTGATGGATCAAAGGCGCTTCTGGATCGTGTTGCCCTTGTCATTCTGAAAGATGAGGACCTCTCAAAGTCCGCCTTTTTCGTGGATGGGCACACCGATGCGGTCGGCAGTGTGGAGTATAATGACAAGCTTGGTCAGGACCGGGCAGACAGCTCGGCCATCTATCTTCGTGCGCGCCTTGATGAGCCATTTGAAATGAAAGTCCGGAGTTTCGGAGAGACTCGTCTTCTGGATCCGGATACTCCAACTGCAAGTGTTAACCGGCGTGTTGAAATTTCTCCAGTCATAAAGCAATAAGAAAATGTCTATTCAAACCATAAATCATCGTCTTAAAGCTCCGACTTTCTGTCTACTTGCAGCAATGATGTTGTCGGGTTGCAGCAAGACAATCAGTGATATTTTTCCTTCGTCGTTTAACCGCGGTTCGCAAAGCAGCCAGTTGTCGAACAACAATGGTTCTGCGTCTGTAACGAAACCCAGTTCCTCAAGTGTAAAACTCGCAGCTAAACAGGATACAGTGAGGGCACAGACGTTGAATGTGGAAATCAGTTATCGGGAGCGCCTCCATATACCGGCAGGCTCCATGCTTTCAGTTACTCTTCAAGGGACTTCGGGAAGCAAGAATGTGCTCAATACGCCGATAAAATCAGGCCCTCCCTATGTCGTCAAAATCAAGCTGAACAAGGATCAATTGTATCCTGTTACTGTGAAAGCAAAGCTTGTTTCAACGAACGGTCATCAGCTCGCGGGTGATGTGACGCTCAATTCCGCGCCGTCCAAACCGGTGCCACTGCGCGTTTCAACTGCGATTTAAGAAGGATAATTATCTTATGGTTTCACTACCAAACTTTTTTCGTAAAGCGGCGCTTGCATCTTTTATCGCTGTAACGCCTGCAAATCTGGCCTATGCCGCATGCATTGATGCGTTCATGTCAGGATTTGACGAATATGAAGCAGGTCAGCCCCGGGCAAAACAGAAATTTGCCATTGAAGAATTGCTGGTTATCTGTTTTCAGGCAAAGGAGAGCGGTTTTGTAGCCGTTTACGACGCTCCTGCGCTTGGAGATTACGAGCAGCTTTATCCTAATGGCCTCACGCATCCTGGCGGCGATACGCATACGCCCATCGAAGCCAACAAAAGATATTGCTTGGGCGGCAGGGATACATTCCCAATGTTCCATCCGCGTTCGGAAGGTATTGGACAAGGTAAGGTTTCGATCATGCTGACGAAATCGACTGAACATCAGCTTCAGCCGGATGATTTTGCAATTCCAGGCCAGAGGGTGGGCAAGCAAACCATGGAACTGCATCTGTCCAACCACTCAAAATCAAGCGGCAACTGCACTCCACGGGAAGTCAGTTACATAAATTACAGAGTTACAAACTAGGTGAGAATATTATGAATTCAGTGAAAAGCATATGCGTTTCAATTTTTGTGCTTTTACAGTTCACAGTAGTGGCTGCAGCACAGGAAGCAATTGAATGCATCGCGCCGAAATCCGGTCTGACCGTATTGAAGATCATCAACGGCAAGCCGGCACGTCCCTCAAACTGGCCCTTCATTGTAGGTCTTGCCGACCGTGGCGGTGCAACATCGTTTTGCGGTGGCTCCTTTATCGCTCCGCAGTGGGTACTGTCTGCAGCGCATTGCTACGGTCCCGGTTTTGAAAGCAACACCGTTATTCGTCAAAGTGACAAGGGCGGGCAACTTTCCAGCAAAGAACACAGCATTGCCAAGGTTATTGTTCATCCGAATTATGGTGAAACCGGTGATGGGAACATCATAAATGACGTAATGCTGATCAAGCTGAAATCACCTGCGTCAATCCCAAACAGCCAACTGGCCTTGCTGCCAACAAAACGCGCTGACCAAAAACTTGCGCCAACACGCAGATGTGCGGGCGTGGCCGGATGGGGCGTTACCAGCGAAGGGGCCGCTGATGTGTCGCGTCGACTGATGTCCGTTGATGTGAAGATGCTGGACAGTTCTCTTTGCCGAAGCGCTTATGGCGCAGGAATTTCCGGTCAACATGTGTGTGCCGGTTACGAGCAGGGCGGCAAGGACAGTTGTCAGGGAGACAGCGGTGGACCGCTGGTTATCCGGGATGGACCGACTGGCTTCCTCCAGGTTGGCGTGGTCAGCTTTGGTATTGGTTGTGCACAACCGGGTTATCCTGGCGTCTATGCCCGCACCTCCCACTTCCGCGACTGGATTTTCAGAAACGTGGAGGCAAACTGAAAATGGTGCCGGCTGGAATGAAATGGTCAAAATCAGCGTTTTTCTTTGCGATGAGCCTGTTTGCCTTCTCATTTTCCAGCCCGGAACCTGCCCAAGCAAGGTGTCTTAACACCAATCAGTTCCCTGTTGCAGAGCTGGAAGCTTCGGTTTTTCGTCAGATATTGCTTACCGGACGCGATGAAATTCAGCGATTTTTCAACTTTTCGTTCCGGGAAATGTGTCTCGATGACGAGGAATGGGGCGCATATTACGATGTGCGTTCGAACACTTTGGTGATCGGCACGGAATTCATATTACAGCAGGCAAATCCTCCCGGTAACATCAACAGCGTGTTGGCAATTCTGGCCCATGAAGCAGCTCATGCTTTCCAAAACAAGCATGGTCTGCTTAATATGCTGGTAGAAACCAATCCGCATCGGGTAAAATGCATTGAACTGCATGCGGATTTTTTGGCAGGATCATTTATGGGATGGCGTGCAGAGCGTTACCAAATTAGCGGACAGGACCTAAGCAAGATGTTTTATCGGCTTGGGGATAAACTCACAGGAGCAGATGGTCATCATGGCCTGGGGGCTGAACGTTTTGTGTCATTCCGAAAGGGGTTCAACACCGTTGTTGATAGTGAAATAACTTTGTCTAGTATGGGGATTGCATATGTTTCTCAAACGAACTGCGATAGCTAATCTGTTGTGCGTACCAGTTATGATGTTCACATTTGAGGTGGACGGACCACGGGCGCAACAACTCAAGATTAACACTGGTTGTCCGTCGCTGGGATCGCCGAACATAGGTCAGTATACAATCGATCAGCTCAACAAGCTGTGTCACAACAATTCGGGGCAGGGGTCCACGTCTTCGAATGCCCAAGCTGCAGAAGATGGTGCGGCGCTGACATGCGGACAACACCGTGCCCTTGCGAAGTTTGCCAGAATTGATGCAAATTTTGTGGAAGGTGTTGCCAGCCAGTCAGTTGTGGACAAGTTTTGCAACGGTGTGCCTGACAATAGCCTGCCTTCAGACAGTCAAACTGGCGGAGACCTGATCTCCGGTTGGGTGCGTTTTGAACGCGGGTATTACACGAGTTGGAGTGGCGCCAAAGGCCGGATTTGCAAGACGTATTACTCAGGGCATGCAGAGATTGACAGGGGTAGTATCAGAATGGATTCTGGTGGCCATATATGGCGGGGAACAATTTCGCAAAACTCCTATATTTCTATTACACGGGATGGGGTAACTCCGCGCCCGAAAAACCATACGGTTATTTCGGGCCCTATGTTTGATGCAAGCCTTTATAACGGGTATTGTGGAGAAGGATTCTTCCGACTCATCGCGAACTAAGTGATACGATATGAAACCAGACAACCTGTTGTTAAAGCGATGCTGCCAGTTTCTGACAGCACTGTCGACCTGTGCAGCGCTGACACTATCATCCAGCACATCAGTCGCGGTTGCAAGTCAGCCTGACAGATGCGTTGATATCAGTCAGGTAAGAGATGCTGACATACAAAGAAACGCAGGCTTTTTTCTGAAATTCCCAACTCAGTTTTGCATCTCGGTATCGAGCTTTGCCGAACACGGAGTAGAGTGGAGCATTACCATAGTCAGGGAAATCAAAACCACTCGTCAGGGAGCAAAGGTACCAACGATCTTCCTGCTGCATGACAATGAACAATCAGCATTTGATACTGCTCTCTATGCTGTGCAGAAATACGGTGGAAAACTTGTGGCCATCGAAGCCAGAGACAAGCGTATTTTTGGCAAGCAGGACCCTAACCGGAATTTCGGGAGCAAATCGTCAGATACAAATACGTGCCGCGATATGCGCGTGAAGCCTGCTCCGGTGTTCACCAAATTTCTGGCCGGACTCAGGGACAAAAAACGGAATATTGTTATTACTCTTCATAACAATGCTGATGGATTTGCCGGAGGCGGGGGTAGTGGAACAATCAGCGCTGACAGGCAAAGTAAGGTGATGCGTGGCATGCGTGCGCCAAATGTGAAAAACGATCCGGATGACGCGTTGTTGCTGGCTGGCCGTCCGGTGTTTGACGCAAACTCCGCTGCCAAGAAAATAACCAAGAAAATGCACAAGGCAGGCATAAATGTAATTTACGAGCACGTAACCAAGGCGGGAAATGACTGTTCATTCTCGAATTACGTGGTTCTCAACAAATTGGGTCAATATTACAATATTGAGGCGCAACAGGGTCACACCAGACAACAAAAGAGAATGCTTGATGTTCTTATGAAACACCTTGGCTACAGGGTTCGTTTTAACCAGGATTTGTGATGTGGCAAGCATACGTTCGAGGTTAAAGTCCTCTTTTTAAGTTCTCGCGATCTTTTTGATTGACTGCCGAATTTGGTCAGGGTTTTAATTTCACGAACGGATTCAATCCAATCCGGTTAAATCAGAGCAGTGGGTTTCGGTGGAGGCTGAAATGCGCGTATTCGAGTCCCTGAATGAAATCGTTGAGAATGGCTTTTGTATCGGTTGCGGCCTGTGTAAATCGATTGCGCCCAAATCAGCGATTGAAATGCGGACTGGATCTCATGGCCACCTGCGACCTTTTCCCAGAAACCGACTGGATGAAAAAGAAGAGCGCAAAATTCTTGAGTTGTGCCCGGGTATCAATGTTTCCGGGCCACTGTCAGAGCCGGGTGACCGGGACGATGATCCTGTATGGGGGCATAACTTGCGATCCGCAAAGGGCCACACAACAGACGATGCTATGAGGTTTGTTGCGTCTTCAGGTGGGATCATGACCGCCATCAATAATTTCCTGCTCGATACCGGAAGGGTCAACTTCGTATTGCAGACTGCTCCTGATCCTGATGATCCATATGGCAGTATTCCCGTCATCTGCCGAACCGCCGAGGATCTGTTGACTGCGCAGGGGTCGCGTTATGCAAGCGCTGCCACGTTGGGAACAATCATGGAAGTTCTTGACCTCGATGAGCCTTTCGCCGTTTCTCTGAAACCCTGTGACGTGGCCGGTGTCAGAAACCTGCAAAAGGTGAACTCCAAGGCACGCGAGCTAGTCAAATTCACTCAGGCGATGTTCTGCGGGACGGTGCCCAGTGTTTCATCGCTGGAGGGCTTTTACGAACGGCGAACCCTTGATTTTTACAGGGATCGTCCGCGTTCGTTCCGATGGCGAGGAAATGGGAACCCCGGCCCGACTGTTGCAGAGATGCCGGATGGTTCAGTTCTTGAAGCAACCTATCAAGAGATGTGGGACGATAATCCATGGACCTCCCAATTGCGTTGTAAGCTTTGCCCCGATGCGATCGGCTTGCAGGCGGATATTGCTGTTGGTGATTGTTGGCCTGGAGGAATTCCAGTTGGAGAAGATGAGGGATGGAATGCCATGATTGTTCATACGGAAACAGGATTGGAAATTCTGAATGCCTGTGAGGCCGACGGTCGTGTCAAGCTTGTCGACATAGGCAGCAAGCATCTTTGCGATGTTCAACCCCATCATGTCCGGTTACGCAGGGAGATGACTTCGCGACTAGAAGGTTGCAAAGAAATGGGTATGCCAAATCCAAACTTCATGAACCTTGCGCTGGAGGAGTGCGCCGGTCAACTGACCGAACAGGAAAGAACTGCGGCGCGCGACGGTACCGTGACCAGGGTCAAAAAGGGACATGGAGATAATGTTCCTGCGGGTGACATCTGAAACAGTCTTTACAAATCCGGTTTCAGAATTGATAGCGACCGCAAAGCCTTAGGAATGAATTGAATGAAGTACCAGCTTCACCTTTTTGGCGGCTTTTGTTAAAGGTCCGAGATGTCATCAAAACCTCTGATCATTGCGATTGATGGACCTGCTGCTTCCGGTAAAGGTACCCTTGCCCGCAGGTTGGCTGAGCATTTGAATTTGCGGCACCTGGATACCGGTTTGACCTATAGGGCGGTTGGTCATGCCTTATTGCAGTCCGGACTACCACTCGATCGCGAAGAACTAGCACAAATTGTTGCAGAGAACCTCGATCTCAACGCTCTGGATCGCGAGGTGCTTTCTGACCACAAGGTGGGGGAGGCTGCTTCCAAAATTGCTGTCATGAGTTCAGTGCGAACAATACTGGTTGATATGCAAAGGCAATTTGCTTCGTCCGGAAATGGTGCTGTTCTGGATGGTCGTGACATTGGCACGGTCGTTTGCCCTGCGGCTGATATAAAACTCTACGTCACCGCATCACCGCAGGCTCGGGCTGACCGCAGATATATGGAGGTTGACGAAAAAGGGGGAGGGTCAAGCCGGGAAGACATCCTGGAAGATATAATCAAACGGGATGAACGGGATATGGGCAGGTCCGACAGCCCCTTGAAGCCCGCTGAAGATGCCCACTTGATTGATACAACAGAAATGAGTATAGAAACCGCGTTTGACACGGCTTTGGAGATTGTCGAAAAGGTCCTGTCCGAACGCTAGCGATCCATTCCCTTAAATCGCGCTACATCCGGCACATTCAGGTGCCAACAAAGGGAATTGGATAATGTAACACAAACCCGTGGCGCATTGCGGAACTGCTCTCCCAAAACATGTTTATCTAGACGTGCATTTCCGTACAGGAGAATCCATGACAACAAGTGCAAGTATGGAAGAGTTCGAAGCTCTTCTGGAACAGTCCTTTGAAACACACGATGTGATTGAAGGCGCTGTCGTAAAAGGTATTATCACCGGATTTGAAAAGGATCTGGCAGTTATCGACGTTGGCTTGAAAGTAGAAGGCCGCGTTGCAATGAAAGAATTTGGTGCCGCCGGACGTGACGGCTCCATGAAAGTCGGCGATGAAGTCGAGGTTTATGTGGATCGCGTAGAAAACGCGATGGGAGAAGCTGTTCTTTCCCGCGAAAAAGCCCGCCGCGAAGAAAGCTGGATCCGTCTTGAAAAGATGTTTGACGACGGCGAGAAAGTGGAAGGTGTCATCTACAATCAGGTCAAGGGCGGCTTTACGGTTGACCTTGATGGAGCGATGGCGTTCCTGCCACGTTCGCAGGTGGATATCCGCCCGATCCGTGATGTCACACCACTGATGAACAATCCGCAGCCGTTCCAGATTTTGAAAATGGATCGTCGCCGCGGCAACATTGTTGTGTCACGTCGCTCAATCCTCGAAGAAAGCCGTGCAGAACAGCGCTCTGAAATCGTCCAGAATCTGGAAGAAGGTCAGGTCGTGGAAGGTGTGGTCAAGAATGTTACCGACTATGGTGCATTTGTGGACCTCGGAGGCATCGATGGCCTGCTTCATGTTACCGACATGGCTTGGCGCCGGGTGAACCATCCAAGCGAAATCCTGAATATCGGACAGACTGTGAAAGTGCAGATCATTCGCATCAATCAGGAAACACACCGTATTTCACTTGGCATGAAACAGCTTGAGAGCGATCCTTGGGATTCAATTGACGAGAAATATCCGCTTGAGAAGAAAATCACAGGTCGTGTGACCAACATCACCGACTATGGTGCATTTGTTGAGATCGAGCCGGGGATTGAAGGTCTTATCCACGTTTCTGAAATGTCCTGGACCAAGAAAAACGTCCATCCTGGAAAGATCGTTTCCACTTCTCAGGAAGTCGAGGTCATCGTGCTTGAAGTCGATCCCTCGAAGCGTCGTATTTCCCTTGGCCTGAAACAAACGCTCGACAATCCGTGGCATGCATTCGCAGATCAGTTCCCCGTCGGCACCGAAGTTGAAGGTGAAGTCAAGAACAAAACCGAATTCGGATTGTTCATTGGCCTCGAGAACGATGTCGATGGCATGGTTCACCTCTCCGATATTGACTGGAACAAGTCTGGCGAAGAGGCAATCGAGGATTACAACAAAGGTGAAATGGTCAAGGCAGTAGTACTTGATGTTGATATCGAGAAGGAGCGTATCTCTCTTGGTATCAAGCAGGTCGGCGGTGATCCGGTCGGTGAAGCAGCCGAATCCGGTGCGTTGCGCAAGAATGCAATCGTTACCTGTGAAGTATTGGAAATCAAGGATGGTGGGCTTGAAGTCTCCATTGCCGATACTGAACTGACCACATTCATCAAGCGTTCTGATCTTTCTCGTGATCGTGATGAGCAGCGTCCGGAACGCTTCTCTGTGGGACAGAAGGTTGATGCACGCATCATCCAGTTCGACAAGAAGACACGTCGCATCGGTGTTTCCATCAAGGCGCTCGAGATTGCTGAAGAGAAGGAAGCCGTTGCCCAGTACGGATCGACAGATTCAGGTGCTTCACTCGGTGACATCCTTGGTGCAGCACTCAAGGAACGTGAAGGCGAATAGTCATTCGTCTTTGGTAAACAAGATTGAAGCCCGCATTTTCGGATGCGGGCTTTTTTGATGCCCGGAATTGAGTTATTGGCTTTCTTTATGGATTATCTGAGCAAGTATTATACTGGAAAAGGTCCGAAGTTTGCCATCGCGCCAATGATGGACTGGACGGATCGCCATTGCCGGTATCTTCACCGGTTGATGACCAAACATGCGCTGCTTTACACCGAAATGGTCGTTGCCGATGCTGTAATTCATGGAGACCGGGAACATCTGCTAGGGTTCGATCAAATAGAGCATCCGGTTGCCTTGCAGTTGGGAGGGAGTGATCCCGTCAAGCTTGCGGAAGCCGCAAAAATCGGTGAGGCTTTTCAGTATGATGAGATCAATCTCAATGTCGGATGTCCTTCCGACCGGGTTCAGTCGGGAACGTTTGGAGCCTGCCTGATGTATGAGCCTCAGCTTGTGGGGCGTTGCGTTGCTGCCATGAAAGACATCGTCGGCATTCCAGTCACCGTGAAATGCAGGCTTGGTGTGGATGATCAGGATACACAAGTTGCCCTCGATAACCTTGCCTTTGAGGTATGGAGAAGTGGAGCGAATGCACTCTGGGTCCATGCCCGAAAGGCATGGTTAGAAGGACTGAGCCCAAAGGAAAATCGGGATATTCCACCGCTCGACTATGACAGGGTGTATCGCCTGAAGCAGGAAAACCCCAATAAGTTCATTGGGATAAACGGTGGAGTTGAGGATTTGAATCAATCCATAAGTCATCTTGATAAAGTTGACGGCGTTATGCTTGGCAGGGCTGCATATCACAATCCTTCGATGCTGATGGATGTCGATCAGCAGATATTCGGATCGCAGCAGGAGAGAACGTCCTATGAGGAAGTGATTTCAGGGATGTGTAACTATGCGGAAAAGCACCTGTCCGGTGGTGGGCGGATGAACCAGATCACTCGGCACATGATAGGATTGTTTCAGGGTATTCCCGGCGCTCGCAGCTATCGGCAGACCCTGAGTGTAAAGGCAGTCAAACCGAGGGCGGGGCCGGAGGTGCTTGAAGAGGCGTTTTCTGCAGTATTCAACACCGGTTTTTTGGCTGCATAAAACCCAGAATTGTTAATTATTCCAAAGTGTTAACCATCTTTTACGGGTGTATTTGATGTAACGCACTCGTGAGTGCTCCCGATATTGTATGAAATCAATTTGCAATCTACGGTTGGCGCTGACTTAAGGTTGTTTTTCATTTTGACAATGTGTCCTGGGAGTGTGTGAGTTGATTAGTCGTCGTAAATTTGTAGCTGGTTTTGCAACAACAGCAGCCTTGGGAGCAGGTGGTTTACCTGTAAAGAAGGCTCTGGCTCACCATACAGGAAAGAAGAAGGCATTTAAGGTCGACCCGAAGTATGTGCCGCAGACAGTCAAATACAGTCGCAAATACAAGCGAGGTACGATTGTTGTCGATCCGCATTCCCGTTACCTTTATCTCATGGAAGGATTTGGAAAGGCCCGAAGGTATGGCGTTGGTGTAGGACGGGCGGCGTTGGCGTGGTCCGGAACAGCCACCATCAAGCGTAAAGCCGAGTGGCCAAGCTGGACACCTACTCAGAACATGATCAAGCGCGAACCACACAAGTATGCGAAATATGCCGGTGGGGTGCCCGGAGGACCCAAGAACCCGCTTGGTGCGCGTGCGCTTTATCTCTACAAGGGCAATCGCGACACCTATTACCGCATTCACGGAACGAACCAGCCCTGGACAATTGGCACTGCTTCTTCCAATGGCTGTATTCGGATGATCAATGATCATGCGATTGATCTCTACAACCGGACTCCCGTTGGCACCACAGTCGTGGTTCTTTAGCCCATCTCGATCAAAATCCGGTTCTTGAGCCCAGATCGAATATTAAGCGAATTGCAGATATTCGTAAGATGCGACTGATGCGTTGACGTGTACATTGCTACAAGACAATTACTTTCAGAATCATGAGGTATTTCTGAAATGTTCCCGGCCTGGTTCGTTTGACAAATATTTATTGGCTTCTTACGAATAGCTGTTCAAGTTTCAGGGAATACGATGCCTACGGCGATAGAATATGGACTGTTTGCTGCATTGACCGTTTTTGCCGGTGTGAAGATTTATTATCTTTACGCTGAGGATGTGCCCGACTTTCAAAGTGAGCAAGTGATCGTTCAAACTTCGGAAGAAAATGAAAGTGAAGAATTTTTAGCAATGTATAATGCGGCGTTATCGTTATCTAACCAAGAACGATATGTTGACGCCGAAAAAAAGTTCCGCGAGTTGCTTGGTCGCGAGTTAGTTAAATTTGGTGAAAAGCATCAAGACATAGCCTACACCTTCCGTGAACTAGCAGTCGTAATCGGAAAACAGGGGAGGTACAAGGAAGCTGAACACTTTTATGAAAAGGCTCTAGTCGCAAGATTGGCTGATTTGGGCGAAGACCATGAAGAAACTTTATTAAGCTACCGCGATCTGGCGGACGTTACTCAAAAGCTGAAGAATTATGCAACTTCGACCAATTACCATAAGATGGCAATGGAAATTAGCGAGAGAATTTATGGGCGCTTGCATAAGACAACAGGACATCTGCATTTTAACTACTCTGTTATGCTTCGGGAAAGTGGGGAATTAGGTAAAGCCGAGCAAGCATTTATCACAACAATCAATATTGAAAGAGCAGCTTTAGGGAACGACAACCTCAATCTGGCTGCCTCATATTTTGGATTGGGTATTACGCACAAATATCGGAAGAACTACAATGCGGCAGCGCAAGCATTCTTGAAGTCTTACAAGATAAGAAAGAAGCGACTTGGTGACGACAACGAAGCCAGTAAACGGGCATTGGAGCAGTATGAAGCGGCGCTGGCTGGACGTTGATTAATCGGTCCTGAGCCAAACTCGCATTTGGACACCCGTTTTGTGGAACATTAGTCAACGACTGTGCGGTTGATCGTCATTTCCCGACTGTATAGTCGGGGAAGGTGAACTCAATCAGGAGCAAATCATGCATAAGTCAATCGTCAGGGTGCTGATTTTGCTGTCATTTTTTCTGTCCGCCAGTGTGCAGGCGTCGGATAAAACCAAAAAAATCAGCGATTTGACTGATGCGGATTATGAAATGTCCAAACAGATGATCACGGATCAACTCTGGAATGTTTCCGATATTCTGGCTGAGATGGACATAAAGCGGTACTCGGGCTGGGACGTCAGGGTTGCGCTGTCGCAGAATTTCAAAAGCCAGAATATGCCGAAAGTGAAACTTCTGGGCTTGTCTTACTTTCTTGGACATAAGGTCAAACGTGATTACAAGGCTGCTGCTCTTCTTCTAATGGCCGCCTATCTGTCCGACCACAGATTTTTTGCAACGCGTTTCGATGGGGATGGTTACAAGGGCGCTGAAACGTTTACGCCGGTCGAACTGGATATACTGGCTTTTGTGTCGCATCATACCGCCAAGATCTATCAGCGGAATGTTCCCGATCTGAACGATAACAAGTTTGCGCTGATGTATCACGATTTTGCTTCGGAAGCCGGTCATCAACTTTCAAAACTGGCCCTGGGCTATAGGCACAGGAACATACGACCAAGTTCGGGCAGTTACCAAATACTGGCTGAACATCAGCGTTTCAAGGAAGCATCCGATTGCAGACCAGAACGGCTTGAACGTGAAATTACGCCCTGGGTTCAAGAGCTTTGCGATATCGCATCGGTCGAATTCGAAACTTCGGAGAAGCGCAGGGATGCCTATATGGCGCTAAAGGCGGGCGAAGATGCCGCTTATGATGAGGCCTTCAGAAATTCAGGCGAGATTAGCAGCATTGAGTTCGACCGCAAAAGGGAGGCCGCAGAAGAGTTTGCCAGATTGCTGGTAGGCGCTGTGTCACACATAATTGCAGATGCTGCCACAAACCCCCAAAGGCAAGTCATAACCGACTATCACGAGAAGCAACAGGAATGGATCAGACAACAGGAAGAAAGTACCTGGGGCCATATCGGCGCGGCCATGCTGGTGCCGTGACGAAGTTCCGTTACATGAAACATTTGACACTTGGCGGACAAACTGATCAGTCTACCAGAGGTAGTGGAATTCTGGCATTTTAGCCCATTATCTCCTCTGCGAGGCAGCAGTTGCCAATAGAAAACATGGAAAAGAAATGAGTGAAGCAAGGGAAATTGTCGATAAGCGCCTGGCGAAGGGCGAAATAAGCCCGGAGGAACATGCTGAAGTAATTGCCGCATTGGATGGCGGAGACCCGGTCAAAAACAAAGTTGAAAATCACGCCGGTAATTCGAAATATATCTTGTATGCTGCCGCCGCCATATTTGGTGCCTTCGCAGCAGTGTTTTTGTTTAACTACGTGTTCGCATATTTCGCATGCACCGGCTGGAAGCTCAGCGATTCCTGTATCACATACTATTTTACGGAGTCTGCTGAAAACAGGGCTGTCAGACAGACACCCGAACAGGCACGCAAGGTAATCTTATTTATTGGCTCATTGGGAGCTGTTGTTGCGTCGTTGCTGGTCTTTGTTTCAAGAAAGTTCTTGGGTCGGAACTGAACGAGACAACCCTGTAGTCTCGATTTTTCCCGGCCTGCTTGACCTGGCAGGTAAACCTTAATAAGCCTCAACAATCCTCTCTGACGCCGGACCTGCTGTGCCACTGCCTCCACTGACTGAACTTCTACCATTTGTTGCTGCACTGCTTGTTGCTGGTGGTATAGCAGGCGTTTTGGCTGGTCTCTTCGGAATTGGCGGCGGCGCTGTGCTTGTTCCGGTTTTCTACCAAATGCTTGGCCTGCTGGGCGTGGACGAAGCGATCAGGATGCACCTGTCAGTTGGTACTTCCCTAGCGATTATAATTCCGACTTCTATTCGCTCATTCCTTGGACACAAGGCCCGGGATGCTGTGGATATGGGGTTGCTTAGGTCATTCTCGCTTCCGGTGCCCATTGCCGTCGTCATGGCGTCGGTGGTAGCAGCTTACCTGTCCGGTGAAATGTTGCGCGTGATATTTGCAGCATGCGCCTTTGTTATCGCACTCAGGCTGCTTTTTGGCAAAGAAAGCTGGAGGTTGGCGGACGACATACCCCGTGGTGTCGGCAGATTTCTCAGTGGATGGATCATCGGCTTTTTCTCGACGTTTATGGGTATCGGAGGGGGTGTCTTCAACAATACTTTCATGACCCTATTCGGCCGTCCCATCCATCAGGCGGTCGCCACGTCCTCCGGTGTGGGGATCCTGATCTCGATCCCGGGCATGATCGGCTATATCTGGGCTGGATGGGGTGCGGAGGGGCTTCCGGAGTTTTCTCTGGGATTTGTCAATCTGCTCATGGTGGCAATCATCATCCCAGTGACCCTGCTTGTGGCACCGATCGGTGTGAAACTTGCCCACGCGCTGGCCAAACGCCAGCTGGAGGTCTTCTTCGGATTGTTTCTGTTGTTTGTCGCGGTCAGGTTCTCACTGAGCCTGCTGTGAAATCCAGAACCTCGGTTTATGCAGAAGCTGCTTTTTGCCTTTTCAAACGTTGCCGACGGGTTTCTCTTCGCGGCTTGCGTTCAATGTTTGCCATTCTGGATGGTAAAATCTCCATCAAATCCCGACGCTCCAAGTCAGTCATTCCCATCCAGCTTCCGATTTCTTCGCGTGTTCTTCCACACCCGAAGCAATGACCGGATTTCATGTCAATGGAACAAACCAGTGTGCAGGGTGATTTGATCGTATCAGCCATTCAATTTTCCAGTAAAACAGCAGACACTTCACAATGCCTGTCTTGTGTTGAACCAGAAAGCTGATATTTCATCCATGTGCTTCCATCAACTCATATTTGAGCCAATCCATGACAAATATCGAGAGCGGCCTTCCGTTTAACGATTTCCGGTCTTTGCTGGATCAATTGCCTCCCGAGGACGTAGACGCAAAAGCGCATACCAAAAACCAGGTTATTGATCAGATGGGACCTGACGGTGGATTGTTTGGTGAAGTATGTGTCTGGTATTCAGCCTGGAGCGGACGCTCTCCCGCGGTCAGCCGTCCGCTTCTCACGTTGTTCGCAGGCACTCATTCAGCCGACAAAAGCGGGGATGTCGAACTTCTTGATGAGATAGTTGAAATTTCCGGCGGCACTTCGCCAGTGAACCGGATATGTGATCAGCATAATCTTGGCCTGAAAGTACTGGATCTTGCGCTTCAGATACCGGTTGCCGATATCACGAAGCAGGCGGCACTTGATGAGAAGGAATGTGCCGGAACAATGGCTTTTGGTATGGAATCGATTGCGGGTGGAAACGATCTGTTTTGTGCTGCGGCAATTGAAATGGAGCCAAATGTTTCAGTGCTGGCTATCCTGTCCGCGATGTGGGGTGCAGATCCCGCCAAGATTGTCGGCAAGGGAAAGTCCGATGTTCTTTCAAATGTTCAACTTTCACTTGAGAATACTGAGGGCAGGGTATCCGACGGACTTGAAGCCTTGAGACAGCTTGGGGGCAGGGAAACCGCAGCAATGTGCGGGGCGATCCTTTCAGCGAGAATGGAGCATGTTCCCGTGTTGCTTGCCGGTCCGAGTGCCATTGCGTGTGTTGCCGTCCTGGAGACACTGAAACCTGGGGCGACGTCTCACTGCATGATGGCCCAAAAGTCGGGAATAGCCGAGATGGATCGGTTGGCTGATGAAATGAACCTGCAATTCTTGCACAACGATTTTCTGACTTCACGCCCGGCCATTCAACTTGCCCTTGCCGCAGGAATGGTTAAATCCGCCTGCCTGGAATTTTCGGCAAGCCCTTAAGCCATCTGAGCCATGGTTTCGTCCTGCGTGCCAGTACCGACTGATGCGCGTTTTTCTTCGTTCCTGTTGACGCGTTCTCTTGGCAGGTAAGCAATCGCTTCGGTTCCTTCACGGAGCCTCGACCTCAGATCAAAGCGTCCCTGATGCATGTTCAACAGCGCCTGAACGATGGTAAGCCCGAGGCCGGTTCCCGGCTCGGCGTGCTTGATAGCAATTGTTCCCTGACCAAATGATGAGAGGACGATCGGGATTTCTTCTTCGGGTATACCGGGACCGTTATCCCGGACAGAAAGATACTGCCCGCCTTTTGCTGTCCATCCGACCTTGATTGTAATCTCGCCGCCGACGGGAGCGAATTTGATCGCATTGGATAACAGGTTGAGCGTAATCTGGTGAATTGCGCGTTCATCCACCCATATGTCAGGCAAGTTTTCATGATAAGCTGTATTGATGGTGATTTTGCGTTGCTTGGCCTTAATGTCAATCATGTGACGTGCTTCATCAATGATAGAAACGAGTTGAAGGTTCTCCTCATTCAATTCATGCTTGCCGGCTTCTATTCGGGAGATATCGAGGATCTCGTTGATCAGCTTCAGGAGATGCGATCCTGAACTGTGGATGTCATCTGCATATTCCTTGTAAGTGTCCGCTCCCAGGGGCCCGAAAACCTCCTCACGCATGATTTCCGAAAAACCCAGAATTGCATTCAGTGGTGTTCGCAATTCATGGCTCATGGTCGCGAGAAATCGGGACTTGGCGAAGTTTGCCTCCTCGGCCCGTTCGCGTGCGCCTTCAGATACGGATTTCTCTGTCTCCAGTTCAACAATGAGTGTTTCTTTCTCAGTTGAGTGCTCAAGCATGGAAATGATCAGGGACTGAAAGTGCCTGGAGATAAAATGAAAGAAGACGACTGCTGCGAGCAGTATCCCGGCCATCATCATCAGTGAAGTATCCTGGGTTTTGATGAATTTGCCAGCCAGTACCAATGCAGGCGGAAGAATCGTTACCAGGTAAGCCAGACCAAGACCGTGGTTCAGCATTGAAATCGAAGCCACGAAAGCGAGCATGGTCGAAAACTGAATGATCGGAAACTCGGTTCCGCATTCGTTACAACCCAGCGTAGCGTAGAATATCCAGGCGCAGGCGATGAGTGCCTGACCGAAAATGAATGAGTAACGCCAGCGTACAGAGTCTGTTTCATCCTCCAGCGCGATGAACCGTTTTGCCTGCATGCATGGGTGGGCATGGGACAGTATAGTGATTGCGACCCACATGGCGACGAGAGGCCAGCCGACCCAGGGACCCGCTATAACGCCAGCCAGAATGATCAAGACTGGCGTTATGAAAGCAGAATTCACCTGATTCTTTGCAAACCCGGTAAGCAGTTGGTGCTCATAGGCGTTTGAAGTGTTTCCAACCAGATTTGAACGGGTTCTGAACTCACGCACCGCCTTTGATGATGCGGAGCGCCTTTTGCTCACATCAACAATGTTTTTGTCTGCGGTACTGCTGAGAAACTGCATCTGGGCTCAAACTCAATACTTATTGGCCGCGCATATTGGCCTTAACGAACGGTAGACGGAAATGGTAAACAAGCGGTTAGGATGTCATTTGCAGGGGGTTGCTTTGCGCCGTAATCGTATTGTTGATTTTCTGAAATTGCTGCTGCTTTTTCTGGTTCTTGGCGGCGGGTCAGTGGTGTTGGCAATTATCGGAACCGAAGAGAGTTCCGGTGAGGCAAGGGTGGTTGATGGTGACAGCCTTTTCATAGGAGACAAGGAGATCCGTCTTTTCGGGATCGATGCGCCTGAATACCGGCAGGTTTGCGGATCCGCAGACAGAGCCTCGTCATCGGCATTGAATTGCGGCCAGAAGTCCGCAGCTTATCTGAGAAACCTGATCGATGACCGACATGTCGCGTGCAACGGATTTGAGGAAGACAAATATGGACGATTATTGGCGGTTTGCGAAATCGGGAACCTGGAAATAAACCGTGAAATGGTGCTGCGTGGATGGGCCGTGGCGTTTGGCGACTATGAAAAGGAAGAAGCCTTGGCAAAGAAGCAGGCAATTGGAGTTTGGCAAGGAGATTTTGATTTGCCATCAGAATGGCGTCGTGCTGAAAAACAGAAACATTCCAAGGGATGGCTGGGGCAAATTTTTGCATGGTAACCCTGAGGTCTGAAGGAGGAGAACAAGCAAATGAAACTTTATGACGGGGGCCGCGCGCCAAACCCAAGGCGCGTGCAGATATTTCTCAAGGAAAAGACACTTGAAATTCCGACGGTCCAGCTGGATCTCAATGCACATGAGCAACGCTCCGAAGAGATGACGAGAAAGAATCCGTCGCAGACAGTTCCCTTTCTGGAACTGAAGGATGGGACAGTTATTTCTGAAACCATTGCGATTTGCCGCTATGTGGAAGCACTGCATCCCGAGCCGAACATGCTTGGAGGATCAGCCCTGGAGCAGGCACAAGTTGAAATGTGGAACAGGCGCGTCGAATTCGGATTTTTCATGCGCGTTGCCCAGTCATTCCGTCATCTTCATCCGGGGGCTGCCGTTCTTGAAGGGGATCAAATTCCGGACTGGGGTAAGAAGAATCAAAAACTCGCCATCGATTATCTGACGATCCTGGATGAACAACTGGCCAGCAACGAGTTTATTGCCGGCGCGCGCTTTAGTGTGGCTGATATTACTGCACTTGTTGCCGCCCAGTTCTTCAAACCTGCACGGCTGGAAATGCCTGAGGTCGGGTATGCCAACTTCAAAAGGTGGTTCGCAGACGTTTCCGCCCGGCCAAGCGTACAGATTTAGATGTCTTCAATTCCCCGGTTGAATGAGGACATTTCCGCATGCCGAATTTGTATCACTCAGCCGACAGGTGAACCGCTGCCGCATGAACCGCGCCCGGTAGTGGTTCTCTCACAAAAGGCAAAAATAAGAATTGTCGGACAGGCGCCGGGTACGCGTGTCCACGCTTCCGGAAGACCATTTACTGATCCTTCCGGGGACCGCTTGCGTGACTGGATGCAAATTGACGAGACCGTTTTTTATGATCCGGAAAAACTCGTCATGACTCCAATGGGGTTCTGTTTCCCTGGCCTTGACGCAAAAGGTGGAGACCTTCCACCACGCAAGGAATGTGCGGCCCGCTGGCAAAGCGAGGTGACCGATGCGATGCCACAGGTGAAACTGGTGCTTCTGATAGGCATGTATGCACAAAAGCACTATCTTGGAAAAAATGCGGCAAAGACTTTGACTGAGACAGTAAGAAATTGGCGGCGATATTCCCGGCATGAAGAGGGGAGGATATGCATTCCGCTTCCGCATCCCTCTTGGCGCAACAATGCCTGGATCAGAAAGAATCCCTGGTTTTCTACTGAACTCCTGCCTTACCTGAGAAAACAGGTTCACAGTTTCGTCTAATTTGCGGTGGTCGGTCGTATTAGGCGCAAACTTTGAGAAAATGGTTTCATTATTTCTGAAAATATGGAAATATATTCTAATTCCGAGCGCGAGGTGTAAAGTGGATAAAACAGACAGGGCCATTCTTACCATACTCCAGCAGGATTCGACGCTTCCGGTTGCAGATATTGCTCGCAGGGTAGGGCTATCGACAACACCTTGCTGGCGTCGCATTCAAAAGATGGAGGAAGACAAGGTCATCCGAAAGCGGGTCGCTATTCTCGATCCGGCGAGCGTCAATGCCGGAGTCACAGTTTTTGTGTTTGTAAAAACAGACAAGCACAACGAGGAATGGCTGAAGCGGTTTTCGGAGGTGATTTCCAAGTTTTCCGAGGTTGTTGGCTTTTATCGCATGAGCGGAGATATTGATTATCTGCTGAGGGTGGTTGTGCCTGACATCGCTGCCTATGACAGTTTCTACAAGAAGCTTGTCGCCGATATTGATATCGAAAATGTTTCCAGCGCGTTTGCCATGGAGCGGATCAAAGATACGACGGAATTACCGTTGGACTACGTGATCCTGAACAAAGACTAGGCAACGCAAAAATGCGTTCTCGCTGTTTGCATCAGCGAGAACTTCCCATTTTCTGCAAGTAAGATGGCCGGTCGAGTTATCCAGCGTTTTTCAGTCTTGCCAGCAGGCTTGATGTATCCCAGCGGTTTCCGCCCATCTTCTGGATTTCAGAATAAAACTGGTCAACCAGCGCTGTAACAGGCAGGTTTGTACCATTTTCACGGGCTTCATTGAGGCAGATTGAGAGGTCCTTGCGCATCCAGTCCACTGCAAATCCGTGTTCATACTCGCCTTTGTTCATGGTCTCGTAACGATTTTCCATCTGCCAGGACTGCGCCGCGCCTTTTGAGATGACAGAAATCACCCCTTCAACATCAAGGCCCGCATTCTGGGCGAAATGGATGCCTTCAGAAAGCCCCTGAACAAGCCCTGCGATGCAAATCTGGTTTACCATCTTGGTAAGCTGACCGCTTCCAACGGGCCCCATCAAACCGGTCATGCGTGCGTAGCAGTCTATCACCGGTTTTGCCTTGTCGAAAACTGCTTCATCGCCACCAACCATGACTGTCAAAATACCATTCTCGGCACCGGCCTGGCCTCCGGAAACCGGGGCATCCAGAAAATCAAATTTGCGCTTGGCGGCTTCCTGCGCCAATTCGCGAGCGACCGAAGCGGAGGCGGTTGTATTGTCAACAAAAACTGCCCCTTCCGGAACTGTGTTGAATGCGCCGGTTTCACCAAGGGTGACACTGCGAAGGTCATCATCATTGCCAACACAGCAAAATATAAACTTGCAGTCTTTTGCAGCTTCTGCAGGGGTTGTAGCACTGCTACCACCAAATTCCTTTACCCAGTTCTCCGCCTTGGCAGCAGTACGATTATAAACGGTAACCTCATGTCCGCCTTTGGCCAAATAACCCGCCATCGGGTAACCCATTACGCCCAGGCCGATAAAAGCAACTTTTGCCATCTGGATGTCCTTCCTTTGTAAACTAAATGTAGTAATTATAAGGTTTGGAAAAGATAGCAATGGCTATGTCAGGAAAAGAGTTTTTACAATTTGGAAGATTGGCATTGAACACGGTGCGCCTGTGCCTGTTCTGCTGTGCGTTGCTTGTTTCTTCAGGCGTCATGAGCCCTAATTCTGCTCAGGCGCAGTCGCAGGGTATTGTGAGCAAGGTTACCAGCGCCCCGATATTTGCAAATGGAATCGTCAGGGATATCCGTAGCGGCATCAACATATTTCTACAGACGGATAACCATTCCGGGGATGCGTTCCTCGATCCGGCGGTGATCGGTTACGGCATACCGGCTGGTGGCAGAATGGAAATAGAACTTGTTTCCGGTTTTCAACGTGATCCGGCAATTCCTCTTGATGAGAGGGCGATCCTGCTGGTCGTTGGAACACCACAGCAGGGTTTGCCCGCTGCGCTTTCCGGATTCAAAGTCACTGAAGGTGGGAATGATGAGACATTCGTTATTACTCCGCTTAACCAAAATGGCCTTCAGGCCGATGCTCTGTTGTCCGCCGCACCGGGGGCTGCTTTTGACCCGATACGTCAACGGGGCATCAAGATCATACATATCGGCCGGGTAAGTGCATTCGTTTCACGCGGGGACAAAGGTGTTGTCGCTGTACGCATCATTGATGGCGGCGGCAATGTTGTTGCATCGGGGAGCGGGGAGGTGAATTTCCTGCCGGAGCCGAGGCCTCAGATTTTCCCGACAAACGTTCCCCATGATCAACGCAATCACAATTGGCAGCGTGTCGGGGTAAACCAGATTTTGGGAGTGGCCAGCAGTACATTGCCGCTTCCTTTCATGCTTTACAAAAAGAATGCCGGTCTTGGTAATCAGGGAATCGTCAACGCTGGTGTGCTGTCATCTGCACAGTTGGCAGAGTTCGGATTCAAGTTGCCTGAAAGTCTTCAGCAATTTTCCGATGGCGTCATACTGCAGGATGCAGACGGTAATGGTTTCCTGAATCCGGCAATCGATACAATCATAGGTGGTTTTGCCATTGAAGCTCCCGCAGGAGCTCAGGGGTACCAGATTTTGACGCCGCTTGTATCGGAAAAGCCATTTCTGTCTGTGCACACTTCCAACTACAATGAGCGGGCAGGCGCGAGCATTGGAGGTGCGATTCTGCAGGTGGTTTTCATTGCAGGCAATGTTCCAGGCCTTTACAAGCCGACATTCTCGCTTTTGGAGGTACCAGGCGATCCGTCAAGCGGCATCGGTTCCAGCGTGACTTATACAATTGTCGTGGAATAACCAAGATTAGTACATATGAGCGATGGAATTGGAATAGTACTCGAGCAGTATTTTCTCTTTCTGGTTTAACCTGTAGCGCCCATCATCATTGCTGTAGATCACATGCCGCAGCAGCAACATCCGCAAACCGGTGCTGATCGCGTAATCCAGGTCTTCCCGTGGAATGTGAATATGACTGCCTCGGGAAGTCAATTTGGTTATCAGTTCCGAGACAGCGGCTTTAAGCTCCAACTCTGTCAATGATCCTGAATGCTCCGGTTGGGCAAAAACGGTTGCAACCAAGGACACCGGGAGCGCAGGAATTACTTGCCCGACCCGCCCGATGAGTTCTTCGCCGAGTTCATTAATGGTTGAAAACCGCTTCTCTTCAGTTTGTTGGTCAATCCGGATCTTGTTTGCCTTGAGCCACTGTTTCATGGAGAGAGGATTGCCGAAACTGACGCATGCATATCCCATTTTGTAGAGGTTGCCCCGGAAGCGGCGGCGAAGCAATTCCCATACAAAACTGAGTGTGGCGCCCAGTTTGAATGAAAAGTCCCTTCCGGTGTGTTCGGCTTCCTGTTTTGCGGTCAAAATACGGTCTTCAATGGTTCGATCGTAATTTATGCCGACTGGTACGAACACGATATCGCGGCTGCCTGATGGATTAAAATCGCTTAACATGTAGCTCAGCAATCCGAGCTTCGGTGGCTGTAGAGACCCGTCGCGGCTTAGGCCACCTTCTGGAAAAACCGCTTGGGTAACACCCTCTCTTGTGGCCATGCTTACATAGCGTGCAAGAACGCGGCGATATAGCTCGTTGCCCGAAGACCGCCTTATAAAATAAGCGCCCATAGACCGAATTACGGTCTGTAGACCGAAAATTCTCGCCCATTCACCAACGGCATAAGACAATGTTGTCCGGGTGGAAGCCAGATAGGTGACCAGCATATAGTCCATGTTGGATCGGTGGTTCATAACAAAGATCACGGATGATTCCGGATCTATACCCTTGAGCTCCGCATCGTCGATGTACCCAAGTCGAACACGATAGACGATTTCTGATACCCACTTTGAAATACGAGTGCCAATCCCGAAATATGCGAGTGGGGAAAATGAAGGAACAATTTCTCGCGCATAGCGTTCAGCCTTTTTCATGACAACCTGTAGCGGGGTTCCCTCACGAAGGGCTTCTTCTTCAGCTGCTGCTATCACGTGTGGATCATACATTAACTGATCAACCAGCGTTTGCTTGCGCGTCAGTTTGAAAGGCTGGATTCGCGTATCAAGCCGAGTATTCAACTCATCGATTGCCGTATTGACCCGTCTTCGGAAGAACCAGCGGACACCCGGAGCAAATATGCGATCCAGAAAGGCGATTGCTGCCAAAAATGCAAGGGGTACGAGCACCCAAAGCGGGATTGGAACCGTTTCAAACATCCCGCTATCTTATGAGTTGTGGGCGGTAGCGCAAAGGTTTCCTCTCTGAGGGGGCCAGATGCCTGTTAAGTCGCTTGTTTATCAATCCGAAGATGAAAATAATGATCAGCGTTACGAGAATGAAGTAAATTGCAGCAATTGGATAAGGGATAAAAGGATTATAGGTTTTGTCTGCAAAATATTTTGCATAATACAAAACATCGCCTTTTTGCCGCCACGTCGGGAAGGCCGCAACAAATGCCAGAGCGGTTGAATGAAACAGAAAGATTGCCTCATTCGTATATGCAGGCCATGCAAAACGCAGCATGGTTGGCCAGATGATCCGGCGAAACCGCTTGTAGCCCGTCATTCCATAGGCAGCAGCAGCTTCAACCTCTCCCTTGGGGACAGAACGATAAGCACCGTAGAAAATTTCCGCACTATAGGCTGAAGTATTCAGGAATAGTACGATCAAAGCGCCGAGCCATGCCTTGGTCAGCCATCGGGTTTCTGCCGTTATTTCTATAAACCCGAGATTGATATCGACCCCGAGTTTCGGAAGCAGAACGAAGGCTTCGTAGGCAAAAAAGAACTGAATGAATAAGGGAGACCCTCTAAAGATAAATATGAACGCCTTGGACGGGAGAGCAAAAAGCGGATTTGCACTTGCTTTCCCAAGTGCCAGAGCCGTTGCGAACAGAAAGCCCAACGACAGGGCAAAGAAAGCGAAATAGATGTTCCAGAGCAGACCGCTGCCAATCAGGACAAACTGTTCGCACAGGGATATGTCGGTCAACGGTAAACGGCGTTCGCCTATGCCAATTGAGCGCAGGCTGTAATCGAGGATGGTTTGGGTACAACTCATGTTGCCACCGCCTCTGTTTGCTGGTTTGCCAAAGTGGCCTGTCCCTTGGACAATCTGTTAGCCAAACGATCCAAAACTTTGCCGCTGATCCAGGTCATAAACAAGTGGAAAACGAGCAATGCACTGAAGTACCACAATCGCCAATCGGGATGCGGATATTCATAAAATGCTGCTGTTTTTGTAGATCCGAGCGCCCCCGCCCAATAGACAATGTCTTCGATACCAAGCAGGAACAACAATGCGGTCGCCTTGACGAGAATCAGCCAGAGGTTGGACAGGCCGGGAAGTGCATAGACCCACATTTGCGGCACATGGATACGCCAGAAGGTTTGCCGTTTTGTCATCCCGTAAGATGCAGCAGTTTCAAGTTGTCCCTTGGGGACGGCAGTCAATGCCCCATCAATTACGTTAGCGGCAAAAGCTCCAAAGACTATTGCATAGGCCACAACTGCCAGCGAAAAATTATAGGTTGAATGTACCCACGCATCAGCTGAACTCAGCGGCATTTTTGCGGCATTGCAAACGACAAAATCGATCCCGCGATAGACGGGTTCCGTAACATGTGAGCACAGGGTTTTATGCCGTGTATATTCAAT
>JBCCGN010000043.1:0-26675 GCA_039029255.1 Pseudomonadota bacterium | reverse complement strand
TATCGCGAATGCCTGGCGCAGCTTGATTTTCGTTCCTTCATATTCAAACCCTACTGGCCCAAAATGATATTGAAGGTTGGGGTAGGGAACCTGATCGTTTCCACGGATGAGGCCGCCAGCTTCCCAGATGTTGGATGCCACAATGCCATCGCGGGTAAACACCCACCAAGCACCGGCTGCAACCTTGCGAGCAGGGTTGGTGATTTTGTGGATCGGAAATGATTTTTTGCATTCATACTGTACAACGATGCTGGCATGGTCCTGTAGGTTTTGCCCGACGCCTGGCAGGTTAACCCTCGGCTCGATCCCGTGTTCTCGCAAATGATTTTCCGGTCCGATTCCGGACAACATAAGCGTCTGGGGTGAGTTGATGGCGCCGCCACACAAAATGACTTCCTTTTCCGCATAAACGGTTTGCATTTTACCATTTCGCTGGAAAGTGATGCCCGCAGCGCGGTTGCCTTCGAATTCAATATTCCAAACCATCGCACGGGTAAGAAGTGTCAGGTTTTGCCTTGATAATGCCGGACGAAGGTATGCTACTGCGGCGCTGCATCGTCTGCCGTTTCTTTTGGTTGCATCAAACCGCGCAACACCCTCTGGGTTGAAACCGTTCAGGTCTTCTGACCGACCTTGTCCGGCTTGTTCACCGGCATCAATGAATGCGTCATAAAGAGGATTGTCGTAATAGCCCTTGGTTACGCCGAGAGGACCGCTATCGCCTCTCCAGTCATCTGCACCGCGGTCACTGGTCTCACCAGTCTTGAAATATGGAAGACAGTTCGCGTAACGCCAATGCTCCAGGCCGTGTTCGTCAGCCCAGCGGTCATAGTCAAGCGGGTGGCCGCGCATGTAGACCATGGAATTGATCGATGACGATCCGCCGACAACCTTACCGCGTGGCATGCTGATGTTTCTATCAAAGAGTTTCGGTTCATCTTCCGTGTTGTAGTTCCAGTTGATCTTCGGGTCCTGATAAACCTTGTAAACGCCTGCCGGCATATGGATCATTATGTCCCTGTCCATGGGACCGGCTTCCAATATCAGAACGCGGTTCGATCCGTCTGCAGACAGTTTGTTGGCAAGGACACATCCGGCCGAACCGGCACCGACGACGATATAGTCGAAGGCCTGGCTTTTTGTCATGACCGAGGTTGGCCAAAGGGACCGGTCACCACGATTCTTTCGCCGTTTGCCAATCCCTCGCGTAGTATTTGCGTCATCGGATCTCCGGTTTTGCTGTCCTCGATTTCCAGATGATACTGTTCGGAGGAAGCTTCCTTGATGTATTCGCGCGTCCACCGGCCGGAACCAATGTGCAACTTCAACCGCTGCCCGGGTTCTGCTTTTGGCAAAGGCCAAGGCGAAGTGTTTTTCAACGTTAGCCGGGTTGTCATTATATCAACCGTATAATCCTCAATTTCCATCATGCGAGGCCAAAGGGGATAGGGGTCAGCTTCTGCCTGTGCTTCTGACAACGGCATCTCCGCATCACCAACAATCTCAATTCTGTCTTCCGGGACAATCTTCCCTGCGCTGACCACCTTTGCATACATGCCGCAATAGGCATGGCCAAAATGTGCCGGGAAAGTCTCGGCGAAATCGATGTCCCGCTCACCGGTTGCAGGATTTACTCCGGGTGCCGGGCAGCGGACGATCGGAAACATGACTTCAATTTCAGCCTCACCGATGCGAAGCCGTTTACCGAGCAGGTCAAACTCTTCCCATGCAGGCAGATCCCGAATTATGAGATTTCCCCTGAACCGCACCGGGTCCAGTTCCCGGTCGAGGGCTGTGCCGATAGCCTGAACCGACTGGGCGTTGATGATTGATAATTCTGTACCGGGATAGTCCCAATTGCTCTCGGCCTGTTTGCGTTCAATTACCTGTGGTGCGGGTGCATCCGGTTTCACGGTGACATGATTGAGGAAGCGCTCCAGTTGCAAGTTGGCGAGTTCCAGGCTTTGCGGATTTTCCGGCAGGAGGTTCATCTCGTGCCCATCGGGATTTTTCAGTGTCAAGGAACCGTCATTTGTGTTTTCGCAGACATCAAATTTCTGCAAGCCATCATTGTATGCATTTATGAAATAGCTGCGCGCAAGCATCCATTCCCCGTTGCTCACGGTACCGTTTGTTATCGCATAGCGGCGATCACCGGGAATTCCCTTGCCCAATTCGAGCCTTGCTTGTTTGAGAGATTGAGAAGGGAAACCTTTTACAGGGAAACGGTGAATTGCTTCAAGTTTGACTGGATTCATTTCTGTGCTCGCCCTACCGTTGGCTTAAAGAGCAAGATGAAAGGGTTTTCCGCGAATGTCACGCGAAAAAACAGGCCTCCTTAACCGGTTGATCGAAAACGGTCACGAGATGGAAGTCAGGGTCTATTATGAGGATACTGATTTTTCGGGTGTCGTGTACCATTCCAACTATCTCAAATACATGGAGAGGTCTCGCACCGAGTGGTTGAGGCATCTGGAAATCTTTCATACTGACCTTGAAAAGGATGACAGCGCTTTTGCAATTCACAGGATGTCACTGAAGTTCGGACCGCCCGCGGTTATCGATGACCTTCTGCTCGTCAGAACCACATTGCAGAAATTGACCGGAGCCCGTTCGTTTCTGCGCCAGGAGGTGTTGCGAAGCCAGGAAAACGGAGAAGAAACTCTGCTTTGTGGGGCCGATGTGGAAGTAGCATTTATAAACCACGGGGGAGGTGCGAAGCGGTTCCCCGACGATTTGCGGGAAAAGCTCGGCGGATAAAGCACTCGTGACTGTAAAGTCAGCGGCTGAAATGCCACAAATCCTAACACTTCATTAACCCTAATGGATTCTAACTTTACCTAGAGTCAAAGCGGTTCATTCCGTGTCATCCTTTGACCATAGTTTTCACTATCAAGGCAATCTGGGGTGGCTGGGAAAGTTTCCGTGCCGCATATATTTGAAAGAGACAGGCAGACATGATTGAAACTGCACTTTTTGGCGTGTCATCGGCATTTGCCCAGGGTATCGAAGGATCGCAGCTTGGCGAGACAGTGGATGTATCACTCCTCGGTCTTTTCCTTGAGGCATCGCTCGCAGTCAAGATCGTAATGGTCGGCTTGCTGGTGGCATCAGTCTGGAGCTGGGCGATTATACTCGATAAATGGCTGCTCTTTGCGCGCACGAGACGGCAACTTGACAGGTTTGAAAAAGTATTCTGGTCGGGTCAGTCGCTTGAAGAACTGTACAAAACGCTCGCCGATCGTGATCCTGGTGGCATGGGTGCACTCTTCGTTGCTGCTATGCGCGAATGGAAGCGTTCATTTGAGCGCGGAGCCAATTCGCAAATCGGTCTTCAGACCAGAATTGACAAGGTTCTTGACGTCTCGCTTTCACGAGAAACAGAAAAACTGGAGAAGCGTCTGATGTATCTCGCCACAATTGGTTCTGCAGCGCCGTTTGTCGGACTGTTCGGTACGGTGATCGGGATCATGGCTTCCTTCCAGGCGATTGCCGGTTCCAAATCCACCAACTTGGCAGTGGTTGCACCCGGTATAGCAGAGGCGCTACTTGCAACGGCCCTGGGACTGCTTGCGGCAATTCCAGCGACTGTTTTCTATAACAAGCTTTCTTCGGATGTTGCCAAGATCATCAATCGGCTGGAGGGATTTGCGGATGAATTCTCTGCCATACTTTCGCGACAGATTGATGAGAAGAATAGCCATGCTGCCCAGCAACGTCGCGCAGCTGAATAAACGGACGGGTGATCAGATATGGGAATGTCAACGGGTGTAGCGCAAGCGGGTGGAAGCAAGCGTCGCCGAAATAAACGTCATCAGCCAATCAACGAAATCAACGTGACACCTTTCGTTGATGTCATGCTGGTTTTGTTGATTATCTTCATGGTTACGGCACCGCTGCTGACTGTCGGTGTCGAGGTGGACTTGCCTGAGACAGCGGCGGCTCCGGTAAACGTGGAGACAAAACCACTGGAACTCACGATAACGAGGGAGGGGAAAATCTTCCTTGGAGGGAACTCTGACAATGCGACCAATGCAACGGAAATCCCGCTTGATGAACTCACGGCGAAATTGCGCGCGGTTACGGATGCGACACTAGAAAAATTTGATACCCGTATATTCATAAAGGGCGATAGCGCTGCTTCCTATGAAATCGTTGCGAAAGTTCTCGGGCAGATTTCAGGAGCTGGATACAAAAAGTTCACCATGACCAGCCTGCCACAGCAATGATAAGGAATTCCGGCTAGTTCGATGAAGTTTGGCGTAGCGACATCCAGCGTTCTGCATGCAGCAATCCTGAGCTGGGGTTTGCTTAATCTCTCTGCGCCCGAGCTTCAGCAGATCGAACTCAACAATGTGGAAATCGATTTCGAGACGAGTGCTGAGAGCACACCTGTTCAGGGGGAAAAAGAAGCTGAGGTTGCAGCGCGACCAGCGCCCGCGCCCACGGAAAAGCCGGAAACTGTTCCTGAAGCACAGAATGTCGGCGATGCAAAAACGGATCAGCAGACTGAGAACAAGGCTGAACCAACCGAAAAAGCGGTAGACAAAACTGCGACTGCGCCGGAACCAGAGCAGGCTTTGGAGAAACCGGATCCAGTTCCAACTGAGGATAAACAGGAAGAGCCGACACCTGCGACTGAACTGGCTTCGCAGAATGATCCTGCAACTCCTGTGACGCCTGAAACGCCAGATGATCAACCGGCGGAAACAACGGAAGCGCTTACACAGTTGGCGGCTTTGCCCGAGACACTGCCAATACCAACCGTCAAGCCAAGTCCTCCGAAACCCAATACGGCGAAAACGACGGACCGCAAGCAACCCGAGAACCAACCGTCCAAACAGACGAGTGACGCAAAAAAAAGTGATGAACCCTCTCTCAGCGATATCATTAAGAACAACAAGACAACTGAAAAAGAATCATCTGGCGGCCAGAAAAAGTCCACTCAGACAGCAGCACTTGGTTCCCAGACTTCAAGTTTCGCCCAAAAACTTTCCCGCCGTGAGGAAGATCAATTGATATCAAGGATCAGCCGGTGTTCAACAGGGCAGGCTGGGCAAAGTATATCGCAAGACCTGCGTGTCATGATCATTATGGAACTGAATCCCGACGGCAGTTTCAAGATAAATCCAAAAGGAAGAGCGTTTGGCGGAACAAATGCAGAGAAGAACAGGTTTACCCGTGATGCGTTACGCTATGCAATTCGTTGTGCACCATATGACTTTTTGCCAAAAGACAAGTATGAAACCTGGAAAGAGATAGAAATCACTTTCCATCCGTCTGCAATGTTCCAATAAGAATTAGAGATTGAAGAGGTTGTTCATGAATATTACGACGCCAGCAAGGTTCTTTGTGTTGTTTTTCGCATATTTTGTGATGACAGCTCATTCGCAAGCCCGCGTTGAAATTGATATCACAAAAGGCAATGTTGAACCCCTTCCAATTGCCATTATGGATTTTGAAGGCGATCAGGTAGCGCGTGACATCGTATCTGTGATTGATGCTGACTTGCGCAATTCGGGCCTGTTCAAACCGATCGATAAGAATGCATTTATCCAGACAAGCCTCGCCTCCAACAGCACGCCACGATTCTCAGACTGGCGTCAGATCAATGCGCAAGCCCTGATCAACGGTGCTGTTACAAAGTTGCCGAATGGAAAGTTGCGTGCTGAATTTCGATTGTGGGATGTGTTTGCAGCCGATCAAATCGAAGGCCAGCGGTTTGATATTGATCCCAAACTCTGGCGCAGGCTGGCACACATTATTGCGGACAAGATTTACACTGCGCTGACCGGCGAGTCCGGCTATTTCGATACCCGAGTGGTCTTTGTCGATGAATCAGGACCAAAGGACCGTCGCGTTAAACGACTGACAATCATGGATCAGGACGGTGCCAATGTTCGGGCTTTGACAACTGGAACCGATCTTGTCCTTACGCCAAGGTTTTCTCCTGCAGGCCAGACACTCACCTATATGTCATTTGATGGCGGACAACCGCGCGTTTACCTGCTGCAGATCGAGACCGGTCAGCGCGAAACTGTGGGGAATTTTCCTGGCATGACCTTCTCGCCACGTTTCTCACCAGATGGACAGAAGGTCATTATGAGCCTTCAGCAGGGTGGCAATGCCAATCTGTATTCCATGGATCTGCGTTCCAGGAATACAACGCGCCTGACAAGCAGCGCTTCGATAGACACCGCACCATCTTACTCCCCGGATGGAACGCAGGTCGTTTTTGAATCAGACCGCGGAGGAAGACAACAGCTGTATGTCATGCCTGCGAATGGTGGGGAGGCGAAACGGATTTCCTTTGGAACCGGCCGTTATTCAACGCCAGTCTGGTCTCCGCGCGGTGACCTTATCGCGTTTACCAAGCTGTCGGGTGGACAGTTCCTGATTGGCGTCATGCGCCCGGATGGTTCCGGGGAGCGCATTCTTACAGAAGGGTTCCACAATGAGGGTCCAACCTGGTCGCCGAACGGACGCGTGCTCATGTTTTTCCGGGATAGCCCTGGCGCGAACGGTGGGCCTCAACTTTTTTCGATAGATTTGACCGGTTACAACGAGCGCAGGATTCCAACACCCAACTTTGCATCGGACCCCGCCTGGTCACCTTTGTTGAACTGAACAAAGTCCAAAACTTTGCCGCTGTTTCGTCATAATGGCATGATCAAACGCTTGGCTGACAGAGGCATTCACTTGTCTTGGTGTAACGCGGGTAAGGGTCTGTTAACTCTAGTTCTTGAAACGAAATTAACCTGAACAAGTTATTTACGGGCCAACTAAATATTTAAGGAGTGATGGAGCGATGCTTGCTTCAAATCCGGTTTTGCGATCACCTTATGTGATTGCACTTTTTCTGGGACTGGCACTTGCTGGTTGTGCGAAAACGAACAAACTTCCTGATAATGCAGGCCAGCTTGGTCTAAACGGTGCTACCCCGGGTTCACAACAGGATTTCACGGTCAATGTTGGTGACCGCGTGTTTTTTGAAACGGACTCTTCAATTCTGACTCCGACTTCCAGACAGACACTTGATCGCCAAGCCCAGTGGCTTCTGCAATATCCGAATTATCCGATCACAATCGAGGGTCACGCAGACGAGCGTGGCACCCGTGAATACAACCTGGCACTAGGAGCGCGCCGTGCCGCTGCAACCCGCGATTACCTGGCTTCAAAGGGAGTGCCTGTGAGCCGCCTGCGAACCATCTCGTTTGGTAAGGAGCGTCCAGTCTCTGTTTGTAACGACATATCCTGCTGGTCGCAAAACAGGCGCGCTGTGACCGTTCTGGCTGCTCCGACCGGCTAAACATTGATAGATTAGAGATTGTTTCAGGACGGCCCAGACGGGGTCGTCCTTTTGCAATTGTGATACTATCAATGTAAACAAAGTTTTGACGTAATCCCGAGTTTGGATTTAAACTGGGGTTGAATATGTCAGCCTTTTCCTGGGAGTAAATTGACGGGTTGCAAACATGAAGAGACTTTTACCTATTTTTATACTGCTTGGGAGTATGCATCTGCCTGCCCATGCACTTGAGCCGGGAACTCCGGTAATCAAGATACAGTCCGACAATGCTGATTACCGGATCAGTGTTCTCGAAGAGCAAATCCGACAATTGAACGGAAAGATCGAGGAGCTGAATTTCCAGTTGCTGGAAATGCAGGAACTTATTCGTCGTATGCAGGAAGATAACGAGTTTCGCTTTCAGCAACTTGAAGAGAAGCGTGGAAGCCTTGGTAGCGTCCAAACGGATACAGCGCAGGATGAAAGCGACGGGTTCATTCGCCTGGAAAAGCCGGAACCGTCTGATCAGGAGATTGACACTACCGGATCAGGCGGAGAGCAAACCGTTACCGCGGAAAAAAGAACCATCGACGGTGTCGAAATTTATGAAGGAGAGTCAGGAGTCGATTCCAATATCGAAGGCAGCCTGGGGACAATTCAGTTCGATGAAAATGGCAATATCGTCGATTCTTCCCTTGGAAAGCCTCTTGACCTGACTGCAGGCTTGCAAGATTCCGGCAACGCCTCATCTACCGCTGCATTGCCTGCCAATCCTGATGACCTTTTTCAACTTGGTTATGACAATGTGCAAACCGGCCGATATGAAGATGCGGAAGTCGTATTGCTGGCGTTTTCAGATCAATACTCGGCTCATCCGCGGCTGCCAGAGGTACGATTTTGGCTTGGTGAAAGCTATTTGGGCCGCGGCAACTACAGAAAAGCGGCAGAAGTATATCTTGACGCCCACAAGAACTGGCCAAACAGCAAATATGGTCCCCAGTCCCTTTTGAAACTCGGAGTTTCGATTGCCGGCCTCAGCCAGCGTGAACTTGCCTGTGCAACATTTGCCGAGGTTTTAGAGAAGTATCCTGACGCGTCGCGCGCCATTAAGCGCAATGTGGCCTTTGAGCAACGTGCTGCAAAATGCGCGATCAATTGAGCCTCTCCCTCAGCCCTGAATCGATTTTTGCGAATGTCCGCACCGATGCACCTCTTATCGTTGCTGTGTCGGGGGGAAGCGATTCAACTGCACTGCTGAATCTTGCCGCGTCGTGGGCGAGTATCACCGATGTGGATTTGCGGGTGGTCACAGTTGATCACGGATTACGTCCTGAGGCTGCTGCGGAAGCTGCATTTGTGGCCGGTGTGTGCGAGGGATTGGGCTTGCAACATTTTACGCTTGCCTGGCAGGGTATGAAGCCGGTTACAGGAATTTCCGAAAGTGCGAGACATGCACGTTACCTTTTGATTGAGGAATTTGCCTGCGACGTGGGTGCAACGGAGATCTTGGTCGGCCATACCTGTGATGATCAGGCGGAGACGGTCTGGATGCGGAATTCCCGGAACGGAGGCAATCCGCAGTTTCGAGGGCTTTCGGGAATGCCTGAACTCATGTTGTTGCCAAGTGGTGTCAGGGTTCGCCGTCCGCTTCTCAATCATAGCCGGCAAGAGTTGCGGGACTATTTGATGGCAATTGGGCAAGTCTGGATCGAAGACCCTTCCAATCATGACCGGTCGTATGAGCGGGTTCGGGCTCGGCAAAATATCGTGCATTCGGAAATAGACAAGGATCAGATTTGTCGTTTGGCAAAGCTTGTCGGTCGGCAGAGAAGGGTCGCTGCGTCGAAGGTTGCAGAGATACTCATGGAAAATCTTGAGATCCGTAGTGGCCCCGTGTTCTCAGTACCTGCGCATGTTCTTGTAAATCCCAACGATACAATTGCCGCACTAATTGCTCAGGTTCTGGTTGCAATTGCCGGAGGCCGGGAACACTTCGTTTCCTATCAGGTCTCCAAAAACATCATAGCCATGCTCCCTGGAGAGCGTTTTAATTCGGGTTGTGCAATTATCGAATATAACAAATCTTCATTCACGTTTTATCGTGAACGGCGCAACCTGGCTGCGATGCATATCCCGCCGTACGGGCACGTTGTCTGGGACAACAGAATTCTGATCGAAAACGATACGGAGCAATCCTTCTTGTGTTGCGCGCTGGACTACCGACAATTGAAACTTATCGACCAGTCACTTTCGAAGCAGCTCAAGGTTGAACCCCGCGCAGTACTGCAGTCAATGGCCGTGCTTGTAAGCGAAGGCGGGCAGTATCATCTGCCTTTTGTGCCGGATAAGAATACTCCCGAAGGTCTTCGATTTACATACAAGGTTCCGGCAATCGAGAATTACTGTTCTGAATACGATATTGACCTTATTGATGTGGTGAATTTCGTCAGTGACAGGCTTGACGCGGTCGATGCGTCGCCCGGATTGAAGGAATAGCGGCAATTCCGTCACATTGCCGAAAATATTCACAGGTAACCAAACACGAAAAATTTGTTTTCATTTGCCTTGGCAATTAACACGTGAATGCCTATTTTGTTCTATAACGGTTCGGATTCTTGTAGTCCGGGTGCTATTTTCGGGAAGTTTAAATGAATTCCAATTTCAGAAACCTCGCTCTCTGGGCGATCATAGGGGTAATGTTGATAGCCCTGTTTAACCTGTTTCAAAATCCGGCATCCCAGAGCAAGGCAACGGACATTCCGTATTCCGCTTTTCTTGATCAGGTGGAAAACGGACGTGTCAAAGCAGTCACGATATCCGGCCAACAGATTACTGGTACCTACGCTGACAACAGCGGCCGCTTTGCGACTTTCGCGCCGGAAGATCCGCAACTTGTGAGCAAGCTTGAGGCAAGAGGTGTTGAGATTCAGGCAACTCCGCCGAACGAAGGCTCATCTGTGCTGGGTTTTCTGATCAATTGGCTGCCGATGTTCATTATCCTTGGCGTATGGATATTCTTCATGCGTCAGATGCAGGGCTCAAACCGTGGTGCAATGGGCTTTGGAAAATCTAAGGCCAAAATGCTCACAGAATCCCAAGGCAGAGTGACTTTTGAAGATGTGGCCGGTGTAGATGAAGCAAAGCAGGATCTTGAAGAGATCGTTGATTTTCTCCGCGATCCGCAAAAATATCAGCGGCTTGGTGGTAAAATACCGCATGGTGTTCTGCTGGTAGGTCCTCCGGGAACCGGTAAGACTTTGCTGGCCCGAGCAGTGGCCGGTGAGGCAAATGTACCTTTCTTTACGATCTCCGGTTCAGATTTCGTTGAGATGTTTGTCGGTGTCGGCGCAAGCCGTGTACGTGATATGTTTGACCAGGCAAAGAAAAATGCACCGTGCATAATTTTCATAGATGAAATTGACGCTGTTGGTCGACATCGTGGTGCCGGTCTTGGAGGCGGAAACGATGAGCGTGAGCAAACCCTGAACCAGCTTCTGGTTGAAATGGATGGATTTGAGGCCAACGAGGGAATCATTCTGATTGCCGCGACAAACAGGCCTGATGTCCTAGATCCGGCACTGTTGCGCCCGGGCCGTTTTGACCGCGAAGTAGTGGTACCAAACCCCGATGTGGCGGGACGTGAAAAAATTCTCAAAGTACATGCTCGCAAAGTGCCGCTTGCAGACAATGTTGACCTCAAGGTGCTGGCCCGTGGCACTCCGGGGTTTTCAGGTGCCGATCTGATGAACCTCGTAAACGAAGCTGCACTTATGGCTGCGCGCCGTAACCGTCGTCTTGTCACGCATCAGGAATTCGAAGATGCAAAAGACAAGGTTATGATGGGAGCGGAACGCAAGACCATGGCAATGAGTGCCGAGGAGAAGGAACTCACGGCATACCACGAAGCCGGTCATGCCATTCTTGCAATGAATGTTCCCCAGACTGATCCGGTTCACAAGGCCACCATCATTCCGCGTGGTCGTGCGCTTGGTATGGTGATGCAGTTGCCTGAGGGTGACAAATATTCAATGAATTACACTCAGATGACATCGCGACTTGCCATATTGATGGGAGGGCGTGTTGCCGAGGAAATAAAGTTCGGCAAGGACAGTATTACTTCCGGAGCTGCATCGGATATTCAGCAGGCAACCAAACTTGCCCGGGCAATGATTACCGAATGGGGGTATTCGGAAGAGCTTGGCAAGGTTTCTTATGGTGAAAACCAGCAGGAAGTGTTCCTTGGTCACTCGGTTGCGCAATCCAAAAATATTTCTGAAGAAACATCACAGAAAATAGATGCTGAAGTGAAGCGCCTTATCGATGCGGCTTATGATACCGCAACGAAAATCATCAGAAAAAAGAAGAAAGACTGGGAAACCCTGTCTCAGGCTCTTCTCGAGTATGAAACGCTTTCCGGAGATGAAATAACGGATTTGCTGAAAGGCAAGCCACCAAACCGTGACGAGGATGCCGGCAAGCCTCCTTCGCGTGGCTCGGCGGTTCCGACAGCAGGTGCGAACTCAGGAAAGAAAGATGGCGAAGCGGATTCCGGTGATATGGAGCCTCAACCCACCTGAGCGGCCTGAAGCTCCCTGTATTAACCATTAGGCCCGCTTCCCGAAAATGAAGCGGGCTTTTTCTAATCAGTTCTGTTATAATTTGATACAGGAATTGAATCATTTTTATGCTGAACATGAGATATCCAGCATGAGCCGACGGCTTGGGTGGAAGCCTGGTGCGTAATGTTTTCTTGGGGGTTGCCATATGCGGCGCGACTATTTTGGAACGGATGGTATCCGGGGAAGAGCCAATACTTTTCCCATGACAGCTGAAGTGGCAATGCGGGTCGGAATGGCCGCCGGCATTGCTTTCCGACGCGGTGATCACCGCCACCGTGTGGTGATTGGCAAGGATACCCGTCTCTCCGGCTACATGATCGAAAATGCACTTGTTGCGGGATTCACTGCCGCAGGGATGGACGTGTTTCTGCTGGGTCCCGTACCCACGCCCGCTGTCGCCATGCTGACCCGTTCAATGCGCGCTGATATTGGTGTGATGATATCCGCTTCACACAATGAGTATCAGGACAATGGCATAAAGCTCTTTGGTCCGGATGGTTTCAAACTTTCGGATCGGATTGAGGAAAGTATCGAGAGCTTGCTGGAGGAGGATTTGACCTCTCAGCTATCAGATGCATCGGATATCGGCCGGGCGACTCGGGTAGAAGGCGTTCATGCAAGGTACATAGAATATGCCAAGCGTACCCTGCCAAGGAACCTCTCACTCGAAGGCCTGCGCATCGTCATAGACTGTGCTCATGGGGCTGCTTACAAAGTCGCTCCGGAGGCGTTGTGGGAGCTTGGTGCGGATGTCGTTTCAATTGGCGTCAAACCGAACGGCAAGAATATCAATGACGATTGCGGATCAACCAATACCGGGGAATTGCGGCGCAAGGTACGCGAAACCAGGGCTGATATTGGCATTGCCCTGGATGGTGATGCGGACCGGGTTATTATTGTCGATGAGAATTCGTCAATTGTTGATGGTGACCAGATTATGGGGGTGGTTTCCGAATTCTGGAACCGCTCGAACCGTCTTGCCGGTGGCGGCGTTGTGGCGACCGTCATGTCCAATCTTGGACTTGAGCGTTTCTTGAACGATCAGGGCCTGCAACTGGCCAGGACAAAAGTTGGCGACCGATATGTTGTCGAGCATATGAGAGCGCATGGATACAACCTTGGTGGTGAACAATCTGGTCACATGATTATGTCCGATTTTGCAACAACAGGTGACGGACTTGTTGCTGCGTTGCAGGTGCTGACGGTTGTTCAAGCAACCAACAAACCTGTTAGCGATGTTTGCAACAAGTTTGAAACGGTCCCCCAACTTTTGAAGAATGTCCGGTATACCGAAGGTAAGCCTCTGGAAAACGACCGTGTGAAAGAAGTAGTTGCCGATGCCGAAAGCAAGCTTGGCAATTCGGGTCGACTGGTGATACGAGCTTCGGGCACGGAACCGCTGATCCGCATTATGGCGGAAGGTGATGACGAAGCGGTCATTCGAAGCGTTGTTGATGAAATTGCATCGGTTGTGCAACAGGTTGCCGCCTGATTTTGCAGAGCGCGAATTCCACAAATATTTGAGCCCCGCCACGGGGCTATTTTTTTGGCCGGCGACCGTTTTAAGTTTTCGTTTACCGCGCCGGTTAACCTTAACAGGTACGGTTAAGAGCGTTTTAACCATTCTGCTCCAATATTCTGATCAACGAAGAGTATCTAACGCGCCTGAATGGCGGAAATCAGGAAGGAAGTTGTAATGCGCGGCTTTAAAACATTGTCTCTTTTGGCTGCTACGTTCATGGCATCTACCGCTATGGTACAAGCAGCGGATTTGATCCCACCTCCAGTCGAAGATTATCCTCCGGAAGTCGTTTCCCACGGTGTTGCCGGTGGGTGGTACATACGTGGAGACATCGGTTATGCGTCCCTTGAAGTAGAAGATGTTTCATTCTTTCAGGGAGCATTTCTTTCAGGTTCATTTGAACAACACGAACTTGATTCAACCTGGTTTCTTCAAGGAGGCGTTGGTTATCAGGTAACTGACTATCTCCGTGTAGACGCTACCTGGCGTTATTATGCTTCAACCGATTTTGACGGTTCTTCAGCCCCTGCAGGATCTGTTTGTAACGGTGCATTCCCCGGCAGTACCTGTTTCTTCGATGACAATGCTGAGCTTGAATCTGTCAATGTGCTGATGGCAAATGCCTATGTCGATCTTGGAACGATAAGCGGCTTCACACCCTATGTGGGCGCCGGTATTGGTGGGGCGCATGTGCAATATGGGCATCTTCTGAACAACCAGATCTGTACACCGGCTGATCCGGCATGTGATGCCAACGATTCAATTCACCCTGGTGAAGACCAATGGCGTTTTGCCTGGGCAGTTCATGCAGGTGCATCCTACGATATCGATTGCCGCTGGAAAGCGGATGCGGGTTATACATTCACCCGGATTGAGGGCGGTAAAATGTTTGGCTCTGGGATTTCAACGGTGACCGGCCTTGCTGGCGGCGGTAACGGTTTTGACGACGGCATCGATATCCATTCCGGTTCAATTGGCCTCCGCTATCACCTTGATGATGGCGCCTGCCATACACCGCCTCCACCGGTCGTTTACAAATAAGAGTATTTCGGGGGAGCTGTTCCCCCGAATTTTCCAATCCCGGGAACGGGTAATGCGTTAAAGGGCCGAGGGCTAAAGATGAATAGAAGCATTCTAAAATTGACAGTGGCGACGATTGCCATTCTCGGGTCGTCTCAGGCGTTCGCCACTGACTATAGTTCCGGAGTGGTTACAAAATCTCCCAGCGTAGAATACACACCGGTTGAGTTCGGTAGCGGCTGGTATCTGCGAGGTGACATATCCTTTAACGTTAACGGCAGGAAAGACTCCAGTTCTCAATTTGTAACCAGCATCGGTGCTGATGTTGAATCAGAGTATGATGACGGCTTCGGTGTCCGGGTTGGTTTCGGTTACATCGTCAACCCATCCTTCCGTGTCGATCTGACAGCCGAGCATTTGCTGGAATCAGAATTTGAAGGTGCTATCCAGGTGAACCTGAACGGTCTCGCAAACACGGTTGCCGGGTTGGTTCCGGTTAACAATATTTTCGGAATTGAAAGGGTGGACGCGAGCTATAGTGCAACCAGCTTTATGGTAAACGGATATTATGATCTGCCAAAATTCGGCAAATTTACACCTTACGTCGGTGCTGGTGTTGGCATTTCCAGGGTCGAATTAAATGAGCGGCGGACGTTGACCTGTATTCCGGATACTACTCAGGCTTGTGGCGCTCCTGCGGCAGGTGCACAGGGGGCGACTGTATCAGATGTCGTGCTTCTTGATACAGAAGAAACCCTTTACGAGGTTTCTTATCAACTTGCACTGGGCACGTCTTACGAACTTTCACAGAATCTGGATCTGGATGTGGGTTACAGCTACTTCACGACAGGCGATGGTTCAGAGATAAGTTATTCTGATGGTACGGCAATCGATAGCGATGCATTCAGCGTTCACCGCGTGAACGTTGGTCTGCGGTACGAACTTTTTTAGATAAACGGACGATTTCAGACAAAGAAATTGAACGGGCGGCGCGAGCCGCCTTTGTTTTTGGTGCGACTCGAATGTCGCGCATATGAAAATATCTTGACGTAAAACGACATTGGCACTATGCCAGCAGGTGGGCCACCCCTCCCCAACGAGGGGCTTACTAGCTGGAAGGTTAGCCACCATGAATATGATACAAAGACCGGGCAGGCGCCCGGCAAATCCGCGTTTTTCATCAGGACCCTGTACAAAGCGTCCCGGATGGTCTCTTCAAAAACTTCAAAATGCTTCCCTTGGACGTTCGCACCGCGCAAGTGAAGGCAAGTCCCGCCTCAAAAAAGCAATTGAAATGACCCGCGAGGTTCTGCGGGTTCCGGATACCCACCGGATAGGCATTGTACCTGCATCTGATACCGGTGCAGTTGAGATGGCGATGTGGAGCCTCCTGGGGCAACGCGGGGTTGATATGGTCGCGTGGGAGAGTTTCGGTGCTGGCTGGGTCAGCGATGTAGCCAAACAACTGAAGCTGGATGATGTCCGTGAAATTACTGCGGAATACGGATTACTTCCTGATCTCAATCATATTGACTTCAACCGGGACGTCGTTTTCACCTGGAACGGAACAACATCGGGTGTCCGGGTTCCGAACGGCGATTTCATTCCGGAGTCCCGTCAGGGTCTGATTATTTGCGATGCGACATCTGCGGCTTTCGCGCAGGAGCTTGATTTCGAAAAGCTCGATGTCGTGACCTTTTCCTGGCAGAAAGTGCTGGGAGGAGAGGCTGCACATGGCATGTTGATCCTGTCTCCACGTGCTGTTGAAAGGTTGGAAAGCTACACTCCGCTCTGGCCGATGCCCAAGATTTTTCGGCTCACAAAAGGTGGCAAACTTATTGAAAGTGTTTTTGAAGGTGCAACCATCAATACGCCTTCGATGCTTTGTGTTGAAGATTATCTTGATGCGCTCAGCTGGGCAAAATCGCTCGGTGGTCTTGAAGCACTGATCAAACGGGCAGATGACAATTTTTCAGTGATCGAAACGTTTGTTTTCGAAACTCCATGGATCGATTTTCTTGCCATTGATCCATCCACCCGTTCCAATACATCGGTTTGTCTGTCGATCACCGATGACCGGATTAGGGATTTGCCAGTCGCAGAACAAGCTGCTTTTGCGAAAGGCATCGTTCAATTGCTGGAGCGCGAAGGGGTTGCACTGGATATCGGATCCTATCGTGATGCTCCCCCAGGTCTGCGGATTTGGGCAGGTGCCACAGTAGAGGTTTCCGACATGGAAGCCTTGATGCCCTGGCTAAATTGGGCCTTCCACGAGCAATTGGAAACGATCAATGGTGCAAGGGCCGCCTGAGCACCATTCACTCCTGATTTTGATAAACACTTAATTCGAAAGGAAGCCATCATGGCCCTTCCAGAAAAACCGCGTGTACTCGTATCCGACAAACTTTCAGAGACCGCGGTCAACATTTTCCGTGAAAGAGGAATTGATGTCGATTTCCAACCTGAACTCGGCAAAGACAAGGAGGCACTTTATGAAGCTATCCATGCCTATGACGGACTTGCAATCCGCTCCGCCACAAAGGTGAATGAAAAGCTGATCGGCAAAGCTGACCGCCTGAAGGTAATCGGTCGTGCAGGAATTGGTGTAGACAATGTCGAAATTCCGGCCGCCTCCCGCAAAGGCATCATTGTGATGAATACCCCGTTCGGAAACTCGATCACGACTGCTGAACATGCGATATCGCTTATGCTTGCGTGTGCCCGTCAAATTCCTGCTGCCAATCAGTCCACTCATGAAGGAAAATGGGAAAAATCACGGTTCATGGGTGTGGAAATCACAAACAAGGTCCTCGGGCTTATCGGTTGCGGTAATATCGGAGCAATCGTTGCTGAGCGGGCAATAGGCTTGAAGATGAACGTCATTGCATATGATCCTTTTCTTTCGGAAGAAAGGGCTCAGGATCTCGGAATTGAAAAGTGTGAACTTGACGAGGTACTGGCACGCGCGGATTTCATCACATTACACGTTCCCAAAACCGACAAGACTTCCAACATGATCAACGCCGCAGCCATTTCGAAAATGAAAGACGGTGTCCGCATCATCAATTGCGCGCGGGGCGGGCTTGTGGTCGAACAGGACCTGGCGGAGGCGATTAAATCAGGCAAGGTGGCAGGTGCTGCGTTTGATGTGTTCGAAGTCGAACCGGCAGAAGCAAGCCCATTGTTCAATCTTCCAAATGTGGTTTGCACACCGCACCTGGGGGCTTCCACCTCTGAGGCGCAGGAAAATGTTGCAGTTCAGGTGGCAGAACAGATGTCTGCCTACCTTCTAAAGGGGGCCGTCACCAACGCAATCAACATGCCTTCAATTTCGGCGGAAGAAGCGCCGCGTCTTACTCCATTCATACGACTAGCAGGTTATCTGGGAGCATTCGCGGGGCAGGTGACCGAAAGCGCGGTTCAGAAAGTTGAGATCATTTACGATGGCGCTATAGCAGATATGAACGTAAAAGCGCTGACAAGTGCAGCACTTGCCGGCCTGATCCGTCCGCAGGTGGCAGACGTAAACATGGTATCGGCGCCGATCATGGTAAAAGAACGCGGCATTCAGGTTTCGGAAACCCGGCAGGACAAATCCGGTGTCTTTGACAGCTACATGAAGCTCAATATCGTCACCGCAAATCAGGAACGCTCAATAGCCGGAACGGTTTTTTCCGACGGCAAACCACGATTTATCCAGATCAAGGGCATCAACATGGATGCCGATGTAGGCCGGTACATGCTTTATACGACAAACCATGATGAACCCGGTATTATCGGGACCCTGGGTGCAATAATGGGTGAAGCCGGTGCCAACATCGCGAATTTCCATCTGGGGCGAAACACGGCGGGCGGCGATGCAATCGCAATGCTCTATCTCGACCAGCCGGTTGGAGAGGAAGTGATCTCAAAACTGATGGATACGGGCAAATTCCAGCAGGTGAAACCTCTTGAGTTCGATATCGATTAAGCGTGCCGTGTCTGCTGAACTTTCTGGGCGAGAGCAATCCCGCCCAGTACCAGAACGAGACCAATGGCATGGTAGGTCTGGAACTGTTCGCCGAGAATAATTATAGCGAGTAGGGCGCCGAAAATTGGTACGAGATTGATAAACAATCCGCCGCGATTTGAACCGATTTTTTCCAGGCCCATCACCCAGAAAATCTGTGAGACAATGGATGGGAACAAAGCGGCAAATATAACCACGCCCCAGCCCTGTGTGTCCGGCCAAATGAATTTGTCGGTTGTAAATTCGTAGGCGACGAAAGGTATCGTTCCTATGAAAGCCGCGACCCCCAGAACCGACATGAAACTCAACAGATGAATGTCCGGTTTGTTGCGCAGGAATACCGAGTAAACACCATAAACCGTAATTGCCGTAATCATTATGATATCACCAATGTTGAGTGATTGCCCGTTGATGCTGAATACATTGCCGCCTGTTGCCGTAACCACCACTCCGGTGAGTGTGATCAGAAACCCTACAATCTGGAAAATAGTGACACTTGTCCTGAAAAGGAGGTAGTTCAAGAAAAATACAATCAGTGGCATGGACGCCTGCTCAATTGCCACATTGATTGCACTTGTATACGTGAGAGCCAGATACATCAGGTTGTTGAAAATGGTGAAGCCGGTCATCCCCAAAATTACAAGGAACGGCAGGTTCTCTTTGATTTTCGGCCAGTCTTTCTTCAGGTGAGGATAGGCAAAAGGCAGAAGAACAGCGCACGCTACCAGCCACCTCAAGTGAGTGAGAAGAAATGGCGACACATGACCAACGGCGAGTTTTCCCGCGACTGCATTGCCACCCCAGACTAGAGCAGTAACTGTCAGCAACAGATAGGGATGGGTCAGCAGATTCTGTCTCATAGTCATCGCAGGAAATGACTTTCCACATTGTATTTGGTCAAGACCTTGATGTTTGCGCCTTTTTTATTCTATTAACAACCGCAATCTGGTGATCTTCCAACATATCCGGTTTGTATCAGTGCTGTTTCCGTCAGAATGCAGCAGGAACCTGCAAGTGCGAACACAAAAGAGAATTCTATGACAAATGTGGCGGTTATCGGCTCCCAGTGGGGAGACGAGGGTAAGGGCAAAATCGTGGACTGGCTATCCGAGCGGGCCGATCTGGTTGTCCGGTTTCAGGGTGGTCATAATGCCGGACATACGCTTGTTGTCGATGGCGTGAGCTATAAGCTCAGCCTTCTTCCTTCCGGTGTCGTACGCGAAGGAAAACTTGCGGTTATCGGCAATGGCGTTGTCATTGATCCGCATGCTCTTATGGCTGAAATTGAAAGGCTCAAGGAACAGGGTGTTGAGGTTACGCCCAAGAACCTCCGGATCGCTGAAAATGCGACGCTCATTTTGTCCCTGCACAGGGAACTGGATGGAATTCGCGAAGATGCCGCTTCAAATTCCGGAACCAAGATAGGTACGACACGACGCGGCATCGGACCTGCCTACGAGGACAAGGTCGGGCGCAGGGCGGTTCGGGTTCTTGACCTTGCAAATCTCGACAGCCTGCCACCCAAGATCGACCGTATACTAACTCATCACAATGCGCTTCGGAGGGGATTAAACCAACCGGAAGTTGAGTTTGATACAATTTTTGAAGAGCTCAAGGAAATTGCTGATCGCATGGTGCCTTTTAGTGAACCGGTCTGGCGATTGCTGGATGAAGAAAAGCGCAAAGGTTCACGAATTTTGTTCGAGGGTGCGCAGGGCACCATGCTGGATATCGATCATGGCACGTATCCGTTCGTAACATCATCAAACACGGTAGCCGGTCAGGCTGCTGCCGGTTCGGGTATGGGACCTGGTTCCGTGGGATATATCCTCGGTATAACGAAGGCCTACACAACCCGTGTGGGAGAAGGACCTTTCCCAACTGAGCTTCATGATGAAGTTGGACAGTTTCTGGGAGAGCGCGGTCATGAATTTGGTGTTGTAACTGGTCGCAAGCGCCGTTGTGGGTGGTTTGACTCGGTTCTGGTCCGACAAGCGGTGGCGACAAACGGGATTACCGGAATTGCTTTGACCAAACTTGATGTGCTGGACGGACTTGAGGAAATAAAGATTTGCGTCGGATATCGTCTCGATGGAGAGGATGTGGATTACCTTCCTGCAAGTCAGGGCAGGCAAGCGCGCATTGAGCCTGTTTACGAGACACTGGAAGGCTGGAAGGATACGACAGTGGGTGCACGTAGCTGGAATGAACTTCCTGCACAGGCCGTTAAATATGTTCGTCACGTGGAAGAATTGATAGGCGCTCCGGTTGCCTTGCTGTCCACTAGCCCAGAACGTGAAGATACGATACTTGTTCATGATCCATTTCAGGATTAAAGAGTACCTTAAGGGAACGTTTAAAATTTTCCCTATAGTGTGTTGCATCATTGATAATGCGGATATGACGGGGCATGGCTGATTATTATTCCATATTGAGTCGTACGATCGAACGACTGGCCAATAATACGCCAGAGATGCGACAATCGGTGTATTCCAAAGCCAGGACTGCGATTGAAAGCCAGTTGAGGCGTCTCGACCCGCCTCCGGGTGAGGAGGCAATCGCTGCACAATTGAAGCTTCTTGAAGAAGCCATTCTGGTTATTGATTCCGAATACGCCCCCGCACCAGCGCAAGCATCCACACACGAACCGGCGGTACAGGAGCCCGCAAAGGCAGCTGATGGCCAAACCGGTGCTGTTGCTGATCCGGCGCCGGTGACCCAGAATGCAATTCCCCAGCCTGCTGTCGAGACGACAGTGAGCAATGAACACTCTGCATCTGACCCATCTGTCATACAGGCTGAAGGATTGGAACCAATAGCCTCTGAGGCAAATGTAGGCACTGTCGATGCTGTGGAGGCTGCTTCGCTTCAAGAACCTCCGACCGTAAAACATATTGCTCCGGCACCGGAGACACTGACATCATCTGCTGATTCCGTCGCGCCTGAGCCCATGCTTGATCAGGGTGGCAATGGCGGTACGCTGCCACCACTGGATTCCGAAATCGAACCTTCCGCCAGCAGCGCTGCACATCTCGAAAATATTCAAGGCAAGCGCAAAAAAAGGTCTTCCGGGATATTCAGGTTCGTAACAATTCTGATTGTCCTGGCGTTACTGGGCGGCGCTGGTTACGGCATATGGTTAAACCGGACAGTATTGCAGCCTTTGGTCGCTTCCATGCTCGACAGTATTTCGGGATCGGGAAGTTCTCCCAAAGAGCAAGCTGAAGTTGAAGTCGATAAAGAGGTTGCTTCTTCTGACGAGGTTCGCGAAGTCAGAATTGCCGAAGACAATTCTGAAAAGGAACCTGTGCGGCTGGGTGCCGATGGTCAGGATGAAGTCGCAGAACCGACCGTGGCTGGTCAGGTGTCCGAACAGACTACTGATACTCCGGTCGTAATTGAGCAACCCGAGATACCTTCAGAGACTAATCAGGATCAGCCTGCTGTAGAACCGGTTCAGGAGGAACAAGCCGCGCAGGATGATTCAAATCAGCCGCCTGAGCCGGTATCCGCAAACGCGCTTGGAGAGGTTGCATACCTGTATGAAGAAGGTGGCGCCGGATCCGGAGCTACGAGAACCAGTGCGACGGTCAATTGGTCAATTGTCAGGGTCAAACCGAATGATACCCTGCCGCCTGAGCCGGTAATTGTCGGAAAGATGGATGTGCCGGAAAAAGGTCTGGTTATAGATCTGACTATCAAACGCAATGCTGATGCCGCTCTGGCTGCAAGCCACATCATTGACCTTGCTTTTGATATTCCGGACGGGTTCTCAGGTGGTTCGATCGACAATATAGCAAGATTCGTCTTGAAGCCCACTGAGGAAGCCAGAGGTGAGCCGCTGGATGCGCTCGCCGCAAAAGTCAGCGACGGGTATTTCCTGATTGCGCTGGGTAATCTTAACCAGGCGGTTGAACGGAATGTTCAATTGCTGGTGAATTCCAGCTGGATCGATATTCCGATCAGCTACTCAACAGGCAAGCGCGCGCTGCTCACCCTTGAAAAAGGTGGCAGCGGAGAGCAGGTTTTCAAGGAAGCTTTTGAAGACTGGCAAAGCCGCTGATTTTCAGAAAGTCTCTAATTCGCTGCATGCTCGATCTGAGCAGCTGACTTGGCGAGTTCCTTCGCTGAGGCGACCACGGCTTTTTGGACTTTTTCAAACGCGCGTACCTCAATCTGACGAACCCGTTCCCTGGATATATCGAATTCACCGGAAAGTTCTTCCAGTGTAATTGGATTCTCTTCCAGGCGGCGTGCAACGAAAATCCGTTTTTCACGGTCATTCAGAACATCAAGTGACTTGGTCAGCATCTCGCGGCGATTGTCGAGTTCATCCTGCTGCACCAACATGGCCTCAGCGCTTTCAGACTCGTCCACCAACCAGTCCTGCCACTCACCGCTTTCCCCCTCAGCAGCCTTGATCGGAGCGTTAAGGGAGGCGTCGCCACCAAGGCGCCGGTTCATTGAAACAACTTCGTCTTCTGATACACCCAGTTGTGTGGCAATCTGCTTGACCTGTTCCGGGTTCAGGTCGCCATCATCAAGTGCCTGGATTCGGCTCTTGGCTTTGCGAAGATTGAAGAACAGCCGTTTCTGATTTGCGGTGGTACCCATTTTCACAAGCGACCAGGATCTGAGTACGTATTCCTGTATGGAAGCCTTGATCCACCACATAGCGTAAGTGGCAAGCCTGAAACCCCTTTCGGGGTCAAACTTTTTAACAGCCTGCATCAGGCCAACATTGCCTTCAGAGACCACTTCTCCAATGGGCAGACCATAACCACGGTATCCCATCGCAATTTTTGCAACCAGTCGCAAATGACTGGTTACCAGTTGATGGGCAGCATCGCGGTCATCATGTTCCAGATAACGCTTGGCGAGCATATACTCTTGATCAGGCTCAAGCATTGGGAATTTTCTGATTTCTTGCATATAGCGTGCAAGTCCGCTTTCACTTGAAAGTGTGGGCAAGTTCTGGGCCATAAAGCACCCTTCCTCCGTTAACAATGTTGTTCCCGACCATCGGCAAACAACTGATATATCTATATATAGGTATTCTTGAGGCGATTTTCATGAAATTTTGGTAACGTTCGGGGATTTCACGCCAAACTCTCCTGAAATTAGGCATTTGGTCAAAAACCGGGATTTTTATACTCAAAAGATGAAATCAGACGCCTAAAATCATCCGGTAACGGCGCCTCAAATGCCAAATGTTTTCCCGTCACCGGATGATCAAATGCCAAAACCGCAGCGTGGAGAGCCTGTCGCTTGAAATCCGCCACAACTTTCCGGGTTTCGTCAGGAAGCGCATTTTCTTTGGTCTGGAAGTGTTTTCCATAATCCTGGTCGCCAATGAGGGGATGCCCGATATGGCTCATATGGACCCGAATCTGATGTGTTCTTCCGGTTTCCAGTTGACATTCAACGAGGCTGGCGAGCGACGTCTCATCGGGGTTCTTGCCAAGTTCTGACAGGACTTTGAAATGCGTGACAGCATGTTTTGCCTCGGGATTTCCCTGCTTAACCACAGCCCGTTTTTTGCGATTGTTGGAAGATCGTGCCAGCGGAGCATCTATTGTCCCGCTGCCAGAATGAGGTCTTCCCCAAACAAGTGCTGTATATGCTCTCTTAAGTGATCCTGTCCTGCCATGATCCATGAACAGTTTTGTAAGTCCGTTATGAGTTTGCTCTGTCTTTGCAACCACCAGCAGGCCGGATGTGTCTTTATCGAGCCTGTGGACGATGCCGGGGCGTCGCACACCGCCAATTCCTGAAAGGCTGTCGCCGCAATGGTACAATAAGGCATTGACCAATGTGCCACTCCAATGACCGACTGCTGGGTGCACGACCATGCCGGCCGGCTTGTTGAGTATCAGCAGATGGCTGTCCTCGAAAAAAATATCCAAAGGATTGTTTTCGGGCTCTGGAGTTGCTTCCTCCGGTTCGGGGATTACCATATTCAACATATCGTTTTGCTTGAGCCGGTAATTCGGGGAGGTGCAGGGAACACCGTTCACCGACACACCTCCCTGTTTTACAATGTCTTTGACGCGGGAACGGGAAACATGCGGCGGCATTTGCGCTGCAATATATGCATCAAGCCGGTCACCCTTCGCCGTATCATCTACGACAAAGGCTTTTCCTTTGGTCTCGTCTCGGATAACAGTCATTGAGATTCAGCTTTGTTTAAATTCGCACGGTAATTGCATGACATACGATGACACGGAAGAACAGCCACTAGATCCGGTAATGGAACGGGTTCGCAAGAAGATGATACGATTGATGGTTATATCGATCAGTATCATGATGATTGGGCTCTTGGCGGTATTATTCGCCATTATTTACAAGTTCACCAATCCGGGTTCCTCCTCTGATCAGGAAGCAGCCAGAGCACCGAACGATTCCGTTGAAATCAATCTTGGCCTTTCATTGGATGACGAGGTGTTGTCCAGCAGGATTCGCGATAACCGACTTGTGCTGGACATTCGGACTGACGAGGGCAAGCGAAAAGTTCTGATTATAGATATCAATTCGGGGCAATTGGTGAGCAGGGTCAATATCCACTAAGCGAAGTCATCCGTTTGTAGTGTTTGATCCCTGAGCGGTCTCAACCCTTGGTGCTGTTGTTGACGTAGGTTTCTTTCCAGAAGTTCTGCGCGTCACCGAAGCAGCGGGTCGATCCTGTGATTTGTTTCCAGGGTCAGTTGCTTTGGCTGCGAGCTTTCTGATCTTTTCCCTGAGCAATTTTTCACCATCGTCGGTGCTGCTGCCATTTGAAGAGGGTTGCCGAGTATTGCGGCGTTTAGGCGAACTTGTTGGTTTGCTGGCCTGAGCAACAGTTTTGGCCGTTTCCGGAATATGCTCTTTACTGTCGTTCTTCAGGTTTGATTCGGCAAGTTTCGCCTCCAGCGAAATCACTTTGGCGCTTTCATTCACCAGCTTGTCTGTCAGCTTGGATATCTCCAACTGGAGATTGGTTTCCTTACTATTCGACGAGGCTCTTTTTACCGGCTGTTTTGCAAGTCGATTTTCAGCTGCGGCAAGTTTTTTGGCCATCGAATTCAGAGCCGTATTCATCTTTCTGGATTTGCCGAGTTCTTCCTTCAGGTCCCGGTTGAGTTTGGTGATCTGTTCATGCAGTGACTTTACTTGCTGTGTCCGCTCATCATCCGGCAGATTTATGGTTGTAAGAGTGGCAGAAAGGTTTTCTTCTCTGCTTTCGCTGGCAATCAGTTCGATCTTCGATCTGTTAAGTTCTTCGCTCACTTCAGTGTTTTGATGCTCCAGCTCTTCATATGCCAGTTTCAGCGCATCCAGCTCCTGCGAGTGCAACTCGAGAATTTCAAGTCTTTCCTTGTTGGCTGAAAGTTTGCAGCGCATGGTTTCCGCAGCTTTTTCTAGATTATCGATTTTCAACAGGTTCTCGCGGTTCTCGCGATTTGCCCTGTTCGCCTCGTCCCGTTTGGAATGCACTTCAATGACTTGCTCCGTCGCTTTTTGGCGCAACTCTTCCATGCTCATTTCCAGGCGCCTTATGGTGACGGCATGTTCTGCACGCTGCCGGTCTCTTTCGGCTTGAATTTCATTCAGACTTAGCGGTAGTGCACCCTTGATCCTTTGGGTTGTCAGTATGACGGCGCGATTCCAGATGGTTGGTGCTATCAGCAGAACCAACAATACCGCGGCGAGAAAACCCAATGAAAAATATAATACTATTTCAAGCAGCATACTGAATCCAGAATGGCAACGGATGAGTGCGAAGCAATCGTTTTATTTAAAGAAACGATTTTTTGACCTCGTTGAGTATATACAGCATTGAGCCCGAGTTAAATCACAATCTGTATCAGTAGGAAATGGCCCCGATAGGGGCCATTTTGTTCTCTGCGATATGTAACTGAAACTTTGCGGATCAGAACGGATTTATGCGAGGGGTTCTGCGCAATTTAAGGTAGCCTACGTTTAGTCCCAATCGTGCCCCGACACCTGTGCGTATTGGGACCAGATGTACGCCCTGCCGCTTCAATGCTGTTACTCCTACGCCTCCTACCAGAAACGCTGACCCTGATACACCGAGATATCTGTGATAGAGCGTGTCTACCGCCGGAAGATGATAAACCAGAATCATGGTCCGGTTTCCATCCGCACCATAGTCCCAGCCGATCGACGGACCCTGCCAGAACACCTTATGGTCGCCGGCGTTTTTGGTATAGAGATAAC
>JBCCGN010000042.1:0-27407 GCA_039029255.1 Pseudomonadota bacterium | reverse complement strand
CTGCTCAGTCAATTGAAGGAAGCGTTTTCCGATCCACTGCTGACCGGTGAAATACCGGACAGGTCCGAACTGATTGAGTTCACCGAAGCAGCACCCAATGTGGCATCTGCAATGGTAAAGCTTTACCGGGGCTATCGCGAATCTTTGGACCGTCTCTCGGGGCTTTCAAGCATGATGGCAGAGGAAGGTTCAGAATCATTCGTGACAGCGGCGCGCCTGCCGGTTGATGAAATGCGTCAGGCGATTGAACAGCGTTCTCCGTATATTCCCGCGATTGAGCATGCTGCCCAAAAGCTGCTTGGCCAGATCGAGCATAAAGATGGCCTGCTGACAGGCATGAGACGATGGTTGACACGTGAACACGGCCTAGCGGTGCAAATCATGCCGGTTGAAGCAATGCCGGACTGGCGCAGGCGCTTTGACCGGCACTCCAACAGACTTTTGATTTCCGAGCGGCTTTCTCCTGCTGATCAGCTGCAGGAGGTTGCGCTGGAAGTTGCGCTGCTTGCGGAAAACAAACTTATCGAAGAGGAGGTCGCGTTTTTGAAACTGACCTCTGATGAAGCCCGCAGGCTGGCACGCTTTGAGTTTGCCAGATTGCTGGCGTTGGCAATGATCCTTCCCTATGAGAAATTTCTCACGACCGCCCGTCGACTGCGTTATGACATTAATCTGTTGCGGTCGAGGTTCGGGGTGACATTTGCGCAGGCTGCATGGCGTCTCACCATGATGCAGAAAACAGGTCAAAATGCTGTGCCCTTCTTTGTGATGGAAACGGATGCGGCGGGAAACCGGATCAGGCGGGCCGGTTCAAACGGCTTTCCGGTTACCCGTTTTGGTGGTGATTGTCCGAAATTGGTTGTTCATCAGGCCTTTGGCAGTCCCGGACAGATATTTGCAGAGGCAGTCGTGACGCCGCAGGAAGCGAAGTTTGTTGTTATAGGGCGCACGATAGAAGGATTGAGATCAGGTTATTTTGATCGCCCACAACGTACTGCATTGCTGGTGGGTTTTGATGTCTCGCATGCGAGAGATGTGGTTTATGGAGACGGTCTGTCCGGAGAAAATGCGCGTGAACCGGTTCCCATCGGTCCGGGCTGCAGGCTGTGCGAGCGACCCGGCTGCATAACACGAGCCCATCCTCCTCTCACAAGGCCTCTGGGTCTTGATGAGATGGTCCGGGGTGTTTCTGCATTTGACTTTCAATAATGTGGCCTATCCGCGGGGTGGACGGAACAGGTAAACGACCAGCCAGACCGGCACAATCACCATTGAGCCCAATATGATGTTCGGCATTGCCCAGCGAAATCCATCTTCAAGTCTGGTCATCACGTTTTCCGGGGTAAGCCCCATTTCAAGCAATATCTGTTCTGCCGAGAGGTCCAGCTTAGTCAAAACGACTCCGGTTATCAGCGAAGCGATCGCAATTTTCAGAAATGTAGATAAAGCTTTGAGCATGGTTCGCGGTACAGTTTTTCACTCCCAATCTAATGGATTTTTAATCCCGAGTGAATAGAGGCGAAATATACGAGTGTTCAATTTGATATCGTCGTCTGATCTGAAGCGTTCTCCTGGTTGTCACGGGGATCAACCTCGGATTTTTTCAAGGAAACCAGCGGCGCCTGCAGTGTTCCACCAATGAACAACCGCTCTGGTTCTAGACCCTGATCGGTCAATTCCTGCGCGCGAATTGCGAGATTTCCCCTCCGCAGGTCTACTCGACCGAAAAGTCTGATACTCGTGTCTTCCATAGCAATTGTTGAATTCGACACTGAAGAAATTCCGTTATTGACGGTCAAATTGAAACGAGCACTCTCAAAAGTAGTCCGCTCTCCCAATTCAGATTCGGCTGGACCGGCTATCCCACCCTCAGCCTCTCCTTTCAAGAGGCCGGGAATGTCAATGCCGACGATGGAACCATCAACCAGGCTGGCGCTTATTGAGCCGTTCAGTCCCTTGGCGCCCAGGAGCTCCGTCAAGCTATTGCTGCGCAAGCTGGCAGTGAAGTTCCCCGTTCCTGTCAGTCCAAGGAGTTTCTCGGGGATTAGCGCTGACACTTCAGTCGCATCCACATCGCTTGCTGATACTTCAACGTGGATTGTGGATGACCCGTCATCGCTGCGTTCGCTTATCTTGGCGATCAAATTGCCGCCCAGGGTTGTCGAATCTCCAATATCAAATATCCAATTTTCACCTGTTGCATTAAGTGCCGCTGCCACATCGTTCAGTTTTAGAAAACCGGTATCGATCGAGTTGGCGGAAACGCGCAAGTCGACCTTTAGTCCCCGGATGTCCTGCGGGTTGGTGATGTTCTCGGCACTTTCGGCAAAGATATTTGTGAAATCGATTGAATCGAATGCCAGCGTCCCGTCCACCGAGCCGTTTCCAAGTTCATCATTGCTCAAACTGAGAACACCGGTTGCGGAGTGACCGGCAATGCTCATTTCTGCGTCGGAAATCCTCATGAACTCCGAAGTTGCTTCGATGTTTCCCGAAACCGCGATTGCGCCGGGGAGATAGATTTCTGATAAATCAGCCAGAAAAAATTCTGAAAACCGGCGCAGGGATGGAGTCTGCAGGTTCAGGTTTCCCTTCACAAAAAGACTAGCCAACATGTTTGCTGCACCATCGAAGGCAATCTTTGCCGGGGCGCTGTCAAAGCTCAATCTCAAAGATGATTCACCACCTGCCAACAACATGGCAGGATCAGTGAAATTTAGTTTGGATGAGACATTCTCACCGTGCCATACAGCGCTTCCTTCAATGCTTGCGGCATCGCTGGTCGTTGGCCAGATTATTGTCCCGTTCATACTTGTCACAATTTCGGTTGTGCCGTCTATGGTGTCCTCATAGCGAATGGCGCCATCTTCAATGGTAAATGTTCCTAGGTCGGCTGCTTCAGGTTTAGGTGCATTTTCGTCGCTGATCGTGCTTTGCGTGGCCTTGAACACCTCACTCAGATTGCCCTTTTTGAATTGCCAGCTGGACACACCGTCTGAGTAAACTTTCAGGTTAAGGCGGGGGCTGACAAGACGGTATTGTGTGATCTTGATGTTGCCAAACAATGCCGGGATTATGTCGAGCTGAGCCTGAACAGTCGTGACATTGAGAAGCGGCGCTTCTCCATCACTTGCCATTGGGTCGGCAACGATCAGATCATTGATTTCAATGCCAAGGAACGGGCTGAAAGAAACCCTTGGATCACCGCGGAATGTCACATCCCTTCCGGTGAGGTTTTCCAGCTCGCTCACGATATATGAACGAACTGTCGACGATGACACAAACAGCGGCAAAGATGCGATGACCCCAGCAAGGATCAGCATTAATACGGTCAGCGCCATCAAGAGACGTTTCATCGATCACCCCGATAGAGGTCAGGTTTATTTGTCCGTTAGCCGGCTGCCCATACCCGGTAACATTTATTGACCCCTCAAGCGACGATAGCAGATATCAGAGGCCCATGGCTATAGCTTGTGGAGGGACTTTACCCGCCAAGTTTGGGGCTGTATGAGTTTCGCAACAACAAAACATGATTTCGTCTGGAAGAACATGCAAAACAGACTTCTGTGGTCGCCCTCCCAAGAGCAGATTGAAGAATCCCGGCTGACGGATTTTGCCCGTTATGCAACTCAACGAACCGGACTTGTCTTTGATAATTATGACTCGCTGCACGAATGGTCCTGCGAAACCGGCGGGATGTTTTGGGATGTTTTGTGGGACTATGCGGAATTGGTCGGTGAAAAAGGCGGGACCATTGTTGCAGGCGAAGACAAGATGCCGGGCGCTGCCTATTTTCCGGATGCGAAACTGAATTATGCGGAAAACTTGCTTAAATATTCAGGAAGCCAGGAAGCAATTGTATTCAGATGTGAAGACAAGGTTGAAACGCGACTTACGCGTGATGCACTTCAAGACCTCGCCTCCCGGTTTCAACAGGCTTTCAGGAATGCCGGAGTGAAAAAGGGCGATCGCGTTGCTGCCATGCTTCCCAACATGCCCGAAACAATCGCTGCCATGCTTGGAGCGGTATCCATTGGTGCGATTTGGTCTTCATGTTCTCCGGACTTTGGTGTCAAAGGTGTGCTCGACAGGTTTGGCCAGATCAGCCCAAAAATTTTCCTCAGTTGCGACGGATACTGGTATGGCGGCAAGCGTATAAGTATTGAGGACAAACTCAGTCAGATTGTTCCGGAACTTGGCGCGGAAACAACTGTGATAATTCCATTGCTGGGGGAGGCCGATCAGATTTCGCAAGACTTGCCGAGTGCTGTGAGTATGACGGCTTTTGTTGAGCGTTTCGATGCTACATCAATGCAATTTGAGCGCGTCGAGTTTTCACATCCCCTTTATATCCTGTTTTCATCAGGTACCACTGGCGTTCCAAAGTGCATCGTTCATTCGCACGGCGGAGCGTTGTTGCAATTGGTGAAAGAACATCAATTGCATGTCGGAATGAAAGAGGGCGACAAGGTCTTCTTTTTCACGACCTGCGGATGGATGATGTGGAACTGGCTCGTTACGGCGCTCAGCAGTGGTGTAACACTGATGCTGTACGATGGTTCACCGTTTCATCCTGGTCCTACCGCTATGTTTGACTATGCCCAGGATGAAAAGTTCACGCTTTTCGGCACGTCGGCGAAGTTCATTGATGCTGTGAGGAATGCCGGTCTGAAACCGATTGAGACCCATGATCTCTCGTCAGTGCGAATGTTGTGCTCGACCGGCTCGCCCCTGGCACCGGAGAACTTTGAATTCGTATATTCGGATATCAAGGCAGATGTTCATCTCGCTTCCATGTCTGGCGGCACCGATATCATGGGCTGTTTTGTAATCGGTGTCTCCTGGCTACCGGTCTACAAAGGTGAAATACAGGCAGCAGCGCTTGGTATGGATGTCCATGTCTGGGATGACGAAGGGGGCGCCATGTCTGACGGGAAAGGTGAGCTTGTATGTTCACACGCATTTCCATCCATGCCGGTAATGTTCTGGAACGATGAAGACGGTTCGAAGTATCACGGCGCCTATTTTGGCAGATACGAAAATGTCTGGTGCCATGGAGATTTTGCCGAATGGACCGAAACGGGCGGGATGATCATACACGGACGGTCTGATGCGACACTCAATCCAGGTGGCGTAAGGATAGGGACCGCAGAGATTTACAATCAGGTGGAACAGATGCCTGAGGTTGAAGAGGGGTTGTGCATTGGTCAACAGTGGAACAACGATGTTCGCGTGGTTCTTTTTGTACGACTGGCTGGTGGGGTCTCACTTTCGAATGATCTGATTACAGCAATAAAGAAGAAGATCCGGGAAGGTGCTTCCCCGCGTCATGTGCCTGCCAAAGTCATAGAGGTTGCCGATATACCCAGAACGAAATCCGGCAAAATAACAGAACTCGCTGTTCGCGACATGGTCCACGGAAAGGATGTTAAGAATCGTGAAGCATTGGCCAACCCAGAGGCTTTGGACCATTACATTGATATCAAAGAGCTTTCCGAGGATTGAAGGTTAACAAATCCTTGCCAGGAAATTAACCGTGATAATGATTACAGGCTGGAATAACAAAGTTTTAACGAATCCGGTAAGGAAGTGTTAACAATTGAAGTGCATGATCATCTTAACAAAGGCCTAATTGACCTTTCCGAAATTTAAACGTGCAAGTGCTCTCACACTTTAAATTTACAGCTCCGGTAACATCTTACCGGAGCTTTTTTTTGCCCCAAGGAATTTTCAATCTACAAGTACGCGTTTGGCTGGAAACTGCACGTGAGCGATCGTACCGTTGCCCGGTTCGCTCTCTAGTTCAAAAAATGCCCGGTTTGCTTCCACGAGTGCCTTGGTCAAAGGCAAGCCGAGCCCCGTACCTTGTTCGCTCTTTTCTTTTACGGCGTGCACCTGACGAAACGGTTTCATGGCTTCTTCAATCTGGTTTTCGGTCATTCCCTGTCCGGTATCACGAACACGTAGTGCTACTTCGCCATTGTTTTCGTAGACGGTTGACACAATCACCTGACTATTTGTGTTTGAGTACTTAATTGCGTTGGAAACCAGATTTAGAATGATCTGACGTATGCTGCGTGGATCAGCCACGACCTTGGGAACCGTGCGAGAAAGGGACGTCCTAATTATGGTCCTGTTTGCGTTTGCTTGCGGCTGCAACAGGGCGACGGTTTCAGCGACCAGTTCATTGAGATTGACTGCCTCAAATGTCAGATCGATCTTTCCGGCTTCGATCTTGGATAAATCCAACAACTCATTAATGATGTCGAGAACATGAACACCGGATCGGCGGATATCGCCCAGATACTCGCGATAACGTTCATTCTCAATGGGGCCGAAACGCTCTTCGAGCATCACATCGGAAAACCCGATTATTGCATTGAGTGGTGTTCTGATTTCATGGCTCACCTGAGCCAGAAACTCCGACTTTTGCTCGCTCGTTTTTTCGGCGTGTTTCCGGGACTGAATTAGTTCTTCTTCAGTTTTTTTCCAGTTGGTTATATCGCGAATTACGGCGCAGAGTTTTCCGGTTTTTTCCATTCTGGTGATTGTCAAAAACACCGGAATGATTCCTCCACTCGCTTCTCTGGCGATGGCTTCTTCTCCATTGTTTGCCAAACTGTCAAACTCGGAAGAACAGACATATTCAACGTATCTGCTGATTGTGGGTTTGCTCTCTTCTGCAAAAAGAAAATCAAGCTCCTGGCCAACTGCTTCGTCAAACTCAAGTCCGAAGAGCGCTTCAGCGGAAGCATTGATCGAAATTATCCGGCCTTTCCCATCCAGCAGGACAATGCCATCGGATGTTGTATCGAGGACGGTCTGTACCTCTGCAACATTTGTCAGTTCAAGGATGTCCGGTGGATCCTCGACTTGAGGCGTGAATGATAGCAGCAGCGCCTTTTCCTGATCCCAGGGGACCAGATTTAGAGTGGCGTTGATTTTGACAGTTGAACCATCCTGCTTGTGCAAAAGTTGGTCCCGTTCAAACTCTTGAGTTTCATCGCCATTCAGAAGGTTTGTGACACCACCGGATTCGACCAGCTCTTCGAGCGATCCATAGCCACTGATTTCCAGAAGCTTCCTGTTTGCAAACAGTGTTTCATCATTTCTGTATACAAGTACGGCAATGGGTAGGGATTCGAGAAGTGATGTATCGATTGAGGTTTGCCGACGTCGATTATCCAGCTGAGGTGAAACTTCGTTGTGGCCATCTTCCCGCAGATGATTGCCGACTGTCTTGAAAGCTTTTTGTTCAGCCTCTGTCAGAGATTCCTCTCCATTTTCGCCCCGGTTGGGGCGCAAGGGAACGACATTCGATTGACTTGTAGCTGCCAGCGTATCGGCTTCGCTTTCTGAAGCCGGTTCGGGATCCTTGTCGCCTCCGGTAGAGCCGTACAGTCCTGGTGTTCGTTCCACATCATCCGGTGAAGGGTTGCTCGATATTCCGATATTGCTGAAGGCCATTCCAATCGCTTCGGGATCAGGCAACCTTTTGTCTGCGAAGATTTTTCCAAATCCACGAAACCCTTCGAACGTCCGGTGCATATCGAATACGGGCAGGGCCGCCAGTTCGACGGGCACGACCTGATCCGTATTCTCGACTGGCCATAATACCGTTTTGCCCGACCAGGTATCACGTCGATGGAGTAATTTTTCGATTTCTTCATTACGGTCAAATCCGAGGACCTTGGCAATATCGCGCCATTGTCGTCCGACGATAGCCGCTGAATTTGCTCCAACCACATCTGCGAGTTCCGGGGAAACGGAAACAAACGTACTTTGCTGATCGACAGACCAGGCGAAACGCACCGAATCCTGCTTTGGAGGTTCATCTGTTGAAGAGAGAAGTGTCGTTTTTGGTTGCGAGGTATCCTCTGAAGATTCAGCGGAAGCGACGCCTGCACCGGATTCCTCGATTTCCTCACGTACTTCGTCGGTGGGTTCTTCTTCACCGGTTTCGGGATGTATCGTGAGGCTGTCTTGATCTTCTGCCTTTTCTACGCGCTCTTCGAGTACGGATTCCGCTGTTTCCGACACTGGGTCTGATGCTTCGGTATCGGGGGCATCAATTGTTGTCTCGGGTAGTTCGATATTCTCTACTGGGATCGCCGCTTGTACATCTTTTGAGTTGGAAACAGTGTTGCTCGACTTTGTTTTTCTGGCTCTGGTGACAATTGCCAGGACGCGATCTTGATCGTCTGATAATTCTATGAGGCCGAGTTGAAGGGTTGTTCCGCGATTGCTGCGGACAGATTGTTTGATCATCCGTCCATCGTCAGACTTTAACTGTCGCAGCATGCGCCGCAGCTTCTTCCTTTTCAGCCCCGCTTTTTTGAAGTCGGCAGAGGCGAAAATTGTGTCACCTGTACCATCCAGGATTGCCGCTGCGTTCGCCAAGCCGCGCAGTGATTTTATCGCGGCCTTTCCGATTTGTTTTTTGGACAGGGACACATCTTGATCTTCAAGGTGCGTGACCTTGTAGCCTGTCTCACCACTAGGCAGCTTCAACTTGTGAATTTCAAATTGCAGCATTTCTGATCGCAGGGTTTTTCCAAGCCGAATTCCCCTTGTGATCCGGTTCAGGCTGCCCATCTGGCTGATGGCATGTTTGAGCTGGCGCAAAACCGGATTGTCGGAAGGAAGCTGCATCGATATCAGCTTGGCAACCTTGGAATTGCCGAAGAGGTCGGCTCCGGCCCGATTGGCCCAGACAATTTTCTCGAGATCGCGTGAGAATATCACCACTGGCTGACTTGAAAGCAGCCGGCTCCGCACTTTCGGATGTGCGGTGATTTTCATATATGTGCGTAGGGTTTTCCTGCCCATATTATCTTTATCTCACAATGGCTTTGAGCTTTGATTCTGCGAAACATTCATGCTCAACAAAGTGTTAATATCGTTCGCAGCGGGATTGGTCCAGAAAAGAACCTGCCTCAGTGGCGATTCGTTGAATTAAGGGTTAATGTCGAAAGCTACCGATTGATCATGAATGCATCCAAAAAGTGCGCGGTCAGCCAAGTTTTCCTTGCAAATATCTTTTGATGCCCGTATTGCAATCGAACTCTGAAAGAGGCCGTGCGGTTGTAGCTCAGTTGGTTAGAGCGCTAGATTGTGGCTCTAGAGGTCGGTGGTTCGAATCCACCCAACCGTACCATTCATTTTCCCACACAATTCCAAAATTTCGCTTCCCTCCCATATACAGTATGCTAGCGTGCGCGCATGGATAAGCTTCACAATAATTTCGAAGAAATTGTAACGCTGGACCAGGAGCACTTTGTGCATCCCTGGGAAGGGATGGAAAGTGCCGGTGAGTACCGACGCACGTTCGCCGAGAAGGGCGAGGGCGTTTACATATATGATGAAAACGGCAAACGGTATCTTGATGCGCCCGGCGGCATGTGGGCGGTACAGGTGGGTTATGGCCGGGAAGACATGGTTGAGGCCATTGCTGATCAGGTGAGGCGACTGCCGTATTTCTCGCCGTTTACGCTTTCCAGCTCACCTGCTTCAATCCTGGCGGGAGAAATCGCCAAACGCGCGCCCGGCGATCTGAACAATGTGTTTTTTACAACCGGGGGCTCGACGGCTGTCGACAGTGCCATCCGGTTCACCCATTTCAGAAACAACATTCTGGGAAAGCCGGACAAGAAGATCATCATCTCCCGCCAGAAGGCATACCACGGCAGTACGTATCTTTCGGCGACAGTGAGCGGCAAGGAGCGGGACAAGGGTTGGCTTGATCAGGAGCAGCGGCTCGTCCATTTCCTGCCAAACGTCAATCCGTTCGTCCGCATAGAAGGACAGACGGTTGAGGATTTTCTGGAGGAAAAAGTTGCGGATCTTGAGAACGCCATCCAGGAACTGGGCAGTGACAAGGTAGCAGCATTTATTGCCGAACCCATTCTTGCTTCCGGTGGCGTAATCGTGCCTCCAAAAGGCTACCACAAGCGCTGTCTCGAAGTCTGCCGCAGGCATGATGTGCTGTACATATCGGATGAAGTGGTGACGGCGTTTGGAAGGCTCGGATACTGGTTTGCATCGAAAGAACAGTTCGACATTGAACCGGACATTATCACCTGTGCGAAAGGCCTGACTTCCGGTTACGTGCCGATGGGTGCCTGCGTAATCTCCGACCGGATTTACAGTGATGTCACGGGTGACAGTTCCAAGGGTGCGACTTTTTCAAACGGCTTCACCTATTCCGGACATCCGGTCAGTGCAGCAGCTGCGCTCAAGAACATCGAGATCATCGAAGACGAGAAAATTCTGGAGCATGTGCGGGAACTGACGCCTCACTTCCAGAAGCGGTTGCATGCGCTTGCAGACCTGCCTCTGGTTGTTGACACGCGAGGCGAGGGGCTGATGGGATGTGTCGAATGCTCGCTGCCTGAAAGTGCGGATGCACAATTGGACAAAGACAGGGAAATCGGCGGTCTGATTGATGAGCATTGTCAGGAAATGGGGCTGATCGTCCGGCCTCTCATCAACATGTGTGTCTTCTCACCACCGCTAGTCATCACCCGGGAACAGGTCGATGAAATGTTCGACATCCTTGAAGAAGGAATCAGGCGGACTGCGAAGGAATTGGGAGTTTAGGGCGGGCAGAGTTACCTAAACTTTTGATGGCGTAAAAGTCACTTTTGGGGGAATGTGGACTTTGAAGAATCTTGGGCAATATCATACTGCCACTAAAAAGCGGACATAGCGCCTTCACAGAGTATCGTTTAGTTTTCAATGAACCGTTGATAAGCAAGTGCGGACAAAGCAAGGTCACCCAGCGCATGACCGCGGAAGATAAATGCCGTGCGCTCTTCGGATTTGTTGCGCCCTTTGAAATTGCCTAAAACCAGTTCAGACAAATCACCAGTTACATGTGTTGGATTGGCAAGCTTATTAGGCAAAGTAGCCTCCTGTTCCATATCATCAATAGTGATCTGATCAAATGCTGCAAAACTGTTTTTGTGCCACGGAACTGCGAGATCAGTGATGGCCGCAAAACAACCCGGTGACAAAATGCTTGCGTCCAAAAAAGGTTCAAAGTTTCCGGTCGCCGTTACGGAAGACACGACCAAGTCAGAATTCGTGATAGCTTCCTCACCGGATTGATATACTTGTGAGGACAAACCAAGTTGACCAGCAAAATGGCACATATTGTCTATATTTTCCTGACCTCGGCCGTAGATCTTAATCTCACGCAATGGAAAAATATCGGCAAACGCCTGCAAATGACTTCTTGCCTGAACCCCACATCCAACGAACGCTGCGATAGATGAGTCCGGATTTGCCATATGTTTTGCTGCAACGGCGCTTAGTCCGGCAGTTCGCACAGCCGTAATCCAGTTGCCATCAATTATGGCAACAGGCAATCCGGTCTCGCTGTCCAACATCGTTACAAGGCCATTGATCTGTGGAAGACCATGGTCTGGATTTCGTGGATTAAGCACGACTGTCTTGACAGTTAGTAGCGCGGGATTATCCGCTGCAGCAAGAGCTGCCATCATATAGCGACCATCAGGTGGTAATATGACCGCCTTCGGTGCGCTCCATACGGTTCCATTGGCACTTCCAGCTATGAATGATTCTATAGTGCTAATGACATCTGCTGTTGTAATTCCAAGGTTCGACAATACGTTATCAGACAGATATGGAATGGTCGCGTTTGTGCTCATGTTAAAACTATAGTGGCGAAATTCCCTTTTGTCTGCTCTTGCCCCAAGACAGAATTCACGTGGCAAGAAATGCTTTCACTTCCTCGATGGTGTTGCACACTTTTGCACGTATACCGTTACCAAATTTAGCAAGTGTATTGGCTTCCCAATCGGCCACCCAGGCATCATCCTGACCAGATTCTGGCAACGGCGGGAGCAACACGAACTTTCGCAACGGCGAATTTTCAATAGCCGATTGAAAATCATCGCCGCTAACCCAATCATAGTCGTCATCGGAAAGGCCATCGGGAGACGTGGTCACATCCACTACCCAATGCTGTATCTCGTTGGCACGAACGAAATCCAACGCAGCATATACGGCATCTCTAACACGAGTTCCTTCATCATACTCACTGAACCATTTCACATAGACTGCATTTAGTTCGGGTCTATATGTTGCCTCCACCAAATCTGTGGCCGTATGAATGACCTGCCTTTTCATAGTCTTTTTCCTCGGACGCTGGTGGCGTGAGATGTTTCATCAATATAGCAAATTTGCTGATTGACCGCTAGAATAGTACACAGCTGACGGATATGAACATTGAGTTGAGTGCAATTGACAACACAATTCATCCGATGGAGTGTTTCACGATAATTTTCTCATGCCAAAATATAGGATACCTTCGCCATCTATTGAATACGCTGGTCGCATTACAGGGCTGATAATTTTCGCATTTACTTAACGACAACGGAATTATGTGCGTCAAACACCGTTAACAATGACCAAAGTACACTCGGCATTGGCATGACGAATTGCTTTTATGGGGGCGTACTCTTCACTGTTTGCAAAACGCACTGCAGTTTCCATATCTGGAAATTCGACAATAACAATTCGCGTTGGCGACCATAGATCGCTTTCCATGATCTCCATATCACCACCTCGAGTTCGATAAATGCCACCAAACTTTTCGGCAATTGGTTTGGCCAATCTCTTGTATTCCTCATATTCTTCAGGATTGTTTATTTTCGTATCAACCAAAATATATGCACTCATAAAAACTCCTTTCGTATTCCAAGCGTTCATGTGCCACAACAAACGCTATCGGGTTAAGGACTTCAAGCAGGACAGTGTCCATTGCAAAACTGCTCAGAGCCAAGAGCAGACTCGCGAAAAGATGTATTTGGCGCTGTTGTCCTTTGCTATTAGGATAACCTGACGCACCACAACAAGAGGGAGAAACTCATGCCAGCCTATTAATTGGACAACTCAACATACATGATGCTGAGGCATACCAAGCCTATCTTGATGGCTTCATGCCAAGTTTTCAGAGACACGGTGGAGAGCTACTAGCGACGTCGCGCGCTGAAACGGAAATCCTTGAAGGGTCATGGGCCAAGCCACGGACAGTCATCATGCGGTTCCCTTCAGTAGAAAATGCCAGGGCCTGGCACAACGATCCAGATTACGTAGAGCTCGCAAAAATTCGCCATCAAGCCGCATCTACAAATCTGGTCATTGTTGATGGAATCGCGTGACCGACGTTATTGGATGGGCCGGTTTGTCGGCACTCTCGACATTGGATCAATGTAGCCTCAATGTCCGCTCTGGGCCGGAAGCATTTTCCTGTCAATTATCGACCAAGATCGAACTTGGCCTCAAACGGTTCACTCAACTGCATATCGGAACCACTGATCTTCCCCAGTTCTGATCTGCGAAAATGTCTTTCAGTCGGTGTTTGTTCGTTTCGAACCATTCCTCTATATCACCGAAAGTGTTGTTGCCGGAGAAGTAGCTGTCGATCAGTTCTTTCATCCGTTTTCTGCCGAACGAGGGAAAATGCCCGGCATGAAAGATTTCTGCTCCAAGCGATTCAATACGGCGGAGTGTGTGAACGTAATCGTCCTTGTCTGAGTGATAAAGTTCGTCCAGCAGTTCCCCGTCATAAAGGGCATCTCCGGAAAACAGGGTTTTTGTCTTTGTATCCCAAAGGCCGATGGAGCCGGGCGAATGGCCGGGCAGATGCAGAATTTGAAAGGCTTTGTCGCCCAGATCAACCACATCGCCTTCATCCAGATACCCGGTCAGGGGTGCGGCTTTGACAGAATAGGTTTCCGGCGAAAAATCCGGATGCTGTTTTGGATCAACAATGTCGATGCGCGTCCAGGCACCATCATAGACCATTTTCCCGTTGCTGGGATTGGCAAGAATTTCGGCTTCCGCCTTGTGACCCAAACGTTCATCAAATTCGTGAAGACAGCCTGAATGGTCAAAGTGACTGTGGGTGACGATCGCCTTGATCGGGCGATCCGTTTCGCGCATCACCCATTCTTTCAGCGGGTCGAGCCCCATTCCGGTGTCAATTACCAGATCAAAGTCGCGGCCCTTTACGTGCCAGATGTTGCATCGCATGAAGTTGGCGACACCGGTCTCGTGAATGAAAGAGACACCATCGGAAAGCTTGAATGTTTTATATCCCATTACCAAAGCGCTCCTGCATTGACTTGAATATCCTCATTGGTGAGTGCAGGGGAGGCGTCTGAGCAGCAGAACGCAACCAGTTCACCGATCTCGCCCGGTTGAACCAGTCTGCCCTGCGGGTTCGAGCTTTCGAGGTTTGTCCGGGCCTCGGTGGGCGTGATTTCCTTTGCCTTTGCGTGGCGTAGCGTGGCCCTTTCCATCATTGGCGTGTCGATCCAGGTTGGGCTTACAGAAACACAGGTAATATTGTGTGGTGCGCCTTCGACTGCCACCGCCTTGCTCAGGCCTATGACTCCAGCCTTCGAGGCGCAGTAGGCTGCATATTTTGCAGCGCCCACATGGCCGGCGGTTGAAGAGATGTTGACGATGCGACCGTGATGTTCCTCAATCATTCCAGGGAACACTGCGCGGATCATTCGAAACACCCCGTTCAGGTTGATATCAATCTGGTCAAACCAGGCGTCATCCGGGTGGCCGGAAATTTCAGCTTCCTGATAAACGCCATGGGAGTTCACCAATATGGTGGGTCTGCCGAAGCGTTTTTCCGTTTCACCGACAAAGGCTGCAATCGAGTCATCATTGGCGACATCAAGTTTGCCTATCCAGGCTCCGCAGCCAAGTTCGTTGTGTGCAATGTCTGCGGTTTCAGGATCATCGGTGCCGCGTCGCGAACCAACGGCAACGTTATGCCCTGCATTCTGTAATGCCACGGCGGATGCCAGGCCAATTCCGGTCAAGCCGCCTGTGATTATTGCAGTTCTGCCACTCAAGAAAGGGCTTTCTGCACCAAACGGTGAAAATGATGGATGGCATGTTCGCCGCGTCCGGTGCGATCAGGATCAACGATCATGGGTCCCTGACTGTAACCTTTTGATTTCAGTCCGCGTTGTACGCTTTCGCAAAGTCCGATGTCTTCCGGAACCAGAACATCAGCAGTGTAATCAGCCCGCTCCTTGTTCCAGATGCCGGAGACCGAAAGTGAGTGGCCGCCGAAATCACATTCCTCCAGCCCGGTTGGCCGAACTGTTGAAATGTTCAATTCCTCCGTGCCCGGCAATGTGTTGAAAGTGGTGTTGGGCCAAAGAAACCAGAAGGCGGACTGCATGTAAGGTTCCGCTTCGCTCAACTTGTAGGCCGAGTTGTCCGGTTTGATATCCACGCCCAGTTGCCGTGCCCACAGGCCAAACGTGTCATGTTTGTAAGTATCCATACAGATCAGGTCTGCGAAATCCGGATGGGCATGATCGCAGTGGTAACATTCCACATAATTGTCGACCACAACCTTCCAGCCTGCCTTGATGCGGGTTTCGCCAAGCCCACCCTCGACGGGTGATTTCAGCTTGTCCAAATAGGGGATTTTTTCCCGTATGTCTGCTTCCAGGTCGCCCGCCTGTTCTTTCAGTGAAACCGCATCCGGATCCATGTTGATGAATGCACAGTCGAGAAACATCTCGAGCCTTACCGGTTTCAACGAGTAGTCTTCCTTGTTGAAACCCGGACGCAGATGGGACCGCGGGGCGCCGCGTAACTTGCCTTCACGCTCAAAGGTCCATGCATGATAAGGACATACGATTACGCTGCGTACATTGCCGGTTCCGGCGGGTAGCAGTTCGTGCGCGCGATGCTGACAGACGTTGTAAAATGCACGGAGTTCGCCATCCTTGCCCATCATTACAAAGATGTTCTGATCGCAAATCTGGGCGGTTACATAGTCACCCGGCTTTTCAAAAAAACTCTTGTGGGCAATGTACTGCCATGTGCGGTAAAAGATGCGTTCTTTCTCGATCTCATACACAGCCGGATCGGTATAAAGGTAGGAAGGTAACGTGTAGGACTGTTCCGGTTCCGCAACCAGGGGTTTTTCATAAACACTCAACTTGTTGGGGCTATCCAGCATGGCCGTCTCCTTGCGTTGATTTAATGCTGTCGTCTCAGATTTTGGAGTTCATGGACTTCATGATTATTGCGCGGTCAATTTCACCCTTCAGTGTGCCATTTGCATCTACAACTGGCAAGGCATCGTCCGTTTCGGTTACCAGATCGATAAGGCTGTCTATCTTGTCGGTCTCGAGAACGGATTGTTGTCCTTTCTTTACGGTCTTGCGTTTTGTTGGCCGCATAACCTTGCCTGCAGACAGAACCTTGTAGCGAGGTACGTCCTCGGTAAAGTCAGCGACATATTTGTCTACAGGATTGGCAACGATTTCCTCCGGAGTTCCCATCTGGGAAATTGCTCCGTCCTTCATGATCATAATATGATCGCCCATTTTAATCGCTTCGAGAAAGTCGTGTGTGATGAATACCATGGTCTTTTTGAGCCTGGCTTGCAGGTCCAGGAGTTCATCCTGCATTTCCCTTCGGATCAACGGATCAAGCGCGGAAAACGGCTCGTCAAACAGGAGAATTTCAGGATCAACGGCCATAGCGCGGGCAAGTCCCACCCGTTGCTGCATGCCACCTGAAAGTTCGCGAGGATAATTGTCCGCCCATCCGTCCAGGCCAACCAGATTGATGGTTTCCATCGCCTTTTCATACCGTTGCTCACGTCCTTCTCCACGCACCTCGAGTCCGTAGGCGACGTTGTCGATCACCTTGCGATGCGGGAAAAGTCCGAAATGCTGGAACACCATGGCCATCTTGTTGCGGCGCAAATCCTTGAGTTCAGAGTGGGAAACTTTTGTTATGTCATCGCTGTCTATCAGGACCTGGCCTTCTGTAGGATCAATCAAGCGTGACAGGCAGCGTACCAAAGTTGATTTTCCGGAACCCGAAAGCCCCATAACAACAAAGGTTTCACCTTCCTCAACCTTGAAGGAAACATCTTTCACCGCCACCACATGACCGGTCGTTTCCTGAATTTTTGACCTGGACAAGGAGCGGTCCATGTTGCGCAAGGTCCTTTCCGGATTGGGACCGAAAACCTTCCATATGTTATTGCAGACGATTTTTGGCTCTGTTGCCATGATTTCCCTCTCCCCAGGTGGCTCGATCGCTACAGAAATAAATCTGTACTGGTCACACCACAGCCAGCATTCCCTATGCCTCAAGGATACCATAAAACTACAGGTATTGGTTCGATGCAACCGGAAGCGGCTGACCTTTCAACCGAAATTGACATTTGCGGTCCTTGTTAATTTTCCGCGATGGCAATAACATTCTCTGACTTTGGGAGGTACATGACGGATGACAATGGCTGAAACTGCCGCACAAGCGCGCAAGCTTTTTACTTACCGGGGGCATGACTTCAGTATTCTGGCATGGTCCGCGTTCGGCTTAATCCTGTCTCTTCTTGTTTATCAGATTACAGCAAACACGGTGAAATTCCCGCAGGAGATCATTGACAGCTTTCCGTTTGTTGAAACTGTCAACGAGGCCCAAAGGTGGATGGAGCAAAACATAAAGTGGGTCACACGGGCAATCTCCGATGGCATAAGGGTTCCGCTGGACTGGCTGGAGGAGTTGCTCTGGGAACTGCCCTGGCTTTTCGTCTTGCTCGGTTTTCTCTTGCCGTCACTGGCTTACGGGGGGTTGCGGCTGGGACTGTTGGCGCTTGTGGGCGTAATGTTCTGGGGTATGGTGGACATGTGGTACGAGGCCATGTCGACGGTCAGCCTGATGGTCGTTTCCGTTGTTTTCTGTGTTGTGATCGGAATCGCTCTGGGCGTGGTTGCTTCTCAGAGCGACCGGTTCGAGGCATTCATGAAGCCCATTCTTGATACGATGCAGACCATGCCTGCCTTCGTATACCTGATCCCTGCAATCTTCTTCTTCGGCATTGGTGCAAGTTCTGCGGCGCTTGCAATCATCATTTATGCGATGCCACCGGTCGTACGGCTGACGAGCCTGGGTATTCGGCAGGTGCCTTCAACCATGGTTGAAGCTGCCCAGAGTTTTGGTTCAAACCGGATTCAGATGCTGCTGAAAGTGAAGCTGCCGCAAGCACTGCCTTCGATCATGCTTGGTGTGAACCAGACGATCATGATGGCTCTTGGTCTTGCCGTCCTTGCAGTATTCATTGGCTATAGCGGATTGGGAGGGGAAGTCTGGAAGGCTTTGACAAAGCTTAAAGTCGGCTGGGCATTTGAAGGCGGGATTGCGATCGTGTTCATGGCAATCATTTTTGATCGCCTCAGTTACGCGGTCACCGGAGTCAATGCCAGTGCCGGACATGTTGGTGACGGGCCGGAATTTCACCTGCTGCCCCAATCCTGGGATGAAAGCCCGGTGGCCTGCGCGATCGAAAGGCCAATTGGCATCATCTGGAACGGTGTGGGGAATGCAGGTTTCCTGATCGCTCAGGGGTTTTCGAAGCTGGTCAAGCCAGTATCTACGCGCGCATCCGAACTGATAATTGACAGGCCGTTTTTGCTCGTCGGTTCCCTGATACTGGCTTTAGTCTATTTTATTGGTCCTGAAGTGAAATGGATGAGCACTTATCCGCGTGCCCTGGAGTTGTCCATTCGCGAACCGGTCGACTTTGCAATCGACTGGCTAACGATAAACCCATATTTCGTTGCCGTCACCAAATTCATCCGTACCTTCATATTCCTGTATCTGCTTGATCCTCTTGATTCATTCCTAGTCGGACTGCCCTGGTGGTATGTAATGGCAGCACTCGGGTTGATTGTGCTGGTATCGGTAAGTTGGCAATTTGCGCTCACCACAATCCTGTTTCTGTTTTTCCTGGCTGCAGCAGGCCTTTGGGAAATATCCGTCTTCACATTGGCGGGAACTTCTGTTTCCGTGATCATCTGCATGGTGCTTGGCGTGCCGCTTGGCATACTCGCTGCGTATTCGCGGGTGGTGGATTCGATCCTCAGGCCAATTCTGGATGCAATGCAGACCCTTCCCGCATTTGTCTATCTGATACCGGCGCTGTTTTTCTTTGGCGGCAACAAAACCACGGCGGTGATCGCTACGGTCATTTATGCGATTCCGCCGGTTATTCGACTAACAACTCTTGGCTTGAGGCAATTGCCAGCGGAAATTGATGAGGTCTCAAACTCTTATGGTTCGACCACTTTACAAACGCTGTTCAAGGTCAAGCTGCCGATGGCATCACCATCGATCATGCTTGGTCTCAATCAGGCAGTGGTCATGGCACTTGCAATGCAGGCAATAACACCGCTGGTGGCAGGAGAGGGGCTTGGTAAAGAGGTTTATCATGCGATGAACGTTGCCAATCTTGGCAGGGGTCTTGCAGCAGGGATAGGCATCGTACTCCTGACAATCATGCTGGACAGGCTCACCCAGGGATGGACCAGAAATCAGAGAAGGGCTCTCGGGTTGTAATCTATATTTTCACAATGTGAATCGACAAATGGCGATTCTGGTGATTAAAATTGAGTAAAGCTTGGAAGAAACGGGATAATCTCGTCAGGCTGGTATAAAAAAGGGAGAGGAAAATATGACAATTCAGAAAACTATAACTTCGGTGGCAGGCGCCGGGGCACTCGCTCTGGGTGTTTCGATTGCGGGCGTCTCGTCTGCGGCAGCCGGCGGCATTCTCAAGTCTGCTGTCAACGACTGGACCGGCGGAGCCGTGATGTGCGAGATCGTTCATCAGATTGCCGAGAATGAGCTCGGATACAAGGTTAAGCGGATCACCATGCCATCAGGACCCGGGCGTGACGAAGCGATCCGTGCCGGCGACCTTGATTACGGTTGCGAGCTTTGGCCTTCCTATTCAACAACCATTCAGAAATACGTTACAGAATTTGGCGGTGACGGCTCAATGCTGAAGATCGCTGATTCAGGTGTGATCGGCGTATCCAGCTATTATGTGCCCCGCTATCTCGTCGAAGGTGCGGATGCCAAGGCGCCGGACCTGAAGTCCTGGAATGAGATGAACAAGTATGCAGACCTGTTCAAGACGCTTGAATCCGGAGACAAAGGTAGATTGCTCGGATGCCCGGCAGCTTCTTGGCAATGTGAAGACAATAAGCGCATGGAAATTCTCGGCCTCAACTATACGGCTGTGGAACTGGGGTCTGAAGCTGCGCACTGGGCTGAGATGACTGCAGCCTACAAGCGCAAAGAGCCTTTCATCGCATATGCGTGGGAGCCACACTGGATCCATGCAGCGCTTGATCTTGTCAGACTTGAGCTTCCTGCACATTCAGCTGACAAGTGGCCTGGTACTGGTTGGGCTGAGGATATCACATTCAACTATGCCAACCCGAAATTCGTTGAAGAAAATCCGGAAATGCTGAAACTTCTGACGAACTTCAGGCTTTCAAACGAAGAACAGGCCCCGCTGATTCACGCAATCGATGTGGGTGGTGAAGATATGGATGATGTTGTAGCCAAGTGGCTGGATGAAAACGAGTCCACCTGGAAAGGCTGGATCGGCTCAGGCAGCTAAGTTTAGTACCTTATTTGTATTGAGAAGCCGCAGGGTGACCTGCGGCTTTTTTGTTTGCGATACAGTCTGCCTCATGAACATGGGAATGCCGAATATGCCATACATCAAAACTGTTTCTGAAGAAGAGGCATCAGGAATCGTTGCTGATTCCTATCGGTCTTCGCGTGCCGCTGTAGGCGGAATATACGAGACAAGCAGGATTATAAGTACCTGGCCAGAACTTTTGAAGGTTGAAGAACAGCGCTATTTCACGATCATGCTTGCAGAGCGGAATTTGACGCGAATGGAAAAAGAAGCAATTGCAATTGCGGTTTCCAAGCGAAATGATTGCCACTATTGCCTGGAGCACCACAAGGCCATGTTTGTGAGCGCCGGGGGAGATATTGACACTGCAACGAGAATAGAGGACGAACCGCAGTCTCCCGAATTGCCTGATCGGCTGCGCGACATGATCTCGTTCGCATTGTCTCAGGATCAGAGTTCTGCACCCGTTGATAAAATGCGGAATAACGAATTCAGCGATGATGAGCTACTCGAAATCATCATTGTTGCCGGGTTTTTCCACGACTACAATTTGCGGGTCAGCAGGTTTGGTCTGGAGCTCGAAGACTGGTTTTCCGAAGAGCATGCACAATAAAAGGAGTGGTTCCCTTCTAGTCCGTGATTTGGGCTAGTGCCTGGTTTTGGCTTTCCGGCTTTGTGAGGACGATGAAGTCTGTACCTTTGTTACCGGTTTCAATGCTCAGACCATTGTCGGATATTGCGATTGATGAGCCGGGCGTCAAAAGACGTGAAATCTGTCTTCGGACTCTTTTGTCCATTTCAATCCGCGTCAGGCTGTCATGGATAGAGCGGCGTGCGGAAGTCGGATCGATGGCATCGCCACTCCGCAAGTTGATGTCCCGATGCACCCGGTCGTTGAGGCTCACAAACAGCCAGTCTGTATCGGATTTTTCAGCATCAAAGTTTGTGGCTGTAAGGAGATGCGATCCCAACGGTTTTTCCGGTTCGGTGATGGCAACTTCGTCTTCGAAAATCGTTTTGTGGTGCTGGCGCACCAAGATGCGTCCGTTTTTGGGTCTGGTCTCCTGAGCATAGCGGTACAGAACTTCGAGCAGGGTATTGTCGATCTTGCCGTCTGGTTTCAGATTGGCGGCTTCCTGAAAACGCACAATCGCACCCCAGGTAGAGGGACCCATTATGCCATCCACATCACCGGCGTTGAAATCAAGTTTGTTCAACAAGCGCTGTGCGTCGAACAGGTCTTCCTTATAGGTGCGTCGGGTAATCAGAATCCGGCTGGCATAACGCGTGTTAGGGTCCACCATGTCCCGGTTTTCATGTCTTATCCGTTCATTGATCCAGGTGTCATGTTTGCGCGAAACCTTGTGAATTTTTTCAGGCTGTAACAGGAACCGGCTTTCAATTACCTGCGGTTCCCGTGGCTCATCCTCAACGATGACATGGGTGCCACGGGTTTTCATCTTGAACAGTTCCCTGGCGAAAGCATAAGGCATGCGAACGCACCCGTGCGAAGCAGGACGATTGGGAACATTGTTGGATGCATGTAAGGCAATGCCCGACCAGGTCAGCCTTTGCATGAAAGGCATTGGGGCATTGCTGTAAATGTTGGACCGGTGATGCCGGTTTTTCTGAAGAACTGAAAAAACACCGGTTGGTGTTGCGTGGCCGTTTTTGCCGGAGGAAATTTTTGACTCGCTGACCAGGTCTGTTCCGCGAAACACTTTCATATGCTGTTCTTTGAGCGAAACTATGATGTGAAGCGGATCGTTTTCTGCCGAATTTGATGCTGTGGCGGCACCCAGCGTGATCGCCACTGAAGATAGCAAAGCCAAGACTGTACGCATTCGGACCCCCGGATGATTCGTTTCAACTCGCCCATGTAGATGTTATCCCACGTGGTTAACGGCTTCAATGCAATTCCGGATATTACCGATCACCTTCGCATTACCGGTGTGATTTCGTTGACTTTTGTCACGTTTTCGCACTGATTTGACCGGTTTCCCGCTGATGCCAGTACCAGTTTTGTATAACACAGCTGGCATCAGCGATTAATATGCGGTTTTAACCGGATTTGCGCTGGCGCAACTGATCCATGCGCTGGCGGATTTCTTCCTGGCGCTGCATGGCGTCAATCTCCGCAACCTTGGATGCGTTGGCGGCGTCCGTGGTCATGCTCTTCCCGCCGGCACCATCCATTGCCCGCTTGAATGCGGCTTCAGCGCGTTCTACGCGGCGTAGGTTTTCTTGTCCGGATGCAGGCCCGGAGCCGTCGGCAATGCCAGCCTCTACGCGAGCTGATTCATAGTGTTGCAATTCCTCCTGAAGCAAGGCTTTGCGCATTTCGAGGGAAGCGAAAGCCTCTTCATAATGGCGTTCCTGTTCCAGGGTACGGGTCTCGGTCTCGCTAAGGTTTGCGATCTGAGCCTCGAAATCCATCTGCCGTTGCAATGCAGCCTCTGCGAGATCTTCCCGGCCTTCATTCATGGCGTATTGTGCCTTTTCGACCAACTCTTCGAGTTTCTCACGGTAGAGTTGCTGCTGTCTTACGGCCTGCAAACGCTTTGCTGTCGCTTCGTCCCGTTGGGATTTGACTTCATCTTCAACACGGTCAATCTCACGGATCGCTTCCCGCATGACAGTTGCGCCACCATTGCGCTCCATGCCATCCACCATATCTTCAACACTGCCTGAAACAAGGCGCTTTATCCTTGCAAAAACTGACTCTGCCATGTCGTCCCAACCTTTCAAATTGCAATTTGGCTTCACTCAGTTTCGATAAACAAAATTCTTTAACATTGGCTGAAATTTATCATCATGTTGGGGGCATAAATTTTACCTGCTGTTTACCCTTCGGGTTATCTTCAATTTAAATCTGAACAATTAAAGTGTCCGCTGATCCGAGGTGGAGGCTAAGATGGAATATATTTTGATCGGGGCTTTGGCGGTCCTTTTTGTGTTTGGATTTGTTTTTTATGTGCTTTACGCGAACTACAACCGCGTTATGGCGCTGGATGAACGTTGCAACACTGCGTATGCAGACATTGATGTTCTTTTGAAGCACCGACACACGCTGCTCCCTGGCCTGATGAAACTCGTCAAGGGTTCAATAGACTTCGAAAAGGAAACTTTCGACCGCCTGATGGACATGCGCGAAAAGGCGATACAGGCATTGAGCCCGAAAATCCGGCTCAACGCAGAAGAAAAGCTGGGTGAAAACATAGCAGCCATCGTGAATGCGGCTGAGTCAAATCCGCAACTTCGTGCATCAGAACATTTCCAGAAATTCCGTCATGAACTGGTTGAAGTTGAAAACAGGATCACTGCTTCCAGGCGTTTCTACAATGTCACGGTTGAGGAATTTAACTCCACAATTCGGCAGTTCCCAGCGAACATCGTCGCTTCAAAAGCCCGCGTTGGCCGACGCGACCATTTCAGCCTTGGTACAGAAAAACTGCTGATGGATGAGCCGGTTACTGTTGAAATCTGACACCGTTGAAACGGTCTGAGAGGGGCTGATGATGCTTAAGGTAAATGGCCTTTATGGTCATGTCGCCCAGAACAACCTGCGCTCTCTTTGGGTGTTTTCCGGTTTTGCTGTTGCTTTCCAGATTATCTGCGCTGTCATTCTGACACCATACCTGATGTTTTTCGACACGCAGAACTTGTATTTCATCAATCCGGTCGGATACGCCAAGGTTTACATGTTTCCGGTATTTGTCTTCGGAGCTGTCTACTTTGGCATGAATTTTTACCTACACATCAATTCCATACGTGATGAACTTGGATTTGATGACGCGAGAGGGCAGGATCTGCAGCGCCTCAACAGGCTTGTCGAACCGCTTTCAATTACAGCCGGGATTTCGTCACCGGATCTCGCGTTGATCGAAACCGAGGCACGCAATGCATTTGTATGCGGCTGGAGTGAGAATTCTGCAAAATTGGTTGTAACCCGTGGTCTGATTAATGCACTCAACGATGACGAACTAGAAGCAGTCATTGCGCATGAGCTGGTGCACATAAAAAATGGCGATATTCGTTTAATCGCGTTTGCAAATGTTGCGGTCTACTGCATCAAAATTCTTGAAAAACTGAATGTTTTCAGGGTTAAAAGCGGTAAGCGTTTTCTGATCTTTATCATATTACCTTTCCTGATTTTCATATTCCTGATGCTTACTGCACTTGTGAATTTCCTGATGCATTTGGGAACATCCATAGGAAAGATATCGCGGTTGGTCATAGCATCTTCGCGCGAGTTCGTCGCCGATGCAGAGGCGGTCCGCCTGACGCACAATCCTGGAGCGTTGATTTCCGCTCTCATGAAAATTGAAGGCCGGAGCACAATCGAGGATCTTGACCCAATGGTGGAGGCCATGATGATTGACGGGGCGGCGATGGGGGAATTTGCCACCCATCCAACGATTTCAGAACGGATTGCCACTTTGCGCAAACACACTGGAGCGATGGCAATTCTACCGGATCAGGCAATGGGTTCGCTCAAAACCTTCTCTGATTTCCGTGCTGCGTATTCTGCCAATAATTATGGCGAAACTGATGGTCAGCCGGTGTTCGGAAAACGGAACCGCGCAACAGGTCCTGCACAGCAAGCTGTCAAACCGCAGCCGAAAACCGTTTATCAACGCATCAATGCGGGTTCTGAACGTGCTGCGCATGGCATTCCATCGCATATCATGACAATCGTTCGTTGGGGCCTGATCATCATGGTTGTGCTCAACATGTTTGCGGTTTGGCGTTTTCAGCAGTTCGCTGCAATGGACAGGACGCATGTTTCGAGCGAACTCGGTGGCAAGACGCGGGATGGGTATACGCCTCTCACGGATTAAGCCTGAGAGTCAAAAAAGACTGCAATTTACCAACGAAAATCGGTCAATCCTGGACCTGTTCATTCTCTTTTGGTTAGATTTACACTCTCTCAGGCAAAAACTCTCCGACTTAGCAAACAGATATTTCTCTTTGTAGTAATATGCAGCACTTTTACGCTTGCATCGAACCGTACCGTACGGTACTACGCAGGCATGAATGAACATGCAACATCTTTGCCGGTTGGAACTGCAGTGACTGACGCGCCGTCGGTGCGTGAGCAGGAAGTGTTGTCGGCCGTGCTTGATCTTATGGTTGAAGAGGGTGATGGCTTCTCGATGGCATCCGTTGCCAGAAAAGCCAGTTGTTCGAAGGAAACGCTGTATCGCTGGTATGGTGATCGGGATGGACTCCTGACTGCGACGGTCAAATGGCAAGCTTCCAAAGTGATTATGCCGGAGTTGGGAGAGGGGAAGGTTACGCTGGCAGTGTACTCCAGGACACTTCTCGATTTTGCCGAAAGCTGGCTTACGGTTTTGACTGGAGACGTTTCAATCGCTCTCAATCGGTTGGCGGTTGCACATGCGGGAAATGGCAAAACCAACCTCGGGAATATTGTGCTTGAAAATGGCCCACTGGCCATGAAGGAACGTCTGCTGCCGATTTTCGAACTGGGAAACAAGGAGCAGTTTATTGGTGTTGAGGGCGACGACGCCTTTCGGCTGTTTTTCGGACTTGTGGTTGCCGATGCGCAAATTCGCGCGTTGCTTGGTGACAGCGATAGGCCAACCGAAAAGGAAATAAAGGAATTTGCGCAAAGGGCGGTGAAACGCTTCCTCATCCTTTGCGGAAACAGTTCAAACAAAGAGACACTGTGACAAGGAGTAAATTTCATGCGTGTTTATTATGATAGAGATGCAGATCTCAATCTCATCAAGGGCAAGAACGTCCTTATTATTGGATACGGCTCTCAGGGGCGTGCCCATGCAATGAACCTTAAGGATTCGGGTTGCGAAAACGTCCGCGTGGCGCTTCGTGAAGGGTCCACTACAGCGCTTAAGGCGGAGGCAGACGGCTTTCCGGTCATGACCGTTTCCGAGGGTGCCGCCTGGGCGGACCTAATGATGATGGCAACACCTGATGAATTGCAGGCCGGCATCTATAAATCAGAGATTGCGCCAAATATCCGTGACGGTGCAGCAATTGCATTTGCGCACGGGCTCAATGTTCATTTCGGTCTGATCGAGCCAAAGGACAGTGTTGATGTGCTGATGGTTGCACCCAAAGGTCCGGGACATACGGTTCGCGGTGAATACCAGAAGGGTGGTGGCGTGCCTTGCCTGATCGCGGTACATCAGGATGCATCCGGGAACGCCCATGATCTTGGCCTGTCTTACGCATGCGGCGTTGGTGGTGGTCGTTCGGGCATCATTGAAACCAACTTCCGTGAAGAATGTGAAACAGACCTATTCGGTGAACAGGTTGTCCTCTGTGGTGGACTTGTTGAATTAATCCGTGCTGGCTTTGAAACGCTGGTGGAAGCGGGCTATGCGCCTGAGATGGCGTATTTCGAGTGTCTGCACGAAGTAAAGCTCATCGTTGACCTTATCTATGAAGGCGGCATCGCCAACATGAACTACTCGATCTCCAACACTGCCGAATGGGGCGAGTACCAGTCCGGTCCGCGCATTGTGACCGATGAGACCAAGGCGGAAATGAAACGCGTCCTGGCAGACATTCAATCCGGCAGGTTTACCTCGGAGTGGATGCAGGAGTGGCACGCCGGAGCAGCGCGCTTCAAGGCCACACGCCGCAATAATGATTCACACCAGATTGAAGAGGTTGGTGAGAAGCTCCGTGGCATGATGCCTTGGATCAAGTCAAACGCACTGGTTGATAAAGCCAAGAACTAATTGTAAAGAATGGGCTGCGCATCGGTTATGGATAAAATGCGCAGCTCTTTTAGGGTATTGAAAAATATAGCCGAATTTGTAAATCTGAATTTATTCGGAGGTTGGCTATGGATCGTGTCGTTTCAATATACATATTTACTGTAATATTATTTATTCTT